>NZ_JARAMM010000007.1:0-261794 GCF_028807335.1 Sulfitobacter sp. PR48 | reverse complement strand
GGGAGGGTCGGGCGCGGCCCGGGCTGACACCCGGGCCAAGGCTTGTGGCTGGCGTCGTGGAAGAACGATTTCGTTGTTTCGGGGGGGGGCGGGTGCAGGAACGTGCTTTTTCAGCAGCCTCAGGAGAGCCGAAGCTCTCCTCTAGTTTCGCCGTTCCGTTTGCATTTCCTTCAAATGCAAACTCCCCTGACAGAGGCCTTTTCCTTAAAAGGCCGGAGTCAGCCCGCATCCTCCCGAACAGAAAAAAGGGAGCACCGAAGTGCCCCCGTAGTTTCGCCGTTCCGTTCGCGCTTTGCGCAGCAAACGCGAACTCCCCTGACAGAGGCCTTTTCCTAGAAAAAGGCCGGAGTCAGCCCTCATCCTCCTGAACAGAAAAAAGGAGAGCCGAAGCTCTCCTCTAGTTTCGCCGTTCAAGCTCAATATGTTAACCGCTCGGTATTTGTTTGCCTGCGGCCTGAACGTCGTCCAGAGCACGCGCACGCGCTCCGTGTCCCGCGCCCCGGCGATGCCGGGGCTGCGGCGTGGGTGGCAGCGTATCGCAAAGCGATGCGCGAGAACCCACCCCGTCTCAAATGGGCCTGCCCGGGGCCCTTGTCTCGTCGGGGCGGGCCCCAAGGCCCTGCCCCTGCACGCCCCCGTCAGGGCGCGGTCCGATATCAGCTACAGCCGCTTGTCCCACCGCAGGTGTTGCACTTCATGCAAGTGCCGTTGCGCACCAGCGTGTAATTGCCGCATTCGCCACAGGCCTCGCCCTCGTAGCCCTGCATCTTGGCCTTGGTCCGGGCATCCATGCTGACCGCCCCGGTGGCCACCGACGTGCTTGCCGCCATGGCGACGGCGGCATTGCCGTTGACCTGCGGAGCAGCTGCGGCGACGGCGGCTGCCATCTCGCGCTGGCCGCCCTGAAGCACCACCAGTTCCTGCGGCAGACGGTTGCGCAGATAGCCGGTCGAGCTGATCTGGCGCAGCACTTCGAGGCTCTTGGTCGCGGCGGTTTCCGACAGTTCGGAGACATTGGCCACGCCTTCTTCCTCTTCGCCCCGGCCCAGATCGTCAAATGTGGCGCCTTCGGGCTTCACATGGGCCAGATCGGTCCGGTCCAGGTAGCTGACCGCCAGTTCGCGGAAGATATAGTCGAGGATCGAGGTCGCATTCTTGATGCTGTCATTGCCCTGCACCATGCCTGCCGGTTCGAACTTGGTGAAGGTGAAGGCATCAACGAATTCCTCCAGCGGCACGCCGTACTGAAGCCCGACAGAGACCGCGATGGCGAAATTGTTCATCATCGCCCGGAAGCCCGCGCCCTCCTTGTGCATGTCGATGAAGATCTCGCCCAGCTTGCCGTCGCCGTATTCGCCGGTGCGCAGATAGACCTTGTGGCCGCCCACGATGGCCTTCTGGGTATAGCCCTTGCGGCGCTGGGGCATCTTCTCGCGGTGCGATTTGATGATTTCCTTGACGATCACCTTCTCGACGATCTTTTCGGCCAGCACGGCGGCTTTCTCCTGCAGGGAGCCGCTTTCCAGCACCTCTGCCGCATCGTCGTCATCCTCGATCAGCGCGGCCGCCAGCGGCTGGCTGAGCTTGGAGCCGTCGCGGTAGAGCGCATTGGCCTTGATCCCGAGGCTCCAGGACAGCTCATAGGCTTGCTGGCAATCCTCGATGCTTGCGTCATTGGGCATGTTGATCGTCTTGGAGATCGCGCCGGAGATGAAGCTTTGCGCCGCGGCCATCATGTAGATGTGGCTGTTGACGCTGAGATACCGCTTGCCCTTCTTGCCGCAGGGGTTGGCACAATCGAAGATGCCGTAATGCTCTTCTTTCAGGTGCGGCGCCCCTTCCAGCGTCATGGTGCCACAGACGTGGTCATTGGCCGCGTCGATGTCCGCGCGGGTAAAGCCCAGGGATTTCAGCAGGTCGAAGGTCGGGTCATTCAGCTTGTCCGCCGGGATGCCCAGCACGTTCTTGCAGAAATCCGCACCCAGCGTCCATTGGTTGAACACAAAGCGGATGTCGAAGGCCGAAGCCAGCGCCTTGTCCACCTTGGCCAGTTCGTTGGGGCCGAAACCATGGCCCGCCAGCGAGGTGTGGTTGATGCCGGGGGCATTGCCGATGGTGCCGTGGCCCACGGCGTAGGACACGATCTCTTCGATCTGGGCGGAGCCGTAGCCGAGCTTTTCCAGCGCGGCGGGCACAGATTGGTTGATGATCTTGAAATAGCCGCCGCCGGCCAGCTTCTTGAACTTCACCAGGGCAAAGTCAGGCTCGATCCCGGTGGTGTCGCAATCCATCACCAGACCGATGGTGCCGGTGGGCGCGATGACCGAGACCTGCGCGTTGCGATACCCATGTGCCTCGCCCAGTGTCAGCGCCTCGTCCCAGGTGGACATGGCCACGTCGATCAGGCCGGGCTGCGGGCAGTTGGCGTGATCCAGCGGCACCGGCTTGACGCTCAGCTTCTCATAGCCGGTGTCGTTGCCATAGGCCGCGTTGCGGTGGTTGCGGATGACGCGCAGCATGTGCTTGCCGTTCTTGGCATAGCCCGGGAAGGCCCCCAGCTCGCCCGCCATTTCGGCGGAAGTGGCATAGGACACGCCGGTCAGGATCGCGGTCAGCGCACCGCAAAGCGCGCGGCCCTCGTCGCTGTCATAGGAATAGCCCATGTTCATCAGCAATCCGCCGATGTTCGCATAGCCCAGACCCAGGGTGCGGAAGTCATAGGACCGCTGCGCGATTTCCCGGGAGGGGAATTGCGCCATCATCACGGAGATCTCCAGCGTCACGGTCCACAGGCGCGCGGCATGCATGTAGTCTTCGACGTTGAACACGCCGTCCTGCAGGAAGGTCAGCAGGTTCATCGACGCCAGGTTGCAGGCGGTGTCATCGAGGAACATGTACTCCGAGCAGGGGTTGGAGCCGCGGATCGCGCCGTCTTCGGGGCAGGTGTGCCAGTCGTTCACCGTGTCGTGGTACTGGATGCCCGGATCGGCACAGGCCCATGCGGCATGGCCCACCTGGGCCCAGAGGTCACGGGCGCGGATGGTCTTGGCCACCTTGCCGGTTGTGCGGTCGGTCAGTTCCCAGTCGGCATCCTTTTCGACGGCGGTCAGGAAGGCATTGGTGACGCGGATCGAGTTGTTGGAGTTCTGGCCGGAGACCGAGTTGTAGGCCTCGGAGTCCCAGTCGGTGTCATAGGTCGGGAATTCGATGCTGGTGTGGCCCTGCTTGGCGTAATCCAGCACGCGTTTGACGTAGGTCTCGGGGATCGCAACCTTTTTCGCTTCGCGGATCGCCTGTTTCAGCGCGTCATTCCTGGCCGGGTCATAGGCATCTTCAACTGTCCCGTCCCATTCCTTGATCGCCTTGAACAGAAGGTTCAGCTTCTGCTCGTGCATCTTGGAGCCTGCGACGATGGAGGCGACCTTCTGCTCTTCCAGCACCTTCCAGTTGATGAATTCCTCGATATCGGGGTGGTCCGCATCGACGATCACCATCTTGGCGGCGCGGCGTGTGGTGCCGCCGGATTTGATGGCACCGGCGGCGCGGTCACCGATTTTCAGGAAACCCATCAGGCCGGAAGATTTGCCGCCGCCCGACAGTTTTTCCCCTGCCGCACGCAGCGAGGAGAAGTTGGTGCCGGTGCCGGAGCCGTATTTGAACAGCCGCGCCTCGCGGACCCAGAGGTCCATGATGCCGCCATCGCCCACCAGGTCATCGGCGACGGACTGGATGAAGCAGGCATGCGGCTGGGGGTGTTCGTAGGAGGATTTGGAACGGGTCAGTTTGCCGGTCTTGTAGTCGACATAGTAATGGCCCTGCGCAGGACCGTCGATGCCGTAGGCCCAATGCAGACCGGTGTTGAACCACTGCGGGCTGTTAGGGGCCGCGCGCTGGCTGGCCAGCATATGGCGCATCTCGTCAAAATAGGCGCGGGCATCTTCCTCGGTGGTGAAATAGCCACCTTTCCAGCCCCAATAGGCCCAGGCCCCGGCGAGACGGTCGAAGACCTGCTTGGAAGAGGTCTCTCCGCCCATCTCGGCACCTTCGGCGGGCACGGAGCGCCACAGGAACTCGGGCACGCCCTTTTCCTTCACCTTTTTCAATTCGGAGGGCACGCCCGCCTTGCGGAAATATTTCTGCGCGATCACGTCGCTTGCGACCTGGCTCCAGCCGGAGGGCACTTCGACATTGTCGAGCTTGAACACGACGGAGCCGTCGGGATTGCGGATTTCGGAAACTGTGCTGACAAAATCCAGGTCCGCATATGCGTCCTGGCCCGCGGTCGTAAACTGACGTTCAATTTTCATTTTTTACTGCCTCATATCCAGCATTAACAATCTACGGAAACCCGCCTGTCATTGCAGACTGTCCCCACCCCGTTCATTGCCGACAAAAGGCACAGAAAGACCGATCACGGAGGGAGCCTGCCCCGTGTTCCTGCAGCATTTAACGAAGTTTTCGTCCTGGTGCCTGTCTTCTGCCCTGATGCGCCCTGCGAGCGTTAACCACTACATATTGTGGCGTCATCGTCGGCCTACACAAATTGACGCATCATGGGGGTACGGGTCAACGGATTTTTTGAGAAATCTTCCAATCTTTAAGGTTGACCGGTGCCGCTCTTTTTGAGCGGCCCGCCGGGCTCCGATTCATACCGATCATATCCCCAGCCCCCCTGAACCGTGGAGGTTGCATCGCCGGTGCTATTCTCCAAACGTTACGGCACATTTAGGGGTATCGGCTCACCCTTTGCATGAAGTTATCCACAGATCCGCTGTGAACAAGATGTCCTAAAGGTGGCGATCCGGTTTCGCCGGAAAAATCTGCAGCGATTCATAAAAATGTCACGTTGGCCGGATTCTCGGGCCAAGAATCATCGGCAAATGCCCACCGCATCTGGAAGGGGTCAGGGTGCTGCCCACCACATGTAGGGGTGTCGCGTCGTCAGGGGTCTTGTACGATGCGAGCACGGCCCGAGGTACAGCTAGGCGGAGGTTTCTGCCGTTGGCAACGAAACCCCAAGCCGCGCATCGACGGGCCGTGGTGCGGCGATCCGACCTCAGTGACTGGCACCCAGGCCCGGAACAAGCCGCAGGCGCCGGGCCCCAAGCCAACCTTTAAGATTTCATGAGGCGGCGCATTCAAGCCGCGGGTGCAGATAACGTGTTTGCAATCTGGTGGCGGGCAAACCGAGACTGGGCGCAACTGCACCCAAAGGGCATTTTGTGACCCGAAAGGGCAAATGTCCTGACTATCAACATAAATGAAAGTGGTCGGAGCGAGAGGATTCGAACCTCCGACCCCCTGTACCCAAAACAGGTGCGCTACCAGGCTGCGCCACGCTCCGACCTGGCCTCTTTAGTCGCTGGCTTCGTGAATGAAAAGACCTAGATTAAGGTGTCTCGCAAGGCCATGCCGGCCCGAAGCGCGCAAAGGCGGGATGGCGCAGCTCGGTGCCTTCCACGATCCCCAGCCGTTGTGCCAGCCCGCCGTTGATCTCCAGCACCGCCAGGACGTTCTCGCCGCCGAAAATCGCGGTTTCATCCAGCGGTACGGCATTGTGGTGAATGTGGCGCACGACACCGGTGGCGTCGATGAACAGCATATCGAGGGGAATCAGCGTGTTGCGCATCCAGAAACTTGAACGGCGCGGCGCGGGATAGACAAACAGCATCCCCGAAGAAACCGGCATCGAGGTCCGGCCCATCAGCCCGCGCATCTGTTCCTGCGGTTCATCCGCAATCTCGACGGTGAAGCGGACCTGGCCCCAGTCGCCACGCAGCAGGACCGTATCGGCGCGGCAGCCGGATGCGGCCTGGGCCGCAAGGGGCATCAGCGCGACAAGGACAAGGGCAAGGGCCGCAGCACGGATCCCTATTCGTCTTCGCGTTCCGTCAAGACCGTTTCCCATGCCTGTACCTCTGCGGCCATACGGCCGCGCTTGCCTTCGATCACCCGCATCGCCAGTGCTTCGCCCGGCTGCAAATCGGACAGGCCGGACTGGCGCAGCACTTCGATATGCAGAAACACATCCTGCGGCTTGCCAAAGACATTGGCAAACCCGAATCCCTTGGATTTATCGAACCACTTTACCCGCGCAGGTTCCAGAGGTGCCGCCGCCACGGCGCTGCGGTCCAGCCCCACGATATCCGGCAATGCGCTGGTCTGGACGTTGCCGGGCGGCTGGATCGACAGCACGGCGGTGGCCTGCACCCCGCGTTCGGTCCGCTGCGCGATCACCTCCACCCGCGCGCCATCGGTGACAGAGCTCTGGCCGAAGTTGCGCAGGACATTCACATGCAGCAGAATGTCCGGCCCCCCCTCGTCCGCCACAACAAAGCCGAACCCCTTGATCGGGTCGAACCATTTCACGACGCCCGATACCGGCGTCCCCTCGGGCGCATCTGTTTCGGGCTCGGTCGGTATGTCGCGGTCGTCCTGCACAATCGTCCTTTATCGTTTGCTTCCGTGCCCTTGGGCCGGAAAATTCAAGTTCTTATCACACGAGACAGCTTATTGATACTCAGGGGTTCAGGCGGGTCACATCCCAGGGGGAGGACGGATCGCCCCGCCGCCATTGGAACCGGTTGTGAAGCCGGAATTCGCCGTCGGCCCAGAACTCGATCTCCAGCGGCGTGATTCGATATCCGCCCCAGAACGGAGGCCGCGCCGGATCGGTTCCCTTTGCCGCCGTCACCTTTGCCACTTCGGCAACCAGCGCCGCGCGGCTTTTCAGGGGGCGCGACTGCGCCGAGGCCCAGGCCCCCAGCCGGCTGCCCAGCGAACGGCTCTTGTAATAGGCGTCGGCCTGCGGCCCGTCCTCGCGGGTGATCAGCCCGCGCACCCGGATCTGGCGGCGCAGCGATTTCCAATGCATGACAAAGGCCGCCTTGCCCGCGCCATCCAGCTCCCGCGCCTTGGCGCTCTCGTAATTGGTATAGAAGACAAAGGCATCCGCCTCGATCTCTTTCAAAAGCACCATGCGCGCATTTGGCAGACCATCGTCGTCCACTGTCGCCAGGGCGATCGCGTTCGGATCGTTGGGTTCTTTGCTTTCCGCCTCGCCCAGCCACTGCCGGGCAATTTCGAACGGATCCTGCCCCGCAAAAATACCGGTGCGTTTTTCCATGTAGTATCCCAATTTCATAATCGTGCGCCGCAAATCGCACCGATCACTATAGCGCTATATCAAATGACATAACGCAACAAGCCACAGGACCGATTTTTATACAACCAATCCGGTAGTTGGCGCTAACACGCCAAAGGCAGGCATCTTGATGGCATGGCCGCAATGTCCTAGAGGTAACCGGTAATGTAACAGGCAGAGGTTCGGTGCCCATGGAAAACACTTTGATGCAAGGCAAGCGTGGGCTGATCATGGGCCTTGCGAACGACAAGTCCATCGCCTGGGGCATTGCCCGTACCCTGAGCGAAGCGGGGGCGGAACTGGCGTTCTCCTATCAGGGCGATGCGCTGAAAAAGCGGGTCGATCCGCTGGCCGCACAATTGGGCAGCGACATCGTCCTGCCCTGCGACGTCGGTGACGAAGCCAGCCTGGACGCGCTGTTCGACGGGTTGAAAGAGCGCTGGGGCGGTCTTGATTTCGTTGTTCATGCCATTGGCTTTTCTGACAAAAACGAACTGCGCGGCCGCTATGTCGATACCAGCCGCCGCAATTTCGCGATGTCGATGGATATTTCCGTCTATTCCTTTACCGCCGTCATGCAGCGCGCGGAAAAGATGATGTCACCCGGCAGCAGCGCGCTGACCCTCACCTATTACGGCGCGGAAAAGGTCATGCCGCATTATAACGTCATGGGCGTGGCCAAGGCGGCGCTGGAAGCCTCGGTGCAATATCTGGCCGAGGATCTGGGCAAGGACGGCATCCGCGTCAATGCGATCTCGGCGGGGCCGATCAAGACGCTGGCAGCCTCCGGCATCGGCGATTTCCGCTACATCATGAAGTGGAACGAATACAACTCTCCGTTGCGCCGCAACGTCACCATCGACGACGTCGGCAAGGCGGCGCTTTACCTGCTCAGCGATCTGGGATCCGGCACCACCGGCGAGAACCTGCATGTGGATGCGGGCTACCATGTCGTCGGCATGAAGGCCGTGGACGCGCCCGACATGGCCAAGGAATAAGCCTGAACCGATGTCCCTGGAAAGCCTCATCGCCTTCAACCTGCTCCTCCTCGCAGCCCTGGCCAGCCCCGGTGCCGCGATGATCTTTGTCATCCGGACCACGGTCAGCGCGGGCCGCGTCGCGGGGCTGCTCAGCGGCGTGGGGCTGGCACTGGCGGCAGGCTGCTGGACGGCCTCGGCCTTTCTGGGGCTCGACCGGCTGCTGGCGCTTGCCCCCTGGGCCTATGTCACGCTGAAGGTGGCAGGCGCGCTCTATCTGATCTGGATCGCGGTGCAGACCTGGCGGCACGCCCGCCAGCCCCCCGGCGCTGCCCTGCCCCGGCCGGCCGGCCGCAACCTCATGGCCGGTGCGCTGGTGAACCTCGGCAACCCCAAATCAATGCTCTTTGCCGCCGCCCTGATCCTCGTGGTCTTTCCCAAGGGCATGAGCGCGGGCGAAATCGCCTTTGTCGTGTTCAATCATGTGACGCTGGAAATCCTGTTCTACAGTCTCTTTGCCACCCTGCTCAGCACCCCGGTTGCGCGGCAGGGCTATCTGCGTCTGAAACCGGTCTTCGACCGCATCGCCGCCCTGCTGCTGGGGGCCTTCGGCACCCGGTTGCTGATCGAAAGGTAACCCCATGTCCGACAAACGCGACGCCAACCGCCTGCCCCATGAAAAAGGCTTTCACATTTCCTGGGACCAGATCCACCGCGACAGCCGCGCCCTGGCCTGGCGGCTGGACGGCGAAGGCCCCGATGACGGCGCCTGGCGCGCGGTGGTCGCCATCACCCGTGGCGGCATGGCCCCGGCGATGATCGCGGCGCGCGAGCTGGACATCCGCACGGTCGATACGATCTCGGTCAAATCCTACGACCACCAGGACCAGTCCGAGGCGCAGGTGCTGAAATCGCCCGATGCGACGCTGATGGGCGACGGCACCGGCATCCTGATCATCGACGACCTGGTGGACAGCGGCAAGACGCTGGAAGTGGTGCGCAAGATGTACCCCAGGGCGCATTTCGCCACCGTCTATGCCAAGCCCAAGGGCCGCCCTCAGGTCGATACCTTCATCACCGAAGTCAGCCAGGACACATGGATCTTCTTTCCCTGGGACATGGCGCTGCAATATGTCGAACCCTACCGGGGCAAGGACTGAACCCTTCCCCTCTTTTTGACCTTAGGCTCTGGACCCATTAATTCTATATGCTCAGTTTGACAGATTTTTTCGCAGACCAGGAACATCTGCGCAGGAATAGTGGTTCTATTTCAAGCAGATGTGACGCAGGCTGCGGGAAAATCCGTCAAACCCGTCACGCCAAAGGCGTGCCAACATGACTCGGCGCTCCTTCGGAGCGACGGGCGGCGATTTCACTTCATTTCAACGGCTTGGGTCGCTTGCAAATAGAACCACTATTGGCTGCACGCCCCAAACCATTGAAATTTCGTGAAATCGCCGCTGAGTATATAGAATTAATGGGTCCAAAGCCTAAATATTCCCGGGGAGTGTGAGGGGCCGGCCCCTCACGTCCGCCGCTGCAAGAGGATGCCCCCGATGCCATTGCCCCGCACCGCCACCACCTTTGCCCCGCCGGTGATGGAAGCCCGCCGCTGGCTGCAGGGCGTCGACTTTGCCCCCGGCCGCCCGCTGATCAATGTCAGCCAGGCCGCCCCGGTGGAGCCGCCGCCACAGGCGCTGCGCCAGGCGATGGCCGATGCCGCCCTGACCAATGACGCGGCGCATCTTTACGGCCCGGTGCTGGGCCTGCCGGAACTGCGCGCGGAACTGGCGGCGCAGACCGGGCAGCATTATGGCGGGCCGGTCACGCCCTTGCAGGTCTGTATTACTTCCGGCTGCAACCAGGCCTTTGCCGCCGCCATTGCCACGCTCTGTGCCGAAGGGGATGAGGTTATCCTGCCAACCCCCTGGTATTTCAATCACAAGATGTGGCTCGACATGTCCGGTGTTGCGGCGGTCCCGCTGGCCACCGGCCCGGACCTGCTGCCGGATCCGGACCATGCCGCCGCCCTGATCACGCCACGCACCCGCGCCATTGCGCTGGTCACCCCCAACAATCCCGGCGGCGTCGAATACCCCGCCGATCTGGTGCAGGCCTTTTTCGATCTTGCCCGCCGCCATGGCATCGCGCTGATCCTGGACGAGACCTATCGCGATTTCGACAGCCGCAGCGGCCCGCCCCATGCGCTGTTCCAGGACCCGGACTGGGCCGAAACGCTGATCCACCTCTATTCCTTTTCCAAGGCCTACCGCCTCACCGGGCACCGTGTCGGTGCCATGGTCACCTCGGAACGGCGCCTTGCGGAGGTTGAAAAGTTTCTCGACACCGTGGCCATCTGCCCCGCGCAACTGGGCCAGCATGGCGCGCTCTGGGGCATGCGGAACCTCGCGCAATGGCTCGCCGGTGAGCGCGACGAGATCCTCGCCCGCCGTGCTGCGATCACGGCCAACATGCCCCGTCTGGAACCGCAGGGCTGGAAACTGCTGGGGCTGGGCGGCTATTTCGCCTATATGCAGCATCCCTTTGCGCAATCTGCCGCCACGCTGGCCCCGGAACTTGTGCGCAGCGCGGGCATCCTCTGCCTGCCCGGCACCATGTTCTGCCCCGAGGGCGACGCCACCGGAGAGCGGCAGCTGCGCATCGCCTTTGCCAATCTCGACGCCGCCGGGATCGGCGTGCTGTTCGACCGGCTGGCAGAGCTGAGGCCCGGTTAGGCCCGGGGTTCAATGATCCTGATCCAAAGCGCTGCAAAACATGCATAGTTGCTTGCCCCGCGCGGGTCGGACGCATAGACAGTTGCGAAAGTAAAAAAGGGTGATGGCACATGGCCAAAGGGTCGAGCATTTCAAAAACCGCGGTCTGGATTCTGATGGGTCTGCTGATCCTCGGTCTGGGTGGCTTTGGCGCGGTCAACCTGTCGGGCAACCTGCGCTCCATCGGTACGGTGGGTGACAAATCCATCCCGGTGGATGCCTATGCGCGCCAGCTGCAGAATGAAATCCGCGCCATCGAACAGCAGACCGGCGAAAGCCTGCCCTTTGCCCGTGCCCAGGAAATCGGCCTGGACCGCGCGGTGCTGCAACGGCTGGTGCGCAACCGGGCACTGGACCATGAAACGGCGCAGCTGGGCCTGTCCATCGGCGACGAAGCCCTGCGCGAGGACATTCTGAACATCCCCGCCTTTCAGGGTGTCGATGGCAAGTTCGACCGTGACGCCTACCGCTTCGCCCTGCAGCAGGGTGGCCTGTCGGAGGGTGAATTCGAAACCTCCCTGCGCGAGGAAGCGGCACGCACCCTTTTGCAACGCGCGGTCACCGGTGGCGTGGTGATGCCCGCCACCTATGCCGATACGCTGATGACCTATATCGCCCAGGAACGCAGCTTTACCTGGAGCGTGCTGGACGAAAGCGATCTGGCGACCCCGCTGGCAGAGCCCGGAGAAGAGGAACTGCGCGCCTATTACGACGAAAATCAGCAGGCCTTCATGCTGCCCCTGACCAAGAAGATCACCTATGCCTGGCTTTCCCCCGATGCCATGCTGGACGAGGTGGAGGTGCCCGAGGACGAGCTGCGCCGCGCCTATGACGACCGCGCCGCCGAATACCAGCAGCCCGAGCGCCGCCTGGTGGAACGCCTGGTCTTTGCCGATCAGGAAAGCGCCGACCGGGCCGCCGCCGCGCTTGAGGTCGATGGCACCACCTTCAACGCGCTGGTGGAGGAACGCGGCCTTGAACTGTCGGATGTGGATATGGGCGATGTCGGCAGGCTGGACCTGGACGCCGCGGGCGAGGCTGTCTTTGCCGCCGAAGTGGGCGATATCGTTGGCCCCCTGCCCAGCCCGCTTGGGCCCGCCCTGTTCCGGGTGAACGGCGTGCTGCCCGCCCAGAACACCACCTTCGAGGAAGCCCGCCCGGCCCTGCAGGCCGAGCTTGCCTCCGCCCGCGCCGTGCGCGCGGTAGAGGCCCGTGCGCAGGAGTTGGACGACCAGCTTGCCGGCGGCGTGACCCTCGAACAGATGGCTGAGGAAACCCATATGACCCTCGGCACACTCGACTGGACCCCCGAAAGCAGCGAGGGCATTGCCGCCTACACGGCGTTCCGTGACGTGGCTGCCGATGTCACCGCCGAGGATTTTCCGCGCATCACGCAACTGGAAGACGGCGGCGTCTTTGCCCTGCGGCTGGATGAGCGGCTGGAAGAACGCCCCGAACCTTTCGAGCAGGCCCGCGATGACGTGCGCGCCGCCTGGACCGCCGAACAGACCGTTGCGCAGCTGACCGAACAGGCCGAGGCATTGGTGCAGACACTGGGCGGCACCGCCTCCTTCGAGGAAGCGGGGCTTGACGCCACGATCGAGGAAAACCAGACCCGCCGCGCCTTTATCGAAGGCACGCCCGAAGGCTTCATGGAAACGGTCTTCAGCCTGGAACCGGGCGCCGTGACGGTGCTGCCGGGGGATGGCAATGTGGTGATCCTGCGCCTCGACGCGATTGAGCAGGCCGGCGAGACCGACGAATCCGCCGCCCTGCGCGCCCGCCTCACCGAACAGCTGGACCAGAACCTGTCGCAGGACCTCTATTCCGTCTTTGCCGATGACGTGGTGCGCCGCGCCGGGCCTAAGGTGGACCAGCGCGCGCTGCAGGCCGTCCATGTCAACTTTCCCTGATCGGCGGCACCCATGACCCTGACACCGGCATATGAAGATTTCGCCGCAGGCTACGGCGCGGGCGAAAACCAGATCGTCTTTACCCGGCTGGCCGCCGACCTGGACACACCTGTCTCGCTGATGCTGAAACTGACCGGGGCGAGCGAAAACGCCTTTGTGCTGGAATCGGTCACCGGCGGCGAGGTGCGCGGACGCTATTCCATCATCGGGATGAAACCTGACCTGATCTGGCGCTGCCGGGGCGAAAGCTCGGCGGTGAACCGCGCCGCCCGCTATGACGCGGATGCTTTCGAAGAGATGCCCGGCAATCCGCTGGACGTGCTGCGCAACGTCATCGCCGAAAGCCGGATCGACCTGCCCGAAGATCTGCCGCAGGCGGCGGCGGGGCTGTTCGGCTACCTGGGCTATGACATGATCCGCCTGGTCGAACATCTGCCAAACGTGAACCCCGATCCGCTGGGCCTGCCCGATGCGATCATGGTCCGCCCCTCGGTCATTGCCGTGCTCGACGGGGTCAAGGGCGAGGTCACTGTCGTCTCCCCCGCCTGGGTCTCTGACGGGCAATCGGCGCGTGCCGCCTATGCACAGGCCGCCGAACGGGTGATGGACGCGGTGCGCGATCTGGAACGCGCGATGCCTGCCACCTCCCGCGATCTGGGCGACGCCCATGAGACCCCGGAACCGGTCAGCAATTTCACCCGCGACGGGTACAAGGCCGCGGTGGAAAAGGCGCGCGACTATATCGCGGCGGGCGACATCTTTCAGGTGGTGCCCAGCCAACGCTGGGCGCAGGGCTTTACCCAGGATCCCTTTACCCTCTACCGCAGCCTGCGGCGCACCAACCCCTCGCCCTTCATGTTCTATTTCAACTTCGGCGGCTTTCATGTGGTGGGTGCCAGCCCCGAGATCCTGGTCCGGGTCTTTGGCAATCAGATCACCATCCGCCCGGTGGCAGGCACCCGGCCCAGGGGCGCCACGCCGGAAGAGGACCGCGCGCTGGAAGCCGACCTTCTGCTGGATCAAAAGGAGCTGGCAGAGCATCTGATGCTGCTGGATCTGGGCCGCAACGACGTGGGCCGGGTGGCAAGGATCGGCACCGTGCGCCCGACCGAGGAATTCATCGTCGAACGCTACAGCCATGTCATGCACATCGTCTCCAACGTGGTGGGCGAGCTGAAGGAAGGCTGCGATGCGCTTGATGCCTTCTTTGCCGGCATGCCTGCGGGCACCGTGTCAGGGGCGCCCAAGGTGCGCGCGATGGAGATCATCGACGAGCTGGAACCCGAGAAACGCGGCCTTTACGGCGGCGGTGTCGGCTATTTCAGCGCGGGCGGTGACATGGACATGTGCATCGCCCTGCGCACCGCCGTGATCAAGGACGAGACGCTCTATATTCAGGCGGGCGGCGGCGTGGTCTATGACAGCGATGCGGAGGCCGAATATATGGAGACCGTGCATAAATCCAACGCCATCCGGCGGGCTGCCGCGGATGCCGCGCGCTTTGGTGGTCAGGGGAACCGCTGAAGGTGCCCAGCCGCGCGCCTTTCGAGATCGCGGGGCAATCTGTCGCCCCCGGCACCAGCCTCGGCATTGACCTGCCGGTCTCCACCCTGCCCGATCACACGCCGGTGCATCTGTCGGTCGAGGTGCATCACGGCAAGCGCCCCGGCCCCACCATGTTCGTCAGCGCCGCCGTGCATGGCGACGAGGTGATCGGCGTCGAGATCGTGCGCCGCCTGCTGCGCGCACCACAGCTCAAATCCCTGCGCGGCACCTTGCTGGTGATTCCGGTGGTCAATTCCTTCGGCTTTCTCAGCCGCTCGCGCTACCTGCCCGACCGGCGCGACCTGAATCGCTGCTTTCCGGGCCACCCCTCCGGGTCGCTGGGGGCGCGGCTGGCGCATATCTTTCTGCAGGAAGTCGTCCTGCGCTGCGATTTCGGGATCGACCTGCATTCCGCCGCGATCCACCGCACCAACCTGCCGCAGGTGCGGGTTTCGCCCTCCGACAAGGTCACCCAGAAAATGGCGGTGGATTTCGGCGCGCCGGTGGTGCTGACATCGGGGCTGCGCGACGGGTCCCTGCGCGCGGTGGCTGGCAAACAGGGCGTGCCGATCCTGCTCTATGAAGCGGGCGAAGGGCTGCGGTTCGACGAAATGGCCGTGCGCGCGGGGCTTGCGGGCATCCTGCGGGTGATGCGCGGCCATGACATGCTGCCCGCCAAGGGCATCGCAAAGGCGCGTGTCGCGCCCTATCTGTGCACCTCCTCCCACTGGCTGCGCGCCCCTGCGGGCGGGCTGCTGCGCACCTTCCGCGGCGAGGGCGAGACCGTCGAAAAAGGCGATGTGCTGGCCACGGTCTCCGACCCTTTCGGCGCGGTGGAGACCGATCTGATCGCCCCCGAAGCCGGCATCCTGATCGGCCGCGCGATCCTGCCGGTGGTGAACGAGGGCGATGCTGTCTTTCACCTGGCCAAGCTCAGCCCCCGCGCGGCAGAGGCCACGGTGGATGACCTGGCCTCGCAGCTGGAAAGCGACCCGCTGTTCGACGAGGATGAAATCATCTGATTGCTCTGCCGCGCAGCCGCGCTACCTGTTCCTGCGACCCCGAAGGAGCCACCAGATGATCCGAACCGCCACCTGTCTCTTGATGCTTTGTGCCGGCAGCGCCCAGGCCGACCTGAACCTGCGCTTTGTCGAAGGTGCGCCCGGCGACCGTTTCGTGCTGACCAACACCGGCAGCTGCCCCCTGGCCGAAGCCACGCTGACGCTGGACATCGGTGCCGCCCCCGCCGGGCTGCTGTTTGACGCAACGCCGGGCGGTGCCGGGGTGGACAGCTATCACCCTTTCGAGGTGATCGAGGGCCGTGGCGCGCTCTTGGGGCTGCCGGAGCTGGCGGATGGCGACACGGTGCTGAGCCTGAACCTTGCAGGGCTTGAGGCGGGCGGCATCGTCAGCTTTTCGCTGGATGTGGATGATACCGGCACAGGCCGCCCCGAAACCATCGCTGACAGCGAGATCGCGGGCACGATGGTCACGCTGGTGATGGGCGAGACAACGCTGGAGGTGGCCTTTTCCGATCAGGCCAGCGCCGTCATTCCGATTGCGCCCTGCATCAGCTAGGGACGCCGGACTTTTCAAAAAGTCCGGAGCGATTTTTCAAAAAAATCGTCTCAGGTCTCAGGCCAGATCACCTGTGAAACCCGCCGAGGTCGGGACCAGCGACCTCATGCCAATTGCCCCGACATCAGCCAGACACGCCGGACTTTTCAAAAAGTCCGAACCGATTTTTTCAAAAAAATCGTCCCCGGCCCCAGGCCTATTCGCGGGTCAGAACCGCCGAGACCGGGACCAGCGCCACGCTGTTGGCCCGGTCCTGCAAGCCCCAGAGCAACAGCGCCGAGATCGTATCGGGCCGCAGCCGGCCCAGCATGATCACGGCCCCTTCCTGCCCCGCCTTGAACGCCGCCTGATCCAGGAACCGGCGGATCACCGTGGCGCTCTGCCCGTTGCTGTCGAAATCGCGAAAGATCGGATCGGCCGGCACGCCTTCCTTGCGGGCAAGTTTGGGCATCGTGTTCAGCCCCTTGTCCTGGGTGATCAGCCCATGCCCGGTATCGGCCAGGATCGCGGTGATCTGGTCTGACAGGTCGCGGCTGCCCTGAAAGCCGCCATCGGGGGCCTCCAGCACCGCGACGACCTGATCCAGATCCGGCAGCACCACATTGAACGTGGTTTCCGCGTCGCTGGGCTGCGCGCCTTCGGGCAGGGACACCATCGCCACCACTTCAAAGCCTGCCTCGCGGTAAAGCGCCATGCGCTCCGCCGCATCGGGCTTGCTGGCATCCACCGCGAAACTCAGGGGATAGGGAAAGCTGCGCAGCGCGGCCAGGCCCTGCGCCCCGGAGGTCAGGCCGGAGCCGTCGTCGATCAGCACGATCCCCATCAGCGGTTTGCCTTCGGTTGGCGGATAGGGCTGCGCAAAGGCTTCAAGCGGCAGCACCTTGCTGTCCTCCGGCGTGGCATCGCCATCCACGGCCCCGGCAGAGGCCTCGGCACTCTCCGGGGCGGGCGTGGCAGAGCCGGGGCGGTTGACGGTCACGCCGCTCTCGCGGTCGGTCAGCGTCACGGCGGGCGTGCCGATTGCGGGCCGTGTCGCGCGGTCTGCCGATGGCGTTTCTTCCGCTGCTGTCTCGGGCGTATCCGCGGCCGGGGGTGTCTCGGCGTCGGGAAGGGTCTCGGCCACCACTGGCGGCGTTTCCGGCTCGGCCTGCGGCGCGATCTCTGCGGTTTCGGGTTCCGGGGCCTGTGGCATCGGTTCGGCCCCGGTGGTCTGGACCGGTGTTTCGCTCTCCGGCGCGACCGGCGTGGCATCGGCGGCAATGTCGTCGGCGCCGGGCGTCTCCCCCCCCTCCTGCGCCACCTCGGGTGTCGCGGGCTGCTCCGGTGCATCGGGCACGGCAGGTGCGGCCCCGGTGGTCTCGAACGGTCCGCTTTCCGCCTGCGGTTCGGGCGGCTGCGCAGGTTCGGTGCTGATCGACAGGGTGTCAGGGTCCTGCGGGGCCATCGGGGCCAGGGCCTGCGGATTCGGCAGCACCGGGCTTTCGGCCTCGGTTGCAACACCGCTGCTGTCCGCCCCGCCCTCCGGCGCGTTCAGCCCTTCGACGCCGCCCGTCTCTGGCGCGGCCGCAGGGCTTGTCGCCGTTTCGTCCAGCGTGGCCAGCGTATCGGGGTCAGGCGGCACCCCCTGGGGCGCGGCAGGCGCGGTTGCGGGGGCGCGATCGGTAAGGCTGGCCTTGTCGGTGCCCGTGCCATCCGGGCTGGCCGGTGCCTGGGTTCCGCCGGGGGCCGCATCGGAGACCTCGGGCGGCATCGGCGGTTCCAGCAGAACCGAGGCGATGCCGGCCACGCTTACGCTCACCACGCCGCCCAGAACGGCCCCTTTGAAAAAACCCCGTGCCATTGTCGCACTCTCCTGCTCTTTTCAGCGGCATGTGAACGCCGCTTTGCCTGCCCTGTTCTTATGCACGGACCGCTCTTGACGCCAGCGGACAACCCTGAACATGTAGGGCGTAACTATACCCCCGTCAGGGGCCTCAAAACCAGTGCCAATCCGGTCATAAGGACAAAGAATTCAGACGTGTTGCTCCTGATAGATAACTACGACAGCTTTACCTACAACCTCGTCCATTATCTGGGCGAATTGGGGGCGGATGTGGTCGTGCACCGCAATGACAAGATCAGCGTGGAGGCGGCGCTGGCGCTGCAGCCCGCGGGCATCCTGCTGTCCCCCGGCCCCTGTGACCCGGACCGGGCGGGCATCTGCCTGGAACTGACCCGCGCCGCCGCCAAGACGGGCCTGCCCCTGCTGGGCGTCTGCCTGGGGCATCAGACACTGGGCCAGGCCTTTGGCGGCCAGGTGGTGCGCGCGGGCGACATCGTGCATGGCAAGCTGGGGCTGATGCACCATGAGGGCCAGGGCATCTTTGCCGGTCTGCCCAGCCCCTTCCCCGCCACGCGTTATCATTCCCTGGTGGTGGACCGCGACAGCCTGCCCGACTGCCTGCAGGTGACCGCGGCACTTGAGGACGGCACCATCATGGGGCTGCAACACCGCGAGCTGCCGCTGCACGGGGTCCAGTTCCACCCGGAATCGATCCGCTCGGAACATGGGCACAAGATGCTGCAGAACTTCCTCGACGTGATGAAGGTCCCGGCATGAGCGACACCCTCAAACCGCTGATCGACGCTGCCGCCAACGGCCCGCTGACCCGTGCGCAGGCGGCAGAAGCCTTTGAAATCCTCTTTGACGGCGAAGCCACCCCCAGCCAGATCGGCGGCTTCCTGATGGCGCTGCGCACCCGGGGCGAGACGGTGGATGAATATGCCGCCGCCGCCAGCGTGATGCGCGCCAAATGCCATGCGGTGAAAGCCCCCGAGGGCGCGATGGACATCGTCGGCACCGGCGGCGACGGCAAGGGCACGCTGAACATCTCGACCGCCACCGCCTTTGTCGTGGCAGGTGCCGGGGTGATCGTGGCCAAACACGGCAACCGCAACCTCAGCTCCAAATCCGGGGCGGCGGATGCGCTGACCCAGATGGGCCTCAATGTGATGGTGGGCCCCAAGGTGGTGGAGCGTGAACTCGCCGAGGTCGGGATCGGCTTCATGATGGCCCCCATGCACCACCCGGCGATTGCCCATGTGATGCCGACACGCTCAGAGCTGGGCACAAGGACGATCTTCAACATCCTTGGCCCCCTGACCAACCCCGCCGGCGTCAAACGCCAGCTGACCGGTGCCTTCTCGCGCGATCTGATCCGCCCGATGGCCGAAACCCTGCGCGCGCTTGGCAGCGACAAGGCCTGGCTGGTCCATGGCTCTGACGGCACTGACGAGCTGACCATCACCGGCGTGAGCTGGGTCAGCGGGCTGGACAGGGGCACCATCCGTGATTTCGAAATCCACCCCGAAGACGCGGGCCTGCCCGTCCACCCCTTCGAGGCGATTGTCGGCGGTACGCCTGCCGAGAATGCCCAGGCCTTCCATGCCGTGCTGGCGGGGGCCGCATCCGCCTATCGTGATGCCGTGGTGTTGAATGCGGCGGCGGCCCTTGTGGTGGCCGATGCCGCGCCGGACCTGAAAACAGGTGTTGAAATGGCCCGCAGCAGCCTTGATTCCGGCGCTGCCCGCGAAAAGCTGCGCCGCGTGGCCGAAGTATCTCAGGAAAAGTGATGAAATCCCCCCTTGCACGGCTTGGCGACTGGGCTGAGCTCCCCTTTTTTACCACCACCTTTCCGGCGATCGAGACCGCGCTGCGGGCCGAGAAGCGCAATGTCTTCCCCCCCGCCGACCAGATTTTCGCGGCGCTGGAACATGTCGCCCCCGGTGATGTGCGCGTGGTCATCCTGGGCCAGGACCCCTATCCAACCGTGAACCACGCCCACGGCTATGCCTTTTCCGCCGAGGAAGACACCCGACCGCTGCCGCGCTCTCTGGCCAATATCTTCAAGGAGATGCGCAGCGACATCGGCGCCGCACCGGAGAGTGCCGACCTGCGGTTCTGGTCCGATCAGGGGGTGCTGCTGCTCAACACCATCCTGACCGTGCCGGAGGGACAGCCGAAGGGCCATGAGACGCTGGGCTGGCAGGCCCTGTGCGATCAGGTGCTGGCACGGCTGGCCGACAGCCCGCGTGCCTATCTGCTCTGGGGCAGCAGCGCGCAAAAGGCCGCGGCCGGCGTGGACCCGACCACCAATCTCAAGATCGAAAGCCACCACCCGGTCGGCATGTATGGCAACATGGGCTTTTTCGGCTCCCGCCCGTTTTCCCGCACCAATGCGTGGTTGCGCCAGCAAGGCCTGCCCGCCATAAACTGGGCCAACCCGGAGACCACATGACACAGACCATCCTGGACAAGATCAAGGCCTACAAGCTGGAAGAAATCGCCGCGGACAAGGCGGCCAAACCGCTTGAAGCGGTCACCGCAGAGGCGCGCGCGGCAAGCCCGGTGCGCCCCTTTGCCGAAAGCCTGCATCAGGCCTCGCGGGAGGGCTATGGCCTGATCGCCGAAATCAAGAAGGCGAGCCCCTCCAAAGGGTTGATCCGGGATGATTTCAACCCGGCCAACCACGCCGCCGCCTATGCCGCCGGCGGGGCGACCTGCCTGTCGGTGCTGACCGATACGCCCAGTTTCCAGGGCGCCAAGTCATTCCTGACAGAGGCCCGCGCCGCCTGCGACCTGCCGGTGCTG
Source organism: Sulfitobacter sp. PR48 (assembly GCF_028807335.1). Classification (NCBI taxonomy): domain Bacteria; kingdom Pseudomonadati; phylum Pseudomonadota; class Alphaproteobacteria; order Rhodobacterales; family Roseobacteraceae; genus Sulfitobacter; species Sulfitobacter sp. PR48. Next base: position 241,233 of record NZ_JARAMM010000007.1, on the reverse strand, counting down.
CGCAAGGATTTCCTTTATGACACCTACCAGGTGGCAGAGGCCCGCGCGCTGGGGGCCGATTGCATCCTGATCATCATGGCCTCGGTCTCTGACGCTCAGGCGGCGGAACTGGAAGCGGCCGCGATGGAATTTGACATGGATGCGCTGATCGAGGTGCACAATGATGCGGAACTGGAGCGCGCCACCAAGCTGAAAAGCCGGATGATCGGGATAAACAACCGCAATCTCAATACTTTCGAGACCTCTCTTGATGTGACCCGCCGCCTGTCCAAACATGTGCCGCCGGACCGCATGATCGTCTGCGAATCCGGTCTGCACACACCGCAGGACCTGGCGGATATGGCCATGTTCGGCGCGCGGTCCTTCCTGATCGGTGAAAGCCTGATGCGCCAGCCGGATGTGGAACAGGCAACGCGGGACCTGCTGGCCAATCCGCTGACCGCCGGGGGCATGTGATGGCGCTGACGCATTTTGACGGCAAGGGCGATGCCCATATGGTCGATGTCTCCGACAAGGCAGTGACATCGCGCATCGCCATTGCCGAAAACCACATCAAGATGCGCCCCGAAACCCTTGATATCATTACCGAAGGACGCGCCAAGAAAGGTGATGTTCTGGGCGTGGCACGGCTGGCCGGGATCATGGCGGCCAAACAGACCGCCAGCCTGATCCCGCTGTGCCATCCCCTGCCGATCACCAAGGTCAGCGTGGAGCTGACCCCCGACGCCGCGCTGCCCGGCATCCGCATCGAGGCCACGGTCAAGACCACCGGCCAGACCGGGGTGGAGATGGAGGCGCTGACGGCGGCCTCCGTTGCGGCGCTGACGGTCTATGACATGGCCAAGGCCGTGGACAAGGGCATGGAAATCGGCGGCCTGCGCGTGGTTCTCAAGGATGGTGGCAAATCGGGCCGCTACACCGCCCCATGATCTCCGTCGAAGAGGCGCTTGCCCGGCTGCTGGCCCTTGTCGCGCCGCTTGAGGCCGAAGAGGTGCCGCTGCGCGCCGCCGCCGGCCGGGTACTGGCCCGCGATGTGACTGCCAGCCGCACCCAACCGCCCTTTGCCGCCTCTTCGATGGATGGCTATGCCCTGCGCCGGGACGAGGTGGAGCCGGGCGCGATGTTCAAGGTCATCGGAGAATCCGCCGCCGGCCACCGCTTTGACGACGCGGTCAAACCCGGTCAGGCGGTGCGCATCTTTACCGGCGCGCCGGTGCCGGAAGGTGCTGATTTCATTGTCATTCAGGAAGATGTCACCCGGCGCGGCGATCTGATCACCCTGGGCCATGACATCGGCGAAAAGGACAATATCCGCCCTGCAGGCGGTGACTTTGCCGCCGGTGACAAGATCCCGGCCCCGCTGCTGCTGCGGCCCACGGATATTGCGCTGCTGGCGGCAATGAACATCGCCCGCGTTCCGGTCACCCGCAAACCACGGCTGGCGATCCTTGCCACCGGTGATGAGCTGGTCCAGCCCGGCGAAGAGCCCGGCCCCGACCAGATCGTCGCCTCCAACAGCCACGGGCTGACCGCGATGTTCGAGGAAATGGGCGCCGAGGTGCAGCTGCTGCCCATTGCCCGCGACACTGCCGCTTGGTTGAAACAGGCGTTCACGCTGGCCCGGGGCGCGGATCTGATCGTCACCATCGGCGGTGCCTCTGTCGGTGATCATGATCTGGTCGCGCCGGTGGCGGTCGAACTCGGCATGGAACAGGCCTTTTACAAGGTGGCGATGCGCCCCGGAAAACCGCTGATGGCCGGGCGCATCGGTACATCGGCGATGATCGGCCTGCCGGGCAATCCGGTTTCGGCCATGGTCTGCGGCAGCGTTTTCGTGGCCCCGATGCTGCGCCGGATGCTGGGCCTGGGCGATGCGCCCGCCCCGATGCGCGACGCAGTGCTGGGCGTCGACCTGCCCGCCAACGGCCCGCGCGCCCATTACATGCGCGCACAGATCCGCGACGGCGCGGTCCACCCCGACACGCGGCAGGATTCCTCGCTCTTGTCGGTGCTGGCCCATGCCGATGCCCTGCTGGTCCGCCCGGTCGAAGACCCGGCGCGAAAGGCTGGCGATACTGTCCGTGTCATCCCGCTCTGAGGCACCGCGCCCTTTCAGCGTTGACACAAAACAGGAACATCCCTAGAACAAAAAGAAACAACTGACCAAAAGGGACGGGCCGTGCTTACCAAAAAACAACTCGATCTGTTGGCATTCATCCAGAAACGTGTGCAGCGCGACGGCGTACCGCCCAGCTTTGACGAAATGAAGATCGCGCTTGATCTGCGGTCGAAATCCGGCATTCACCGCCTCATCACGGCGCTGGAGGAACGCGGTTTCATCCGCCGTCTGGCGCACCGCGCCCGCGCGCTTGAGATTGTGAAACTGCCCGAAAGCCTGGGCGGCGCGCCCAGCGGTTTTACCCCCCGCGTGATCGAGGGGGACCGCCCCGACAGCCCGCCGCCGGCCCAGGCCATGGCGGTCCAGGCCACGGCGCTGGACCTGCCGGTGATGGGGCAGATCGCCGCCGGTGTCCCGATCGAGGCGATCAATCACGAAACCCACCGCGTTTCCGTGCCCGGCGGCATGGTTTCGGGCAAGGGCGAACATTACGCGCTTGAAGTCAAAGGCGATTCGATGATCGAGGCCGGGATCAACGACGGCGATGTCGTGGTGATCCGCGAGACCTCCACCGCCGACAACGGCGATATCGTCGTGGCGCTGGTCGATGACCTTGAGGCGACGCTGAAACGCTTCAAACGCAGCGGCACCTCCATCGCGCTGGAGGCCGCTAACCCGGCCTATGAGGCGCGGGTGCTGGCCGCCGACCGGGTCAAGGTTCAGGGCCGTCTGGTCGGGCTGATCCGCACATATTGATCCGGCGCAGCCTCCGGCTTTGCCGGGGGCCAATGGGTCCATAACCTGTCACCGGTCCGTTCGCGGGCCGTTGTCAGGGTCCAGCCCTGCTTGCCCGGTGTCAGCGCCAGCGCGCCCGTGTGTTTCAGCAGCAGCGGGTCAAAGACATCGCAGGGCGCCTGCGCCAGATCGGCCGCAGGGACAGAGACGACGACGATCTGCCCCGGCGCACATCCCTCGAATGCCGCCAGACGCCGCTTGCCGCTCAGGTGGATGACCTTGCCGCCCTCCGGCCAGCGCAGGGCGGCCTCCAGCTGCCCGCCACCGTCGCCATCATTCTCCAGCCAGTTGCGCGCGACAAATCCGGCGGTGCGCTCCCGGCTCAGCGCCCGGCCCTGCGGGGTCATCACCCCGACCAATGCGCCCGTGTCGGAGATCAGAACAGCGGGCCGCTGCGCCCCCTGCCAAAGAACAAGGGCCAGTGCCATCACGGGCAACCCCGCAAGGCGCAAACGGCCCTGCCAGAGGATCAGCAGCAGGAACCCCAGTGCCAGCAGCGGGATCACCCAGCCCCCCGGCCCCACCACATAGCCGCGCGCGCCCTCCAGCCCGGCGATCCAATGGGCCACGCCGAGAATCCAGCGCAAGCCCAGCCCCATCACCCAAAGCCCCAGCGCCTCTGCACCGAAGGGGGCCAGCACCAGCGCCGCCACGGCGGCAGGGATGATCAGCACCCCCATCAGCGGCACCGACACCAGGTTGGCGATCAGCCCGTAATGGGCAATGGTGTTGAAATGCGCCGCCGCAATCGGCGCAGTGGCCAGCCCCGCCACGGCAGAGGAGACAAAGACCGCAAAGGCGGGTTTCAGCCAGGGCGGCAACCAGCCCATATCGACCGCCCTGAGCCAGCCAAAGACCGCAACCAGCGCCGTTGTCGCGGCAAAAGACATCTGGAACCCCGGCCCCGTCAGCGCCTCTGGCCGAAGGATCAGCACCAGCGTTGCCGCAATCGCCACCGCCCGCAGGGACAGCGCCCGCCGCCCGATCATCAGCGCCCCCAGCGCCACACCCACCATGATAAAGGCCCGCTCCGTCGCCACGTTGCCACCCGACAGCGCAAGGTAACCTGCCGCCGCGATCAGCGCACCACCGGCGGCGATCCCCTTTGCCGGCCAGCGCAGGGCCGTGACCGGATGCGCGGCCAGCAGCAGCCTGAGCGCGCCCAGCACCACGGCGCTGAGCAGCCCCATGTGCAGGCCCGAGATTGCCAGCAGATGCGCCAGGTTGCTGGCGCGCAGCGCCTCCAGCGCCTCGCGGCTGATGGCGCTGCGGTCGCCGGTGGTGATGGCGGCGGCAAAGCCACCAATGTCACCGGGCAGAACCTGCCGGATGCGGGCAGAGGCCGCCATGCGGATGCGAAACACCGCCAGCCCCGCATGGCCATCCCGCGCCTCTGCCACCCCCAGCAGCGGCACGCGGGTATAGCCGACGGCGCCCAGCCGCGCGAACCAGGCGTGGCGCTGGAAATCGAATCCGCCCGGCTCCACCGGACCGGCGGGGGGCGACAGATGGGCCGTGGTCATCACCCGCAGCCCCGGTTCGGGCGTGATCCCCGCACCGCCATGCAGCGACAGCCGCACCCGGTCTGGCGTTCGCGCAGGTGACACCCGCGCCAGCCGCACCTGATCCAGCGTCAGGCGCAGCGCATCGGACTGGCTCCGGTCCATCGCGACAATCCGCCCCTCAACCGGCCCGTAATAGCGCCAGCCCAGCACCGGCCCCGCCACGCGATGCGCCCGGCCCGCCGCCAGCAATACCCCGATCAGGCAAAGCGCCGTGCCAAGGGCAAGGGGCGCCACCGGCTCCGGCAGGAAGCGGGCCAGCACCAGCATCAGCAGCGCCGTCGCGGCAAGCCCTGCAAGCACCGGCAGGTCAGGCTCCGTGGCCAGTGAAAAATAGCTGCCGACGCCCGCCGCCAGGCAGACCGGCACCCAGCAGATCAGGCCGCCGCGCTGTGCCAGCAGCACCTTGCCTGCAGAATTGGAAATGCGCCCGCATAGGCCCATGCTTGCCCCCGCGCACAGCACTGGATAGACAGGCAGCACCCTAGAGGCCCCGTGATGAACAAGAGATTAACACGAGGCTGAGCACGTCAGAATTTGTTAGGAAAACATCCCCCATGTCCGCCGAAGTCGTCACCCGTTTCGCCCCGTCTCCCACCGGTTTCCTGCACATCGGCGGCGCGCGGACCGCGCTGTTCAACTGGCTTTATGCGCGCGGCAAGGGCGGCAGATTCCTGCTGCGGATCGAAGATACCGACCGCGCCCGTTCGACCCCGGAGGCGACGGATGCGATTCTGCAGGGTCTGGCCTGGCTGGGTCTGGACCATGATGGCGAAATCGTCAGCCAGTTCGAAAATGCGCCGCGCCATGCGGAAGTGGCCAATGCCCTGCTGGAGGCCGGCAAGGCCTACAAGTGCTTTGCCACGCAGGAAGAAATCAACGCCTTCCGCGAGGCCGCCAAGGCCGAGGGCCGCAGCACGCTTTACCAGTCACCATGGCGCGATGCGGACCCCGCCAGCCACCCCGATGCCCCTTACGTCATCCGCATCAAGGCCCCGCAGGAGGGCCAGACGGTGATCCGTGACCAGGTGCAGGGCGATGTGACCATTTCCAACGCGCAGCTTGATGACATGGTGCTGTTACGTTCCGATGGCACACCGGTCTACATGCTGGCGGTTGTCGTGGATGATCATGACATGGGCGTGACCCATGTGATCCGGGGGGATGACCACCTGAACAATGCCGCGCGCCAGATGATGATCTATCAGGCGATGGGCTGGGATGTGCCGGTCTGGGCGCATATCCCGCTGATCCACGGGGCGGACGGCAAGAAACTGTCGAAACGCCACGGTGCTTTGGGCGCACAGGAATATCAGGCGATGGGCTATCCCGCCGCTGGCATGCGCAATTATCTGGCCCGGCTGGGCTGGAGCCATGGCGACGATGAATTCTTTACCGATGCCCAGGCGCGCGACTGGTTCGACCTGGACGGTATCCGCAAGAGCCCCGCGCAGTTCGACCTGAAAAAGCTGGAAAACATCTGCGGTCAGCATATCGCGGTCTCGGATGATGCCGCGCTGCGGCAAGAATGTCAGGGCTACCTGGCGGCAGCCGGTCTGCCCCCGCTTGATCCCGATCAGGCGCAGGGTTTGGAGCGGGCCATGTATTGCCTCAAGGAACGGGCAAAGACATTGCCTGAACTCATTGAAAAGGCACATTTTGTTCTGACGCATCGCCCTGTGGAGCCGGACGAGAAGGCGCAAAAGGCGCTGGATGCGGAGGCCCGTGGCTTACTGGCGGAATTGACGCCGCACCTGCAAGATGCTAGCTGGACCAAGGAAACGCTGGAAGAGGTAATGAACAGCTTTGCGGCTGCGCATGATACCAAATTCGGCAAACTCGCAGGGCCCCTTCGGGCTGCCCTTGCTGGGCGCGCGGTCACCCCATCCGTTTTTGACATGATGCTCGTGTTGGGACGTGATGAGACCCTCGCCCGACTGACGGATGCGGCGGCGTGAACAGGGTTAACCCCCTGGAAACGCCACGCGCGATAACACATCGGCAGGTCCTGTCTCAGGGCCTCGTCGTGACGGCGGGCAATACGCCCTGCCGCCAGCTCAAGGGGAAGGGACCGCATGACTGAGAGCACGAAATCCGCAACGCTGACCATCGACGGCAAAAACTATGATCTGCCGATCTTTTCGCCAACCGCAGGCCCCGACGTGGTCGACATCCGCAAGCTCTATGCGCAGGCCAATGTCTTTACCTATGACCCCGGCTTCACCTCCACCGCCGCTTGCGACAGCACCATCACCTATATCGACGGCGATGCCGGGATCCTGCTGCACCGGGGCTATCCCATCGACCAGCTGGCCGCCAAATCGCATTACCTCGAAGTCTGCTACCTGCTGCTTTACGGTGAGCTTCCCTCCCCCGCAGAGCTTGAGGATTTCGAAAGCCGCGTGACCAACCACACCATGCTGCACGAGCAGATGATGAACTTCTTCCGCGGGTTCCGGCGCGATGCGCATCCGATGGCGGTCATGGTGGGCGTGGTGGGCGCAATGTCCGCCTTTTATCACGACAGCACCGACATCAACGATCCCTGGCAGCGCGAGGTCGCGTCGATCCGCCTGATCGCCAAGATGCCGACGATCGCCGCGATGGCCTATAAATACACCATCGGCCAGCCGTTCGAATATCCGCGCAACGATCTGGACTATGCGTCCAACTTCCTGCGCATGTGCTTTGCCGTCCCGGCAGAGGAATATGTCGTCGATCCGATCCTGAGCCGGGCGATGGACCGCATCTTTACCCTGCATGCGGATCACGAGCAGAACGCCTCCACCTCCACGGTGCGACTGGCGTCCTCCTCGGGGGCCAACCCCTTTGCCTGTATCGCGGCGGGCATTGCCTGTCTCTGGGGCCCTGCCCACGGCGGCGCCAACCAGGCCTGCCTGGAAATGCTCAAGGAAATCGGCACGCCCGACCGCATCCCCGAATTCATTGCCCGCGCCAAGGACAAGAACGATCCGTTCCGCCTGATGGGCTTTGGCCACCGCGTCTACAAGAACTTCGACCCGCGTGCGACGGTGATGAAGGAAAGCGCGGACGAGGTTCTGGAACTGCTGGGTGTGGAGAACAACCCGATCCTGCAGGTTGCCAAGGAACTTGAGAAACAGGCGCTCAACGATCCGTATTTCGCGGAAAAGAAACTGTTCCCGAACGTGGATTTCTATTCGGGCATCATCCTTGAGGCCATGGGCTTCCCCACCTCGATGTTCACCCCGATCTTCGCGCTGTCGCGGACCGTCGGCTGGATTTCGCAGTGGAAGGAAATGATCGCCGATCCGCAGAACAAGATCGGCCGGCCGCGCCAATTGTACCTTGGCCAGACCGCCCGCGATTACACGGACATCGAAAACCGGTGATCCGACCCCGGCAAACGCCCCGTTCAACGGGGCGTTTCGCTTTGTTGCCCAAACGTAAACAACCTTCCCATCAGAACGGGAAGTTTTCGGGGTGCTGATCTTCGCCGGCAGATCGGCTGCCGGTTCGTCGGAAGGCCAAGAATCACAACTTTCCCTTCCGCGCCCAAGAACCAAAGGCCGCTGAGCCTGCCGACTGTTTCAGCCGTCATTGCCCAATGCGAAACACCGGCCCCTGAAACATGGCTAAATTGTGGCATTGTTTCGCCCTTCCAGACAATCTGCGAGGTTGCTTGACCGCCCTTCAAAAGCACCGTTAACCTGTTGAGAAATGTAGCGAGGAGGCACCATGTCGCTTTGGTTTTCATGCGGGTCGATTGTGCTGGTCGTTGCCACACTGATCCGGACCACACGAACAGATCAGGCTTTGTTGCGGCCTGTTCTGGTCCCGATCCGTTACAAAACAGATGCGCCCGGTCCCTTGCGGAAATGGAGGCTCACATGACAGATTGCCGCTCGGACCGCCCGATGGAGGGCAGATTGCGCTGGGACCGCGCGGCAGGCTTGTTGCCCACCGCGGCGCGGTCAGGCCCGGGGCCGCAGGGCGCGCTGGTGCCCGCAGGCCTGCGTGACAACGATCAGATCGCCGTGATCTATGACAAGGGGCAGACCCCGCCGGAAATCACCATCCGGCAGGTGTCGGGTACGGTCCATACGGTTCTGGCGGATGGTGTTGCGGTCGCCGTTGTGGCCAGCGCCAATGGCCCCGCCCCCAGCAAGGACGATGTGCTGCTGGTCGAACGCTCGGTATGACCGGCATCGCGCAGCCGACGCGTTTCGCGTCCCGGTGCGGGTGTTCGTGGTCTGCGCGGTGTGGGATCGGAAGCTGTTCAATGTGACATGAGACACAAGCCGGGCCGTCGCCTGCCCGGGGTGGGCGATACTGCCCTTGGCTCAAGCCACTTTATTTCTCAACCATGATGAATCCCATCAGTGGAACACCCAGCCTCACCAAATCGCCTACCCGAGGGGCGGGCAGGCGATGGCCCGGCGCCTTCGGCTTGTTCCGGGCCTTGGCATGACTGATCGACGACAGCGCTGCCCGGCTCTGATGAAACTCAATGCCCAATACCGTCAGTTTGTACGATCACCTGAAGTGTCATGCGAAAGACCGCAAAAGCCCCGGAGCCCAAACCGGGCCACAGGGTCCGACATTCAGCGCCCCTCGAAGGTCGCCTTGCGTTTCTCGGTAAAGGCCAGCACCCCTTCCTTGAAATCACGCGTTGCGCCGCATTGGCCTTGCGTCTCGGCCTCCTGCGCCAGCTGATCTTCATAGGAATTGTCCCAGGTCCCCCGGATCACCTGTTTGACCCCGGCATAGGCCGCTGTCGGCCCCTGCGCCAGTTGCGCCGCGCGGGCCTGCCAATGGGCCGCAAAATCCGCATCTGCAACAGCTTCCCAGATCATGCCCCAGTCGTCGGCCTGCCGCGCGCTGATCTTGTCCGCAAAAAGTGCGGCCCCCATGGCCTTGGCCGTGCCCATGTTGCGCGGCATCACATAGGTGCCGCCCGCGTCGGGGATCAGGCCGATCCGGGTAAAGGCCTGCATGAAGTAGGCGCTTTCGGTGGCAAAAACCACGTCACAGGCCAGCGCCAGGTTCGCCCCTGCCCCCGCCGCCGGTCCGTTCACCGCAGCAATGGTCGGCACCGGGCAGTTCACGATGGCACGCAGCATCGGCGCATATTCATCGCGCAGCGTGCGTTCCAGATCGACAGAGGCCGCGGTGGCCCGATCCCCCAGATCCTGGCCGGAGCAGAACGCCCTGCCCGCCCCGGTGATCACCACCACCCGCGCTTCCTTGCCGCCCTGGGTTGCGGCATGTGCAATCTCGGCGCGCATCTGCGTGGTCAATGCGTTCATCTTGTCCGCACGGTTCAGCGTGATCGTGGCAATGCCCTCTGCCACATCATAGGTGATCGTCTGATATTCCATGTTTCCGGTATCCTTCGCTTGAGGCCTTTGCCCCTTGATACCAAAGCGGGTCACACGGACCAGCAAAACCGCACGTCAATCCTTGAGAATCTCGCGCAGCCGGGCCTCTTCCTCCGGGCTCAGAGGGGTCTCTCCGGCCTGGGTGGCACGCGACCGGCCGCGCAGATAGACAAAGCCGACACCCCCCGCGATGAGCAGCATCAGCGGCCCCGCTCCCCAGAGCAGCCAGTTCGCCCCCGTCACCTCGGGCCGCAGCAGCACATATTCGCCGTAGCGTTGCACGATGAAATCCACCGCCTCGGCGTCCGTGTCCCCGGCAACCAACCGCTCGCGCAGCAGGATGCGCAGGTCACGCGCGAGACTTGCGTTGCTCTCATCAATGCTTTCGTTGCGGCAGACAAGACAACGCAGCCCCCTGGACAGCTCCCGCGCCCGTGCCTCCAGCGCGGGATCCTCCAGCATCTCATCGGGCTGCACGGCAGCCAGCGGCGAGGCCAGCAGCATCAGGATCAGGACAAGGCGTTTCATGCCGCAGGCACCGGCGTGGCGCGGGTCTTGCGCGCGCCTGCCGCCACGCGGAAGCGCCGGTCGCTCAGGCTCAACAGCCCTCCCAGCGCCATCAGCCCGCAGCCGATCCAGATCCAGTTGGTCAGCGGCTTGACATAGACCCGCACGGTCCAGCCGCCATTGTCCTGCTGATCCCCGATCACCACATAGACATCCCGCGCGAGGTTGTAGTCGATGGCAGCCTCGGTCGTGGGCATGCGGGCGACCGGGTAGAACCGTTTCTCGGGCATGAGCTGCGAGATCACGCTGCCGTCCTTCGACAGGGTCACATCGGCCTGCGTCGCCTGATAGTTCGGCCCGCGTATCTCGTTCACTTCGTTCAGCGTCAGGGTGTAGCCGCCCACAACCCAGGGCTGCCCGATCTGGGCCACGCGGATGTCATCCTGTGTCCAGGCGGTCAGCCCGGCGATGCCTGCCATGGTCACGCCAAGCCCCGCGTGGGCCACGGCCTTGCCCCAGTCCGCGCGCGGCAGCCGGCGCAGCCGCGCCCAGCGTCCCGCCCCGCGCCCCGTGCGCTGCGCCAGTTCGACAACCACACCGGCCACCAGCCAGGCCCCGAGGAACAGGCCCATCGGCCCCAGCAGGCTGCGCCCTGACTGCATCGTCCAGGCCAGCCCGCCCACCGCCAGCGCCAGCACAAAGGCATAGCGCAAGGGCCGGACAGCACGGGCAATGCGCGCCCGTTTCCAGGGCAGCACCGACCCCACCGGCAGGATCAGCCCCAGAAGCACCATGAAGGGGGTGAAAGCCGCGTTGAAAAAGGGCGGACCGACGCTCAGCTTGCGGTCAAAGAACATCTCGGCCAGCAGCGGCCACATGGTGCCGACAAAGACCACGAAACAGGCCACCGCCAGCAGCAGGTTGTTCACCACCAGAGCGGATTCGCGGCTGACCAGTCCAAAGACGCCCTTGGCCTCCATCGCGCCCGCGCGCAGGGTGAAGAGGATCAGCGCGCCGCCCATGAAAAAGGCCATGATCGCCAGGATGAACACGCCGCGTTCGGGATCGTTGGCAAAGGCATGCACAGAGGTCAGAAGCCCCGAGCGCACGATGAAGGTGCCGATCAGCGAGAATCCGAAGGCGAGGATCGCCAGCAGGATCGTCCAGCTTTTCAGGCTTTCGCGTTTTTCCACCACGATGGCCGAATGCAGCAGCGCCGCCGCCAGCAGCCAGGGCATGAAACTGGCGTTTTCCACCGGGTCCCAGAACCAGAAACCGCCCCAGCCCAGCTCGTAATAGGCCCACCAGGACCCCAGCGCGATGCCGATGGTCAGGAAGATCCAGGCCGCCAGTGTCCAGGGCCGCACCCAGCGGCCCCATGCGGCATCCACCCGCCCCTCGATCAGCGCCGCCACGGCAAAGCTGAACGCCATGCTGAGGCCCACATAGCCAAGGTAGAGGAACGGCGGATGAAAGGCCAAACCCGGGTCCTGCAGCAACGGGTTCAGGTCACGCCCGTCAAAGGGCGGTGTTTCCAGCCGCAGGAAAGGGTTGGAGGTGAAGATGATGAAGGCGAAGAACGCCACCGCGATGGCCGATTGCACCGACAGCACCCGCGCCCGCAGGCTGGGCGGCAGGTTGCCGCCGAACCAGGCCGCCATGGCACCGAACAGCGTCAGGATCAGCACCCAGAGCAGCATGGAGCCCTCGTGATTGCCCCAGGTGCCGCTGATCTTGTACAGCATCGGTTTCGCCGAATGGCTGTTCTCGACCACCAGCTTCAGCGAGAAATCGGAGTTGATGAAGGCCCACATCAGCGCGCCGAAACTCAGTGCCGTCAGGGCAAACTGCGCGCCTGCCGCCGGTTCCGCCACCGCCATCCAGCCGGGCCAGCGTTTCTGCGCCCCGATCAGGGGCACGATCATCTGAACGATCGCCACCGCAAAGGCGAGGATCAGCGCGAAATGTCCGAGTTCTGTGATCATGCCCCGATTATAGGCGGGGGCCGGGGCGCCTGCCACGGGATTCTGTCACAATCGGCGCATCAAAGCGTCGCAGCCTGCTCAGATGTCAGGCCGCGCGTTTCCAGGCCTCCAGCGCCGGGTTGCTGTCGGGTGTGATCACCGCCAGTGACAGGCCCGCGTCATTGCCGGTTTCTGCCGCCCGCGGGCTGTCGCTGCGCAGGGCCTTGATGGCGCTGATGTTCTCCAGCACCTGGGGCAGCCGGGTGACCGTGCCTGCAATCTCGCGCTGGAACTGCTGGGCTTTGACCTGATGGCGTGCCCCGAAATAGAAGGACACGATCACCCCCAGCAACCACCACAGCGGCTCCGGCACCAGGGCGATGCCCTGCATCCGTTCGGAAAACCACAGCGGATCAACCATGGCAGAGACGAACAGCCCCATCGTCCCCAGCGCCAGCGCCGGACGTGGCAGACGGTTCAGCCCATCCATGAAACGGTCAAAGCCGCCCTGCCGCGCCACCGCGAATTCCGCGCCATATTGCGACATCGCCTGCCCCTGCGCCGCGGCGGCCCGCACCGCCCCCGCCTCTGCGTTCTCGCGAAAGACTTCCACGGTTTCGCGCACAACGTTACGCTCGCCCCCGAACATCAAGCCAAAGATGCGTCCGATTACCCCCATGCCGAGATCCTTTGCCGAAATGCCGCCGTGCTGAGATGATACTGCGGCGAGATGAACTCCTCGGCCCGGAGGATCCAGCCGCCCTTGCCGCCCGCCCGGTTGCGCGCGTATTTGCGGCTGGCCGGGCGGCGGTCTGCCAGTCTGAAATAATAGTTCCGGCGCGCGATCCCATAGGCATCGACAAAGGCATCAGCGCCCCGCCGCATGGCCCCGCGCACCGCGCCGATGCTTTGCGGTCCCAGCGCGCCATCAACCACCACGTCATATCCCATGTCGCGCAACAGCCGTTGCAGGATCTTCACCGCATTGGCCCCCGCGTTGACATACATGTCAAAGACACTGGGTTGCAGAGTGCCGGGCAACTCCCCGATCAGCGGCCTTTCGAAATAATGCCGGATAAAGATATCGACGGCCTGCGCGCGGGTCAGGCTGCGCACATCGCTGACGTCGACCTGCCCGTCCCCGGTCAGGTCCAGCCCCAGCCGCCGCATCGTGTGGATTGTCACGCCAAAGTTCGTGGCCCCGCCCGGATCGTCCGGATCATTCACGAATCCGCCTTCCCGCGCCACGATGGCCTCGGCGATCTGCCTGACCGTCTGCATTGCTGCTGCTCCTTGCCCGTTGATCGGGGCAAAGACTGCTCAGAGAATGGTTAACAGATCTGGCGGCAGCGCGCGTTGCTCAGCCTTCGGGCTCCTTGTAGACGCCCTGCGCCTTGAGCGCGTCCACGACCTCTTTCGGCATGTAGGTTTCATCGTGTTTTGCAAGGATTTCAGTGGCTTCGAAAACACCGTTGATGTAACGGCCGGTGCCAACCATACCTTGATTTTCCGCAAAGAGATCCGGCAGGACACCGCTGAAGGTCACCGGCACCCTGGCCCCGCCATCGGTCACGTTGAAGCGCACGACCTCACCATCACCGCGGATCAGACTGCCCTCTTCCACCAGCCCGCCGATGCGGAACACCTCCGTCGGCGCGGGCGGTTCCGCCATCACCTGAGAGGGCGCCCGGAAAAAGTTGATGCCGTCGCGCATCGCATAGCCGATCAGCGCAGTGGCGGCGACCAGCGCCACCACCGCCACGGCGATCACTTGAATACGGCGTTGCTTTTTCAGGTTTTTCATCGGCTTAGCATGGCCTCACGGGAACAGGGGCGCCATCATCAGCCCCTCGGTCTCTGCAATACCTAACATCAGGTTGGCGTTCTGCAATGCCTGCCCGCTGGAACCCTTTGTCAGGTTGTCCAGCGCCGCGATGACAATGGTGCGCCCTTCGATCCGGTCCGCCACCACGCCGATATGGCAGAAGTTCGACCCGCGAATATGCCTTGTGCTGGGGGCCTCGCCCAGCGGCAGAACCTCGATGAACGGTTCGGCCTCATAGGCATTTTTCAACGCGTTATGAATGGCTTGCGCCTCTCCTTTCACGTAGCATGTCGCCAGGATACCCCGGTTTGCCGGGACCAGATGCGGCGTGAACTGCACCTTCACGGGCCGCCCCGCAAGCGCCGAAAACTCCTGATCGAACTCGCCCAGGTGCCGGTGTGTCCCGCCCACCGAATAAGCGTGGTAGCCTTCGGACAATTCCGCGTGAAGCAGGTTTTCCTTCAGCGACCGGCCCGCGCCCGACACCGCGCATTTCAGATCCAGGATGATCTCATCCAGGTCGATCACCCCGGCCTCGATCAGCGGGCGCAGGGCAAACTGCCCCGTGGCCGCGTTGCAGCCCGTGCCCGCCACCAGCCGCGCGGCGGCGATCTCCTTGCGGTAGAATTCGGTCAGCCCATAGACCGCCTCCTCCTGCTGCGCCAGCGCGGCATGGTCGTTGCCATACCATTTCTTGTAGGCCGCCGGATCGCGCAGCCGGAAATCCGCGGAAAGGTCAACGATCTTGAGGTCTTTCGGCAGCGCCGCGATCACCTCTTGCGAGGTCTTGTGCGGCAGGGCGCAGAAACACAGGTCGATGTCGGAAAAGTCGATTTCCTCGATGGTCACCAGGGCGGGCAGATCAAGGTGGCGCAGGTGCGGAAACACTTCTGCCATGCTTTGCCCGGCCTTCGAGTTTGCACCCAAGGCCTTGATTGTCATGGAGGAATGTCCGGCGATCAGCCGGATAAGTTCAGCACCGGTATAGCCGGATGCGCCAAGAATGGCGATGTTATGGGTCATGTCGTGGTCCCTCTTGCAGGGGATGGAATATCGGGGGTTCAGGCGGCGGTAAATGTGATCGGTCGTCGCAGGAACTGGGTCGCGCGGGCGCTCACCTGCTTGGGGTCACCCGTTGTCAGAAAGGCCCGTTCGCCCGTGCCCAGCATGTCGGGATGCCGGGTCAGGTAATCGGCCAGGCTTTCAGCCACCAGATTGGCCTGGCTGAACACCTGCACATCGGCGCCCAGGGCATCCTGAAAGGCATCCTGCATCAGCGGATAATGGGTACAGCCCAGAATCGCGGCCTGCGGATGCGGCATCTTGCGTTTCAATGCATCCACATGGCTGCGCACCAAGGCTTCTGCCAGGATGAAATCACCCTCTTCGATGGCATCGACCACGCCGCCGCAGGCCTGCGCCTCCACGTCCACGCCGATGGCGCGGAACGACAATTCGCGCTGAAAGGCGCGGCTGGCGACGGTTGCGGGTGTGGCAAAAAGCGCGACATGGTTCAGCGCCACCTCGCGCGGCGGGGAATTGTCGCCCCATTGCCGTTCGGTCAGCGCCTCGATCATCGGGACAAAGACCCCAAGCACCCGCTTGTCCGTGGGCACCCATGATTCCTGCATCCGCCGCAGCGCTGCGGCAGAGGCCGTGTTGCAGGCCAGAACCACCAGATCGCAGCCCGCATCGAACAGGCGCTGCACCGCTGCCGTGGTCAGATTGTAGATGTCATCAGACGTCCGCACGCCATAGGGCGCATGGGCGCTGTCGGCGATATAGGTGAAATCCACCTCAGGCAAACGCGCCTGCACCGCCTGCCAGACGGTCAGACCGCCCAACCCACTGTCAAAAATGCCAACCGCCATGTCGTCCCTTCAGGCGCGATGCCTTGCTTCGAATTCATAGCCCAGTTCATGCGCATGAACCGGGTTCGGGGACAACTCATATGTCGCTTTGCGCAGGAAATCCATCATCGCTTTTGCATCGCCGCGCAGCGGGTCCAGAAGGTCACGCCCCAGCGGCGCGCCGATGGCGACACGCACCGGCGTATCCACACGTTTGCTGAATTCCTTGATCAGCAGACCCATGCGCAAAGTGGCGTGCAGATGGCTGGCAATCTGGAACATCCGGCTGCATTGGCCGTCGAAAAAGACCGGCACGACAACCGCATCGGATTTGGCGATCATCCGCGCGGTAAAGCTGCGCCAGCCGGGGTCCAGCGGACGCGAAAAGGGTCTGGCCGCGGTGCTGACGGTGCCGCCGGGAAAGATGCCGATGGTGCCGCCCTGCCCCAGATAGTCCAGCGCGGTCTTGCGGGTCGCCAGGTTCAGCGCCAGCGCCTCCCTACCGGGTGCAAAATCAATCGGCAGCAAATGGCGGTTCAGGTCCGGCGCACGGTTGAACACCGCATTGGCGAGGATCCTGAAATCCCCACGGCTGCGCGACATCATATGGCCCAGCATCAACCCGTCCAGAATGCCATAGGGGTGATTGGCGATAAAGATCACCGGCCCGCTGCGCGGAATGAGGTCCAGACTGCCCGCCACCACATCCAGCGAAAGCCCGTAGCGCGCCGCCATCACGTCGAAAAAACATGCCCCCGCGCCGATCTCGTCCTCATAGCCCGCGGCACGCCTGATCAGGCGCAGCCGGCCGGTGGAATTTTCCATCAACCGGATCAGCGCACGCCCCCCGCGGCTTTGCGCGGACCATGCGTAGGATATGTCACTGGCCCGGTCCGGTCTCAGCTTGGGCATCGCGGCTCCTGAACGACGGTCACGGCGCATCAGATAGCGGCGAAATGCAACAGTCGCGTGACAGTTACTCCGCCGCCTTTGCGGCTTCCGCCCCGCCGGACCGGATCACCGCCAGCAGCTCCTCCCGCCGTTTGGCGGCCTTGGCTTCATTGGCCTGTTTGACCGGGCCGAAGCCGCGGATCTGCAGCGGCAGTTCGGCCAGCGCCACGATGGCATCGCGGGTCCGGTCGGTCAGCCGGGGCAGCACATCGGCCATATCCCCCTCATACTGCTTGATCAGCGCGCGCTCCATCTTGCGCTCGGCCGTATAGCCAAAGACATCCAGCGGCGTGCCGCGCAGGCGCTTCATGCCCGCCATCATCCGCAGCGGTCTTTCCAGCCACTGGCCGAATTCGCGCTTCACCGGGCGGCCGTCCGGCCCCTGTTTCGAGATGATCGGCGGGGCCATGTGGAAAGTCATCTTGAAATCGCCATCGAACTCGGCGGCGGCCTGTTCCCGGCTGCGCAGCAGCAGGCGGGCGACCTCGTATTCATCCTTGTAGGACAAGAGCTTGTGATAGCCCAGCGCGACCGCTTCTTTCACCCTGGGGTCGCTGATCTGGTCCAGCATCTTGCCATAGCGTTTGGCCAGACCCTTGCCCTGGTAACCGGTCAGATGCTCCTTGCGATAGGCGATCCTGTCGTCCAGCGATTTGGGCAGCGACACGACCTTGGGCATGATCACCGCCGCCGCATCCTCGGGATAAAGCACCGCCCAGCGCCCGATCTCGAAGGCGCGCAGGTTGCGTTCGACCGCGGCACCGTTCAGGCGGATCGCCTCCTCGATGGACTCAAAGCTCAGCGGGATCAGACCCTTCTGCCAGGCGCCCCCAAAGACCATCATGTTGGAATAGATGCTGTCGCCCAGCGCCGCCTTGGCAAGATCGGAGGCATCGAACAGCGCCACATCCTGCTTCAGCCGCGCCTCCAGCGCCAGGGTCAGCCGGTCATAGGGCATCTGGAATTCGGTATCGCGGGTAAATTCGCCGGTGATGATCTGGTGCGAATTGACCACCGCACCAGTGCGCCCGGCGCGCGTCAGCCCCAGCGTCTTGTTGCCTGCCGAGACAACAAGGTCGCCGCCGATCAGGGCATCGGCCTCGCCGGTGGCGACACGGATGGCGCTGATGTCTTCGGGCCGCTCGGCGATGCGGCAATGGATGTGGACCGCGCCGCCCTTCTGGGCGAGGCCCGCCATTTCCATCATGCCGGCCCCCTTGCCATCAAGCTGCGCCGCCTGCGCCAGAACCGCACCGATGGTCACAACCCCGGTGCCGCCGACCCCGGTGACCACAACGTTATGGGTGCCCTTGATCACGGGCAGATCGGGTAAAGGCAGATCGGGAATGTCGATTTTGGTGGTGGGGTCCTTGCGTACCTTGGCCCCTTCCAGCGTCACGAAAGACGGGCAGAACCCTTTGACGCAGGAGAAATCCTTGTTGCAGGACGATTGGTCGATGGCGCGCTTGCGGCCCAGTTCCGTGTCCTGGGGGACGATGGAGACACAGTTCGACTGCACGCCGCAATCGCCACAGCCCTCGCAGACATCCGTGTTGATGAACACCCGCTTGTCGGGGTCGGGGAACAGCCCCCGCTTGCGGCGGCGGCGTTTCTCGGCGGCGCAGGTCTGGATATAGACGATGGCCGAAACGCCTTCGATCTGTTCGAACTGCTTTTGCACCTTCATCAGTTCGGCGCGTTCATGCAGCGGCACCCCCTTGAAGGCGGCAAAATCCACGTCTTCTTTCTCGTCATAGACCACGGCCAGGTGCTTGACCCCCATGGCGCGCAATTCGGCCACGATGCGCGGCGCATCCAGGTCGCCCTCATTGTGCTGGCCGCCGGTCATGGCGACCGCATCGTTATAGAGGATCTTGTATGTGATATTGGTCTTGGCAGCGATCGCGGCACGGATCGCCTGCACACCGGAGTGGTTGTAGGTGCCGTCACCGAGGTTCTGGAACACATGCTTGCGGGTGGAAAACGGCGCTTCGCCGATCCAGTTCGCGCCCTCGCCGCCCATATGGGTAAAGCCGGTGGTTTCGCGGTCCATCCACTGCACCATGTAGTGACAGCCGATCCCGGCATAGGCGCGCGCGCCCTCGGGCAGCTTGGTCGAACTGTTGTGCGGACAGCCCGAGCAGAAATAGGGTGTGCGCGCTGCGATATCCTCGGCGTTGTCGGCACGGCGCGCATCGTCGAGCGATTGCAGGCCGGCGCGGATGCCATCGGTGTCGCGGCCCTCTTCCAGCAGGATTCCGCCCAGCTTTTCCGCAATCCAGATCGGGTCCAGCGCACCCCGTGTCGGGAAAAGCTCCTCGCCGTGCTCCATCCCCGCGCCGGACTTGTGCCAGCCATAAACGCGGCGGTGGGTGTCGTTGAACAGTGCCTCCTTGATCTGGATCTCGATCAGCTTGCGCTTTTCCTCGACCACCACGACCAGGTCCAGCCCCTCTGCCCAGTCATGAAACCCATGCATGTCCAGCGGAAAGGTCTGCCCGACCTTGTAGAGCGTGATGCCCAGCCGCTCCGCCTCGTTCTGGTCGATGTTGAGCAGGCTCATGGCGTGGATCAGATCGAGCCAGTTCTTGCCCGCCGCGACAAAGCCGATCTTGGCCCCGCGCTTGCCCCAGAGGCGTTTGTCCATCTTGTTGGCATGTGAAAAGGCTTCCGCCGCAAAACGCTTGTGGTCGATCATCCGCGCTTCTTGCAGATGCGGCGTGTCCTGCAGACGGATGTTCAGCCCGCCCTGGGGCAGGTCGATCTCCGGCACCGCCAGCTGCATGCGATGCGGATCGCCGTTGACGACAGAGGTCGCCTCCACCGTGTCCTTCATCGTCTTCAGGCCGACCCAGAGACCGGAAAACCGGCTCAGCGCCCAGCCATAGATGCCGTAATCGAGTATTTCCTGCACCCCGGCAGGCGAGACCACGGGCATATAGGCATCCACCATCGCCCATTCGGACTGATGCAGCACGGTGGAGGATTCACCGGTATGGTCATCGCCCATCGCCATCAGCACGCCGCCGTGCTTGCTGGTGCCCGCCATATTGGCATGGCGCATCACGTCGCCCGACCGGTCCACGCCCGGCCCCTTGCCGTACCACAGCCCGAATACGCCGTCGAATCTGCCCTCACCGCGCAGTTCCGCCTGCTGGCTGCCCCAAAGCGCCGTCGCCGCCAGATCCTCGTTCAGACCCGGCTCAAAGCGGACCTGATGTTCCGTCAGCACCTTCTCGGCCCGTGCCATCTGCAGGTCCACCGCCCCCAGCGGGCTGCCGCGATATCCGGTTACGTAACCCGCGGTATTCAGCCCCGCCGCCTTGTCGCGCGCCGCCTGCATCAGCATCATCCGCACCAGCGCCTGCGTGCCGTTCAGGAGCACAGGGCTCTTATCCAGGTCGAAACGATCGTTGAGTGAGATTTTCTGCGTTGTCATGGCGTCCTCCCAGAACGTCGGTTCGCGTGATACGGGATACATAGGTCATTAATGCTGACCTGTATAGCGGGTTTTTTGCCGTATCTCCGCAATATTCCAACTGTGAGACTTTATCTTATATCTATTTAGGATAGAGACAGACAAAGCCAAAGAAAGCGCCGATCATGGATTGGGACAAACTCAGAATCTTTCATGCCGTGGCCGATGCCGGCTCGCTCACCCATGCGGGTGACAAACTGAATCTGTCGCAATCCGCCGTCAGCCGCCAGATCCGCGGACTGGAAGAACAGCTGAACACCAATCTGTTTCACCGCCACGCGCGCGGCTTGATCCTGACCGAACAAGGCGAGCTGCTGTTTGATGCAACGCGGTCGATGACCAAGCGGGTCGATGCCGCCACCGCACGCATCCGCGACAGCGAGGAAGAAGTCTTTGGCCAGCTGCGGGTGACCACCACCACCGGCTTCGGCACGCTCTGGCTCGCCCCGCGCCTGCCGAAGCTCTACGAGAAATATCCGGACCTCTCCGTCGACCTGATGCTGGAGGAACGCGTGCTTGACCTGCCCATGCGCGAAGCCGATGTGGCCATCCGCATGAAGGAACCCAGCCAGGCGGACCTGATCCGCAAGAAGCTGATGATGATCCGCATGTGCCTTTACGCAACCCCCGCCTATCTGAAGGCGAACGGCACGCCGATCCGGCTTGAGGATATGTCCGACCATCGGCTGATCTGCCAGAATACCGAAAGCGCCCAGGTTGCGGCGGGCCAGAACCTTGTCCAGCAGCTCATGCTGAACGATGTGCGGTCCCTGCTGACGGTGAACAATTACTTCGGCGTGCTTCAGGGTGTGCTGCATGATCTGGGAATCGGGGTTCTCCCCGACTACCTGACACAGGACTTTCCCGACCTTGTGCGGATCCTGCCGGATATCGAGTCGGCGGATGTCCCGGTTTTTCTCGCCTATCCGGAGGAATTGCGGCAATCAAAACGCGTCGCCGCCTTCCGGGATTTCGTCCAGGATGAGATTATTACCTACCGTAAACGCCTGCGGGATAAAGAAAACGCCTAAGCTATGCGCAACAAGCATACCCGACATGCTATGGAAATTGAAAAACTGACTTGATCCAGGGCACGGTGCTACCTAATTCAGCGTTATGAAGATTGATGCGCTTCGAACGAGTTCCAGGCGCGTGGCTTCATACCTCCCTGTTGGACTTGGGCCGAGCTTCGTGCTCGGCCTTTTTTTTGGCCCCGCGCGACCGGCCTTGCGTGACAAACCCGCGACAGCATCCGGTCAGGTCCTGACAGCACGGATTGAAGGCCGCTTTGCCCTTTTCCCCTTCCTGCGCTTCAATTAAGACAGCCCCATGAACGCCATCGGGGATACCGCACATGACCGAACCTGAGATCACACCGGAAATCATCAAAGCGCACGGGTTCACCCCCGAGGAATTCGCCGAGGTGAATGCGATCCTGGGACGGGCGCCGAATTACACCGAGATGGGGATCTTCTCGGCCATGTGGAACGAACATTGTTCCTACAAATCCTCCAAGAAGTGGCTGCGCACCCTGCCCACCACCGGCCCGCAGGTCATCTGCGGCCCCGGCGAAAACGCAGGCGTGGTCGATATCGGCGACGGTCAGGCGCTGGTCTTCAAGATGGAAAGCCACAACCACCCCTCCTACATCGAACCCTATCAGGGGGCAGCCACCGGCGTGGGGGGCATCCTGCGCGATGTCTTCACCATGGGCGCGCGGCCCATCGCGGCGATGAACAGCTTGAGCTTCGGCCGCCCCGACCACCCCAAGACGCGCCAGCTGGTGCATGGTGTCGTGGCGGGTGTCGGCGGTTACGGCAATTGCTTTGGCGTGCCCACCGTGGGCGGCGAGGTCCGCTTTGACGCGGCCTATGACGGCAACTGCCTGGTCAACGCCTTCGCCGCGGGCCTCGCGGATGCGGACAAGATTTTCTACTCCGCCGCCTCCGGCGTCGGCATGCCGGTGGTCTACCTTGGTGCCAAGACCGGCCGCGACGGCGTTGGCGGGGCCACCATGGCCTCTGCCGAATTCGACGACACCATCGAGGAAAAGCGCCCCACCGTGCAGGTCGGCGACCCTTTCACCGAAAAACGCCTGATGGAAGCGACGCTGGAACTGATGGCGACCGGTGCGGTGATCTCGATCCAGGACATGGGCGCGGCGGGCCTGACCTGCTCTGCGGTGGAAATGGGCGACAAGGGCGGCCTTGGCGTGCGGCTGAACCTGGAAAACGTGCCCCAGCGCGAAGAGAACATGACCGCATACGAAATGATGCTGTCGGAATCCCAGGAGCGCATGCTCATGGTGCTCAAGCCCGAGCTTGAGGCCGAGGCGCGCGCCGTCTTCGTGAAATGGGACCTCGATTTCGCCATCGTCGGCGAAACCATTGCCGAAGACCGTTTCCTGATCACCCTGAACGGCGAGGTCAAGGCCGACCTGCCGCTGAGCAAACTCGCCTCCACCGCCCCCGAATATGACCGCCCCTGGGAGGAAACACCCCCCGCGGCACCGCTGACCGATGTGCCGGGGGTCGATCCCATCGACGGGCTGCGCGCACTGTTGTCCGATCCCAACCACGCCTCCAAGGCCTGGGTCTACGAGCAATACGACACCATGGTCATGGGCGACAGCGCCCGCACGCCGGGTCTGGGGGCCGGCATCATCCGGGTGCATGGCACCGACAAATCCATCGCCTTCACCTCGGATGTGACACCGCGCTACGTCAAGGCGAACCCGGTCGAGGGCGGCAAACAGGCCGTCGCCGAGGCCTACCGCAACCTGACCGCCGTGGGGGCGACCCCGCTGGCGACCACCGACAACATGAACTTCGGCAACCCTGAAAAGCCCGCGATCATGGGCCAGTTCGTGGGTGCCATCAAGGGGATCGGCGCCGCCGTCACCGCGCTGGACATGCCGATCGTCTCGGGCAACGTCTCGCTCTACAACGAGACCGACGGCACCGGCATCCTGCCCACCCCGACCATCGGGGCGGTGGGGCTGATCACCCATCCCGACGAGATCATCGGCTGCGAGGTGCGCGACGGCCATGTGGCGCTGGTGCTGGGTGAAACCACAGGCCACCTGGGCCAGTCCGCCCTGCTCGCCCGTGTCCACGGCCGCGTCGAAGGCGACGCGCCGCCGGTCGATCTGGCGGCGGAAAAGGCCCATGGCGATTTCATCCGCGCCAACCGCGCCCACATCAAGGCCTGTACCGACCTCAGCGACGGCGGTCTGGCACTGGCGGCTTTCGAACTTGCCGAAAAGTCCGGCGTCGGCGTCTCGCTGGACGCGGGCGACACCCCGACCCTTTTCGGAGAGGACCAGGCCCGCTACCTGATTGCCTGCAACTTCGACCAGGCCGAGGCGCTGATGATCGCCGCCTCCCGCGCGGGCGTGACCCTGACCAGCGTCGGCAAATTCGGCGGCAGCGAGGTCAGCTTCGGCGGCGTCTCCGCCCCATTGGCCGACCTGTCAGAGACCTACCGCACCACCTTCGCCGCCACTTTCGCCTGAACCTTTGGTTTCGGAGCCGCCTTTGCTTGCGCAAGGAACGGCGGCGCGCGGGGTGATTGCCAAGGGAAATCGCCGAGGGGCCCCTTTGGGGAGACGGCTATTTCCCTTGGGAAGCGCCGCGCGCGTTGCCATGACGGGCGCGATCAAAGACGGGTCCGAAATCCATTGGTTTTGGTAAGACCTGCAGCGCAAAACAATAATGTAATGCGCCTTAAGGCGCTCAATTTTCCAACACCCCCATCAGGCGCACCTTCTCGCCGGTGTCATCCGGTTTCGAAATCACCGCCGCCAGTTCTTCGAGCGAGGCAATCGAATGGCCTGCGCGAAAACTGTCCACATGGGGCAGCATCGCACGGATGCCTGCGGCCTTGGGCGCAAACCCGTCCCAGCGCAGCAGCGGGTTCAGCCAGATCAGCCGCCGCGCCGTCAGATGCAGGCGCTGCATCTGACGCGCAAGGTCACTTTCTTTCACGCCGTCCCCGCCCGCATCCCGGTCCAGCCCGTCGGTGATCAGCAGCACCACCGCGCCCTGCCCCACGACCCGGCGCGACCAGTCTCGGTTGAACATCTCCAGACAAGTCCCGATCCGCGTGCCGCCCTCCCAGTCCTGCGCCTCTGCCCCGGCGGCGGCCAGTGCCGCATCCACGTCACGGGTGGCCAGGTGCCGGGTGATGTTGGTCAGCCGGGTGCCGAAGGTAAAGGCATGCACCTGCGCCCAGCCCGCCCCGCGCGTATTGCTGACCGCATGCAGGAAATGCAGGATCACGCGGGAATACTGGCTCATCGACCCGGAAATGTCGCAAAGCACCACGAGGTTGGGATAGCGCGGGCGCGGTGTCTTGAAGGCGAGCCTGTCCATCTCCCCGCCCCGCCGCAGGGCGCCGCGCAGGCTGCGGGCCGCGTCGATCCGGCCCCGCTGCGACACCATTCCGCGCCGGGAGGGGATCGGTTTCACCGGCAGCTTCAGCCGTGCCAGCATCCGTTTCGCCTCGGCCACCTCCGCCAGGCTCATCTGTTCGAAATCCAGCGTCTTCAGCCGTTCCGCGGCGGACATGGTCAGGCTTGCGTCAAGCTCGATCAGCGCATCCTCGTCGCGCGGCTCCTCCGCATCCTCGCCCGGCGGGGCCTCTGCCCCGTCCAGCAGCGCCTCCGCCGCGCGTTTCTCGGCGGCCTGGGCGGGCCGGTCCTCCTGGACTCCCCGGATCGCGGGCAGCATGGCGGCCATCATATGTTCAAGGTATCGCGGATCGCGCCAGTAGAGCCGGAACAGCTGCGCAAAGACGCGCCTGTGTTCGGGCCGGTTCACGAAACAGGCGTGCAAGGTCCAGTAGAAGTCGCGCCTGTCGGTGAAGCCCGCCGCCCGGACCGCGCGGATCGCGTCGATCACCCGGCCCGGCCCGATGGGCAGGCCGGCCCGGCGCAGGGCGCGGGCGAAATGGGTGATGTTGCCCGCAAGCTTGGGGTCATCGGGCAATTCAAGCGGCGGCAGTTCAGCCATGACTGGCTGAATGGAGGGCGCTGCCCTCCAAACCTCCCGAGATATTTTCTGCCAAAAAGAGGATCATGCCGGTTCCAGGCTGGCGCGCGCCTGGTCGAGAATGCGCTTGGCCTCGGATCCCTGCAATTTGGCGATGTCGTCCTGGTATTTCAGCACCGCGCCCAGCGTATCCGCGATCACCTCGGGCGAGAGGGTCATCACGTCCAGCGCCAGCAGGCATTTGGCCCAGTCGATGGTTTCGGCCACGCCGGGTTTCTTGAACAGATCCTCGGTGCGCAGCTGCTGGACAAAGGCCACCACCTCGCGGCTCAGCGCCTCTGCCGCCTCGGGCGCACGGGCGGCAAGGATTTCCATTTCGCGCCCGAAATCGGGATAATCCACCCAGTGATAGAGACAGCGGCGCTTGAGCGCGTCATGCACCTCCCGCGTGCGGTTGGAGGTCAGGATGACGATGGGTGGCTCCGGCGCCCTGATGGTGCCCATCTCGGGGATGGTGACCTGAAAATCGCTGAGCGCCTCCAGCAGGAAGGCCTCGAAAGGCGCATCGGTGCGGTCCAGCTCGTCGATCAGCAGGATCGGCGCGCCGTTCTCATCCGGTCGCAGGGCCTGCAACAGCGGGCGTTCGATCAGGAATTCGTCGCTGAAAAGCGATCTGGTGAGCGCGGCACTGTCCGTGCCCTCCCTGGTTGCCTCGGCGCTGCGGATCGCCACCATCTGGGCCGGAAAGTTCCATTCATAGACCGCCGATGCCGCATCCAGCCCCTCGTAACATTGCAGGCGGATCAACCGGCGGTTCAGTCCGGCCGCCATGGCCTTGGCAATCTCGGTCTTGCCGACGCCCGCCTCCCCCTCAAGGAACAGCGGCCGGCCCAGCCTGAGGCTCAGGAACACGACCGTGGCAAGCGCGCGCCCGCAAACGTAGCCTTGCGCATCCAGCATCTTCTGGACCGCGTCGATGGATGTCATTTCTGTCATGGTGCCTCCCCGCTGCTGACAAAGGTGCATCTGCACCGGGCGGGGTCAAGGTGCCAAAAAGTGCCGATTTGTCACGCGCACCCCCACAGATACGCGCCAGATTGACGCGATTCCACCGCGCTGCCATAATATTTACGAATAAAGATGAGGTTGGGGGCATCCTGCCACCGAACCCAGAGGCGGAAGATGAGACAGACAACAGACACCCCGATGACGGTCGGCGGCTGAGGCCATGCGCATCACGGCAGTCACCTGCGTCAAGAACGAAGGGCCCTTCCTGCTGGAATGGATCGCCTTTCATCGGATCATCGGCGTCACTGATTTCCTGTTTTATTCCAACGATTGCACCGATGCGACGGACCGGCTGCTGGACCGGCTGGAGGGGCATGGCATCTGTGCGCATCTGCCGAACCCGGCAACCAACCGCAATTACCAGATGCAGGCGCTGAAGAAGGCCCGGCGGCATCCGCTGATCAGATCGGCCGATTGGGTCTGGGTCGCAGATGTGGACGAATTCCTGAACATCCATGTGGGCGATCATACGATCCCCGCGCTGATTGCGGCCTGCGGCAATCCCAAGGCGATATCGGTGACCTTTCAGTTCATGGCCAATGGCGGGGTGGAGGCATTTGAGGATGCGCCGGTGATCACCCAGTTCCTGCGCTGTCACAATCCGGACATCTGGTGCGCCGAGACCGCGATCGAGGTCAAAAGCCTGGTGCGCGGGGATTTCCCGCTGGAATATTACGGCGCGCACCGCCCGTTCCACGACGAGGCAAAGGAACGCCCGCAGTGGACCGACGGATCAGGCCGCCCGGTGCCACCGCCGTTTCGCAAGCAGTCGAACAAGCGCCGCATCCGCGCCTATCCCGCAAGAGGGGCGCGGGAATTTGCCACGCTCAACCATTATGCCCTGCGCTCGCTCGACAGTTATCTGGTCAAGAACGACCGCGGGGATGTGAACCGCGAACACCGTGCCTTTGACGATACCTACTGGCGCGAGCGCAATGACGGGGCCTGGTTCGACGACAGCATCCTGCGCTACGACGCGGCACTGCGGGCCGAGATGGACAGGCTGAAGGCGCTGGAAGGTGTGGGCGACTTGCATGACGAGGCGGTGCGCCTGCACCGCGCGAAACGCGATGCCCTGCTGGCGCAGGAGAGCTACCGCGAGATGCAGGCGCAATTGCGCGCAGCCAGCCCCTATGCCGCGGCCGAAGCCGCCCTGCGCGACGTGATCGGTCTGCAGCCGGGGGAAGCGCTTTGAGCCGTTTGCGTGTCGTCAACCTCGCCCTGCCGAAAACCGGCACCACCACGCTGACGGATGCGCTGCGTCAGGCCGGTCTGACGGTGGCGGACTGGAAGATCCGCCCCGGCCAGAGCAGCCGCAGCGACATTCCCCGCCAGCACCTGGGCAAGGTGATCTACGAGGATTACTTTGCCAGTGGCGATCCGCTGGCGCGGCTGGATGAATTCGACGTCATCAATGAAATGTCCGCGGTGCGCCAGGACCGCTCGCTCTGGCCGCAGACCGACTGGGGGCTGATCAGCGCCATTGCGGCGCATCATCCCGGTGTGCGGTTCATCCTGACCACCCGTGACCCGGCAAAAGCTGCCAACAGCATGATGCGCTGGAACAATCTGGGCAAACGCCGCCTGCCGCAGGCCGATATCCCCGGCCTGCCGCGCGGTTTCGGCAGTACGGAGGCCGAGCTGGCGCGCTGGATGGCGGGGCATTACGCCTTTTGCCGCCGTGTCTTTGCGGGGGCCGGCAATTTCATGGAATACGACATCGAAGATGCGGATGCGCCGGAGAAGATCGGAAGCTACCTGGGCCTTGACCTGCCCTGGTGGGGACAGAGCAACATGGGCAAGCCCCAGGCGCAGGAGGTCGGCTAGATGCGTCTGACGCTGTTCATCGGCCCCACCGAGAAAGCCGCCATGCGGCTGCGGGGGCTTTTCAAGGAGAAGGAAGCGCCGCTGGCCAAACAGGGGATCATGGCCCCCGACTGGAACCATGTGCGCCTTTATGCCGCCTGTGCCGAGGCCGAAGAGATCAGTTCGCTGCGCCACAAGCGGGGGCTGGACAATCCGCTGGTGCAACAGACCCTGACGGCGGAGTTCCAGAGCCTGCTGGCAAGGGAATTGCCCGAAATGAAGGGCAATCATGTGGTTCTGGCTGCGGCGCAGATGGGCAGCCTGCTGTCCCGGCCCGCGGAACTGGCGCGGCTGCACGATCTGCTGGCGCCGCATTTCGAGCGGATCGAGATCGTGGCGCATCTGGAGGAACAGGCACGCGCCCTGACGCAGCATTACAATCTTGCGGTGCTGGACGGGCGGCGGCGCAATCTGGGGCAGGAACTGGCGCTGGCGGGGCAAAAGGACTGGTGGAAGGGCGCGCTGGCGCTCAGGGGCGAAAACGACAGCTACCTGGCGCAGTTCAACGATGTGCAATGCCCGCCTTTCTGGCTGGACTACAAGGCGCTGCTGGCGGCATGGGAAAAGGCATTTGGCAAGGGCCGGGTGACATTGCGCCCCCTGGATCTGCCCGCGCTTTGTTCCGAAACCGGCACGGCGGAGCTGGAAGCTGTGCTGGGGGTCAAATCGCTTGGCAAGGTACAGCCGGACCGCATCCCGCAGCAGGAGGCGGCGGCCTCCCTCACCCGGATCAGACAGATGAACGAAGGTCTGGCGCGATATGCCCGGGCCAAACAGATCATCATTGCGCGCGACTTCTGCCAGCAGATCCGCTTGGCGGTGCGCGTCGGCGGGCCGGAAATCGCGCCGGGCAGCCTGCATGCGATCTCGAAACATTTCAAATCCGCCAATGCGGCATTGGTCAAAGACTTTCCCGACCTCAAGGCGGCGCTGACGCCGGATGCGCCTGCCCCCGACTGGAGGGAAGCGGACCCCACCCTGGGGTTCCGCGCGACGCAATATCTTGCCGCCTTTGCCTTTGGCATCAACAAGAACGCCACCCCAATGGCCAGCAAGCGCGCCGAAGCCGAAGCGGTGGAGGAAGCGGCGGAAAAGTTCGACGAGTTGCTGCCTGCGGACAGCCGGGATGACGCCGAACAGGACGCCAACACGCGGCTGCTGAACCGGGTGAAGGTCAATCACCAGATGGTGCTTTCCACCCAGTTCCGGCCCCATAACAACCTTGGCGCGGTGAACGAGGAGGAATTGGGAGCGGCCTATGCCCCGGCCCCGGCACGGGTGCTGAAACCCGGCTCAACCGGCAATGTGATCGTCGGCTGCATGAAGAACGAAGCGCCCTATATCGTCGAATGGATCGCCTATCACCGCGCCATCGGGGTCGACAACTTCCTGATCTACACCAACGATTGCAGCGACGGCACCGATGCGGTGCTGGGCCGCTTGCAGGAAATGGGCGTGATCCAGCACCGCAACAACGACAACTGGAAGGGCAATTCGCCCCAGCAATACGCGTTGAACCAGGCGATGAAGGAACCGGTGATCGAGAATGCGGAGTGGATCATCCATATCGACGTGGATGAATTCATGAACGTGCGCACCGGCAATGGCACGCTGGAGGACTTCTTTGCCGCTGTGCCCGATGCCACCAATGTCGCGATGACCTGGCGGCTCTTCGGCCACAACGGCGTGACGCAGCTGCGCGATGAATTCGTGATCGACCAGTTCGATACCTGCGCACCGAAATACTGCCCCAAGCCGCATACGGTCTGGGGATTCAAGACCATGTTCCGCAACATCGGGGCCTATGCGAAACTGTCCTGCCACAGGCCCAACAAGCTGGCGCAACCCTTTGAAGACAAGGTGAAATGGGTCAACGGATCGGGCCGTGACATGACCCGCGATGCCGCCCATAACGGCTGGCGGTCGTCGAAAAAGAACGTGGGCTACGACCTTTTGCAACTGAACCATTATGCCCTGCGCTCGGCTGAAAGTTTTCTGATCAAACGCCAGCGCGGCCGCGCCCTGCATGTGGACCGCTCCATCGGGATCAACTACTGGATCCGCATGGACTGGTCCGATTTCCGCGACATCACCATCAAGCGCAACATCCCCCGCCTGCGCGCCGAATACGACAGGCTGATGCAGGATGACATCCTGCGCGCGGCCCATGAGGCGGGCTTTGAATGGCACAAGGCCAAGGCGCGCGAATTGCATGGCATGCCGGAGTTCCGCGACCTTTACACGCAGGCGCTGGAGGTCAAACTGAACGAAACGGAGCGGGTGGCCTATGCGCTCTCGCTCGACATGGAGAGTTGAGACATGGACGGTAACACAGTCGATACGCCCGGACGCAAGACGAACGCCCAATTCGTGATGTCACGCGGCATGCGATTCCCCAAACATCCCGACATCATCCAGGGCCGCGTCCGCAAGCTGTTGCGCACCAACCAGTATGAAGCCAAGGAGACCGAGGCCGCCCTGCGGGTCGTGCGCGAGGGCGATGTGGTGATGGAACTGGGGGCCGGCATCGGCTATATGTCCACCCTGGTCGCCACCAAGCGCAAGATCGCCTCGGTCCATTCCTTCGAGGCCAATCCGCACCTGATCCCCTATATCCAGACCGTACATGCCGCCAATGGCGTGAAAAACGCCTCGGTGACCAATGCCATTCTCGGCCCCCGCAAGGGCACCGTCGATTTCTATGTCCGCGACGCGTTGCTGGGCTCCTCCCTGCAGGTGCTGGAGGGTGAAGTGGACCCGCCCGCCACCAAGGTCGACGTGCTGAACATGAACACGGTGATGAAGGAGATCAAACCCAATGTGCTGATCTGCGACATCGAAGGGGCCGAAGCGGATCTGATCCCGCAGATGGACCTGTCAGGCCTGCGCGCCGCGATCCTGGAGACCCATCCGCAATGGATCGGCCCCGAGGGGATCAACAAGATTTTCCGCGCCTTCATGGATGCAGGCCTCGCCTATTACCACCGCGGCTCGCAGGGCAAGGTCGTCTGTTTCCGCACGGATTGGTAAGTGACCCATACCGCGCTTTTGTGCGTCCGCAACGAGGGCGCTTTCCTGCTGGAATGGCTGGCCCATCACCGCGCGGTGGGCTTTGACCATTTTGTCGTCTTTTCGAATGATTGTCAGGATGGCACCGATGACATGCTGGATCATCTGGCGACGCAGGGCTGGCTGACCCATCTGCGCAACGACGGCCCCTATGACAAGGGCGGCATCCAGTTCACCGCGCTGAAGGCGGCGGCAAAGCGCGAAGAGCTGCGCCGCGCCGACTGGCTGTTGCCGCTGGACGTGGATGAATTCGTCAACATCCACGCGGGCGACCATACGCTCGCCGCCCTGCACACCGCCCTGCCGGAGGCCACGGCGATCACCCTCACCTGGCGGTTGTTCGGTACGGCGGGTCAGGTCCGCTATCAGGATACCCCGGTGACAGAGACCTTCACCCGCTGCGCCCCTGCCGTTCTGCACTGGCCCTGGCGCGCGGCGATGTTCAAGACGCTCTACCGCAATGACGGCACCTACGGCAAACCGGGCGTCCACCGCCCCCGCGCGCCCGACCCCGCGCGGCTGGAACAGGCCCGCTGGTTCGATGGCCATGGCCGCCCCCTGCCCGACCAGTTCAAGACCAAACGCATCTTCTCCAACTTCGGCCAGGACAATTACGGTCTGGCCCAGCTCAACCATTATCCGCTGGGCGCGCTGGAATCCTATGTGCTCAAGGCCGACCGGGGCCGCGCGGTGCATTCGGATCACCTGCTGGGGCTGGATTACTTCGTGGAGCGGAATTTCAACACCGACAGCGACACCAGCGTCAATGCCATCGCCCCCCGGCGCGATGCCCTGCTGAACGAATTGCGCGCCGATCCCACCCTGGCCGCGCTGCATGACGCCGCCGTCACCTGGCGCAAGCAAAGGTTCGAGGCATTGCTGCGCCTTGAGCCCTTCCGCGCCCTCTTTGGCAGGCTGATGATGGCACAGCCGACCCAGCCCCTGCCTCGGCAGGCCGCCCGCTTCCTGGTGCAACACGCCAACCTGGCGCGGCAGAGCAAGGGCGATTAAAGCGCTTCGGGATATACCTGAATCACTTGTTCGCTGCCTCTCCCTTCGGCCCTACGCGAAAAGTGACGCGGGATGTTTCAAGTTTATCCCGAAACGCTGTAGCGCCAATTTCGCAAAATTTCTCCCAATTTTTGCCGCATTCCCGATCTATTGCCTGCATAATCATACGCTCCAGACGTATGAAACCGGCTTGAGGATGCGGCAATGGCTGACGAACCCCTTACCCTGAAGTCTTCGCTGGCTGACCTGTCCAAACGGGACTGGCTCGCCGCGGTGTCTGAACTGTGTGAGGAAGACGGGTATTTCGAACCCCTGGGCAAGCGCCACTTCGCGGCCTTCATTGAGCGTGATTCAACCCTTCTGGTCAGCTTTGAAACCATTCAGGGCATGCATGCGCTGTCGGACAAGGCACAGCCACTGGGCTGGGAAATGATCGAGACGGGCAACTGGTCGCACCTGTGCCTTGCCAGCGACGGCGACACCTGGTTTCGCGACCAGGCGGTACATGGCTATTTCGACCGGCTGATCGACGATGGGTTCTTTGACGAATTCGAAACCGTGCTGTTCTATGGCGCGGGGCCCTGCGGCTATGCCGCTGCGGCCTATTCCGTTGCCTCCCCCGGTGCCCGGGTGCTGGCGATCCAGCCGCAGGCCACGCTGGATCCGCGCGTCACCGAATGGGATCCGCGGTTTACCGACATGCGCCTGCAGGATTTCACATCCCGCTACGGCTATGCTCCCGACATGCTGGATGCCGCCGACCACGCCTATGTGCTTTATGACCCGCGCGAGGCGCTGGACGCGATGCATGCGGCGCTGTTCACCCGCCCCAATGTGACCAAGCTGCGCATGCGCTTCATGGGCGATGCCCTGCAGACCGATCTGCTTGAGATGGAACAATGGGGCCCCCTGCTGATCGCAGCCGCCGACGGCAGCCTTGATGCCGCGGCTTTTGCCACCACCTATCGCGCGCGGCGCGAATACCGCCCCTATCTGCGCAATCTGCTGAACGCGCTGGACGACGACGACCGCGACGGGCTGATCGAGATGCTGTGCCGCAATGTCGCCGGACGCATTGGCGGGCGGCGCTTTGTGAACCGGCTGGCGCAACTGGAAAAAGCGCGCGGCGAAGGGTGATCTGATCCCGCGCCACCTGCCCCTCACGCACAACTCCGGCTCGACGCGCTCTACCTGCTCGATCGACCTGCCCGACGCCCCACCCCCGAATGATGACATGTCATTTATGACATGTCTTGGCAGCAGGCGCCCCGGACAAGGCACCAGCGCGCCACGGGTCACCTTCTGCCCCGGAAGTGCCAAAGGATACTGGCCCCCCCGCCGCCATTGTGCTAGCGCGAGGCCATGACACAGACACTGACAATCCGCCGCCCGGATGACTGGCACCTGCACCTGCGCGACGGCGACATGCTGCGCGCCGTTCTGCCCCATACCGCGCAGCATTTCGCCCGCGCCATCATCATGCCCAACCTGGTGCCGCCCGTGGTGACCGGGGCCGAAGCCGCCGCCTACCGCGACCGGATTCTCGCGGCCCTGCCAGAGGGCGCTGATTTCACCCCCCTCATGACCCTCTATCTGACCGAAGACACCGACCCCGACGACGTGGCACAGGCCCATGCCTCGGGGCTGATCCACGCGGTCAAACTCTATCCCGCCGGGGCCACCACCAATTCCGCCAGCGGCGTCTCCGACTTTTCCCGCGTGGCCACGGTCCTGGGCAGGATGGCAGAAATCGGCCTGCCGCTCTGCACCCATGGCGAAGTCACCGATCCGGCCATCGACATCTTCGACCGCGAGGCGGTGTTCATCGAACGGGTGCTGGACCCGATCCGCAAGGCCCACCCGGAGCTGCGCGTGGTGATGGAACATATCACCACCTCCGATGCGGTCGACTATGTGATGGCCTCGGACCGGAACCTTGCCGCAACGATCACCACCCATCACCTGGTGATCAACCGCAACCACATCCTCGCCGGGGGCATCAAACCGCATTACTACTGCCTGCCGGTGGCCAAGCGCGAAACCCACCGCCTGGCCCTGCGCCGCGCCGCGACCAGTGGCGATGCCAGGTTCTTTCTGGGCACCGACAGCGCGCCGCATACGGATGCCAACAAGCTGCTGCCCTGCGGCTGTGCCGGCTGTTTCACCGCCCCCAACACCATGTCCATCCTCGCCGAAGTCTTTGAACAGGAAGCGGCGCTTGACCGGCTGGAGGCCTTTGCCTCCCGCAATGGTCCGGCCTTCTACGGCCTGTCCGTGAACGAGGCTACCCTGACCCTGGTGCGCGAAACCCCGGATTTTCCCGGCCATATCGACACCCCCGATGGCCCGGTCACGGTTTTCGATCCGGCCATGCCGCTGCACTGGACCGCCTGATTTCATTGTTCCCAAAATACACCAAAGCACCGCCAGCAAAGGACGCAACCGATGATCCCAACCAGCTATCCCTCGCCACAGGAAATGGCCCGCCTCACCGCCCGGATGCTGCTTGAGATCAAGGCGGTCCATTTCAACGCCGCGGAACCGTTCATCCTGGCCTCCGGCCTGCCCAGCCCGACCTATATCGACTGCCGCAAGCTGATCTCCTACCCCCGCATCCGTGCCACGCTGATGGATTTCCTGACCGTGACCGTGATGCGCAACGCAGGGTTTGAGGCCTTCGACAACATCGCGGGCGGCGAAACGGCCGGTATCCCCTTTGCCGCCCTGGTGGCCGAACGCATGGGCCTGCCGATGACCTATGTGCGCAAGAAACCCAAGGGCTACGGGCGCAATGCCCGTATCGAGGGCGACATGAGCGAAGGCCAGCGCGTGCTGCTGGTCGAGGATCTGACCACCGACGGCGGATCCAAGCTCAGCTTCGTGGATGCGATTCGCGACACCGGCGCGCGCTGCGCGCACACGGCGGTGATCTTCTACTACGGCATCTTTCCGCAGACCGAAAAGACATTGGGTGATCATGGCGTTACCCTGCATGCGCTCTGCACATGGTGGGATGTGCTGGCCGAAGCCAGGGCGCAGAACGCCTTTGACACGAAGACGCTGCAGGAAGTGGAAAGCTTCCTCAACGCCCCAAAGGCATGGCAGGACGCCCATAAATCCTGAGGATTTCCCACCTCATCTTGACCCGGAGGCCCTTTCCCGGGCAAGATGTGGTGTGCGGGCGGTTCTCCACCAGATATCCACAAAAACATACAATTTGCCCCCGCGCAGCGCGCTGCCTATGACAGCCCTGGGGACAAACGGGTGAGACAATGAACGAGATCACGTCGCTGAACGCGAACAATATCGCCGTGCAGGCACCGGAAACGATGCCGCATTCCATCGAGGCCGAGCAACAGCTTCTGGGCGCGATCCTGACCAATAACGACATCTATGACCGTGTCGCCTCCATCATCGGGGCCAGGCATTTCTACGACCCCGTTCATGCCCGCATCTATGACATCGCGGCCCAGCGGATCGCCAAGAACAACCTCGCCAGCCCGGTGACCCTCAAGGCTTTCATGGAAGACGACGAGGGCCTCAAGGAGCTGGGCGGCCCGGCCTATCTGGCCCGCCTTGCCGGTGCGGCGATCAGCGCCTTTGCGGTGCGCGACTATGCCCAGATGATCTATGACCTCGCGGTGCGCCGCGATCTGATCCAGCTGGGCCGCGACATCTCTGCCAAGGCCGCACAGGTCGATATCGATTCAGAGCCGCGCGAACAGATCGTCGAAGCGGAACAGAAACTCTACCAACTGGCCGAACAGGGCCAGATCGAAAGCGGATTTCAGAGCTTTCTCAAGGCGGTAACGGACGCTGTTAATGTCGCCAACGCGGCCTATCAACGCGACGGGGGGCTCTCGGGTGTCTCCACCGGGCTCATCGACATGGATGCCAAGCTGGGCGGGCTGCACCGCTCCGACCTGCTGATCCTTGCGGGCCGCCCTTCGATGGGCAAGACCTCGCTGGCGACCAACATCGCCTTCAACGTCGCCAAGGCCTATAAGCGCGGGCTGACCCATGATGGCACCGAAGGGGCCGTCGATGGCGGCGTCGTGGGGTTTTATTCGCTGGAGATGAGCGCGGAACAGCTGGCCGCGCGCATCCTCTCCGAAGCCGCCGAGATTCCCTCCCAGCAGATCCGGTCCGGTGACATGACCGAAGCCGAGTTCCGCCGTTTTGTCGATGCCGCCAAGGCGCTGGAGGCCTGCCCGCTATTCATCGACGATACGCCCGCCCTGCCGATCAGCCAGCTGGCCGCCCGCGCACGCCGCCTGAAACGGACCCATGGCCTTGACCTGCTGATCGTGGACTACCTGCAACTGGTGCGCGGCACCGGCAAGTCCGAGAACCGGGTGAACGAGATTTCCGAGATCACCATGGGCCTCAAGGCCATCGCCAAGGAGCTGGACATTCCGGTCATTGCCCTGTCCCAGCTTTCCCGCCAGGTGGAAAGCCGCGAGGACAAACGGCCGCAGCTGTCGGACCTGCGTGAATCGGGCTCCATCGAACAGGATGCCGATGTGGTGATGTTCGTGTTCCGCGAGGAATACTACAAGGAACGCGAGAAACCCGGTGACCACGAGCTGGAAAAAATGGCCGCCTGGCAGGAAGAAATGGAGCGCCTGCATGGCCGCGCCGAGGTGGTGATCGGCAAGCAGCGCCATGGTCCCATCGGCACGGTCGACCTCAGCTTTGAAGGGCGCTTTACCCGCTTTGGCAACCTGGCCAAGCCCTGGCAGCAAAACGGCGGCAACGATCAGGAATTCTGACGGCCTGCGATCCGCGCCGGAATTTTCAAAAATTCCGCACCGATTTTTTCGAAAAAATCGCCTCCTATTGAAAGGGCACCGTGCAAAAGCCGGTGTCCTTCGTCATTGAACGGATCGTCCCGGCGATGCAGGGCGCCGGCCCTGCCGCGTCCCGCACCGGAATTTTCAAAAATTCCGGGCCGATTTTTTCGAAAAAATCGCCCCCGCAGAAAGGGCACCGCGCCAATGCCGGTGCCCTTTATCATTCATTCGGGCGTTTTGACCTCATAGACCAGCCCCTTGGCCGTGCCTTCCGGAAAGCCTTTCCAATAGCTGTGGTCTTCCTTTTCAGTGCCGTCCTCGTTCATCGACCAGACACCATCATTGGAGTTTTCCACCAGGTCGAGGTAGGCACCGGCACCGGCATCGCCTTTCAGCTGTTCATCCAGCCAGGCGGTCACGAAATGCTGCGCGATGTTGTTCATCCGCGCGGTGTCCCAGACCGCATCCGTGTAATGTTCGGAAATGTTGAACCCCTTTTCCTCGCTGAAATAATAGCTTTCCTCCGGGGCGGGCATCGGCGCACCGGCGTTGTGATCCGCATTGACGTAGGTCAGCAGCGCCGTCTTCACGCCCGACACGTTTTCCCAGATCGCCCGCACACCCTTTTCATAAAGCGATGTTTCATCCCGCGAACCCGCAATGAAGAGCATCGGAATCTGCACGCCTGCCAGGCCTTCGGCGTCCCAGAACCCGGTGTTCATCCCCCAGGGGCCAAAGGCAACGGCGGTCTTGATGCGCGGATCGGGCAGGTTCTTGTGGGTTTCGGACCCGGCCTGATGGATGCCCAGCGTGCCATGCGGCCCGCCCCATGGATAGCCGACCGAGGCTTCGGTCACGCCGCCCCCGGCGGTGATCACGGCACCGTATCCGCCCATGGAATAGCCGATCAACCCGGTGTTTCCGGCGTCGTAGAGCCCCGCGAACTCACCGCCCTCGGCCGCCTTCTGCGCCATCTGCTCCAGCACGAAAAGCTGGTCCAGCGACCGGTTCACCAGGGTCGAGCCAAAGGCCGCCTGGGTGCGATAGGTGCTGTCGGTATGGTCGATGGAGGCCACCACATAGCCCTTGGAGGCCAGATTTTCAGCCAGGTGTGACATCAGGAACCGGTTGCCGGGATAGCCATGGCTGATCAGCACCAGCGGATAGGCCGCCGCGCCCGCCGCAGGCTCTGCGTCCCGGTGGGCCTTTCCGACCAGTGTCACCTCGGTGACCCCATCGCGCAGATAGGCCTTCATGCTGGTATCGCCCTCGGCCCCCTCTGCCGCAGGATACCACATCTCCACCGTCAGCGGACGGTCATAGCGGGGCCATTCGGCGGGCTTTTCCGCCTGCGGGTCGATGGCCAGGATGTCGATCTGGCCGGGATTGACCATCTCGATCGTGCGGACCCCGACCGGCAGCGCTCCGTAGGCTGCCAGTTCCGGCGCGTTTGGCAGTTGGGTGTCGATGCGATTTTCGGCCAATGCGCCCCCCGTCCCCAGGGCAACCGTCGCCGTGGCGATGATAAGATGTTTCATGGTCCTCTCCCTTTATGAGTGCATCCAGACCTTAGGCGCATCTCGGGACAGGGCAAGCGGTGATAAAGTGACGTTACGAAGACTTCATATTTGCGGCCTGCGTCATCTGTGCGGCGCTGATGCCAAAGCGCGGCCCAAAGCGCGCCCGTGCCGCAATCAGGCGCGGATCGTCCGGCCGCATGCCCAAGGTGCGGATAAAGTCGATGCGCTGGCGGGTCTTCAGCGCCTCGCGGTCGATGTCGGTGCCCATCGCGCGGTCGATGATCTGGCCGCCCGGGCTGACATGGAACCATTTTGAGAAATCGCGGAAATGGTGCTGGTTGTGCAGGCGCGTGACATGGGTGGCAACGCGGGACTTGGGGATGTTCAGATGCGCCGTCATGTGGAACCATTCATAGACCATGAACATCGCCACCCCGCCCACCGGCACGATGGCCACGGCGATCCACAGCGCATCGGTCAGACCCGACAGGGCCGCGATCCCCCAGACCAGCAGGAAATTGCCTGCCAGCATCGGCAGTGCCACCCAGACCGGGACAAAGAACAACCCGGTGTTTGTCGGGAAATCGTGATGCCCGTAATGTGCGCGATAGAGCAGGTCAAAGGCCCATTGCCGGCGCGGCGGATGCAGGTGAAAGACAAAGCGATGCAGGTTGTATTCATTCAGCAATTGCGCCCCGATGCCCAAAGGCACCAGCGCCCAGACCCAGCCCGGACCGGCGCGCAGCAGCGCGGCCAGCCCAAGCGCAAAGGCCAGCGCCATGACCACAAGCGACAGATGCGATGCCATGATCTTCACCCGCTGCATCTGCTTTACCCCCCTGGTGGTCTTGGTTAGACGGAAACAACCCTTCCCAGCGGAGCATCGTGATGCAGATCGAATTCGTCAACCATGCCTCGGTTCTGATGACCCATGGTCAGGTTGGTCTGCTGTCAGACCCCTGGTACAGCGGCCCCGCCTTTCACAAGGGCTGGCGCCTGCTGGTGGAGACGCCCGAGGACCGCATCGAAGAGCTGCTGTCCCGCGTCACCCACATCTGGATCAGCCATGAACATCCCGATCATTTCTCCATCGGGTTCTTCAAGCGCTGGGGCGATGTGATCCGCCAGCGCGGCATCAAGCTGCTGTTTCAGGACATCGACGATCAGCGGGTTGCCGACTTCCTGCGCGCCCAGGGGATGGCGCTGACCGAACTGACATTCGGCAAGGCCCATGATCTGGGCAGCGGCGTTTCCGTCACCTGCCTGAAGGATGAATTCTACGATTCGGCGCTCTCCGTGCGGATGGGCGACACCCATGTGCTGAACCTGAACGACTGCGCAGTGCGCACGCCGGAGCGCGCCCGCGAGATCCGTGGTGCGGTTGGCACCTGCGACATCCTGCTGACCCAGTTCAGCTATGCCGCCTGGAAAGGCGGGCGGGAAAACCGCGACTGGCGCGCGGAAGCCGCGCAGGAAAAACTGAACAATATCAGAATACAG
This sequence comes from Sulfitobacter sp. PR48, assembly GCF_028807335.1. Taxonomy (NCBI): domain Bacteria; kingdom Pseudomonadati; phylum Pseudomonadota; class Alphaproteobacteria; order Rhodobacterales; family Roseobacteraceae; genus Sulfitobacter; species Sulfitobacter sp. PR48. The sequence goes on along the minus strand of NZ_JARAMM010000007.1, from coordinate 201,004 downwards.
GCAGAGGTTCTTGAACCGAAAACAGTGATCCCCTTTGCCAGCTTTGTCAGCTTTGCCCATCAGCGCAACGCCTATCTGAACGATGCCGCAAACCGGCCTAAGGACGTGATCGAGGCGTTTCAGGCCGCGCCCTTTGCGCTTTGTGTGATGCAGCCGGGCGATGTGACCGACGGCACGGTGCCCCCCGGCCAGAACGCCGCCGCCGTGGCTTTCTGGGCCGAACATTATGACCGCGCGGGCCAGGACCTGATGACCTATGACAGCGTGGAGGAAAGGACCCTGCGCGAGAGCTTTGCCACCTGGCGCAAGCGCGTCTTCACCAACAATTCCCGTCCCGCGATGCGGCTGGCGCAAACGCTCTCTCCGATCCGGGTGCTGCAGCCCGTGGTGGTGCGCCTGGACGATACCGGCCAAAGCTGGCGGATCGACCCGCCGCGCGGCACGCTGGACAAGACCGATGACCCCGCTGATCTGATCATGCATTCCGAAAGCCTGAACTTCCTGTTCTCGAATTCCTTCGGTTTCGACACCCTGGGCGTCAACGGCACGTTTGAAGAGGCGCGCGAGGGCGGATTTTCCCGCGCCGCGCGCTCCATCTCCATCGAGAACCTGAACAATCTCGGCATCCGCTTTGGCCCCGGCCTTTTCCTGAACCCCAAGATCATCGGAATCTTCCTGGAACGCCTGCGCGGCGTCAGCGCCAAGATGAAGCGCAGGGACAGATGACCCTTTTCCCCGATAGGACCCACGAGAGCCCATGACCACACCGACCCTGACCATCGACCTGACCGCCATCGCCGCCAACTGGCGCGCGCTGGACGCCCTTTCCACCTGCGAGACCGCGGCGGTGATCAAGGCCGATGCCTATGGTCTGGGTGTCGCCCGTGTCGGCCCTGCCCTGGCCGAAGCCGGCGCGCGGACCTTTTTCGTTCATGCGGCAGAAGAAGGCGTGCATCTGCGGCGCGCCCTCGGGGCCGGCCCTGTCATCAACGTCTTTTCCGGCCATATGCCCGGTGACGCCGACATGATCCGCGCGGCGGGGCTGGTGCCGATGATCAATTCGGTCGATCAGCTTCTCACCCATGTGGAATCGGTGCCGGGCCACCCCTTTGGCCTGCAGCTGGACAGCGGCATGAACCGGCTGGGGATGGAACCTGCCGAATGGTCCGCCCTGCGCGACATCGCATTGGCGCAAAAGCCCCGGCTGATCATGTCGCACCTGGCCTGTGCCGACGAACCGGACCACCCGATGAATGCCATGCAATTGCAGAACTTCAGGGACATGACCGACGGGCTGGATGTGCCCCGGTCGATCGCCGCGACCGGCGGCACCTTGCTGGGGCCGGATTTTCATTTCGACATGACCCGGCCCGGTGTCGGGCTTTACGGCGGGCTGCCCTTTGTCGATGCGACGCCGGTGGTCACCCTGGACCTGCCCGTCGTGCAGGTGCGCGAGATCGCAGCCGGTGAGACGGTGGGTTACGGCAATGCCTTTATCGCACCCGGCCCGATGCGCATCGCGACCGTCTGCGGCGGCTATGCCGACGGGCTGATCCGCGCCATGGGGAACAACGCGACCCTGACCTTCGAGGAACACAAGCTGCCGCTTGTGGGGCGCGTGTCGATGGACATGATCACCGTCGATGTCACCGCCCTGTCAGAGGTGCCGGAACACCTGCAACTGATCGGCCTGCACCAGTCGGTGGATACCATCGCCGATTTTGCCGGGACCATCGGTTACGAGATCCTGACATCGCTGGGCGCGCGCTATGACCGGGTCTATCTGAAGTGATCCTCAGGGCGCTGAACCTTGCGCTGCTGGTTCTCTACCCCATCGCATGGGCCGCCCCGCTGATGCGGGCGGGCCTGCTGCCACTGTTCGGGCTGGAGGAGATTTCCGTGCTGACCGGGCTGCAATCGCTCTGGGCCTCGGACATCTTTCTGGGGCTGGTGGTCACCCTCTTTGCGCTGTTTGCCCCTTATATCAAGACCATCGGCCTGTCGCTGGTCCATTTCGACCTGCTCAGCCGCCGTGCGCTGCCTGTCCTGTCCTTTCTGGGCAAGCTGGCGATGGCGGACATTTTCCTGATCGCGCTTTACATCACCCTGTCCAAGGGAATCGGCGTCGGCCGGATCGAAACCGCCTGGGGATTGTACCTGTTTACCGGCTGCATTCTTGCCTCAATCTTCGTTTCCTGGCGGACTGAACAATCAGGCGGCTAGCGCCCGGATTGGTCCCGATCAGGAAACAGCCACATAACGGAATGTGTCACAGGACACCGATTCGTTAACTTTTCCGTCGAAAACCTTTTTTTTCATGGCAAAAGTCCTGGATCAGCATAAACTTGCCGATGAAGGTTATCCGTGGGGGAATAATCGCTTGTCTCATTTTCGTGCTGTTGTTTACCTGTTCCAATACCTGATGCAGCGCCTTGCATTGGCCATATTTCTTGTGGCCGCACTGGCCCTGCTGGCGGCAACCGCCATGGCAGCGCTTGGGCAATGGTCCTGGGTCAGCCTGACGGTCTATTTCCAGGGCCAGCCGGTGCCGGAGGCCGGGATGTACGCCCAGATCGGGCTGACCGTGCTGGCGGTGGGCCTGTGTTTCTTTCTGCCCTCCAACCGCCGCATCATGCAGCTTGAGAACTCGCACCGTTCCTTTTCCATCGGGATGCGCGATGTGGCCCGTGCCTATCACGCGGTCCATGCCGCGGACCGGGCCCAGACCTTCAAGCTCAGCTCCGAATTCGATGCGGTGCGCGAGCGTCTGGCCTATCTGCGCGACCATCCGGACCTCAGCACGCTGGAACCCTCCCTGCTGGAGGTCGCCGCCCAGATGAGCCACATCAGCCGCGAGCTGGCCACCGTCTATGCCGATGACAAGATCGCCCGCGCGCGCGGCTTCCTTGAGCAGCGCCAGCAGGAGATCGAACTGTTCAACAGCAGGCTGGAACAGGCCAAGGCCATTTCGAACGAATTGAAACATTGGGTCCACGAGATCGAACTGGAAGAAAGCGTCGCAGCCGCCCAGCTGGACCGCTTGCGCCGCGAGATGCAGGAAATCATGCCGGAACTCGGCCTTGAGACAACCGTGCGTACAGATCCCACCGCGCTGGACAACACCATCGTCGACCTGCAACCCAAAGCGGCGGAATAACCGGCAGGCTCAGGTCGCGCTTGCCCCGGACTGGCCCCGAATATATACGCCAATCCATGTTGGACACCCCCCAGAACCGCCCCGAATTGCCGCCCGAAATCGCGCGGCGCCGCACCTTTGCGATCATCAGCCACCCTGACGCGGGCAAGACCACGCTGACGGAGAAATTCCTGCTGTTCGGCGGGGCAATCCAGATGGCCGGACAGGTGCGCGCCAAGGGCGAGGCGCGGCGCACCCGTTCCGACTTCATGGCGATGGAAAAGGACCGGGGCATCTCCGTCTCGGCCTCTGCCATGTCCTTCGATTTTCAGGGCAAGGACCGCAATTACCGGTTCAACCTGGTAGACACGCCCGGCCACTCGGACTTTTCCGAAGATACCTACCGCACGCTGACAGCGGTGGACGCAGCCGTGATGGTGATCGACGGCGCCAAGGGTGTGGAAAGCCAGACGCAGAAACTGTTCGAGGTCTGCCGCATGCGCGACCTGCCGATCCTGACCTTCTGCAACAAGATGGACCGCGAATCGCGTGATGTCTTCGAGATCATCGACGAGATTCAGGAAAACCTTGCCATCGACGTGACCCCGGCAAGTTGGCCCATCGGCGTCGGCCGCGATTTTCTGGGCTGCTATGACATCCTGCGCGACCGGCTGGAACTGATGGACCGCGCCGACCGCAACAAGATCGCCGAAAGCATCAAGATCGAGGGGCTGGACGACCCCAAGCTGGCCCAGCATGTGCCGCCTGCCCTGCTGGAAAAGCTGCGTGAGGATCTGGAGATGGTGCGCGAATTGATGCCGCCGCTGGATGCCGCGCTGATGGCCGAAGGCTCGCTGACCCCGATCTGGTTCGGCTCGGCCATCAACTCCTTTGGCGTCAAGGAACTGATGGACGGCATTGCCACCTATGGGCCGGAACCGCAGATCCAATCCGCCGAGCCGCGCCAGATCCTGCCGGAGGAAAAGAACGTCTCCGGCTTTGTCTTCAAGGTGCAGGCCAACATGGACCCCAAGCACCGCGACCGCGTGGCCTTTGTCCGCCTTGCCTCGGGGCATTTCACCCGTGGCATGAAACTGACCCATGTGCGGTCGAAAAAACCGATGTCCATCACCAACCCGGTGATGTTCCTCGCCTCTGACCGCGAACTGGCCGAGGAAGCCTGGGCCGGCGACATCATCGGCATTCCCAACCACGGCCAGCTGCGCATCGGCGACACGCTGACCGAAGGCGAAGCGATTCGTGTGACCGGCATCCCCTCCTTCGCGCCGGAACTGTTGCAGGGCGTGCGCGCAGGCGACCCGATGAAGGCCAAGCACCTGGAAAAGGCGCTGATGCAATTTGCCGAGGAAGGAGCCGCCAAGGTCTTCAAACCCTCCATCGGCTCCGGTTTCGTGGTGGGTGTCGTGGGTCAGTTGCAGTTCGAGGTGCTGGCATCACGGATCGAGCTGGAATACGGGCTGCCGGTGCGGTTCGAGGCCTCGCAATTCACCTCGGCCCGCTGGGTCAATGGCACCAAACAGGCGGTGGACAAGTTCACCGAGGCCAACAAGCAGCACATCGCCCATGACCACGACGGCGACATCGTGTACCTCACGCGCCTGCAATGGGACATCGACCGGATCGACCGCGACTATCCCGATGTGCGCCTGACCGCGACCAAGGAAATGATGGCGTGAGCCCGCGCTGGGGATTGGTTGCGACGATCAAGGCCCCGGCGGAGGAGATCCTGCGCTTTGCCGCCTTTCACCTTGAGGCCGGCGCGCACCGGTTGTTCATCTATCTGGACGAGCCGAACCCGGCAGCGCAGAGCGCGCTGGAAAACCACCCGAAATGCCGGGTGACCCTGTGTGATACCGCTCATTGGAAGATGCTGATCGGCAAGCGCCCGGTCAAACACCAGTCGCGCCAGACCCTGAATGCGACCCATGCCTATGGCCGCGCGGGGGATGTGGACTGGCTGGCCCATATCGATGTGGACGAGTTCCTGGTCAGTGACCGCCCGGTGGCCGACCATCTGGCAGATGTCCCGCCAGAGGTGGAAACCGCCCGCGCCCGCCCGATGGAGATGCTGGGCGGTGACGGCACGGCCTTCAAACGGTTCATCCCCAATGGCCCCCGACGCGAGCGCATCGTGAACGCGGTGTACCCGACCTTTGGTGAATATATCAAAGGCGGGTTTCTGAGCCATCTGGCCGGCAAGGTCTTTGTCAGGACGGGCATGGAGGGCATCACGATCCGCATCCACAACGCCTTTCGCGGGTCCGAGATGATCGAAGGCACGCAGGAGCTGTCGGAGCTGCGGCTGGCCCATGCCCATGCAAAATCCTGGGAAGACTGGCAGGCCGCCTATCGGTTCCGGCTTGAGAAAGGCTCCTACCGCGCCGATCTTGGTCCCGCCAAGCCCCGCGTGCGCGGCGGGCTGACCCTGAACGAATTCTTCGCCATCCTTGAGGCGGAAGAGGGTGAAGCGGGATTGCGCGCCTTTTACGACGAAGTCTGCGCCGACACGCCCGACCACCGCGCGCGGCTGGCGGCCCATGACCTGCTGCACCGCGCCGATCTGCGGCTAAGCACCCATTTGGCCACATATTTCCCCGATTGGGCGGGCTGAACGGACATCTGTTTGACCGCAGCCAGTTATGTTGCTATGCGGTCGCAACATGTAGCGGCAAAGTCGCCTTGGGCCATGGGGGCCTGCATGATTGCTGCTGCGGGCCAAATGAGTGTCCGCAAAACACGGACACACATGACAAAATTCTCTGATCTGAACTTGAATCCCAAGGTCCTCAAGGCGATTGCCGAAGCGGGCTATGAAACCCCCACACCGATTCAGGCCGGGGCCATCCCCCCTGCCCTTGAAGGTCGCGACGTTCTGGGCATCGCCCAGACCGGCACCGGCAAGACCGCCAGCTTCACGCTGCCGATGATCACCATGCTGGCGCGGGGCCGCGCAAGGGCGCGGATGCCGCGCAGCCTGGTGCTTTGCCCCACACGCGAACTGGCGGCACAGGTGGCGGAAAACTTCGACACCTATGCCAAACATGTGAAACTGACCAAGGCGCTGCTGATCGGCGGCGTGTCGTTCAAGGAACAGGACACCGCCATCGACAAGGGCGTGGATGTGCTGATTGCCACACCGGGCCGCCTGCTGGACCATTTCGAGCGCGGCAAGCTGATCCTGAATGACGTCAAGGTCATGGTGGTGGACGAAGCCGACCGGATGCTCGACATGGGGTTCATCCCCGACATCGAGCGTATCTTCGGCCTCACGCCCTTTACCCGGCAGACGCTGTTCTTCTCGGCCACCATGGCGCCCGAGATCGAGCGGATCACCAACACTTTCCTGTCCAACCCCGCCCGCATCGAAGTGGCGCGGCAGGCCACGACGGGCGAGAATATCACCCAGGGCGTGGTGATGTTCAAAGCCTCCCGCAAGGACCGCGAAGCAACCGAAAAGCGCAACCTGCTGCGCGCGCTGATCGACGGCGAAGGCGACAAATGCACCAACGCCATCATCTTCTGCAACCGCAAGATGGATGTGGACGTGGTGGCCAAGTCGTTGAAAAAATACGGCTATGACGCGGCACCGATCCACGGCGACCTGGACCAGAGCCAGCGCACACGCACGCTTGACGGGTTCCGCGCGGGCGATCTGCGCTTTCTCGTGGCCTCCGACGTGGCCGCGCGCGGCCTTGATGTGCCGGCCGTCAGCCATGTCTTCAACTTCGACGTGCCCAGCCATGCCGAGGATTACGTACACCGCATCGGCCGCACCGGCCGCGCGGGCCGTGACGGCAAGGCGATCATGATCTGCATCCCCCGCGACGAAAAGAACCTCGCCGATGTGGAACGTCTGGTCGAACGCGAGATCCCGCGCCTGGACAACCCGCTGGGCAATGGCAATGCGGCAGAGGCGGCACCCGTGGCCGATGACACTGCCGACAAACCCAGGAAAACCCGCTCGCGCAGCCGCAGCAAGCCCAAGTCAGAGGCACCAAAGCCCGAGGCGGACGCCAAACCGGCAGCCGAGGCAAAGCCCAAAGCCGAACCTCAGTCAAAACCGGAACCCAAGCGCGAGAACGCGCCGAAGTCCGAGCCGAAGCAATCCGCGCAATCCAACCGGAACGATGCGCAGGACCGCAGCAGCAGCAGCAGCTCACGCAGCCGCAGCCAGAACAGCCGCGGCAATGACAACCGCGTCGTGGGCCTGGGTGATCACACCCCGGATTTCATCGGACTGAGCTTCGAAGACCGCGAGTAAGGTCAAAGCCCCGGTCCGTCACGGCCCATCGGCAGAAAGCAGCGCGTAGACGTCTGGACCACATGGCGCGCCCCTCTGGGGCGCGGTATTCAGGGCCGAACCCTTTTCAAGGCCTGACAGATGCTGCGCCCTTTCCTTGCCCTGCTGTTGATCATCTCCGCCTCTGCCGCCACGGCAGAGCGGTGCCGCGCCGTGGTCAACGGCAGCGAAATCGTGATCGAGGCGGATAATTTCGCCACTTTCGCCGAAGACGTCAAAACCCGTGAAAAACTGATGCGCTGGCCCTCGGCCAGGTGGAACCGCGCCTGGGGCACACCCCCCGCCTGCCTGAGCGCTGTGCTCTACGATTACCTCGCGACCACGGTGCCCGACAACCAGATCGAGGGCTATTGCCTGACACAGGACGACAAGACCGGTTTTTTCCTGGTCCCCGGAGAGCGCAATTTTCGCGGGCTCTGCCGCACGACGGTCTGCGAGCGGGTGAACACGACAAAGGCCGAAACGCTGGCCGTGACAAAATCCATCGCAAATGCCGCCCTGACAACGGTGACGGACCCGGCGGCGGCGGTGGCCGTGGCGCATAAATCCGGCGCGATGATCCTGTCGGGCAGCGCCAGCACTCTGATCACCAACCTGAACGCCACCAGCTCAACCGTGGTCACAGCCCTGTCCACCCCCGCCGCGCTGACGGCGGTGGGCGTATCGGTGCTTGCGGTTGGTGGTGCGGTCTACATGTGCAGCGGCGACGCGCCGGAGGAGGATGTTCCCGCCGAATGATCCGGCGGGAACGATAAAGCGTTACGTGATGCCTGATGCTTCAGGTATTTCGTCAGACGCTATGGTCAGCTCAACCGGCTGACCACCACTGTCACTTCCGGCTTCTTGCCGATCTCGTCCTGCGCGGACTGGCGCACGGCGCGTTTCAGCCCCTCGTTCAGCTTGTCATCGTCGCGCAGCGTGGCGGCCTTGGACCGGCCCAGGAACTGGCTCAGGTCCGCTTCGATCACATCGGCCAGCGGCGCCTTGGAGCGGCCCGTTTCCGGCAGGCCCATCATGTCGACCCAGGGGTCACCCAGCGGCTCGTCATCCTCGTCCATGATCACGGTGACGGTCACATGCCCGTTCAGCGCCATGCGGATACGGTCGCGCACCACCCCGTCCAGCGCGCCGATCTGCACCGAGCCATCCAGATAGGTGCGCCCGGTCTCGACATATTCGGCCACGCTCGGCTTGTTGCCGCTGAGGTCGATCATCATGCCATTGACCGCCAGCACACCGGTCATGCCCTTGCCCTCGGCAATCTTGACGTGTTCGCGCAGGTGGCGGTGTTCGCCGTGCATCGGGATCAGCACCTGCGGCTTGACCACGTCATGCAGGGTTTCCAGGTCAGGCCGGTTCGCATGGCCGGACACGTGGTAGAGGCCCGAACTGTCGTCCACCACATCCACACCGATTTCGGAGAACTGGTTGATGATGCGGATCACGCCGCGTTCATTGCCGGGAATCGTCTTGGAAGAGAACAGGAACATGTCCCCTTCCTTCATCTCGATCCCCTGATACTTGCCCCGGGCAAGCTGGGCCGATGCCGCGCGGCGTTCGCCCTGCGACCCGGTGACCAGCAGCAGCAGGTTCTCGCGCGGGATGCCGCGCGCCTCTTCGGGGCTGACGGTGTTCGGGAAATCTTTCATCACGCCGGTTTCCAGCGCCGCTTCGACCATGCGTTTCATCGCACGGCCCAGCAGCACGATGGAGCGCCCCGCCTTGTCGCCCGCGACCGCCAGCGTCTTTACCCGCGCCACGTTGGAGGCAAAGGTGGTCGCAACCACCATGCCCGACGCGCCGCTGATCAGCTTTTCGATCTCGGGGCCAAGCGTCGCTTCCGACCGGCCCGGCAGCGGCGAGAACACATTGGTACTGTCACAGACCAGCGCCTTGATCCCGTCCTTGCAGACCTCGGCCCAGAGTTCCGGGTCAAAGGCTTCGCCGACGCCGGGGGTCAGGTCGATCTTGAAGTCACCGGAGTGGATCAGACGCCCCTCTGGCGTGTCGATCACCAGCGCGGAGGATTCAGGGATGGAATGCGAAATCGGCAGGAACCCCACCTGGAACGGCCCCGCCCCCTGCTGGTGCGGCCAGGCCCCCACGGTCTGCACCGCGTCATCGGGATGGCCGTGTTCGGACATCTTGCGCCGCGCGATATTGGCGGTGAAGGTCCGGGCATAGATCGGCGCCTGCAGCGCCTCGTAGGTATGGGCGATGGCGCCAACGTGGTCTTCATGCGCGTGGGTCACGAAAATCGCCTCGATCCGGTTGCGGCGTTCCTTCAGCCACTGGATGTCCGGCAGGATCAGGTCCACGCCGGGGCTGCCATCCATATCGGGAAAGGCCACGCCCATGTCCACGACGATCAGCCGCTCCTTGCCCGGTTTCCCGTAGCCATACACATAGGCATTCATGCCAATTTCACCCGCCCCGCCGAGGGGAAGGTAGATCAATCTCTCGCTGCTCATATTATTCAGCTTTATCCTTGTTATACTTATGGATCACGGTCAGGCCGTGCATCGTAAGGTCATCTTCAATGACGTCGAAAAGGTCTTCGGTCTGGGCAAACAACGGGGCCAGCCCGCCGGTTGCGATAATCTTCATGTTCTGGTCGCGTTCGGCCTTGATCCGGGCACAGATCTCCTTGACCAGGCCGACATAGCCCCAGAACACGCCCGATTGCATGCAAGCGACCGTATTGGTGCCTACTACACGTTGTGGCTTGGTAATGTCCACATGTGGCAGTGCGGCGGCGGCCATATGCAGCGCTTCAAGGCTCAGGTTCACGCCGGGTGCAATGACCCCGCCCACATATGCGCCATCATGGCCCGCCACATCAAAGGTGGTGGCGGTGCCGAAATCGACCACGATCAGGTTGCCACCGTGCCGGTCAAAAGCGCCCGAGGTGTTGACCAGCCGGTCCGGCCCCACGATCGTGCCCTGGTCCACGCGCGGCGCGGCCGGCAGCAGGCAGTCGGGCTTGCCCACCACCATCGGACGGCAGTTGAAATACTGGTCGGAAAAGACACGCAGGTTGAACACCACCCGCGGCACGGTCGAGGAGATGATCACATCGGTGATGTCGGGCTTGATCTGATGATGGTTCAGCAGGGTCGAAAACCAGGTGAAATAGGCATCCGCCGTGCGCGCGTGATGGGTCGATGTGCGCATGGTGCACAGCGCCCGCCCCTCATCATAGATGGAAAAGACCGTGTTGGTGTTCCCGCAGTCAATCGCCAAGAGCATCCCCTGCCCCCCTTCTTTCAGAAAAACACATCCGCAGCGGCAATCGCGACCCTGCCCTTTGCCGTGTTCAATATCAGATTCCCGTTCTGGTCCACATCCTCAAAGACGCCACTGGTCTCATCCCGGGTCGTGCGCGCGCGGATGACCTCGCCCAGACGTGCCGCATGGGCCAGCCAGGCGGTGCGGATGGGATCGAACCCATAGGTGGTGAACTGCGTCTCAAGCACCGCGTATTCGGCCGCCAGCACATCCAGAAAGGCCTCTGGCGCAACGCCGATCCCGAATGCCCCGGCAAGGCTGACAGGGGTGACAGCCCCCGGTTCCACCTGATCCGCGCCCGGCGCATGGGCCAGGTTCACACCAATGCCGATCAGCAGATGCGGACCGTTTGTTTCCAGCAGGATGCCGGCGACCTTGCCGCCGTCCAGCAGCACGTCATTGGGCCATTTCAGGGCAAAACGGTTTCCCTGCCCGGTGACCGCGACAAAGCTGCGATAAAGCGCCAGCGAAGAGACAAAGGACCGCAGCGCGGCAATGCCCGGTGCCTCGGCATTGGGCAGGACCAGCGTTGCCGCGAAATTCCCCCGGGGGGTGGACCATGCGCGGCCCCGCCTGCCCCGTGCCGCGGATTGCTCCCTTGCCAGGATCCATTCCGGACCGGAGAGGTCACGCAACCGGCGCCCGGCCTCTGCCAATGTGGAATCGACCGTGTCCAGCACCAGCCGCCCATATCCTTCGGGCCAGCCCATCAAGGGGTGAGGGTCCGTGAAAGCGGCAAGCTCAGCCTGTCAGACCGCAGAACGGTCAGTTGACAAGCGCCCCGGCGGCGGCCGCAGCCACGCCTTCGACACCAAACATGTTGATGATGCCCAGCACCATGATCAGCGCCGAAGCCATCAGGAAGCCCGAGAGCACGCTGCTGCCGGACCGGTCCAGCGTATCCGCCTGTTCGGACCCGAAGTACATGTAGAACACGATCCGCAGGTAATAATATGCCCCGATCACCGATGCGATCACACCGGCCACCGCCAGCCAGGCCAGCCCGGCGTCATAGGCGGCGCGCAGCACGTAAAGCTTGCCGAAGAAGCCCAGCATCGGCGGCACCCCCGCCAGCGAGAACAGCAGCACCAGCATTGCCAGCGCCCGGCCCGGGTTGGTCTTGGCGTACATGTTGAGCGATGCGATATCGGTCACCGGCGCGCCATCCCGGCTCATCAGCAGGATAAAGGCGAAGGTGCCGACGTTCATGGTTACATAGATCGCCATATAGACCAGCATCGCCTGCACGCCCAGGGCGGTGCCCGCGGCCAGCCCCATCAGCGCATAGCCCATATGCGCGATGGAGGAGAAGGCCATCAGCCGCTTGATATTGGTCTGGCCGATGGCGGCAATGGCGCCCAGGAACATGGACAGCACCGAAAGCAGCGCGACAATCTGGCTCCAGTCCGCAACGGCATTGCCGAAGGCGTCATGCAGCACGCGGGCGAAAAGGCCCATCGCCGCGACCTTGGGCGCGGTGGCAAAGAAGGCGGTGACCGGCGTGGGCGAGCCTTCGTAGACGTCCGGCGTCCACATATGGAACGGCACGGCGGAAACCTTGAAGCCCATGCCCGAGATCAGGAAGACGATGCCAAAGAGCAGGCCCAGCGAGGTCTCGCCCGATTGCGCGGTCTGGATGATACCGGAGAACAGCGTGGTGCCCGCATAGCCGTAAACCAGCGAGGCGCCATAGAGCAGCAGGCCCGAGCTGAGCGCGCCGAGAACGAAGTATTTCAGCCCCGCCTCGGTCGAGCGCACGGAGTCGCGCCGCAAGGAGGCGACCACGTAAAGCGCCAGTGATTGCAGTTCCAGCCCCATGTACAGCGCCATCAGGTCGCCCGCGCTGACCATCATCATCATGCCCACGGCGGAGAGGGCCACCAGCATCGGGTATTCGAACCGCAGCAATCCGCGGGCTTTCATATAACCTTCGGACATCAGCAGCACGGCAGCGGCGCTGAGCAGGATCGTGACCTTGGCAAAACGGGCAAAGCCGTCTTCGATGAACATGCCGTTGAAGGCCAGACGGGTGCCTTCGCCGGTAAAGCCGATCCAGGCTGCCAGCAGAACAAAGACCGCCGCGGTCAGCCAGATCAACAGGCTCCCCACCTTGTCCTTGGTGGTATAAACCGCGACCAGCAGTCCCAGCAGCGAAAAGCAGGACAGCAGGATTTCTGGCAGGATGATGTTCAGATCAGCGGAAATCATCGCACGGGTCCTTTTAGTTCGACACTTCGGCGGTCTGGATTGCGGCGCTCGCCGCCTCCAGCGCGATGTCATAATTTTCAACAAGTTCCGTGACCGAGGGGCCGATAATGTCCAGCACCAGTGACGGGTAGACGCCCAGCAGCAGTGTCATCACCACCAGGGGCGCGAAGATCCAGCGCTCGCGCGTGGTCATGTCGGTGATCGACCGCAGGCTTTCCTTGATCAGGTCGCCCATGACCACCCGGCGGTAAAGCCAGAGCGCATAGGCCGCCGAGAAGATCACCCCGGTGGTCGCCACGGCGGCAACCCAGGTGTTGACCTGGAAGGTCCCCATCAGCGTCAGGAATTCACCCACAAAACCGGAGGTGCCCGGCAGGCCCACGTTGGCCATGGTGAACAGCATGAAGATCAGCGCATAGGCGGGCATCCGGTTCACCAGTCCGCCATAGGCGTCGATGTCGCGGGTGTGCATCCGGTCATAGATCACGCCGACGCAAAGGAACAGCGCGCCCGAGATGAAGCCGTGGCTGATCATCTGGAAGATCGCACCATCGACACCCTGCTGGTTGGCAGCAAAGATGCCCATGGTCACAAAACCCATATGCGCAACCGAGGAATAGGCGATCAGCTTTTTCATGTCTTCCTGCACCAGCGCCACCAGCGAGGTATAGACGATGGCAATCGCGCTCATCCACAGGATCAGCGGCGTCAGCACCTCTGCCCCCACCGGGAACATCGGCAGGCTGAACCGCAGGAAGCCGTAGCCGCCCATCTTGAGCAGGATCGCAGCCAGCACCACCGACCCCGCCGTGGGGGCCTGAACGTGGGCATCGGGCAGCCAGGTATGGACCGGCCACATCGGCATCTTGACCGCAAAGCTGGCGAAGAAGGCGATGAACATCAGCGTCTGCATCCCGCCGATCACCTGCACGCCCATCAGGCTGAAGCTGTCAGAGGCGAAGCTATGGTTCAGCAGGCTGACATCACAGGCGCCGATGCAGGTGGTGCCGGCGTCGGTGTACATCGCCACCATGGCCACCAGCATCAGCACGGAACCGAGGAAGGTATAAAGGAAGAACTTGAAGCTGGCGTAGATCCGGTTGGCCCCGCCCCATATGCCGATGATCAGGAACATCGGGATCAGCCCGGCCTCGAAGAACAGGTAGAACAGGATCAGGTCCAGCGCCATGAAGACGCCCAGCATCAGGGTCTCCAGCAGCAGGAAGGCGATCATGTATTCCTTGACCCGGTGCTCGACATTCCAGCTTGCCGCGATGACCAGCGGCATCATGAAGGTGGTCAGCATCACGAAGAGCACCGAAATGCCATCGACGCCCAGGCGGTACTTCAGCCCCAGCAGCCATTCCGATTCCTCGACGAACTGAAACCCGGTGTTGCTGGGGTCAAAGTCGAACAGCACGAAAAGCGAGATCAGGAAGGTTGCCGATGTGGTGATCATCGCCAGCCACTTGGCATTGCGCGCCGCTGCCGCATCCTCACCGCGCAGGAACACCGCAAGGATCAGCGCCGCAAAGGCGGGCATGAAGGTAATGATGGAAAGAAGATGCGTGTCCATCAGTGGGACCCTCCGGTCATCGTCATCCATGTGACCAGAACCGCGATCCCGATCACCATGGCAAAGGCATAGGTAAAGATATAGCCGGACTGCGCCTTACCGGCGAGCCGCGTGAACCAGGGCACGATGCCCATCGCGACCCCGTTCAGGGTGCCATCGATCACGTCGCCGTCGCCGCGCTTCCACAGGAAGCGGCCAATCGCCTTGGCCGGACGGACAAAGATCACGTCATAGATTTCGTCAAAGTACCATTTGTTCAGCAGGAACAGGTAAAGCGGCTGCTGGTTCGCGGCCAGACGGCCGGGCAGTGTCGGGTTCCAGATGTAGAACCACAGCGCCAGGACAAACCCCAGAAGCATCGCGATGAAGGGGCTGACCTTGACCCAGACCGGTGCCTCATGCGCCGCTTCCAGCACGTGGTTTTCGGAACCGAAGTACAATGCCCCCTCGCCCGGCGCGCCGCCAAAGGCTGCGTGATGTCCGCCGCCGTGGCCCGCTTCGGCCGTCTCGCCGTGGCCCGCTTCGGCAGTCTCGCCGTGACCGGCATCTTCTTCGGTTGCGGCATGGGCTTCGCCCGCGCCTTCGGCATGGGTTTCGCCACCTGCCGCCATTTCGGCCAGCGGGATGTCGTAGAATTCTGCCATCTCCTCGGTCGAGCCGAAGAAGCTGCCGTACCACAACATGCCGGAGAAGACGGCACCAAGGGCCAGAACACCCAGCGGCACCAGCATGGTCATCGGGCTTTCATGCGCGTGGTCATGGGTATGTTTGTCGCCACGCGGCTTGCCGTGGAATGTCAGGAAGATCAGACGCCAGCTGTAGAAACTTGTCATCGCAGCGGCGACAACCAGCAGCCAGAAGCCATACATGGACCCGCCGCCCCAGGCGCTTTCGATGATCGCATCCTTGCTGAGGAAGCCGGCGAAACCGATATGTGTCAGCGGGATGCCGACCCCGGTGATCGCCAGGGTGCCGATCATCATCGCGGCATAGGTATAGGGGATCTTTTTGCGCAGACCGCCATAGTTGTTCATGTCCTGCTCGTGATGCATGGCATGAATGACCGAGCCCGCACCGAGGAACAGCATCGCCTTGAAGAAGGCATGGGTGAACAGGTGGAACATCGCTGCCGAATACATGCCAACGCCTGCGGCGACGAACATGTAGCCCAGCTGCGAACAGGTGGAATAGGCGATGACGCGCTTGATATCGGTCTGTACCAGACCCACGGTCGCGGCGAAAAAGGCGGTGGTGGCACCGATCACGGTGACAAAGGTCATCGCCTGGGGCGCGAATTCCATCAGCGGCGACATCCGGCAGACCAGGAAGACACCCGCCGTCACCATGGTCGCGGCGTGGATCAGCGCGGAGACCGGTGTCGGGCCTTCCATCGCATCGGGCAGCCAGGTGTGCAGGAACAGCTGGGCCGATTTGCCCATCGCCCCCACGAACAGCAGGAAGGCGATCAGGTTCGCGGCATTCCAGTCGGTCCAGAGGAACGAAATGGTCTGCTCTGCCAGATCGGGGGCCGATGCAAAGATATCGTCGAAACGGATGCTGTCCGTCATCAGGAACAGGGCAAAGATGCCCAGGGCAAATCCGAAGTCCCCCACGCGGTTGACCACGAAGGCCTTGATCGCCGCGGCATTGGCGCTGGGTTTGCGATAGTAAAAGCCGATCAACAGGTAGGAGGCGACGCCGACCCCTTCCCAGCCAAAGAACATCTGCACCAGGTTGTCGGAGGTCACCAGCATCAGCATGGCAAAGGTAAAGAACGACAGATAGGCGAAGAACCGGGCGCGGTATTGCTCGGTATCCTTGAAGTTCTCGTCATGGGCCATGTAGCCGAAGGAATAGAGATGCACGAGGCTGGAGACCGTCGTCACCACGATCAGCATGATCGCGGTCAGCCGGTCCAGCCGGATCGACCAGTCGGTGGACAGGCTGCCGGAATCGATGAACCGCAGGATCTCGATATGTTCGGTGGGCCCGTCGAAGGTCAGGAATACGATCCAGGACAGGATCGCGGCCAGGAACAACAGGCCGGTTGAAACCCACTGCGCCGCTGGCTGGCCGATGATCTTCCAGCCGAAACCGCAGATCAGTGAACCGACAAGCGGGGCGAAAAGGAGTATGGTTTCCATTGCCCTCAGCCCTTCATCACGTTGACGTCTTCGACGGCAATGGTGCCGCGATTACGGAAGAAACAAACCAGGATCGCCAGACCGATCGCCGCCTCGGCGGCCGCGACGGTCAGCACGAACAGCGTATAGACCTGCCCCACCAGATCGCCGAGAAAGCTGGAGAAGGCGACAAAATTGATGTTCACCGCCAGCAGCATCAACTCGATGCTCATCAGCAGGATGATCACGTTCTTGCGGTTCAGGAAAAGCCCGAAGATGCCGATGACAAAAAGCGTCGCCGCCACTGTCAGGTAATGTTCAAGTCCGATCATGTCGTCCCTCGTCTCGCGCCCTGTTGCCGGGCTTCTAGTCTTTCGTGTTCCCGACTTCCACCGGGAACCCGCCGCTCAGCCGATAAATCAGCAGGCATCCTTCGCGACCAATCCGCCCGCGATGTCTGCCATCGCCACCGATATGATCACAGCCGGTTTCACAAGCCCTGCCCCGGTTTCACGTCACGCAGTTCCATCGCCTTGGCCGGATCGCGCATCATCTGCGCCACAACGTCCTGACGCTTCACATCCGCGCGGTGGCGCAGGGTCAGAACGATGGCCCCGATCATCGCAACCAGCAGGATCAGACCCGCAAGCTGGAACAGCAGGAAATACTGATCATAGAGGATCAGGCCCAAAGCCTCGGTGTTGAAGGTGTTCGGGTCCGCCACCTGTGCGCGCAGCCCCTCGGCGGCGTCGTTGGTTTCCCAGGCGCCAAAGGCCATGACGAACTGCATCAGGATCACAAGGCCGATCAGCAGGGCCAATGGCATGTATTTCGCCATCTCCGCCTTCAGTTCGGCAAAATCGACGTCCAGCATCATGACCACGAAAAGGAACAGCACCGCGACCGCGCCGACATAGACGATGATCAGCAGCATCGCGACGAATTCCGCCCCCAGCAGCACAAAAAGCCCCGCCGAGCTGAGAAAGGCCAGGATCAGCCAGAGCACCGAATGCACCGGATTCCGGCTGACCACGGTCAGAAGCCCGCCCGTGATCACGCAAATGGCAAACAGATAGAATGAAAAGACCGTCATTCCTTACCCTCTTTTTCGTCCCAGACCTGCCCGGCCAGTTCCATGGCGCGCGACATGGCCGGTACGCCGGCAAATACCGACATCTGGCCAATTGTCTCGGTGATATGTTTCTTGGTGGCACCGGCCTCCAGCGCGTGGCGCACCGTCTGGCGCACCGCAACATCGTTCTGCGCGCCCTGCATGGTCAGCCCCGCAAGGGTCAGCAGCAGCCGCGTCCGCGCGTCCAGCCCGCCCTCGTTGACGGCATTGCCGAACATCATTTCCATCATGTCCTTGGGCATGGTGCCCATCATTGCCTCGAACACCTTGGGGGAAAAGGCATCCATTGCCGGAAAGGACTTTGCCATCTCCTGCGCCTGGCGCATCATCGCCTCGAAGGGGTTGGTGGGATCACTCATCTGTAAGGCGCATCTATTTCGAGGTTGCGGGCAATTTCCGCTTCCCAGCGTTCGCCATTCGCCAGCAGCTTGTCCTTGTCATAGTACAGCTCTTCGCGGGTTTCGGTGCTGAACTCGAAATTCGGCCCCTCGACGATGGCATCCACCGGGCAGGCCTCCTGACAGAAGCCGCAATAGATGCACTTGGTCATGTCGATGTCATAGCGCGTGGTGCGGCGGCTGCCGTCGTCGCGCGGTTCCGCGTCGATGGTGATCGCCTGCGCCGGGCAGATCGCCTCGCAAAGCTTGCAGGCGATGCAGCGCTCTTCGCCGTTGGGATAGCGGCGCAGCGCATGTTCACCGCGGAAACGCGGGGACAGCGGCCCTTTTTCATGCGGATAGTTCACCGTCGCCTTGGGGCGGAACATCTGCTTGAACCCCAGCGCGAAACCCTTGGCGAAATCCTGCAGCAGGAAATACTTGGCGGCGCGGGCATAGTCGATTTGTGTCATGTCAGCCTCCTACGGGCCAGCGGGCATAGATGCCCCAGAACCATTCGAATTTTGCCGCGAAGGCTACGAAAACCACCCAGAACAGCGAGAACGGCAGGAACACCTTCCAGCCCAGGCGCATCAGCTGGTCATAGCGGTAGCGCGGGGTGATCGCCTTGACCATGGAGAACATGAAGAACACCAGCAGCATCTTCAGGAACATCCACAGGAAACCATCCGGCAGGAACGGGATCGGCGACAGCCAGCCGCCCAGGAACAGCAGGGAGACCAATGCGCACATCAGCACCACGGCCACCAGTTCACCGATCATGAACAGCAGGAACGGCGTCGAGGAATATTCAACCTGATAGCCCGCCACCAGCTCTGATTCCGCTTCCGGAAGGTCAAAGGGCGGGCGGTTGGTTTCGGCCAGGGCCGAGATGAAGAACAGGATCAGCATCGGGAAATGCGGCAGGAAGTACCAGTTGAAGATGCCCCCGGCCCCCTCCTGCGCCGCAACGATGGCGGAGAAGTTCATCGACCCGGTGGAGATGATGACACCGATGATGATCAGGCCGATGCTGACCTCATAGGAAATCATCTGCGCGGCAGAGCGCAGCGAGCCCAGGAACGGGTATTTCGAGTTCGAGGCCCAGCCGCCCATGATCACGCCGTAAACCTCCAGAGAGGAAATCGCGAAGACATAGAGGATCGCCACATTGATGTCCGACAGCACCCAGCCGTCGTTGAAGGGAATCACCGCCCAGGCCACCAGAGCCATCACCAGGCTGACCATCGGGGCCAGCAGGAACACCGCCCGGTCGGCCCCGGCGGGAATCACCACTTCCTTGACCACATATTTCAGCAGGTCGGCAAAGCTTTGCAGCAGGCCAAAGACACCCACCACATTGGGCCCGCGCCGCATCTGGACGGCCGCCCAGATCTTGCGGTCGGCGTACATCAGGAACGCCAGGCACACCAGCAGCGGCAGCAGGATCAACAAGACCTGCCCCGTGACCAGCAGCCCAATCCCCAACCCCGTGTTCGTAAAGAAGTCAGCCATTGTCCCTCACACCGTCGGTATGCCTTTTTCCACACAGCTCTGTGTGGTCACTTCAGCATCAATTGTCTTTATGCCCCGCGGCAAGCTTGGCGAGATTGTATAAACAGCATCCGCTCGCCAGATGCCACCCTCTTGCTCTACATTTGTGCGAACATGGCGCGCAAATCCGTAGCCGCGGATCAGCGTATAGCGTGCGGCGGCACATTCGGCGTAATCCGCCACGTCCTGCGTGCTGAGCGCCTTGGTCATCGCCACGTTGAACTGCACCAGGTCACCATCCAGCAAAACAGTCTCTACCCCCTTGTATTCCGGGATAAAATCAGAGGCCACGGGCACCTGCGGTTCACATGCACCCAAGGTCATCATCGCAAGGACGGCGGTTGTTCTCACTCCGCCGCCATGGGTTTGGCGCGGCGCGCCGCGGCATTGGCTGAAAGCTCCGCCATCAGCTGGCTGGCCCGGGCAATCGGATTGCTGAGGTAGAAATCCGCAATCGCCTCGCCAAAGGGTGCCGCATCGACGCTGCCGCGTTCCAGTGGCGTCCATGCGTTTTCGGCAACCTCGTCAACACGGGCCAGATGCGGCACGTCACTGACCAGCGCGCGGCGCAGGGCGGCGATGGAATCAAACGACAATGTCGCCTCCATCTCGGCGCTCAGCGCGCGCAGGATGGCCCAGTTTTCCTTGGCCTGACCGGGGGCAAAGCTGGCGCGTTGCGCAAGCTGCGGACGGCCTTCGGTGTTCACGAACAGGCCCGGTTCCTCGGTATAGGCGGCGCCGGGCAGGATGATGTCCGCGCGGTGCGCACCCCGGTCGCCGTGGCTGCCCTGATAGATCACGAAAGGACCGGCGGGAATGTCGCCTTCATCCGCGCCAAGGTTATAGATCACGTCAGCTTCCAGAACGGCAGGCACCCCGCCTTCGGCGGTGGCGCCGATATCCATCGCACCGACACGCGATGCAGCGGTGTGCAGCACCATGAAGGAGGATTTTGTTGCTTCCGCCAGCGCCATCGCATCGGCCAGCACTGCGGCACCGTCTTCGCGGGTCAGGGCCGCCTGCCCCACGATGATCACCGAGTGCTTTTCCTGAACCTCTGAATGATCGCGCTTCAGCAAATCGGCCATGACCGACGGATTGTCACCGATGTGGGCATATTCATAGGTCAGATCGACCTGCGGCCCGATCACACCCACGTTTGCCCCACGCGACCACGCCTTGCGGATACGCGCGTTCAGCACCGGAGCCTCCACCGCCGGGTTGGTCCCGATCAGCATGATCGCCTTGGCAGTGTCCAGTTCTTCGACCGTGGCTGTCCCGACATAGCCGGAGCGGTTGCCCGCAGGCAGCTTGGCCCCATCGGTGCGGCATTCGACGCTACCGCCCTGCCCTTCGATCAATGTTTTCAATGCATAGGCCGCCTCGACCGAGGACAGATCGCCGACCAGACCGGCAACCTTCTTGCCCTTCATCGCGGCAGCGGCGGCTGCCAGCGCCTCGGGCCAGTCCGCTTTGCGCAGCTTGCCGTTCTCGCGGATGTAGGGCGTATCCAGCCGCTGGCGGCGCAGCCCGTCCCAGACAAAGCGGGTCTTGTCGGAAATCCATTCCTCGTTCACGCCGTCATGGTTGCGCGGCAGCATCCGCATCACTTCGCGGCCCTTGGTATCGACACGGATGTTCGACCCCAGCGCATCCATCACGTCGATGCTTTCGGTCTTGGAAAGCTCCCAGGGACGCGCGGTAAAGGCATAGGGTTTGCTGACCAGCGCCCCCACCGGGCAAAGGTCGATGATATTGCCCTGCAGGTTCGATTCGAGCGTTTCCCCCAGGTAGGAGGTGATCTCCGCATCTTCGCCACGGCCGGTCTGGCCCATCTTGTGCACGCCTGCGACCTCGGTGGTGAAACGCACGCAGCGGGTGCAGGAGATGCAGCGGGTCATATGGGTTTCGACCAGCGGCCCGAGGTTCAGATCCTCGGTCGCGCGCTTGGGTTCGCGGTAGCGCGAGAAATCCACACCATAGGCCATCGCCTGATCCTGCAGATCACATTCGCCACCCTGGTCGCAGATCGGGCAATCCAGCGGGTGGTTGATCAGCAGGAATTCCATCACGCCTTCGCGCGCCTTCTTGACCATCGGGCTGTTGGTTTTCACAACCGGCGGCTGGCCCTCGGGACCGGGGCGCAGATCCCTGACCTGCATCGCGCAGCTTGCGGCGGGCTTGGGCGGGCCGCCCACGACCTCCACCAGACACATGCGGCAGTTCCCCGCAATCGAAAGCCGCTCGTGATAACAGAAACGCGGGATCTCGACGCCCGCCTGCTCGCAGGCCTGAATGAGCGTCATCGCCCCTTCGGTTTCGATTTCCTTGCCATCAATGATGATCTTGCGAAGGTCGCTCATAGGTTCACTTTGCTCTCAGTAACGAACCGATCCGGCTCTGTTTTTGAATCTCTTCGAGTCCAAGCGCACAATAGCTTTGTGGATCGGAAGTATCGACCCCCCTCGCCTTGAAAAACGCCCTTCCGCGCGCTTTGAGCCGTTCTTTTTCCGCATCGCTTTTGCGATAGGCGTCGATTTCAGCATCCGTATAGCCCAGATCATTGGCTTGGCCCTTGATTTTCCACAGAAAACTGGTGGCCCTGATCAGCCGGGCATCTATCGTGGGACAATTCTTGCGGATTGCATCGGCGATTCCGACATCCAGCAGGGCATCGTCGATCGCGGCGACCTCGCGCAGCGGTGGTTTGGCCGAAACCGGGGCGGCAAGCACCGCCAGACCAAACAGGGCAATCATCATCAAACGCATTTCACTCTCCTTCGGAAGTTGACCGACAGCTGGGTGAGCCTGCGCTGATATGCAATAACACCCGGTCCCGACAGCCATTTTCCGCAGGTTTCAGCGCATGGCCTATTGGGCCTGCGGGCAGGTCCCCTGATAGGTCAGCGTGTCATCGACGATGCGCAGCTGGTCTGCCGGCGTGTCCGGCCCCACCACCCAGTCGATGTCGGAACTTCCATAGGTCGCCACGCAATAGCCGTTTGCCGCGTGCAGCGCGGCCCCCCGTGCCCCTTCGAAGGATTGCGAGACACCTTTCACCGTCGCCACGAAGACGTCGCGTTGCTTGTCGACCCGCTTGACCTTGGTGCGGAAATACTTGCCGTCAAAGGCAAAGCGGTTCTCGCTGTCGGAGCAACCAGCCACAAGGGCGGCGCAGAGCAGCGCCATGACGCTAATTCGGGTCTTCATCATTTCTGCACTCTCGAATGGGTGGGGCGTTGCGCTTCGGCCTTGTCGATCACGACAATGGAATCATGCACATGCACGCCGCTGATTTCGCGCTTCATCTGCGGAAGCTGCGCCGGTTTGTTGTTGTGATACCACATGTGCATGTCATCTATCATTCTGCGCACCGTGTTATAGAAATTCTCCGGCGCGTGAAAGCCACCGCCGAAACGCGGGTAATAGGCGGTGTGCAGATCCTCTATCATATAGGTGCCGCCGGTGGTCAGCAGCGGGAACAACACCCGCAGCGAGGCTTCGATATGGGCCATCCGGTGGCTGCCGTCATCCAGCACCACATCGACGCCGCCCATCTCCTCGACCACCTTTGCCAGGAATGCCGGATCGTCCTGCGAGCCGATGCGCACCATGCCGGACTGGCCGTCGTATTGCGCGCAATCGGGGTTGATGTCGATGCCGCAGAGCACCGCGTCCTTGCCCAGGTAGCGCCGCCACATCTGCAAGGAGCCGCCGTTGTTCACCCCGATCTCAAGGAATTTCACCGGCGTATTCCGGTAGCGGCTGAAATAGCGGTCATAAAGCGGCAGGTAATGATGCCACTTGTGCACCTTCACCCCGTCGTTCTGCGCATAGATGTCCAGCAGGTCGCCGTCGAATCCGTATCGTTCCCTGATGTCAGCGGCGACATCCCCGTCTTCGGGAAATCTGAACTTCTTCATTGGCGGTCTCCTGCACGGCTCTTTGGGGTTTTCCCCTTATTTCTCAACATATCCGCCAATTCGGGATTTCAGGCAACCTCTGTCTGGCGGCAACCGTGGGTCCTGTGCATTGTTGCAGCAGGCAGATGCCCCCAGCCAAAGGCATGATCGCTGTCGCCATGGGCGCGCAGATGGTCGAGCCGGTCCAGCGCCTCGCCCAGGCCGGGCCGATGCCCCGGCGGCACCCACCACATCACGAAATGCATCGCTCCCAACACCTCGAACCATTCGGCTCGGCGTTCGTAGAATTTCTTGTGCACCGTGCCCCAGACAAAGGTTTCCAGCGTGGCGACACTCTCCCAGACGCTCAGGTTCGGAATGAACAGGGGATCGCCGTCAATTGCGGTATCGGTGTTGCCTGCCCCGCTCTCGCCTTCCATCATCCACTGGAAACCGGGCATCCGCTTGGCCAGCCCGTTGATCCGGTCAAGGTTGGCCATGAATTCCGCCACGCGGGGATCATCCTTGGCGGCGACAAGCCTGCCCACGTTCAGTTCCGCCAGATGCATGCCCTTGTGTGCCCCGCCCTGCATCAAACGGTCCCCCGGCGACAGGTCTTTCCGCGACCGCGCGCATCATGAAACCCCGCTGCGAACTTCACCCCCGTTTGTCCACCCGCGCTGCATGTTGCGCAGAGGTGCCAAAGGGGTTCTCACGGACCGGCCTGGCCCCAATCCCAAAATCCGCGACAGGGTCTTGCATCAAAAGACCGCCACAACCGCCATCAGGCCCAGAAAGACACAACATGCCCAGCCAAAGGTGTAGATCATGGTGCGGAGGCCGAGGTTCTCCTTGCCGATGCCACGAATATGCACAAAGGCCACCACCACACGGCTGATCAGAAACAGCGAGGCCAGCAGATTCACCCAGAACGGGCCGGCCCCGGCAAGGATCGCCGCAACGGTCACGGCGGCGAACATGCCGCTCATTTCCATCGCGTTCATATAGGCCCGGCTCAGCCGATAGCTGGCATTGCTGTAGTCGGCGGCGGGCATATCGCCTGCCGTCACCCCATCCGCCGATTTGCGCGCGGCGGAAATCGGGCTGAGCAGCAGGCCGATAAGGCCGAACAAGGCCAAAGACATGATCGCATGGCCGTAGTCAGAAAACTGTTCCATTGCAGAACCTCCCTCTTGATGAACCAAACGAAATGCCGGTTCCTATTCCGCCGCAACGGCGCTGACGCGCCCTGTCCGCTTGTGCTTGATCCGGTCTTCGATCTCATCGCGGAAATGCCGGATCAACCCCTGGATCGGCCAGGCCGCCGCATCGCCAAGCGCACAGATCGTATGGCCCTCGACCTGCTTGGTCACATCCAGCAGCATGTCGATTTCCTCGGGCTCCGCGTCGCCTGTCACCAGCCGGTCCATGACCCGCATCATCCAGCCCGTGCCCTCGCGGCAGGGCGTGCACTGGCCGCAACTTTCGTGCTTGTAGAACTTGGACAGCCGCCAGATCGCCTTGATCACATCGGTGGAATTGTCCATCACGATCACCGCCGCCGTGCCCAGGCCCGACCGCTGCTCGCGCAGATAGTCGAAATCCATGATCGCGTCTTTCATCTGCGCGCCGGGGATCAATGGCACGGAGGACCCGCCGGGGATCACCGCCTTGAGATTGCTCCAGCCGCCCCGGATGCCGCCGCAATGGGTCTCGATCAGCTCTTCGAAGGTGATGCTCATCGCCTCTTCGACGACGCAGGGGTTGTTCACATGGCCCGACACGGCAAACAGCTTGGTCCCCGCATTGTTGGCCCGGCCGAAACCGGCAAACCATTCCGGCCCGCGCCGCAGGATCGTCGGCACCACGGCAATGGATTCCACATTGTTCACCGTGGTCGGGCAACCATAAAGGCCCGCGCCCGCCGGGAACGGCGGCTTCATCCGCGGCATCCCCTTCTTGCCTTCGAGGCTTTCCAGCAGGGCGGTTTCCTCGCCGCAGATATAGGCCCCCGCGCCATGGGCCAGGTAGAGGTCGAAATCCCAGCCGGATTTCGCCGCGTTCTTGCCCAGCAGGCCCGCGTCATAGGCCTCGTCGATGGCCGCCTGCAGCGCCTCGCGCTCGCGGATGTATTCGCCACGGATGTAGATGTAGCAGGCATGCGCATTCATCGCGAAAGAGGCGATCAGGCACCCTTCGATCAGCGTATGCGGATCATGGCGCATGATCTCGCGGTCCTTGCAGGTGCCGGGTTCGGATTCATCCGCGTTGATCACCAGATAGGCCGGGCGCCCGTCGCTTTCCTTGGGCATGAAGGACCACTTGAGGCCGGTGGGAAAGCCCGCGCCGCCCCGGCCGCGCAATCCGCTTGCCTTCATCTGGTCGATGATCCAGTCGCGGCCCTTCTTGATGATCCCGGCGGTGCCGTCCCAATGGCCACGCTGCTGCGCGCCCTTCAGGGTGCGGTCATGCATCCCGTAGATGTTGGTAAAGATGCGGTCCTGATCTGCAAGCATTGCTGCGTCCCTTACGTTTGTCTCGGCCCCTGAGGGTCGTTTGTCTGTTGCTCCGAAAGGAGCGTTCTATCCATCATCCGCAGCCCGGCGCGCCTGCCAGAGCTGATAGGCCACCACCAGCGACCAGAACAGCGCCGCAAGTGCGGCAAAGTCGATCAGCAGCGCATAGCGCCCCGGCAATCCCAGTGCCGGACCGGCCCAGTTCGCGGCCAGCCAGATCAGCATGGTCCCGGCAATCACCAGTGCCACGGTCTGCCCCTTGCGAGACTGTGCCTTGTCGCTTTGCTCACTCATGCCTGGCCCGGTTGCCCCCTCGGCGGTTTACTTCTTTTTCTTCTTCGAAAACTCGGTTTCGCCGCCTTTTGCAAGGATCTTGGCCTGGCTCATCCAGTCGTCACGTTCGATCCGGCCCTTGAAGCGCAGCCGCGCATCGACCCAGGCGATCTCTTTCTTGCGCCAGCCCGCGACCTGGCTGTAATGCCAGATGCCCAATTCGTTCAGCGTCTGCTCCAGCTTGGGGCCGACACCGCTGATCAGTTTCAGATCATCGGCACCTTCGGCGCGCGGGGCGTCCATCAGATCGGGCTTGCCGTCAGCCGCCACCGGCGCACGCTTGGCCCTGGCCGGTGCGGCCTTTGCCGCTGGTGCAGGCTCTGCCACAGCCGCCGAGGCGCTTGCCGCAGCCTTTGCCGGGGCCGCTTTCCTGGCAGGCGCTCCCGCGCCCTCTTTCTCGTATTTCCATTCGCCCTTGCGCGCCGCCAGTTCCGCCTGACCCGCCAGCGGTTTGGTGGGCTTGATGACGGAATCCGATGCAGGCGCAGCCGCTTTCGGCGGGTCAGCCTCCGCCGCGGCTGCCGGTTTCTCAGCCGCCTCGGGCGCGTCGGAAACGGCCGGGGCCACGGCAGATGCAGCAGCAGTCGGTGCAGCAACGGCATCAGCCGCCGGCGCTGCCACGGCGCTGCCGCTGGTTGCACCCGGACAGATGGCCAGGGAAAGGAACAGACCGACAACCAGCGCGACGACAATGGCCAGGATCAGGGCAGCGGCAAAGCCCCACCCGCCGACCAGCATCAGCAAAAGCCCGATCACAAGGCCCGCAACAATTGTCAGTGCCCAGCTTTTCGCCGTGCAGCTCATCGAATTGTCATTCTCAGCCATCTAAAGTTCCCTCTCCCGTCAGACCGGTAGCGGCCCGGATTACGTGTCGTAGAGACCATCCTTGCTGGCACGGGCAGAAAACTCGGTCTCCTCCCCCGCAGCCAGGCGCGTGGCCTGATCAACCCAGTTGTCGCGCGACACGCGGCCCTTGAACCCCTTGAGGTTCTCATCGACCCAGGCCACTTCCTCCGCGCCCCAACCGGCAATCTGATCGTAATGGAAGAATCCCATATCGTTCAGCATTTTTTCCAGCTTGGGCCCGACGCCCCTGATCATCTTGAGATCATCCGCCCCGGTATCGCGTGCGGCGGCCATTGTGGCGGGCTTGGTGCCCGGCCCCTCAGACGCTGCTGCGGCTTGCGCCTTGGTTTCCTGCTTGCCGCCGGGGGCGACACTGCCCTTTGCCGGTTTCGCCTTGGCCTTGACCTTGGGCGCTTCACCTTCAGCCTCGGCGTGTTTGTCGGAACTGTCACCCTTGTTGCGGGGGGCCCTTGCCTCTGCCTTGCTGCGGCCGGCCTGCGCGCCATCCGGGCCTTTGGGCGGCATCATGTCGTCCCGCTTGGCCTTGGCCGGTTTGCCGCCCGCATTTGCGGCCTTGCCCTGCCAGGGCGTCAACAGCGGCACCTCTGTGCCGTCGATCCGCTTGATCGTGTCGCCGATATCGACCGCAAGCTGCACGCTGGCGTTATACTGCGTGCGGCCGCTGTCGTGATCCTTGAGGCTGGTCAGCCCGCCCAGAGGCTCGGAAGCATAGCGCCCGTTCTGCGGACCCGGCACCGGCACCTTGCCCGCCGCCAGTTCATCCAGCAGCTTGCCAAAGCCCTCTGCGGTCAGATCCTCATAATAATCCTTGCCGATCTGCGCCATCGGCGCATTGGCGCAGGAACCGAGGCATTCGACCTCTTCCCAGGAAAACTTGCCATCCGCCGAAAGCTCATGGGCATTGGGCGCGATCCGCTCCTTGCAGACGGCCATCAGGTCCTCTGCCCCGCAGATCATGCAGCTGGTGGTGCCGCAGACCTGAATATGTGCCACGGAACCAACGGGTTGCAGCTGAAACATGAAGTAGAAAGTCGCGACCTCAAGACCCCGGATATAGGCCATGCCCAGCATCTCCGACACATGTTCGATCGCCGGGCGGGAGAGCCAGCCCTCCTGCTCCTGCGCACGCCAGAGCAGCGGGATGATGGCAGAGGCCTGCCGCCCCTCGGGGTATTTGGTGATCTGCGCTTCGGCCCACTTCTGGTTGGCAGGCGTGAAGGCGAAACTCTCGGGTTGTTCGTGGTGCAGTCGGCGGAGCATCAGTGGGTCTCTTTCGAATTCGCTGTCTGGCTTGCGGCACCGGGAAAGCCCGCAAAGAAATGAGATGTCGGCATCACCGGTCAATCTCCCCGAACACCACGTCCATGGTGCCGATGATCGCGGCGACATCTGCCAGCTGGTGGCCTTTGGAAATATGATCCATCGCCTGCAGATGCAGGAAGCCGGGTGCGCGGATCTTGGCGCGGTAGGGTTTGTTGGAACCATCCGCCACAAGGTAGACGCCGAATTCGCCCTTGGGCGCCTCGACCGCGCAATAGACCTCGCCCGCAGGCACGTGGAACCCTTCGGTGTAAAGCTTGAAGTGGTGAATCAGGCTTTCCATGTCGGTCTTCATCGCGGTGCGGCTGGGCGGTGTGATCTTGCCACGGGCCAGCACATCGCCCTTCCCTTCGGGCGCGCGCAGTTTCTCGATGGCCTGTTCCATGATGTGCACGGACTGGCGCATTTCCTCCATCCGGCAGAGGTAACGGTCAAAGCAGTCGCCGTTCTTGCCCACCGGCACCTGGAAGTCGAATTCGTCATAACATTCATAGGGCTGCGAGCGCCGCAGGTCCCAGGCCAGGCCCGATCCCCGCACCATCACGCCGGAGAAGCCGTAGTTCAGGATGTCCTCTTCGCTGACCACGCCGATATCGACGTTGCGCTGCTTGAAGATGCGGTTCTCGGTCAGCAGACCGTCAATGTCCGCAAGGATTTCGGGGAAGGATTTGCACCAGGCCTCGATGTCGTCGATCAGCGCTTCGGGCAGGTCCTGATGCACGCCGCCGGGCCGGAAATAGGCCGCGTGCAGACGCGCGCCACAGGCCCGTTCGTAAAAGATCATCAGCTTTTCGCGCTCTTCAAAACCCCAGAGCGGCGGCGTCAGCGCGCCCACATCCAGCGCCTGCGTGGTCACGTTCAGCAGGTGGTTCAGGACGCGGCCGATCTCGCAGAACAGCACCCGGATCAGCGAGGCGCGGCGCGGCACCACCGTGCCGGTCAGCTTTTCGATGGCCAGACACCAGGCGTGCTCCTGGTTCATCGGTGCCACGTAATCCAGCCGGTCAAAATACGGCAGGTTCTGCAGGTAGGTCCGGCTCTCCATCAGCTTTTCGGTGCCACGGTGCAACAGGCCGATATGCGGGTCGCAACGTTCGACGATCTCGCCGTCCAGTTCAAGCACCAGCCGCAAAACCCCATGCGCCGCAGGGTGTTGCGGGCCGAAGTTGATGTTGAAATTGCGGATCTTCTGTTCGCCCGTCAGAGCATCGGTCGATCCGTCGTCATAGCGGTTCACGCGAATATCGCCGTCCATCATTTAGGTCCCTTCAACTGGCGCTGCTGCGGATGAGGACGGTTCGCGCGGACCCGCACCGGCAACTCCTGGCGGGTGCCGAACAACCGGGCCAAAACCTCTTCCAGAAATGCGATCATCACAGTTTCTCCAACTCTTGCAGTTTGAGCCCCATCCACCACAGCAGCGCAATGGTGCCAAAGGGGATCAGACAGGCCGCCGCCCAGTATTTGTTGATGCCGAAGAAGGGCAGCAGTTTGACCATCGGAATGGCTGTCAACGCGGACAGGAGAAGCCACCAGAATCCGCCCATTACTTGGCTCCTTCCGCCTTGTCGTCACCCGGCAGGATGTATTCCGCGCCCTCCCAGGGCGACATGAAATCAAACTGGCGGTATTCCTGCACCAGCGACACCGGCTCATAGACCACGCGTTTCTGCGCCTCGTCATAGCGGACTTCGGTATAGCCCGTGGTCGGGAAATCCTTGCGCAGCGGATAGCCGCGAAAACCATAGTCAGTGAGGATACGGCGCAGGTCCGGGTGACCGGAGAACAGGATGCCGAACATGTCGAAAACTTCACGCTCGAACCAGTTGGCCGAGGGGTGGACGCTGACCAGGCTCGGCACCATGTCCTTTTCCCGTGTCGCGACGCGCAGGCGGATGCGGTGGTTCTGATACATGCTCAGCAGATGATAGACCACGTCGAACCGCTTGGCCCGACCGGCATAATCCACCGCCGTGATGTCCACGAGGGTGGAGAAACGGCAGGTCGGATCGCCCCTGAGGAATTCCACCAGCCCGGCGATATTGGTCAGGGTGACATCCATATTGAGCTCACCCTGCGCGATGTCCCACGCGAGGATGCAATCGGGGCGTTTGGCCTCGATATAGGCACCAAGTTCCTGAAGTTGCTCGCTCATCTTAATTCCTTCCAGACGCGCGGTTCATCGCACGATCGTCCCGGTCCGGCGCATCTTGCGCTGCAGCTGCATGATCCCGTAAAGCAGCGCCTCTGCCGTGGGCGGGCAGCCCGGCACATAGACATCCACCGGCACGATCCGGTCGCAGCCGCGCACCACGGAATAGCTGTAGTGGTAATAGCCGCCGCCATTGGCGCAGGAGCCCATGGAGATCACATAGCGCGGCTCGGGCATCTGGTCATAGACCTTGCGCAGCGCCGGGGCCATCTTGTTGGTCAGCGTGCCCGCCACGATCATCAGGTCGGACTGGCGCGGCGAGGCACGCGGCGCGGTGCCGAAACGCTCAAGGTCATAGCGCGGCATGGAGGTATGCATCATCTCGACCGCGCAGCAGGCCAGACCGAATGTCATCCAGTGCAGCGACCCGGTGCGCGCCCAGTTGATGATGTCGGCGGTGGAGGTGACAAGGAATCCCTTGTCCTGCAACGCGGCATTCAGATCCTGCGTGGCAACCTCGCGGTCCGGTCCGGCCTTGTAGCTGCCCGGTGTGCCTGCGTCCGTTACTGCCATTCCAGCGCCCCTTTCTTCCATTCATAGGCAAAGCCAGCCGTCAGCACGCCCAGGAAAACCATCATCGACCAGAAGCCGACCATCGAAATGTCCTTGAAGGCGACCGCCCAGGGGAACAGGAACGCGATTTCCAGGTCAAAGATGATGAACAGGATCGAAACCAGATAAAACCGCACGTCGAATTTCATGCGCGCATCGTCGAATGCGTTGAACCCGCATTCATAGGCCGAGACCTTTTCAGGGTCCGGATTGCGCACGGCGACGATGACGGCGGCAAGGATCAGGATGGCTCCGAATCCGATGGCTACGGCCAGAAAAACGAGGATAGGCAGATATTCCCGCAGCATGTCGTCCAAGGGGAGGCTCCTTTATGGTGCTGGGCACAGATGCGCCGGGGCGCTCGGGCCAGTCATGGCTTGGCTTCGGGTTTACTCTGCCGTCCCGACAGGGTCAACCAAGGGGGCATGATTTTGGCAGTCTGAAACGGACACCCGCAGGCCGGGATCATCAATGCCTAAACGCCATGCAGATCAACCAGATCGCGCCAGCGGTAAATCGGCTCGAACCCCAGCAGCTTGCGCGCCTTGGCGATGCTGTAAAAGGTCTCATCTTCGCCCATCTCGCGCATGACCGGGACATCCGGGTAGAACCTGTCCAGCAGGGCCTGCGTGGTCAGGCCGACGGAATGTTCCGCATTGGCCGCGTTGAACACCTGATAGCCCAGACCGTCGGTCTGCAGGCAACGCTCCACCATCTGGCCCAGGTCGCGCGCGTCGATATAGGCAAAGATGTTGCGCTCGCGCTGTTCGGGGTTTGCGACGAACTGCGGGAACAGCGTTTCATATTCATGCGGCTCGATCACATTGTTGATCCGCAAGCCATAGATATTGGCCCCGGACCGGGCCTGAAAACTGCGCGCCGTCGCTTCGTTGCAGACCTTGGACATGGCATAGCTGTCTTCGGGCAGGGTGGGGTGTTCCTCGTCCACCGGCAGATAGCCGGGTTTGCGCGACCCATCGGCGAAACAGACGCCATAGGTCGTCTCCGACGAGGCAAAGATGATCTTGGGGATGCGGTTCTTCACCGCCGCGTCGATGACGTTGTAGGTGCTTAGCGTGTTGTTGCGAAAGGTCTCGTTGTCCGGCCGGATCAGGATGCGCGGCACGGCGGCAAAATGCACAACCGCGTCAAAGGCGGGCACGCCGCCGCCCGGTTCCAGTTCGGACAGGTTGGCATAGCTTTGCATCACGTCGAACACCTGCCCCGCATCGGTCAGATCGGCGATCCGGTTGTCGACGCCCTCATGCTCCAGCGGTGCCAGATCGACGTTGAGCACCTGATGCCCCTGCGCCAGAAGGTAAGGCACCACATGCCGCCCGGCTTTTCCGGTGCCACCGGTGAATAAAATGCGCATTTTCTGGTTCTCCTGTTGCTGTCCAAGGGTCAACGCCGCACCGCCCGCTGCGGTTCAGGTCGCGACCCTTGCCATCCATTTTGCAATCATGTCGTGCTGCACCCGCGCCTGTTCCGCCACGCGGTAAAAGCTGACCAATTCGCGCACCGGCGCGCTGATCTTCTCGAAACCCGAGATGAAGGCCACGATCACCCCCACCTGGGTCTGCCCCTGCATCACCAGATATCCGCCAAAGATCAGCACCGACAGCGGCCCCAGCGCATTCAGCAGGTTCAATGCCGCCTTGAGCGCGAATTTCAGCAGGTTGAAGCGGATGCGGTTGTCAAAGATCCGGTCGAGAATACGGCCCCCCTCCTCCTGCACCGGTGCATCCATGTCTGATATCCGGTCACCCAGTTCGCGGATATAACCCACCCTTTCCGCCACCAGTTCGTTCAGGCGGCGCTGCAGGAAGGGTGTCAGAATGATCTGCGGCACCATGAAGGCCAGAGCAAAAAGCGCGATGCTGGGCTGCACGACAAACATGTAACCCAGCACGCCCAGCAGGATGGCCAGATTGGCGCAGGACTGGGACAGCGCCTCGCCCACGAAGCCGCCCAGTTTCTCGACCTCGGACCCGATGATGGACACCACCCGCCCCTCACTGTCCTGTGTGGTTTCGATCTTGTCGCCGTAAAGTCCCAGCAGGTGCCGCCGGGTATAGATGTTGGTGCTTTCCGTCAGCCATGACTGATAGGCACGCAGGGCGAATTTGCCGGCCTGATGCAGGACAATGACGGCAAGATAGGCCAGCCCGAACCGGATCAGCAGCGGCACATTCTGCGTCTCCACCACCTCGTTCACGATCCGGCGCTGCAATTCGATGGGGGCGAGGTTCAGCAGGGCGACAAGCACCGCCCCGGCGCAACAGCCAGGCTGGTGCCAGCCCGTCATCCGCCAGACGTAGCCCCAGATCGTTTTCGCAGCACTGTCATCCCCGGTCCGTTCGATGTCACGGGGGCGGAAGTAATCGACAAGGGATTTCAAATGGCGCTCCGGCGTTTCAGTTCAGTCTGGCCCGAGCCTTGTGTCAAAGCCCGCCCCGCGCAAGGGTCAGGAGGCCGCAACCACCCAGGCCGCCTTGCGCTTGTCAAAGAACGCGCCGATCCCCTCGGCGGCTTCCTCGGTCTCCCAGCGGGCAGCAAGTGCCGCGATGGACATCTCCACCGCCTCCTGCGTGGCAGCACCGCCCAGATCCAGCGCCAGCGCCTTGGCCGCCGCCACGGCCCCCGGTGCGCAGGACAGGTAAGGTGCCACCTCACGTTCCACCGCCGCGTCAAGGTCACCGGCAGGCACCGCGCGGGCCAGCAGGCCCAGCGATACCGCCTCTGCCGCGTCGAACAGCCGGGCAGACATGAAGACCCGCCGCGCCATCCCCTCGCCCATGCGGGCAATCACGTAAGGTCCGATGGTGGCCGGGATGATCCCCAGCCGGGTTTCGGTAAAGCCCATGCGCAGGCTGTCCACCCCGATGGCGACATCACAGACGCTGGCCATGCCGACCCCGCCGCCAAAGGCATTGCCCTGCACCCGCCCGATCAGCGGCTTGGGCAGCCGGTTCAGCGCGCCCAGCATATCCGCCAGCTTGCGTGCCTCTGCAGAGCGTGTCGCGGCATCCATGTCGCGCTGGTCGCGCATCCAGCCCAGATCGCCCCCCGCGCAGAAAGAGGCCCCCGCCCCGGTCAGCACCACCACACGCACCGCGTCATCCGCCCCCAGCTGTGCCGCCGCCGCAGTCAGGTCCGCCAGCATCTGCGCCGACATGGCGTTGTGCTTGTCAGGGCGGTTCAGGGTCAGTGTGGCGACGCCGCGCGCGTCGGTGTCGATCGTGATCGTCTCAGGCATCCACCGGTCCCCGCATCGCCTGCGCCATGGCCGCGGCCTCCTGCACGATGGCCTGGTCGATCCCGGTCTTGTAGCCCAGCGCCAGCAGATGCGCATTCACCGCCTCCGTGGCCACATTCCCGGCCGAACCGGGCGCGTAGGGACAGCCGCCCAGGCCCCCCACGGCGGCGTCAAAGACCCGCAGGCCCAGCGACAGGGACGTGTCGATATTGGCCATCGCGCGGCCATTGGTGTCGTGATAATGCCCCGCAAGCCGCCCCACGGGCACCACATCGCGCACCGCAAGCAGCATCCGCGCGATGCTGTCGGGCCTGCCCGCACCGATGGTGTCGCCCAATGAAATCTCATAGCACCCCATCGAGAACAGGCGGTCCGCCAGAGCCGCCACAGCGCCGGGGGCCACCGGCCCGTCATAGGGGCATTCCACCACGCAGGAGATATAGCCCCGGACGGGCACGTCCCGGTGGCGCGCATCCTCCAGAATGGGGGCAAAGCGTTCGATCGATTCCGCCACCGAGGCATTGATGTTCTTGCGGCTGAACCCTTCGGAGGCCGAGGCAAAGATCGCCACCTCGTCCACACCTGCCGCCAGCGCATCCTCGTAACCGCGCATGTTCGGCGTCAGCGCGGCATAGCGCACCCCGTCGCGGCGGCTGATCCCGGCCATCACCTCGCCCGAGCCGGCCATCTGCGGCACCCATTTGGGCGACACGAAGGAGGCGCATTCGATGCGCCCGAAACCCGCGCCCGACAGCCGGTCAATCAGCGCGATCTTTTCCGTCACCGGTATCTCGCGCGCCTCGTTCTGCAACCCGTCGCGGGGGCCGACTTCAAAGATCTCACAAGGTCCAAGGCTCATATCGTCCCCTTTCAGGTGTTGTCAGGCACGAACGGGTGCCAACCGGGTCATTCAATCGGCCAGGGCGGATAAAAGTCCTTTTCATAGATACCCTCCCCCTGCGGCAGGCTTTCGGCGAAACTCTCGCGCTCGGTGATGCGCTCGTACCATTCCGCCACCGCCGGATGCGCATCCAGCCTGGCAAAATACTGCGACATGTACACCGCCTGCCCTACGGAAATATCCACCGCCGAGAAGCCGCTGGTCAACAGATAGTCGCGGTTCTCGACCGGCGTCGACAGCCGCGCCTCCAGCGCATCGTAGCATTTGCCGATCCGCGCCGCCTCCAGCTTCATCACGATGGGGCTGCGCATGTGGTCCTCGCGCAGGGCGATGTGCTGCTGGGTCAGGGCCGCGGTATGCTGGCTGATCGTCTCGGCGAAATGCAGCCAGACCAGCCAGGCCATGCGGTCCGGCACGCCGGGCATCCGGCCCAGCCGCTCCGGGCTGAACCTTTCGCACAGGTATTCGGTGATGGCGCCGGTCTCGAACATCCGCTCGCCGTCGATCTCCAGGGCCGGCACGCGGCCCGCAGGCGACAGGGACAGATAGGCCGGATCGCGCAGCGAGCGGTCAAAGGCATAGGTGCGGACCTGATATTCCACATCCATTTCGTTGAGCAGCCAGAGCGTGCGCATCGACCGCGTCTGCGGACAGTGATGCAATGTAATCATCGGGGAAACCTCGTCATAATCATCTACCTGCCAACATGACATGGGGCGTTTTGCCGGGGGTCAAGCGGCCCGGCAGCGGCCTTCCGGCCCGCCGCGCCACCCCATGCCCCGCAAATGTGCAAAAGGCGCGCAACGCCATGTGGCACCGGCCCCGCCCCGACATCTGCAGCACCGTAATATGCCACATCATCAACAGGATCGCCGCCAGGATCGGCGGCTCATCCCCCGGGACATATGCGATAATCCCGGCAGCTGCCAGTGCGGCCGGCACCAGGTGATGCCACGCCCGCCCGTTCACGCGGCAGCTTCCGGCTCGGCCTCCAGCCGGACCAGCGCGGCCCCGGCCTCCACCTGATCGCCTTCGGCGGCCAGCACCTCGGCCACCACGCCGTCGCGCGCGGCCAGCAGGCTGTGCTCCATCTTCATCGCCTCCAGCACCGCAAGCCGGTCGCCCGCAGTGACCTTCTGGCCCACCTTCGCATCGACCAGCCGCACCATGCCGGGCATTGGCGCCTCGATCAGATTGCCGTCACCGGACTTGCCCGCCGCCCGTGCCAGCGGGTCGATCACGTCAAACCCCATGCCATAGCCGTCAAAGACCGTCACCACCGACCCGGCCACGGCAACCGCAGGGGCCATGTGCCCGTCCAGATACCAGCGCCCCGCCCTGCGCTCGGCGCTGAGCTCGGTCTCACCCACCGACCAGGACTGCCGGTCAGGCGACAGCACCCGGACCTTGAGCAAAGTTTCCTCCCCGCCATGCGCCAGCATCACCTGCCGCCGGAGCGGCCGCCACAGGGTAAACCCCGCCTCGGGCTGCGGTGCCATCAGGCCCAGCGCCGCCATGCCCGCCAGGGCCATGTGCCAGGGTGCCACCGCGGGGGCTTCGGTCAGTTCCGCGATGTCGCGCGCGATCAACCCGGTATCGACGTCGCCTGCGGCAAATCCCGCATGGCCCGCCAGCGCCCCCAGAAAGGCCAGGTTGGTCACGGTGCCCGCCACCTCGCAGCCCGCCAGCGCCGCGCGCAGCCGCGCCAGCGCCACGTCCCGGGTAGGGCCATGCACGATCACCTTGGCAATCATCGGATCGTAGAACGGGCTGATGGAATCGCCCGCCCGCACGCCGCTGTCGGCCCGGGTCTGATCGGTGAACTGCAGATGCGTCAGCGTACCGGTCGCTGGCAGAAAGCCTTTCGGCACATCCTCGGCGTAAAGCCGCGCCTCGAAGGCATGGCCGTTGATCGTCAAGGCCTCCTGCCCCATGGGCAGGCTTTCCCCCGCCGCCACGCGCAGCTGCCATTCCACCAGGTCGACGCCGGTGATCGCCTCGGTTACGGGATGTTCCACCTGCAGGCGCGTGTTCATCTCCATGAAGAAGAACCCTTCCGCGCGCAGCCCCTCCGAGCCGTCAACGATGAATTCCACCGTCCCCGCCCCGGCATAGCCGATGGCCTCGGCCGCCCGCACCGCCGCCGCGCCCATCGCGGCGCGCATCTCTTCACGCATGCCCGGTGCCGGGGCTTCCTCGATCACCTTCTGATGGCGGCGCTGCAGCGAACAATCGCGCTCGAACAGATGAACGGCCCTGCTGCCGTCACCAAAGACCTGCACCTCGATATGGCGCGGCTTGGTCACGAATTTTTCGACCAGCACGTCGGAATTGCCGAAGGCGGTCTTCGCCTCGGAGCGGGCGGAGTCCAGCGCGGCCTGGAAACCCGATGCCGCATCGACCTGCCGCATCCCCTTGCCGCCGCCGCCTGCCACGGCCTTGATCAGCACCGGATAGCCGATCTTCTCCGCCTCTGCCGCCAGCAGCGCATCGTCCTGATCCGCGCCGTGATACCCCGGCACCACCGGCACGCCGGCCTCGACCATCAGCGCCTTGGCGGCATCCTTCAGACCCATCGCGCGAATGGCCCGCGCCGAAGGGCCGATGAAGACAAGCCCGGCCTTTTCCACTGCATCGACGAAATCGGGGTTTTCCGACAGAAATCCATAGCCGGGGTGGATCGCCTGCGCGCCGGTGTCCAGCGCCGCCCGGATGATCACATCACCGCGCAGATAACTCTCCGCCGGGGCCGAGCCACCGATATGAACCGCGACATCTGCCATGGCGACATGTTTTGCGCCCGCATCCGCATCCGAATAGACCGCGACACAGCGCACCCCCATGCCCTGCGCCGTCTCCATCACCCGACAGGCGATCTCGCCCCGGTTCGCAATCAGGATCGTGTCAAACATCGCGCATCCTCTCCAGTTGATCTCTACTCATCATTTCTTTTTGGCCCCAAATATTCCCGGGGGAGCAGCCGCAGGCTGCGGGGGCAGCGCCCCCTGTGCACAGGCGGTGCATGAACAGGGCACGGCCCCTGACCGGCAATGCGCAATCCATCCTCACATCCGGAACACGCCAAAGCGTGTCGGCTCGATCGGCGCGTTCAGGCTGGCCGACAGGCTCAGGAACAGCACCTCCCGGCTCTTGCGCGGGTCGATGATGCCATCGTCCCACAGCCGCGCGGAGGCATAGAGCGGATGACTCTGTTCCTCGAACATGTCGATGGTGGGCTGCTTGAAGGCGGCCTCTTCCTCCTCGGTCCAGGTCTCGCCCGCCCGCTCCATCGCATCGCGTTTCACGGTGGCCAGCACCCCCGCCGCCTGCGGCCCGCCCATGACCGAGATCCGGCTGTTGGGCCAGGTCCACAGGAACCGCGGGCGATAGGCCCGCCCCGACATGCCGTAATTGCCGGCACCGAAGGAGCCGCCGACCAGCATGGTGATCTTGGGCACATTGGTGGTGGCCACCGCCGTCACCATCTTGGCCCCGTGGCGCGCGATGCCCTCGTTTTCGTATTTGCGGCCCACCATGAAGCCGGTGATGTTCTGCAGGAAGACCAGCGGGATATTGCGCTGGCTGCACAATTCGATGAAATGCGCGCCCTTCTGGGCCGCTTCCGAGAACAACACCCCATTGTTGGCCACGATCCCGATGGGGCAGCCCTTGAGATGGGCAAACCCGGTCACCAGAGTCTCACCAAAGCGGGATTTGAACTCGTCAAAGCGGCTGCCGTCCACCAGCCGGGCAATCACCTCGCGGATGTCATAGGGCGTGCGCAGATCGGCAGGCACCACACCCAGCAGTTCCGCCGGGTCATAGGCGGGCTCCTCCGGGCTTTGCCATTGAACGGTCGCGGGCCGGGTCCGGTTGAGCTGCGCCACCGCGCGGCGCGCAAGGCTCAGCGCATGGGCGTCATCCTCTGCCAGGTAGTCGGCCACACCGGACAGGCGGGTATGCACATCGCCGCCGCCCAGATCCTCGGCGCTGACCACTTCGCCCGTCGCCGCCTTGACCAGCGGTGGCCCGGCCAGAAAGATGGTGCCCTGTTCCTTGACGATGATCGTCACATCCGACATCGCGGGCACATAGGCCCCGCCTGCGGTGCAGGACCCCATCACCACGGCAATCTGCGGTATCCCCTTGGCCGACATCCGCGCCTGATTGTAGAAAATCGCGCCGAAATGGTCCCGGTCCGGAAAGACCTCGTCCTGGTTCGGCAGGTTCGCGCCGCCACTGTCCACAAGATAGACGCAAGGCAGATGGTTCGCCTCGGCAATTTCCTGTGCGCGCAGGTGCTTCTTGACCGTCATCGGGTAATAGGTGCCGCCCTTCACCGTGGCGTCATTGCACACCACCATGACCTCATGGCCCTGCACCCGGCCAATGCCCGCGATGACGCCGGCGCAGGGGGCTGCGCCACCGTAAAGCCCATGTGCCGCTGTTGCCCCGATTTCGAGGAAGGGCGATCCGGGGTCCAGCAGGTTCGCCACCCGTTCCCGCGGCAGCATCTTGCCCCGGCTGGCATGGCGCGCGCGCGACTTCTCGCCGCCGCCAAGGGCCGCCGCCTCCGCCGCGGCCGCGACGGGTTCCAGCGCCTTGAGATGGGCGGCTTCATTGGCCTTGAAGGCTTCGGAAGACGGCAGAGCCTGAGATAACAGTTTCACATCAATTTCCCTTCATGTCGCGCAGCTCCAGCGAGCGCCGGGCTGTCATCACCAGCATGCAATTGGCATGGACGATGCTGCGGATCGAACCGTCCTGCCAGCGCGCGTAATCCAGCGCGCATTCCGCATCGCGAAAGGCGATCCAGGCCCGTTGCGCCGTCAGCAGATGGTCCTTGAGCGCCGGGTCCTGCGCGCCCAGCGCCGTGCGGGTGCTCTTGTATTCTTCGTTCAGGATCGCATCCCAGACCGCTGTTTCCGCCTGGATGCACTGGGTCATGCCCATGGTGGTGTCAAAACCCTGATCCTGGCAGCTGTTCGATGCGGCCCCCAGGCAATCGGGAGAGATCTCTCCGATCGGGGTCTGCGCGAAACAGGACCGGACCGTGCCACTGTCGACCTGCTGCGCCCAGGCGCCACCGGACCAGAGCCCGGCCCAGAACATTGCCATGATAACCATCCGTCTCATTGCCGGGTCTCCTCTGTCGCCATCTGTTTGAGCATGCGTCGGATCACCTTGCCGGTGACCGTCATCGGCAGTTCCTCAAGAAAGGTTATTTCCCTTGGATATGAATAGCTTGCAAGCCGTTCCCTGACCCAGTCCTGCAATTCGGACGCGGTCACCTCGGCCTTGTCCTTGCGCACCACATAGGCCTTCACGATCTCGGTGCGCAGCGCATCGGGCTTGCCCACGACGCCGCAGGTGGCCACGCCCGGATGGGTCAGCAGGCAATCCTCGATCTCCGCCGGGCCGATCCGGTAGCCGGCAGAGGTGATTACATCGTCCTCACGCCCCACAAAGCGCAGGAAATCGCCCTCCCACCGGCCCCGGTCCCCCGTCACCAGCCAGTCGCCGCGAAACTTCTCGGCGGTGGCTTCGGGCCGGTTCCAGTATCCCAGCATCATGGAGGCCGATCCGCGCCGCACGGCCACGTCACCCTCGCCCTCACCCTCAACCGGCTGGCCTGCATCGTCGATCACCGCCACCTCATGCCCCGGCACCGCCTTGCCAATACAACCTGCGCGGGCGGGATAGTCCACCCCGCAGCTTGACGCGACCATATTGCATTCCGTCTGGCCGTAGAATTCGTTGATCTGAAGGCCGAATGCACCCTGCCCCCAGGCCAGCATCTCGGCCCCCAGCGGCTCGCCCCCGCTGGCGACAGAGCGCAGGCCCGGCAGCGCCCGGTCTGCGGCCTTGAGCATGCGCAGGGCCGTCGGCGGAAAGAAGACGTTGCGCGCATTGCCGCGCGCGATGACATCGGCGCAGCCTTCGGGGGTGAACTTGGCCATCCGCGCGGCCACGACGGGCACGCCCAGCGCAAGCCCCGGCATCAGCACATCGAACAGCCCGCCGATCCATGCCCAGTCGGCGGGGGTCCACAGGCAATCATCCGGCTGGCCAAGGTGATCGTGGCTGATCGCCACGCCCGGCAGATGGCCGGTCAGGACCCGGTGGCCATGCAAGGCCCCCTTGGGCGTGCCGGTGGTGCCGGAGGTATAGATCAGCACGGCAGGGTCATCGGGCCCGGTATCGACAAAATCCACGGGCGCACCGTCAATCCCGACTTCTCCAGCGATCCAGGGTTCTGCCAGCCCACCAAGCAGAACGGCCCCTTCCGGGTCCGTCAGCACGATCTCGCATCCCGCGTCGCCTGCGCGGGCGGCCAGGGCATCCTGTTTGAACAGCTTGAACAGCGGGACAGAGATTGCGCCGATCTTCCAGATCGCCAGATGCGCCGCCGCACACCATGGCCCCTGGCTGAGCAGCACGCCCACCCGATCCCCCGGCGCGACACGCGCCATCAGGGCGCGCGCAAGGCCATCCGTCATCCGCGACAGTTCCCCATGGCTGACATCGCGCCGCACCGGCCCGGTCAGATCGACGATCGCCAAAGCATCAGATGGCCTGGCGAGACATTGCGCGGCCATGTTCAGCCGGGTCGGCAGATCCCAGGTGCCATCCGCTCGCAGCCCTTGCAGATCACTCATCTGCGATGCTCCGGCACTGGAGATCCGGCAAGGCCCCAATCGGCCTGTGGCAGGTCGCTGAGGTCAGTCATTTCCCAACTCCTTTTGAAGTTGTCCAAGCTCCCGATCCAGGAAGAAGGATGTGATCGAGCGGATGATCACCAGCAAAAGCAGGAATATCAGGTCGGTAAACCGCAGGCTGAGCGCGGTGTGGATCACGTCGGAGACGATGAACAGCTCCAGACCGGCCAGGATATAACGCCCCAGTTCGACCCGCTCACGGTTGGTGCGGCGCACCCGGTCGGCCCCCCGGCGCGCAATCTCTGCCTGGGTCACCCCCAGGATGAAGCGCGCGGCACCGACCAGCAGCAGCGCGATGGCCGCCAGATCAATGAAGGTGGCGCACCATTCCAGCACCACGACAAGACCGTGGAGGTGCCCATGCAGAATTCCGCTCTCTGCCTTGAGGTCGATCAGGCTGTCCATTCCGTTTGCTCCCTTGATACGTCCGTCATGCATCGGGCCCTTCCGGCAGGAAGATCAGCCGCCCCGCGCGGTCCACGGGATAGATCGCCACATCCCCGCAATGCACCTCGATCCAGACCTGCGCACTGCGGCCCGGCACGGCAACACAATCGGACTTTTGCCCGCCATGCTCGGCCACATATCGTGCGGCGAAATGGTCGATCACATCCGTCTCCGTCATATGCGCGGCGATCCAGCCCTGCCGGAACAGCAGCAGGCCCGCCAACAGGGTCAGCACCGCCAGAGGTGTCCACCACAGCCAGCGCGGCATCGCCTAGCCCATCGCCGCCATCATCTCGCGGCCCACCAGCATCCGCCGGATTTCCGAAGTGCCGGCCCCGATCTCCATCAGCTTGGCATCGCGGAAGATGCGCGCCACGGCCGTGTCGTTCAGATAGCCCGCACCGCCCATCGCCTGCACCGCCTGATGCGCCTGTGTCATCGCCTGTTCCGATGCGTAAAGGCAGCAGGCCGCCGCGTCCTGACGGGTCACGTCACCCCGGTCACAGGCCTGTGCCACGCTATAGACATAGGCCCGGGCCGAGTTCATCGCCGTGTACATATCCGCCAGCTTGCCCTGCATCAGCTGAAAGTTCCCGATCGGCTGACCGAACTGCTTGCGTTCGCTCACATAGGGCATGACCTCGTCCAGGCAGGCCGCCATGGTGCCAAGGCCGATGCCCGCCAGCACGACACGTTCGTAATCCAGCCCCGACATCAGGACCGCCACGCCGCGCCCCTCTTCGCCCAGCACGTTCTCGAAGGGCACTTCGACATCGTCAAAGACCAGCTCACCGGTGTTCGATCCGCGCATCCCCAGCTTGTCCAGGTGGTGCGGGGTGCTGAACCCCTTCATGCCGCGTTCGATCAGAAAGGCGGTGATGCCCCTGGACCCGGCCTCCGGGTCGGTCTTGGCATAGACCACCAGGGTCTCTGCATTGGGCGCATTGGTGATCCAGTACTTGTTGCCCGACAGGCGGAAATGATCGTTGCGCTTTTCCGCGCGCAGCTTCATCGACACCACGTCGCTGCCTGCCCCCGCCTCCGACATGGCCAGCGCACCGACATGTTCGCCGGTGCACAGCTTTGGCAGGTATTTCGCCTTTTGCTCCGGTGTGCCGTTCAATTTGATCTGGTTGACGCAGAGGTTCGAATGCGCGCCGTAGGACAGAGAAACGGAAGCCGAGGCGCGGGCGATTTCCTCGACCGCGACGACATGGGCAACATAGCCAAGGCCGGAACCGCCGTAATCTTCCTCCACCGTCATGCCCAGAAGGCCCAGTTCGCCCATCTCGGTCCAGAGTTCGGGCGGAAAATCGTTTTTGGCGTCGATCTGCGCCGCCATCGGTTTGACCCGTTCCTGTGCCCAGCGGTGGACCATCTCGCGCAGTGCCGCGACATCTTCACCCAGATCGAAACTCATACTCGCGTTAAACATCGTCGCCTCCCCCAAGGTCATTTATTGAACGCACGTTCATTACCTACGCCCCGCCCGTGGTTGCGTCAAGCCTCTCTGCTTCTGTGACGCGGCGCCCCTCCCGGTGGCAGGACCCGGGCAGCACAGCAATGCAGGCAAAGGATACATCAAGGGCAAAGAATCCGGGAAGGAATTCTGGGACCGGATAGCGGACCTGCGGGCCGGAGTTTGGGGAACGCCCCGCGTCTTTGACCCGGGGTGAGTTTGCCGCTGTCCACCAGGTACGGAGCCAGCCCGGAGCCTTCCCGCCGCTGGTCTCAGGCCTTTTGAAACACCGCGCTTACTTCCGCACGGATGATCCGCGCGATCAGCGCGCAATCGTCCAGCGAGAATGTCAGCGGCACCCGCATGTCGACAATCCCCGCCAGCACCGCATCGCTGGCGGGCATTTTCTCGGACGCCACGTAGCGCCATGAATCGTAGCGGCTGGTAAAGCCCACCGGCTCCGCCGCGCCGAACCATTTCAGCTCAACCCCCCGCGCCAGACAGCGGCGCAGAACGTCCCTCACCGCGCCCGCCTCCCAGCCTGCCAGCAGGAACTGTATCGAAGAGCCCACGATGCTTTCCTCAGCAGGCCTTTCGATCACCGTCAGACCCGGCGTGTCGCGCAGCCCCGCCTCGATCGCGTAATAGCGTTCATTCCAGCGCGCACACTGCCGGTCCAGATCGCGTAGCTGGGGCCGCAGGATCGCGGCGCGCAGATTGTC
Organism: Sulfitobacter sp. PR48; assembly: GCF_028807335.1. Classification (NCBI taxonomy): domain Bacteria; kingdom Pseudomonadati; phylum Pseudomonadota; class Alphaproteobacteria; order Rhodobacterales; family Roseobacteraceae; genus Sulfitobacter; species Sulfitobacter sp. PR48. Next base: position 156,080 of record NZ_JARAMM010000007.1, on the reverse strand, counting down.
CATCCGGCCCGACACATTGGGGGTCTCGTAGCGGATCGTCTCGAAGGTTTCTTTCGGCGGCCCCGCGCGGTGGCTTTCATAGAGCATGTAAGAGCCCGAGAGCATCACCGCCCGGGCGGCGACCTCAGGATCGTCGGTCACCAGCAGCCCGCCTTCGCCTGCGTTCATATGCTTGTAGGTCTGGCAGGAATAGCACCCCACCTTTCCCTGCGTGCCGGAGGGTACGCCTTTCCAGGCGGCCCCCATGGTATGGGCACAATCCTCGATCACCGTGATGCCATGGGCATCGCAAAGCGCCATCAGCGCCTCCATATCGGCAAGATGGCCGCGCATGTGGCTCAGCAGCAGCACATCGGCCTGACCGGCCTTTGCCGCCAGATCCTCCAGATCAATCACCAGCTGCGGGGTCACGCCCACAAAGACCGGCTGCGCGCCCACGGCGGCAATCGCGCCCGGCACCGGGGCCAGGGTAAAGGCATTGGTCAGCACCCTGTCCCCCGGCCTGACACCAACCGCCCGCAGGGCCGTTCCCATGGCATAACCGCCGGAGGCCACCGCAAGGCAATAGCGCGCGCCGACCTTGGCTGCGAATTCCTGTTCCAGCAGGACGGTCTGCGCCACCTCGCCGGGGGCCGTGTTGTAGCGGTGCAACCGGCCCGAGCGCATGACGGCAACCGCCGCCTCGATCCCCTCTTCGGGGATCGGCTCCTGCTGGGTGAAACTGCCGCTGAACACCTCCGTCACGCCGCGGCCCCCACCAGGCCCAGGATGATGTCATGCAGATCGTCGTAATGGTTCAGCAGGGCCTCGGGCTCCAGCGCCGCCATATCGCCACCTGCCGGGCCGAAGGTGACCAGCACGCAGGGCACGCCCGCATTGCGCGCGGTGTTGCGGTCGGTGTCGCTGTCCCCGATCAGCACACAAAGCGCCGGATCACCCCCGGCGCGGCGCGCGGTCTCGAACAGATGTTCCGGGTCGGGCTTGCGCACGGTCAGGGTGTCGGCCCCCAGCATCGCGTCGAACCTGTCGCGCACCCCCAGCCGTGTCAGCAGCGCATCGGCCAGCCCCTCGGGCTTGTTGGTGCAGATCGCCACGCGAAAGCCTGCGCGTTTCAGCCTCGCCACAGCCTCCATCGCGCCGGGATAAAGCGTGGTATGGGTGTCGATGTTGCGGGCATAGGCCTCCAGCAGCTTGGGATAATAGGCGTTGATCGCCTCCTGATCGTCCGAGCGCCCGAGCCGCCCCAGCCCCAGTGTCAGCATGGCGCGCCCGCCGCGCAGGGCGGTGCCGGCATCGGCCACCGGGTCCAGCAGATCGCCTGCTCCCATCTCCCGGAAACAGGCATTCGCCGCCGCGATCAGATCACCGCTGGTGTCCGCAAGTGTCCCGTCCAGATCAAAAACAACCGTCTTCATACCACCCCCGTCTGCGCGGTTCCCCGCCCGCTCTTGTTGCAAGCCGCAACCTATCTTGATGCCCGCCACCCTTGCGCCTTTGTGCGTAGGGGGTAAAGAGAATGCAAGGTAGAGCATAAAGAGAACGATATGAAAACGTCACTGATCATCCTTGCCGCAGGCAAAGGCACACGGATGAATTCGGACCTGCCCAAGGTCCTGCACACCATCGCGGGCGAGCCGATGCTGATCCATGCCATGGAAGCCGGCCGCGTGCTGGAACCGGAACTGACCGTCGTCGTTGCAGGCCACAGCGCCGACCAGGTGCGCGCCGCCACCCTGGCCCATGACCCCGATGCAACCGTGGTCGAGCAGCAAGAACAGCTTGGCACCGCCCATGCGGTCGCCCAGGCCCGTCCGGCGCTGGCGGATTTCGACGGCATGGCCGTGGTGCTTTACGGCGATACCCCCTTTATCCAGCCCGAGACGCTGGAGCGGATGCAGGCCGCGCTTGACCACCACGATGTCGCGGTCCTGGGGTTCCAGGCCGCCGATCCCGCCCGCTATGGCCGGCTGGTGATGCAGGGCGACACATTGGAACGGATTGTCGAATTCAAGGACGCGACAGAGGCGGAGCGCGCGATCACCCTGTGCAACTCCGGCGTGGTCGCCGCACGGGCCGGCCTGCTGTTCGAGCTGATCGACGGGGTCGGCAATGACAATGCCGCCGGTGAATATTACCTCACTGACATTGTCGGCCTGGCCCGCGCGCGCGGTCTGAGCGCCACCGCGGTCACCTGCGACGAGGCCGAGACCATGGGCGTGAACTCCCGCGCGGATCTGGCCCTGGCCAATGCCGCCTTCCAGACCCGCGCCCGCGCCGGTCTGCTGGAAGATGGCGTGACCCTGATGGCCCCCGAAACCGTCTATCTGGCGCGCGACACCTATATCGGACGCGACACGCTGATCGAACCCAACGTGGTCTTTGGCCCCGGTGTCACGGTCGAATCCGGTGCCACGATCCGCGCCTTTTCCCACCTCGAGGGCTGCCATGTCTCGCGCGGTGGCATCGTCGGGCCCTATGCCCGCCTGCGCCCCGGTGCCGAACTGGCCGAAGACGTGCGCATCGGCAACTTTGTCGAGATCAAGAATGCCCAGGTGGCCGAAGGGGCCAAGATCAACCACCTCAGCTATGTCGGTGACGCCTTTGTCGGTGCCGGTGCGAACCTTGGCGCGGGAACGATCACCTGCAACTATGACGGGGTGATGAAACATCACACCCATATCGGCGCGCGCGCCTTCATCGGCTCCAACACCATGCTGGTGGCCCCGGTCAGCATCGGCGAGGGCGCGATGACCGGCTCAGGCTCCGTCATCACATCGGATGTGGAACCCGACGCCCTGGCCCTGGCCCGTGCGCCACAGGTCGAAAAACCCGGCATGGCGCGGAAATTATTCGAAATGTTGAAGGCCAAAAAGGCCAGAACCCAGCGAGGCAGCTGATTATGTGTGGAATTGTAGGGGTCCTGGGCAACCACGAAGCAGCGCCCATTCTGGTCGAGGCACTGAAACGGCTCGAATACCGCGGCTATGACAGCGCCGGGATCGCCACCCTCAACCACGGCAAGCTCGACCGCCGCCGCGCGGTGGGCAAGCTGGTCAACCTCAGCGATCTGCTGGTGCATGAGCCGCTGGCCGGAAAGTCCGGCATCGGCCATACCCGCTGGGCCACCCATGGCGCGCCCACCGTGACCAATGCGCACCCGCACCGTGCAGGTGGCGTGGCGGTGGTTCACAACGGCATCATCGAGAACTTCCGCGAGTTGCGCGAGGAACTCGCAGGCCACGGCGTCAATTTCGTGACCGAGACCGATACCGAAATCGTGGCCCTGCTGACCCAGCATTACATGGCACAGGGTGCCGCCCCGGTTGCGGCCGCCAAACAGGCCCTGTCGCGGCTGACCGGTGCCTTTGCGCTGGCCTTCCTCTTCGACGGGGAGGATGACCTGATGATCGCCGCACGCAAGGGCTCGCCCCTGGCCATCGGCTATGGCACCGGCGAGATGTTCGTGGGCTCCGACGCCATCGCCCTGTCCCCCCTGACCGACCGGATTTCCTATCTGGAGGAAGGCGACACCGCCGTCATCACCCGCACCTCGGTCGAGATCACCGACAGCACCGGTGCAGCCGTGCAGCGCCCAGTCAAGACCATCCAGATCGACAGCACCCGCATCGACAAGGGCGGCCACAAGCATTTCATGGCCAAGGAGATCGCGGAACAGCCCGGCGTGCTGGGCCAGGCCCTGCAACATTACATCAGCAATGACGGGCAGATCCACCTGCCGGGGGCCGGGCTCGATTTCACCGGGATCGAACGCATCACCATGGTTGCCTGCGGCACCGCCTTCTATGCCTGCCTGACCGCGAAATACTGGTTCGAACAGATCGCGCGCATCCCCGTCGAAGTCGATGTCGCCTCCGAATACCGCTACCGCGAACCCCCCATCACCTCCGGCACCCTGGCGATTTTTGTCAGCCAGTCGGGCGAAACCGCCGATACCCTGGCCGCCCTGCGCTATTGCGCGGGCAAGGTGGATACCATCGCCTCGGTGATCAACGTCCCCGAAAGCTCCATCGCCCGCGAAAGCGACCTTGCCCTGCCGATCTATGCAGGTGTCGAGGTTGGTGTCGCCTCCACCAAGGCCTTCACCTGTCAGCTGACGGTGCTCTTCATGCTGGTGCTGAAAGCCGCCCGCGACCGCGGCCTGCTGGACACCGCCGCAATGGCGGACCACATCCTTGCCCTGCGCGGCCTGCCATCGGTGATCAACAGCGCGCTGGAACAGAACCAGGCCATGCGCGACACCGCCTACAAGCTCTCGACAGCCCGCGACGTGCTCTTCCTGGGCCGTGGCCAGATGTACCCGCTGGCGCTGGAAGGCGCGCTGAAGCTCAAGGAAATCAGCTATATCCATGCCGAAGCCTATGCCTCGGGTGAGTTGAAACACGGCCCCATCGCCCTGGTGGACGAAGAGGTCCCGGTGATCGTCATGGCCCCGCGCGACGCGCTTTTCGACAAGACGGTCAGCAACATGCAGGAAGTCATGGCGCGCAAGGGCAAGGTGATCCTGATCTCGGATGCCAGGGGTCTGGCCGAGGCCAGCGAAGGCACCTGGGCCTGCATCGAAATGCCCACCATCGCCGATGCCCTGGCCCCGATCCTCTATGCCCTGCCCGCACAGCTTCTGGCCTATCACACGGCGGTGGCCAAGGGCACCGATGTGGACCAGCCCCGCAACCTCGCGAAATCGGTGACCGTGGAATAATGGCAAAGCAGTTTGACAGCATCACCGAAGACCACAGAAAGTTCATCGAGGCGCAGCACATGTTCTTCTGCGGCAGCGCCGCCGAGACGGGCCGCGTGAACATCTCGCCCAAGGGGATGGACAGCTTGCGCGTGCTTGGCCCCCACCGGATCATCTGGCGCAATCTCACCGGATCGGGCAATGAAACCGCCGCACATCTGGCGCGCATCAACCGCATGACCCTGATGTGGTGCGGGTTTGAGGCGCGTCCGATGATCATGCGCGCCTATGGTTCCGCCCGCACCCTGCATCCGCGCGATGCGGCGTTCGACGCCCTCAATGCGCATTTCCCGCCCGATCCCGGCGCGCGGCAGATCTACGACATGACCGTGGATCTGATGCAGACCAGCTGCGGCTATGCGGTGCCCTTCTATGAGCACAAGGGCCCGCGCGAGGTCCTGCACCATTGGGCCCGCGACAAGGGGCCCGACGGGGTTGCCACCTATTGGCAGGACCGCAACCAGCACAGCATCGACGGGCTGCCCACGCATGTTCTGGCCGACCCCGATGCATGAACCCTATCTGGCCGCGCTTGAAGAACTGGCCGACCCCGACCGCGCGGCCCAGATGCGCGCCTATCACAAGGCGGACCGCCGCTACCTTGGCCTGACCAATCCCCGGATCAACGATCTGACCCAGACCTGGCGCAGCGAGACCGATGCCGAAACCCGCGTCGCCATCGCAGACGGACTGTGGCAGACCGACATCTTCGAGGCGCGCCTCGCCGCCGCCAAACTGCTGACCCAGGCGCGCATCCGCCCAGATGACACCCCCGCATGGGATCTCATCATCTCCTGGACCCCGGATTTCGACAGCTGGGCGATTGCCGATCACGCCTGCATGGCCGGGGCCAAACGCCTGACCGCCGATCCCGGCCGCCTTGATACGGTTGCGACCTGGGTCACCTCAGATCACATGTGGACCCGCCGCGCCGCCCTTGTCTCCACGCTCCCCTGGACCAGGCAGAACCACCCGAAACCGCAGGAACTGGCCGACCGCGACCGTATCCTGGGCTGGGCCGCAACCCTGGTGACCGATCACCAGTGGTTCATCCAGAAAGCCATCGGCTGGTGGCTGCGCGACCTGTCGAAACACGATGCCCCCCGCACCCGGACCTTCATCGACACCCACGGTGCCGCAATGAAACCCTTCGCGGTAAAGGAAGCCCTGCGCCACCTGAAGAAAACCACCTGAAACATCCCTGGTCTGGCGCCGCCCTTGCTTGAGCACGTCAGGGCGCCAGCCGACCGGATTGCCAGGCACAATCGCCGAGGGGCCCCCGCAGGGGGAGACGGCTATTGTGCTTGGGAAGACGGGCGGATGGTGCCATGAAAGAGATCAATCAAGGGTGGCACCAGACTTTCCTGGGATGGTGGGCCCGCAGCGAAAATCCATAATGTAACCTGCGCGCAGCGCAGTCCTTCGGATCACGCTAGGCTCTGGACCCATTAATCTTACATGCCCAGTTTGACAGATTTTTTCGCAGACCAGGAAAATCTGCGCAAGAATAGTGGTTCTATTCCAAGCAGATGTGACGCAGGCTGCGGGAAAATCCGTCAAACCCGAAGGGCGGCGATTTCGCTTCATTTCAACGTCTTGGGTCGCTTGCAAATAGAACCACTATTGGCTGCACGCCCCAAACCTTTGAAATTTCGTGAAATCGCCGCTGAGCACGTAAGATTAATGGGTCCAGAGCCTAACCCTCCAGCGCCACCTCGACCTCTGTCAGCTCCGTCAGGGAGGCACCGATCAGGCGCAGGGCCGACAGCGACATCTGGCTGCCCGCCGTCGCGGCACCGCCCAGCGGAATCAGCGTCACCGCCGAGGATTTCCCCGTCGCCGGATTGGTCACCCGCCCCTTGGCCTCCGCCGCCACCAGGGGTGTCTTCAGCCACAAACCCGGCTGGGTCGGATCCCCCAGAGCCGCCACCGTTGTGCCCAGCACCCGGCCCCCGGCCGCCGCGGGCACAGCCGCCGCGGCACGCTGTTCCGGCGTGGTGGTGTCCAGCGCCTCGGCCGAGCGCGCCGCAGGCGGTGGCGGCGGTGCCGCCGTGGCAAGGTCAAGCGTTGGCACCTCAGCCGGATCAGCAGGGACAAAAGGATCAATCGGACCTTCCTGCGCAGTGCCACCCGCCTTGCGCCCAAGGCCAAAACGCTCGGTCACGGCGGCACAGCCCGCCACGCCCAGTACCAGTATCGTCAGGATCAGAATTCTTTTCATGACCGCAGGCTACCGCCCGCCCGCCCCTACATCAATCTGAGAAATGCCGCTTGCGGGCTTACCGGCGGGCGATTACCTATAAAGCATGAATGCTCCATTGATCGACCCATTCGCCCGCGCCATCACCTATCTGCGCGTCTCCGTCACGGACCGCTGCGATTTCCGCTGTGTCTACTGCATGTCCGAGAACATGACCTTCCTGCCCAAGAAGGAACTGCTGACGCTGGAGGAACTGGACCGGCTCTGTTCCACCTTCGTGGGTCTCGGGGTGCAAAAGCTGCGCATCACCGGGGGCGAGCCGCTGGTGCGCAAGGGCATCATGACCTTTTTCGACAGCATGACCCGTCACCTCGACGCGGGCACGCTCAAGGAGCTGACGCTGACCACCAACGGCAGCCAGCTGGAACGTTTCGCCGGGGATCTTTACGCCGCCGGTGTGCGCCGGGTGAACATCTCCCTCGACACGCTGGATGATGCCAAATTCGCCGATATCACCCGCTGGGGCCGCCTGCCCCAGGTGCTGCGCGGCGTCGATGCGGCGCAAAAGGCGGGGCTGCGGGTCAAGATCAACGCCGTGGCCCTGAAAGGTTTCAACGAGGAAGAACTGCCCGCCCTCACCCGCTGGTGCGCCGAACGCGACATGGATCTCACCTGGATCGAGGTCATGCCGATGGGCGACCTGGGCAATGAGGACCGCCTGGGCCAATACTGGTCCCTCAAGGATGTCCGCGCCCGCTATGCCGAAGAATATACCGTCACCGATCTGGCAGAACGTTCGGGCGGCCCCGCCCGCTATGTCCGGCTTGAGGAAACGGGTCAGAAGATCGGCTTCATCACGCCGCTTTCCCACAACTTCTGCGAAAGCTGCAACCGCGTACGCATCACCTGCACCGGCGAGATCTACATGTGCCTCGGTCAGGAAGACGTGGCCGATCTGCGCGCGCCCCTGCGCGCCCACCCCACCGATGATGCCCCGCTCGAAGCGGCAATCCGCGCCGCCATCGACCGCAAGCCCAAGGGCCATGACTTCGACTATTCCCGCCAGCAGCTCGACGGGCAGATGCCCCGGCACATGAGCCACACGGGCGGCTGAGCCCGGCATGGCCCCGCTGCTCTACCGCCTCTGGGTGGGGGCCAGCATGGCGCTGGTGCCCTTTGCGACCTGGGCTGTCACCCGCAAGCTGCGCCGCGCAGGCGTGCCGGTGGTGCGCTGCCACGAAAAGCTCGGCCATGCCACCGAACCGCGCGACCCCGACGCTGCGCTGATCTGGTTCCATGCCGCCTCCGTGGGCGAGACCCAGGCGGTGCTGGCGCTGATCACCCGCATGGGCGTGGCGCTGCCGCAGGCACAGTTTCTCATTACTTCGGGCACCGCGACCTCCGCCACCATGGTCGCCCGCCGGATGCCGCCGCGCTGCGTGCATCAGTTCTCGCCGCTCGACGCGCCCGGACCCCTGCGCCGCTTCCTGCGCCACTGGCGGCCCGATGCGGCGCTCTTTGTGGAAAGCGAACTCTGGCCCCAGATGCTGCGCCGCACCCGTGCCCAGGGCGCGCGGATGGCGCTGGTCAACGCGCGGCTCTCGGCCAGATCCATCGCCAACTGGCGCCGCTTCCCGAAAACCGCGCGCTATCTTTTCGAGGTCTTCGACCTGATCCTGACCCAGAACGATGCCATGGCCAAAGCCATGGTCGAGATCAACGCCCCCGCCGACCGGGTCGCCCGGGGCATCAACCTCAAGTCGCTGGCAGGCCCCCTGCCGCAGGACGAGGATGCGCTGTTCGAGGCGCGCGCGGCCCTGGGTCATCGTCCGGTCTGGATCGCCTCCTCCACCCACCCGGGCGAGGAGGAGACCGTGCTGGCCGCCCACAAGTCCCTGCTGGAGCAGCACCCCGACCTCTGCCTGATCCTCGTGCCGCGCCACCCCGAGCGCGGGCAGGATGTGACCAATCTGATCGCCGGGGCGGGCCTGAGCCTGACCCGCCGCACCCGTGGGGACATGCCCGGCGGGCAGGTCTTTCTTGCCGATACGCTGGGTGAACTCGGCACCTGGTACGCGCTTGGCGATATCGTGTTTCTGGGCGGCTCCCTGCGCCCCATCGGCGGGCACAACCCGTTTGAGGTCGCCCAGGCCGGGGCGGCGGTGCTCTCGGGCAACCATGTCGCCAATTTCGCCGAAACCTTCGCCGAGATGGAGGCGCGCGGCGCCGCGCGTCTGGTGGCCGACGCCGGGGACCTCGCACTGCGGGTCGGCGCGCTTCTGGACGATCCCGCGGCACTGGAAGCCGCCAAAGCCGCCGCCACGGCGTTTACCCGGGACCGGACCGACATGCTGGACGGCATCGCCACGCGGCTGATCAAGGCGCTGGAGCTTGCTCCCGGTGCCTGAGCTTTTCGTCACCAATTACAATCCGAATTTCACCGGCGTCTCGGCGACAGCGGCCAATGTGATCCGCCAGCAGATGCAGCACCATGACCTTGCGCTGGTGGGCCGGCCCTTGCCCGGCTGCCCCGACCCGCTGACGCCTGCGCAGGCCCATCTTGCCTGCCGCCAGGGCGCGCCGGAAAACCGGCCTTTCGCGATCTGGCATGTGCGCCGCAACCCCGAGATGCGCAGCGCCATCTGGCTGCGCGATATGCGCCGCGCGCCGATCCGCATCGTCTTTACCTCTGCGGCGCAGCGGCTGCATTCGGCCTATCCGCGCTGGCTGATCAGCCGCATGGATGCGGTGATCGCCACCACGGACAGGGCGGCGGAATTCGTCCCCCACGTCCGCGCCGTGGTTCCGCACGGGGTCGATACCGATCTCTTCACCCCGGCATCCGACCGCGCCGCCGCCTGGCGCGCCCTGGGTTTCGGCGGCAGCCGCGGGATCGCCACCGTGGGGCGCATCCGACCCGAAAAGGGCACGGATATCTTTGTCGAGGCAATGCTGCGCTTCCTGCCCGATCACCCCGATGTCACCGCCCTGGTGGTCGGCCGCGCGGGCGGCAAGTTCGAAAGCTATCTGACCGGCCTCAGGAACAAGGTCGCGGCGGCAGGGCTGACCGACCGCCTGCGCTTTGTGGGGGAGATGCCGGCCCCCGACCTGCCCGCCCTGATGCGCGCCCTGTCGCTGGTCATGCAGCTGCCCCGCTACGAAGGCTACGGCATGGTCCCGCTCGAAGGTCTTGCCAGCGGCACGCCTTTTGTGGGCAGCGAGGCAGGCTATTACCGCAGCTTTTCCGATGCGGGCAAAGTCGGCACGATTGTGCCCCTCGACAACGCCGAAGCGGCCGCAGCCGCCGCCAGGGACCTGCTCGACCGAACCGACATGATCGCCGGGGCCGCACGCGAGACCGCCCTGACCCGCTTCAGCGCCCGCGCCGAAGCGGAAGGGATCGATGCGGTCTATCAATCGCTCTGGCAGGGCTGACAAGGGCGCGCCGAATGGCTTGAGCGCGCATCCCCCGCTTGTTTAGGCCAAGACAGCCGGAACGACGCGAGGCGCTCTGGCAGCCGGGCCCGGAACAAGCCGAAGGCGCCGGGCCATCGCCTGCCCGGCCGTCGCACCGAAGGTGCGCCCTTGATCGTCGGCATGCCTTTGGCATGACGGGCAGGCGCTATGGTTAGGCTGGTCGTGCCACCGATGGGATTCATCATGGCTGAGAAATAAAGTGGCATGAGCAAGGTCGGCATCGCCTACCCCGGGCAGGCGATGGCCCGGCTTGTGCCTAATCTCGGGGTTCGGAGGGCCTCAATCCTGCCCTTAGCTGCATTATCCATGAATGACCGCTGGGCATCTGCCCCCGCCTGCGCCCCTTGTGTGGCACGGGACGGACCCATGCCCGCCCCGCGCTGACAATCAGGCCGCTGGCATCCGCTGCTCGACGATACCCGCCCACCAGCTGCAGCCCGCCGGGATCGCCTCGTCGTTGAAGTTGTACATCGGGTGGTGCACCATCGCGCCATCGCCATTGCCCACCAGAATATAGGCCCCGGGCCGTTCCTCCAGCATGAAGGCGAAATCCTCGCCCCCCATGACCAGCGGCGCCTCGTCGCACTGGCCCGACACGCTGCGCGCCACTTGGGCGGCGAATTCGGTCTGCTCGGGATGGTTCACCATCACCGGATAGTTGCGCTTGTAATCCACCGTGGCCTTGGCACCAAAGCTGGCGGCAATGCCCTCGCAGATCTCCGTCACGCGTTTTTCCGCCAGATCGCGCAGATCGTTGCTCAGGGTGCGCACGGTGCCCATCAGGTTCACCCGCTGCGGGATCACGTTGAAGGCCTTGGAGGAGGATTCGATGGAGGTGATCGAGACCACGATATTGCCGATCGGATCCGCATTGCGGCTGACGATGGTCTGCAGCGCGGTGATGATATGTGCGGTCACAACCCCGGTATCAATCGTCTCATGCGGCTTGGCCGCATGGCCGCCCAGCCCCTCGACCTCGATCTTCAACAGGTCGGTGGCGGCAAAGAACGGGCCGGTGCGGATGCCGAAACTGCCGGTGGGCATGCCCGGCCAGTTGTGCATGCCATAGACCTCCTGGATGCCCCAACGCTCCATCATGCCGTCGTCGCACATGACCTTGCCGCCGCCGCCGCCCTCTTCGGCAGGCTGAAAGATCACCACGGCGGTGCCATCGAAATTGCGGGTCTCCGCCAGATATTGCGCCGCACCCAGCAGCATTGCGGTATGGCCGTCATGGCCACAGGCATGCATCGCATTCGCCGTCTTGGAGGCGTAGTCGAGCCCGGTCTGCTCGTGAATCGGCAGCGCATCCATATCGGCGCGCAGCCCGATCACCTTGCCCGACGCGGTGGTCTTGCCCTTGATCACGCCTACAACCCCGGTGCGCCCGATCCCCTCGACCACCTCGTCACAACCAAAGGCGCGCAGCTTTTCGGCGACCGTGGCCGAAGTGCGGTGCGTCTCGAACAGGATTTCGGGGTGTTCGTGCAGATCTCGTCGCCAGGCGGTAATGTCATCATGCAGTTCGGCAAAGCGGTTCTTGACGGGCATCGGGTTTCCTTTTCGATGGTTTGGGGCACGGGGCCGCCACGCGGGTCGGCAGCGTGCAAAACGTCCGGCAGATGGGCGAACCGCCCACCTTTCGCCTTGGTCTATCCCACCGGCATCCGGGTTTCCACCAGTTCGGCGAACCACGAACAGCCCGCCGGAATCGCCGCATCGTTAAAGTCATACGCCGGGTGGTGCAGCGAGGCGCTGTCACCATTGCCGATCATCATATAGGCCCCCGGCCGCGCGTTCAGCATGTAGGAGAAATCCTCCCCCGCCATCACAGGCGGCAGATCGCGGATCACGCCGGGTGCCACCTTTTCGGCCATGTCGGCGGCGAAATCGGTCTGGTCGGGGTGGTTCACCGTCACCGGGTAGCCGCGCATGTAGGAGATCTTTGCCCCGCATTGATAGGCCGCTGCGGTATGGGTGACGACGTCGTGAAACCGCGCTTCGGCAAGGTCGCGCACCGCCTCGTCGAGCGTGCGCACCGTACCGCGAAGCCGCACCGACTGGGGCAAGACGTTGTGGCTGTCCGTATCGCTCTGCACCGTGGTGACAGAGACCACCACCTGTTTCACCGGATCCACATTGCGCGACGCGATGCTTTGCAGCGCCACGATCACATGCGCCGCCGCAAGGTTGCTGTCCGCGCCGTTATGCGGGGCCGCCGCATGGCTGCCGCGGCCTTCGATAATGACCTCGAATTCATCCGCCGCCGCCAGCAGAGCGCCATGCCGGATCGCGAATTCACCTGCCGGGAAGTCCGGTATGTTGTGCATGCCGTAAACTTCCTGGATGCCCCATCGGTCCATCAGGCCGTCCTTGACCATCTCGTTGCCGCCGCCGCCGCCTTCCTCCGCTGGCTGAAAGATCAGCACGCAGCGGCCGTCGAAATTCCGTGTCTCCGCCAGATACTGCGCCGCGCCCAGCAGCATCGCGGTATGCCCGTCATGGCCGCAGGCATGCATCTTTCCCGGCACCTTGGAGGCATAGTCCAGCCCCGTGGCCTCGGTCATCGGCAGCGCGTCCATATCGGCCCGCAGCCCCAGGGTGCGCCCGGAGCTGTTGCTGCGCCCCTCGATCACCGCGACCAGCCCGGTCTTGCCGATCCCGGTGGTGATGTCGGTAATGCCGAAGCTGCGCAGCTTCTCCTCGACGAATTTCACCGTCTCATGCACATCGAACAGCAATTCCGGGGTCTCGTGCAGATGCCTGCGCCAGGCTGTGATCTCGGCATGGGTCTCGGCAAAGCGGTTCTTGATCGGCATGGCAGGTCCTTTGCAGCAATGGTTCAAAGAGGCGGCAGTCTGATCGCGCTCCCATCGGTGAATCGGCTGGCGCGGAATCTGCTCAGATCATGGCCCAGCTCGCCGCCTGTGACCAGAGCGGCCAGGCACCGCCCGACCCCCGGCCCGATGCCAAAGCCGTGGCCCGACATGCCGGTGCCGATCACCAGCCCCTCGATGTCGGGGCTGCGGTCGATCACCGGCACGATGTCCGGCATGGTGTCGATCATGCCCGCCCAGGCGGCCTTGACCTTCACCGGCCCCAGTTCGGGATACCGCGCCTCAAAGCCACGGCAGGCCCGGCTCACCAGCCGCCGGTTCGGCGCCGGGTCCAGAATGCGCATCCGCTCGAAGGGGCTTTCCTCCGCACCGCTCCAGCGCCGCGGCGTGCCCCAGGCGTCGGGATAGCCGCGGGGTGCCGCCGGGCTGTAGCTCTGGTCGAAGGGGGCTGCACGCAGCTGCGGCAGGTAATGCGGCAGCGCGCGAAAGGCGTCCGGCCCGATGAAAAGCTCGGCCCTGCCGCTGCCCGCAAGGGTATATCCCCCATCCTCGCGCCGCCGGAAAGCCAGCCCGTCGTCCGCCGCGGCACCGGCATGTACATCCGCCAGGGGTTCCGTGGCCACCACGGTTTCGCGCACCGACAGCTGCGGCAGGGAAATACCGTGATTGCGCAGGAACAGCGCCGACCAGGCGCCGCCTGCCAGCACCACCTGCGCGCAGGCAATGCGGCCCGTCTCGGTCAGAACGCCGGTGACGCGCCCCGCCGCGAGATCCAGCTGCCGCACCGCGCAGTTCTCGACAATGCAGACCCCGGCGCGCGCGGCGATCCCCGCCAGCACCGGCACCGCCAGCCAGGGCTCCGCCCGCATGTCCGACGGGGTGGTCATGCCCCCCGCATAACGTCGCGTCAGCCCCGGGAACATCACCGCCACCTCTTCCGGCGACAACATGCGGGTGTCCAGCCCCTGCGCCGCGGCGATCCCGGCCCAGGCCTCGTAGCTGGCCAGCGTCTTGCCGGTCTCGGCCAGATAGGTCACCCCGGTCTGGCGCAGACCGAAATCTTCGTTGGTCCCGGCCGCCAGATCCTGCCAGAGCCGCCGCGCCTCCATCATGATCGGCAGCTCCGCAGGGTCGCGGCCCTGCTGGCGGATCCAGCCCCAGTTGCGCGAGGATTGCTCGCCCGCGATGCGGCCCTTTTCCAGCAGCGTCACCCGCTGCCCCGCCCGCGCGAGGTAGAGCGCCGCGCAGACCCCGATGACCCCGCCGCCGATCACCACCACATCCGTGTCGGGGGGCGGCGGCCCGGGATAGACCACCGGGTTGCGCATCGAAATCGGGAAACCCTTCATGCCTGAACACCTCGTGCCGGGGCTGGCGACCCCCCGGCTTCTTTTGTCAAAAATACACCAAGGCAACGCAGCCCCCGGCCAGCCGGTCACGCGGGCGCGCCACTGGCGTTGCTCAGCCGCCCAGCCGCGCCACCAGTTTCTTCATGAAATCATGGCCCGCCTCGAACTGGCTGACCTCGATGAATTCATTGGGCTGATGGGCCTGGTCGATGCTGCCGGGGCCGCAGATCACGGCGGAATAGCCCGCCTCCTGAAACTGCCCCGCCTCGGTGCCGTAGCTGACCTTGTGGCTGGCGTTGTCGCCGGTGATCTGGCGCACCAGTGTCTCGGCCTCGCCTTCCGTTTCGGGCTGCAGCGCGGGCACGTCGAATCGCGGCGTGACCGAGATATAGGTCTCCGGCACCACGGCCTGCATCTGCTTTTCCACCGCGCGCACCTTCTTGAGGTAAGCGGTGCCCCAGGCATCCTTGTCCTCACCCGGCACCACGCGGAAATCCATCGCGAAATGGCAATCCTTGGCGGTGATGTTATGCGCCGTCCCGCCCGAGATCATGCCCACATGGGCCGTGGTGAAGGGCGGGTTGAACATCGCCGCCAGCTCGGTCGGCTTGCGCTCCATGTTCTCGGTGTTCATCTCATTGGCCCATTCGATCAGCTTGGCCCCCGCCATGATCGCATTGACGCCGGTATGCAGCAGCGAGGAATGCACCTCGAAGCCCACCACATGGGTGTCGAACCCGGTGCCGCCCTTGTGGCCCGTGACCGCCTGCATCGACGAAGGTTCGCCCACGATCACCGCGCTGCCCTTGGGCAGAACCGGCTGCATTGCCTCGATCATCGGCGGCGCGCCGGTACAGCCGACCTCTTCGTCGAAACTCAGCGCAAGCTGCAGGGGGCGGGTGACACCGGCATATTTCGCCTCCACCAGCGCCCAGAGCGCCAGCGCATCGAATCCCTTCATGTCGCAGGTGCCGCGGCCATAGTATTTGCCGTCCCGCTCGACGACGCTGAACGGATCGCTGTCCCAGGGCTGCCCGTCGATCGGCACCACATCGGTATGTCCCGACAGCACCACCGCGCCTTCCACCCAGGGACCCACATGGGCAAAAAGCGCATGTTTGGGCTGTTCGGGGTCGATGTAGCGATGCGATTCGATGCCATGGCTGCCCAGATACGCCGCCACCCAGTCGATCAGCGGAATATTGGTATCGCGGCTGACGGTCGGAAAGCTGACCAGCTTTTCCATCAGTTCAAGGGGAGAAAGGCGGTCGGTCATGATGGGTCCATTCGTCGAAGGCCCCTTTTCCCGAAAGGGAAAGGGGGCGCGTGGTCGGGGATAACCGGTGGCTGTCCCGGCAAGTCAGTAGCCGCTGTCCGAGGTCAGCACCAGATGTCCCGGCTCCACTTCCCGGTATTCCGAGGGGCCCGCGACATAGTCGACCGGACGGATCGGCGAGGGAATCGGTTTGAAGTTCAATTCGCTCTCTTTCTTGCGCTGGCGGGGGTCCGCGACCGGCACCGCCTTCATCAGGGCCTGGGTATAGGGATGCTGCGGATTCTCGAAAACGCGGGCGCGCGGCCCCAGTTCCACGATGCGCCCCAGGTACATCACGCCGACCTGATGGCTGACCCGTTCGACCACCGCCATGTCATGACTGATGAACAGGAACGACAGTCCCAGTTCGGCCTGCAGTTCCATCATCAGGTTCAGCACCTGCGCCTGAACGCTCACGTCCAGCGCACTGACGGCTTCATCCGCGATGATCAGCTTGGGGTTCAGCGCCAGCGCACGGGCAATCGCGACCCTCTGGCGCTGACCGCCCGACAACTCATGTGGGAAACGGCGCATGAAGCTGCGCGGCAGTTCAACCCGGTCGAACAGCATCTCGACCCGTTTGCCGACATCGCCGCCCTTGAGCGTTCGGAAATTGTGGATCGGCTCCGCCACCTGGTCGGCCAGCTGCATCTGCGGGTTGAGCGAGGCGAAGGGATCCTGAAAGATCATCTGCATGTCCAGCCGCGCGGTGCGCAGATCGCGCTGGTTCAGCGCCATGATGTCCTTGCCGTCAATGTTGATCTCGCCCGACAGCGGCTCCACCAGCCGCAGGATCGACCGGCCCGCAGTGGATTTCCCGCAGCCCGATTCCCCCACCAGGCTCAGGGTCTGCCCCTTGTTGATGGTAAAGGACAGATCCTCCACCGCATGGACATTGGCCACCGTGCGGCGCAAAAAACCGCCCGTGACCGCAAACCGCGTGGTCAGGTTCTTGACCGTCAGCAGGGTCTCGTTGGTGCCCTTGATCGGCTTGATCTCCTGGCCCCTGGTCCCCAGCAGCTTCATCGGCTCCGGATAGGCCTTGCCGGTCATCTCGCCCAGCTTGGGCACCGCCGCCAGCAGCGCCTTTGTATAGGCGTGCTTGGGGTTTTCGAAGATCTCCTCGACCGTCCCCTCCTCGACCTTGAGACCGCGGAACATCACCACCACGCGGTCCGCCATCTGGGCCACCACCGCCATGTCATGGGTGATGAACATCACCGCCGTGCCGGTCTCGCGCTTGAGCCGGTCCATCAGCGCCAGAATCTCCGCCTGAATCGTCACATCCAGCGCCGTGGTCGGCTCATCCGCGATCAGCAGGCGCGGCTCGCAGGCCAGCGCCATGGCGATCACCACACGCTGGCGCATGCCCCCCGACAGCTCGTGCGGATATTGTTTCAACCGCCGCTCCGGCTCGGGGATGCGCACCTGTTTCAGCAGCGCCAGCGCCCGTTCCTCCGCCTGCGCCCTGCTGAGGTTCTTGTGCAGGCGCAGCCCTTCGGTCATCTGGCGGCCCACCGTGAAGACCGGGTTCAGCGCCGTCATCGGTTCCTGAAAGATCATCCCGATCTCATTGCCCCGGATGCGGCGCATCAGCGCCTGATCGGTCTGGGCGAGGTCGATCTCGCCGCCCTCCGAGCGATTAAAAAGCAGGCGCCCGCCCGCGATTTCACCGCCGCCATACTCGATCAGCCGCATCAGCGACAGCGAAGACACCGATTTGCCGGACCCGGATTCGCCCACCACACAGACCGTTTCGCCCGGATTGATGTCAAAACTGACATCTTCGACCCCGACAACCGGCCCATCCTTGGTCTGAAATTCGACACGTAGGCCCTTGATCTGTGCGATTGGTGACGTGCTTGATTGATCCAGCATGTTTTCCCCCGGTGAGCTCCGCGAATGCAGTTGCCGAACGCTAAGGCCAATCCGAACCTGCGTCAAACCACTGTCGCCCGAAGACGGTTGAAATTGCTGTCGGCAAATCTCGGGACTTGCATTTCTTCGAAAACCTGTTTCGATACTGCGCATGCGCTCCGGGGGACGGACCCGCACTTCTTTGGTATTTACCCTAGTTTACGCAAGGTTAGAGACCATAGTTAATCCGGCCTTCGGGTGGCAAGACAAGACGGGCACAACCCCGTAGCAGAACGCGGCGCACCAATGCGTCCAACAAGGAGTATAAAATGAAACTGAGAACCATACTGATGGGTGCAATCGCCACAACGGCCTTTGCCCCCCTCGCGCTGGCCGATGGCGAGCGCGGCAGGGACGGCGAGGTCAAGATCATTTATTGGCAAGCCCCCTCCATCATGACCCCCTATCTGTCTGGCGGCACAAAGGATCTCGAAGCGGCCAGCCTGGTGATCGAACCGCTCGGCCGCTATGACGAAACCGGCGCACTGGTGCCCTTCCTTGCGGAAGAGATCCCTACCGTCGAAAACGGCGGCGTCAGCGAAGACCTGAAATCCATCACCTGGAAGCTGAAAGAGGGCCTGCTGTGGTCCGACGGCACGCCGGTGACATCGGCAGACGTCAAATTCACTGCTGAATACTGCATGCACCCCGAAGGCGGCTGTGCACAGGGCGCGAAGTTCGATGGGGTTGAATCCATCGACATCATCGACGACCTGACGCTGACGGTGAATTTCTCCGAAGCCAAACCAAACCCCTATGGCCCCTTCATGGGCGCGCAATCGCCCATTATTCAGGCAGCGCAATTCGCCGAATGCCTTGGCCCCAAGGCCCCCGAATGCACCGAGGCCAACTTCAACCCCATCGGCACCGGCCCCTTCATGGTCACGGATTTCCGTCCCAACGACGTGATCCAGCTTGAAGCCAACCCGAACTACCGCGATCCAAGCAAGCCCGCCTTTGCGTCCGTGACGTTCAAGGGTGGCGGCGATGCCGTCGCGGCGGGCCGTGCCGTCATGGAGACAGGCGAATACGATTACGCCTGGAACATGCAGCTTGCCCCCGATGTGCTGGCCAAGATGGCCGAAGCAGGCAAGGGCAAGCCGATCTCGGCCTTCGGGACGCTGGTTGAGCGGATCGAGATGAACATGACCGATCCTTCCCCCGACCTGCCGGAGGGCGAACGTTCCACCGTGGCGCATCCGCACCCGATCCTGTCGGACTTCAAGGTGCGCAAGGCGCTCTCCATGGCCATCGACCGCGAACTGCTTGTCGAAGTGGGCTATGGCCAGGCCGGTCGCCCGACCTGCAATCTGGTGCCGGCACCGGCGCTCTATGCCTCTGACAACACAGAATGCCTGACGCAGGACATCGAAGGTGCCAAGGCATTGCTGGAAGAAGCGGGCTGGACCGACACCGACGGTGACGGCGTGCGCGACAAGGACGGCAAGAAACTGTCTCTGCTGTACCAGACATCGACCAACGCCGTCCGGCAGGACTTTCAGGCGCTGATCAAGGATTGGTGGAGCCAGATCGGCGTGGAAACCGAACTGCGCAACCTGGATGCATCCGTGTTCTTTGGCGGTGATCCCGGTTCGCCCGACACCTTCCAGAAGTTCTATGCGGACGTGGAAATGTACGCCAACAACTTCGACGGCACCGATCCGCAGGCCTATCTCTCGCAGTATCGTTGCGGCAACGAGCCCAAGCCAAGCAGCCAGTGGCAGGGTGAGAACATCAACCGCTTCTGCTCGGAAGAATACGACGCCCTGCTGGACGAGTTGTCCCGCACCGGCGAGCTGGACAAGCGCGGCGAGATCGCCAAGCAGCTCAACAACATGTTAACCAAGGACACGATGACCATCGTGCCGCTGGTGGACCGTGGCCGTGTCTCTGCCGCGTCCAACACCCTGGGCGGTGTGATCCTGAATACCTGGGATTCCGAACTGTGGAACGCAGCGGACTGGTATCGCATCAAGGAATGATGTAACCGGCGGGGCGCGCAGCAATTGCGCGCCCCTTTCCGGTCGCTTTCCATCGCGGTTTGCGGCTCCTGGACCCGACCCGCATACCCTCCCTAAGACCGATAAGAAAAGGCGGCGCTTATGTTGACCTTCACCATCCGACGATTGTTGTTGTCGATCCCGACGCTTTTGCTGATCAGTCTTGTGATTTTCGGCCTGTTACAACTGGCCCCCGGCGACCCGATGGCCCAGGTCCCCCTGACCGTGCCCCCGGAAGTGAAACAGAAGATGCGCGAGGCACTTGGCCTGGGCCAGGCCTGGTACGTGCAATACTACAAGTGGCTGGTGCAGTTCTTCTGGATCGAACCCAAGGTCCTTGTCGACTATCTGACCAACTCAAGCACCCTGCTGGGCTGGCTGCCTGACACCTCGCTCTATAATGGCGAGCTGCGGGTGATCTCCTGGCAGACCCGCAGTCCGGTCATGGACATCGTGGCCCAGCGGATGCCGCAGACCCTCTGGGTTGTCGGGCTGAGCTATATCGTGGGGATCGTGATCGCCATTCCCATCGGCATCTATTCTGCCTACCGGCATTATTCGGTGTTCGATCAGGCGGGGACCTTCATCACCATGATCGGCTTTTCCATTCCGCCGTTTTTCACCGGCCCCCTGCTGATCGTGATCTTCTCGGTCTATCTGGGCTGGCTGCCCTCGATCTATGACACCACCCATGTCGTCAACGACTGGGCCAGCTTCAAGGTGCAGTTCTTTCAGATGATCATGCCGGTGATGGTGCTGGCGCTGCAAACCACCGCACAGATCAGCCGCTACATGCGCGGTGCCATGCTGGACAACCTCAATCAGGATTACGTGCGCACGGCCCGTGCCAAGGGCCTGAAGGAAGGCGTTGTCGTGATGGTCCATGTGCTGCGCAACTCGATGATCCCGGTCGTCACCGTCATCGCCCTGGGCATGCCCGCCATCTTTGGCGGCGCGATCATCACCGAGAATGTGTTCAAGGTGAACGGCATCGGCCAGCTGCTGCTGACAGCGCTTTTTGCCAACGATCTGCCGATGGTGATGACCCTGACCTTCATCTTTGCGATCCTGATCGTGCTGTTCAACCTCATCGCAGACGTGCTTTACGGTCTGCTCGACCCGAGGATCCGCTATGACTGAGCAAGCGACACCTGCCAGCCCGCTGGAGGCCGATATCGAAACCATCGGCGCACTGATGGACAAGGGGCCGTCCAAGCCGCCCCGCAGCCAGTGGCGCGATGTCTGGGACCAGTTCCGCAAACACAAGGGCGCTGTCTTTGGCGGCGGGTTCCTGTTGCTGATCACCTTCGCCGTGGTTTTCGGCCCCTATATCTGGGATGTGGACCCCAAGGCGCTGGACATTCGCAATAAGAACTGGCGTCCCGTCTATACCCTGCTCTGGGATGGCGGGGCCAATGCAGGCTGGGCGCATCCCTTTGGCACCGATCAGCTGGGCCGCGATATCCTGGCGCAGATGATTTCCGGCGGGCGGGTGTCGATGGCCGTGGGCTGGCTCGCCATGGGGCTCGCGCTGGTGATCGGCACCGCAGTCGGGGTGATCGCAGGCTATTTCAAATGGCTCGACTTCTGGCTGATGCGCTTTACCGATCTGGTCCTGTCGCTGCCGATCCTGCCGCTGGTGCTGCTGGCGGTGACCCTGTTCCGCCAGCCGCTGAACTCACGCTTCGGGCCGGAGGGCGGCATGTTCATCCTCATCGTCTCGGTGATCGGGCTGACCTCCTGGATGCAGACCGCAAGGATCGTGCGCGGCGATATCCTGGCGCTGAAAGAGCGTGAATTCATCCTTGCCGCGCGGTCCATCGGGACCACCAGCGGCAAGATCATCCGCCGCCACCTGCTGCCCAATGTGATCTCGCCCATCATGGTCTCGGCCACGCTGGGCCTGGCCACCGCGATCATCACCGAAAGCGCGCTCAGCTTTCTTGGCGTCGGTTTCCCGTCAGACTACCCCACCTGGGGCAAGCTGCTGGCCGATGCGGTGCCGCGGATGCAGGATTTCCCCGAAAGGGTGCTGCTGCCGGGGATCGCCATCTCGCTGACCGTGCTTGGTGTGAACTATCTCGGCGACGGGTTGCGCGATGCGCTCGACCCCCGCATCCGGGGCAGATAGCCCCAAAAAAGGACCATGACACCGCCCCGGCCCCAGGCCGGGGCCGGTCTGACCTTTCGGCGCGCCATCAGCTGAAAGCCGTCCCGCTTTCGCGAAGAATTCCGGAAATCTGTTCCCTTTGGCACCGCCATGCCCTCCGTCGCAGTGCTTGATCCCTGCCCCGGACCCCGCCAAATGGGAAATAATTCTGCTTTTGCGGCTCTTCGCGGATTTCCTGCCAGAACTGGCAACCAAATCAACTTGAAAGCAAGACAGGATATCTGATGACCGGCGCGATACCGGCACCTTGGGGAATTTTGGCGATGTTTGAATCATTCGGCTTCGAGAGCCTCACCGCGCCGCAGGCGGTTGTCTATTTTGCCCTGGCCATCGGGCTTGTCTTCGGCCTGCTGGCGCAGATCACCAAATTCTGTTTCCGCCGTTCCCTTGTCGGCGAGGACAGCCGCGCCGCCGCCGGAGTCTGGTTCACCGCGCTTGCCGTGGCGGTGCTGGGCACCCAGGGCGCGGTTGCCCTGGGCTGGATCAGCTTTGCCGACCACCGGTTCATGGTGTCCGAAGTGCCCGTGCTTGCCATTGCGGTGGGCGGGCTGCTGTTCGGCGCGGGCATGGTGCTGACCCGTGGCTGCATCTCGCGGCTGACGGTGCTGACCGGCACCGGCAACCTGCGGGCAGCCGTCGTCCTGCTTTGCTTTGCCGTGGTGGCGCATATGACCCTGAAGGGGGTGCTGGCCCCGCTCCGCGTCGCTCTGGGCCAGGTCACCTTGAACATGGGAGAAGCCGTCAGCCTTGCCGCCCTGCCCGGCGGTGCGCTGCTCTGGACCGGGCTGATCGCGGCCGCCGCACTGGCCATCGGCCTGCGGTCGGGCAACCGCCCGCTGCACCTGGTACTGGCCGTGCTGATCGGCCTGCTGGTGCCGCTGGCCTGGGTCGGCACCGGTTTCATCCTCTACGACGATTTCGACCCGATCGCGATGGAAAGCCTGTCCTTCACCTCCCCCTCTGCCGAGACCCTGTTCTGGAGCATCGCCAGCACCTCGATCCCGGCCGGATTTGGCGTGGGATTGCTGGGCGGCGTTGTTGCCGGTGCCCTGCTGGCCAGCCTGATCTTTGGCGGCTTTGCCTGGCAAAGCTTCGAGACGCCGCGCCAGACCGGGCGCTACCTGCTGGGGGCTGTGCTGATGGGCATCGGGGGCGTGCTGGCGGGCGGCTGTACCCTTGGCGCGGGGCTCTCCGGTGTGCCGACACTCTCTGTCGCCGCCGTGCTGGCCATCGTGATGATCGGCATCGGTGCCAGGGCGACCCATGCCCTGCTCAGCGATGCGGCGGTCCGGCACGCCTGAACCGGGCGCGGTCCCCCAGTCAGTCCAGGTGCTTGCGCAGCCTGCTGATCAGCAACCACACCACCGCCACCACCGGCAGGGTCACAGCGGCGGTCAGCAGCCCCTTGCTGAGGCCCGTGGCCTCGGCCACCGGGTACAGCAGGTATCCCGCCAGAGACACCGCGTAATAGCTGATCGCCACCACCGACAGCCCCTCGACCGTGCGCTGCAGGCGCAGCTGAAGGTCGGCGCGCCGGTCCATGCTGGCCAGGATCGCCTGATTCTGCGCAGACCGTTCCACATCCACCCGCGTGCGCAGCAGCTCCGAGGCACGGATCGACCGGGCCGACATGATGCCCAGCCGCCGCTCTGCCGATTGCACGGTGCGCATTGCCGGTTCGTACCGGCGCATCATGAATTCGGCAAAGCCCTGCTGCCCCATGAACCGCGTCTCGCGCAGCACCTCGATGCGTTGGTCCACAATCGCCTGATAGGCCCCCGTCGCCCCGAAGCGAAAGGCAGATTGCGCGGCCAATGTCTCCAGTTCCACCGAAATGTCCAGCAGCGCATGCAGCGTGTCTTCTGCCCGCGCTGCCGGCCCGCGCATCTCTGCCATCAGGTCGGTCAGCTTGGTATCCAGCCTGTTCAGCTGGGGGCCAACCTCGCGCACCATGGAAAAGCCCAGCATCGAAGCCGCCTTGTAAAGTTCGATCTCGCAAAGCCGCTGCACAATGCGCCCGATCCGGCCGCTGCCGGTGGTGGCGTCGGGAAAGACGGCGATCCGCAGATGGCCGGATGAATCGATGCGGAAATCGCTGGCCACCACCGCCGCCCCGTCCAGCACCGAAGCCACGGCAAGGCTTTCCGGCACGAACCAGTCGCGCAGATGGGCCGATATGGTCTCGTCCTCCTGTGGCCGCTCCATCACCCGCAACAGGGCCGAGGTAATCCGCCCGCCGGGCGCCTCATCAAGCCAGTAGTCGGGAAAGACATCGAATTGCGACGGGTCGAAGGGCCGCGCGCTCAGGTCATTGCGGATCACCATATAGGTGACCAACTCGGTGTGCTGTTCCCACTTCAGCCAGTATTTCCCCATCTCGCCGGAGTAATGGGTCGCATTGGGATCCGGGCGGGGCGCGCCATAGTGATCCAGCAGGGCCGCAAGATGTGCAAAATCCGCAGACCTGTCGCGCGAAGCCGCATCCAGGGGTTGCTTGATCGCCAGAAAGGCGACCGTCGCCGGGGCCTTGAGCGAGGGAAACGGCCGGGCGTGCAATTCGCCCGAGAGCGCGTAGCGTTGGGGATAGTCCTTGATCGGGGCCATGGCGGGTCCGTCCAGCAATTGCATTTCGACGAAACATAGGGGAATTTTCCGGTTTTAACAGAGAAAACTGATTTTA
Source organism: Sulfitobacter sp. PR48 (assembly GCF_028807335.1). NCBI lineage: Bacteria > Pseudomonadati > Pseudomonadota > Alphaproteobacteria > Rhodobacterales > Roseobacteraceae > Sulfitobacter > Sulfitobacter sp. PR48. Next base: position 131,376 of record NZ_JARAMM010000007.1, on the reverse strand, counting down.
TTCAACATGTTGTCAGTACACCAATGTATACTGACCCGCCATCCGGGACCGGGAAATCACCGGCGTCCGCCCCAACACTTCAGCTATTCGCCGCCTCGAAAACCTCCAGCGCCGCATTCAGCCCGTTGATCGCCGCAGGCATCCCCGCATAGACCGACATCTGCCAGATCGCCTCCACGATTTCGCGCCTGTCCGCCCCGGCGGCGAGGGTATGTTCGATGTTGACCTTCAGCTGCGGGCCGGTCCAGCCGCCCATCGACACCAGTGCGGCCACCGTGCACAATTGCCGGGTCCGGTTGTCCAGCCCGCCGCGCGTGTAATGCTGGCCATAGGCCCAGTCGATCAGGCTTTCGGCCATGCCGGGGACAAGGTGATCGTATTTGCCCGCCAAGGCTTCTTCCAGACCGGGGTTCATGCCGGCCACATGGGCCCGGCCGCGTTCCAAAGTTGCATCGGTCATATCTGTGGTGTCTCCGTTTCAGCCTCAAGTGTTTCATAAAGCGCGACCTTGTGGTCCATCAGTGCCATGGTCTGCTGCATCAGCTGCAGTTTCTCCCGGATCACCTCGCGGTGCGCCTCCAGCATCTCGCGGCGGGCGCGCAGGGTGCTGTCACCCTGCTGGTGCAGCTTGGCATAACGGATGCGGTCCGCCTGCTTCATGCCGGTGGCATTGAGCTGTTCGAGAAAACCGACCCAGCCCAAGACGTCCGTGCCATAGACCCGCCTGCCCGCGTCGTTGCGCATCGGCGGTGCGATCAGGCCGATCTTTTCGTAGAACCGCAGCGTGTCGATGCTGAGCCCGGTGCGGTCGGATACTTCGCCGATCATCATGTCCTTGCTCCTATTTCCAGGTCACGAATCGACTTTACAAGCTGGAGTGCGCTCCAGCTCAAGCGGTTTTTCCACGGAGCTGTTCCGTTTCGCGCTCCGGACCGGTGTTTTCGGAAACCCTGGTGGTTTTCTTCGCAGAAAACGGATCAAGGCAATGATGCCGGGCGTCGAAATCACCCCGAGCGATTGAGCAGAGTGCCAGTTGCCTGCACCGGAGTTTTCAAAAACTCCGGGCCGTTTTCTTCGAAGAAAACGTACCCCGGCAGCACCCGCAGCAACACCACCTCATCATCTTGAGCGATATACCATCCGTCTGAACCGGAGTTTTCAAAAACTCCGAACCGTTTTCTTCGAAGAAAACGCACCCCGGCAGCACCCGCAGCAACACCACCTCATCATCTTGAGCGATATACCATCTGTCTGCACCGGAGTTTTCAAAAACTCCGAACCGTTTTCTTCGAAGAAACCGTACCCCGGCAGCACCCGCAGCAACACCACCTCATCATCTTGAGCGATATACCATCTGTCTGCACCGGAGTTTTCAAAAACTCCGAACCGTTTTCTTCAAAGAAAACGTACCCCCAACAAAAAACACCCCGCTCTCTCGAACGGGGTGTCTTCAGCAGGCGCCGGAGGTTTCGAAACCTCCGGACCGGGTTTTTCGAAAAATCGCCTAGTCGATCAGCGGCAGCAGCTTGTCCAGGCTGGCCTTTGCATCGCCATAGAACATCCGCGTGTTTTCCTTGAAGAACAGCGGGTTCTCGATCCCGGAATAGCCCGTGCCCTGCCCCCGCTTGGAGACAAAGACCGTCTTGGCCTTCCAGCATTCCAGCACGGGCATGCCGGCAATCGGGCTGTTGGGATCGTCCTGAGCGGCAGGGTTCACGATGTCGTTGGACCCGATCACGATGGCCACATCCGTATCCGGAAAGTCCTCGTTGATCTCGTCCATCTCCATCACGATGTCATAGGGCACCTTGGCCTCTGCCAGCAGCACGTTCATATGCCCCGGCAGACGCCCCGCAACGGGGTGAATGGCGAAACGCACGTTCTTGCCCTGGGCGCGCAGCTTCTTGACCAGCTCGCTGACCGCCTGCTGGGCCTGTGCCACCGCCATGCCGTAGCCCGGAATGATGATGACACTGTCCGCCTCGTTCAGCGCCGCGGCAACGCCGTCGGCCTCGATGGCGATCTGTTCGCCCTCGACCGCCATCTGCTCGCCCGACGGGCCGCCAAAGCCGCCCAGGATCACGCTGACAAAACTGCGGTTCATCGCCTTGCACATGATGTAGGACAGGATCGCACCCGAAGAACCGACCAGCGCGCCGACCACGATCAGCAGGTCGTTGCCAAGGCTGAAGCCGATCGCCGCCGCCGCCCAGCCGGAATAGCTGTTCAGCATCGAGACCACCACCGGCATGTCGGCGCCGCCGATGCCCATGATCAGGTGATAGCCGATGAACAGCGCGCAAAGCGTCATGACAAACAGCGGCAGGAAGCCACCGGTGCCGAAGTACCAGATCAGGCAGACCAGCGAGAGACCGGCCGCACCGGCGTTCAGGATATGCCCGCCGGGCAGTTTCGCAGCCGATGAATTCACCCGCCCCGCCAGTTTGCCATAGGCAATGACGGATCCGGTAAAGGTAACCGCCCCGATGAAGATGCCCAGGAACAGCTCGACCCGAAGGATGTTGATCTCCACGGCCGTCTTCTTGGCGATCAGCGCGGCAAAGGTGCCGAACTGCGCGACATCATAATTGGGGTTCAGCAGCGTTTCCTGCACATTGGCGATCTCGAAATGGGCGTTGAAGCCGACGAAAACCGCCGCCAGACCCACCAGGCTGTGCATCGCCGCGACCAGTTCGGGCATCTGCGTCATCTGCACCCGCGTCGCCAGCTGATAGCCGATGGCCCCGCCTGCAATCACCAGGATCACCGACAGGATCCACAGCCCCGAACCGGGCCCGATCAGCGTGGCAAGCACCGCCAGCCCCATGCCGACAATGCCGTACCAGACCGCGCGTTTCGCACTCTCCTGCCCCGAAAGCCCCCCGAGCGAGAGGATGAACAGGACAGCCGCGACAACATAGGCCGCTGTTGTAAAACCAAATTCCATTGCTCTGGCTCCTTTAAGATTTCTGGAACATGGCGAGCATGCGCCGTGTCACGAGGAAGCCACCAAAGATGTTGATGCCACACATGAAGACCGACAGCGCGGCGAGGATCACCACGATGGCCGAGCCTGATCCAAGCTGCATCAGCGCACCGAGAATGATGATCGACGATATCGCATTGGTCACGGCCATCAGCGGCGTGTGCAGGCTGTGCGCCACGCCCCAGATCACCTGGAAGCCGACAAAGACCGCCAGCACGAAGACGATGAAGTGCTGCATGAAGCTGGCAGGCGCCACCAGGCCGACCGCCAGCAGCAACGCACCGCCGATGGCCAGCAGGGTCACCTGATTGCGGGTCTGCGCCTTGAAGGCCGCAACTTCCTGCGCCGCCTTCTCCTCGCGGGTCAGCTCCTTTGGTTTTTCCTTCTTCGGCGCCGCCGCAATTGCCGCTACCTTGGGCGGTGGCGGTGGGAAGGTCACGGCCTTGGCATGGGCAATCGTGGCGCCCCTTATCACGTCATCTTCCATGTTGTGATTGATCACGCCGTCTTTTTCCGGCGTCAGATCGGTCATCAGATGGCGGATGTTGGTCGCATAAAGCGTCGAGGCCTGGGTCGCCATCCGGCTGGGGAAGTCGGTGTAGCCGATGATGGTGACGCCATTGTCGGTGACAATCTTCTGGTCCGGCACGGTCAGCTTGCAGTTGCCGCCCTTTTCCGCCGCAAGGTCCACGATCACCGATCCCGGTTTCATGGATTTGACCATGTCCTCGGTCCACAGTTCCGGCGCTTCGCGGTTCGGGATCAGCGCGGTGGTGATCACGATGTCCACATCGGGGGCCAGTTCGCGGAACTTGGCCAGTTGCGCCTCGCGGAATTCCGGAGAGGAAACAGAGGCATAGCCGCCCGAAGCGGATCCATCCTGCTGCTCTTCCTCGAAATCGAGATAGACGAATTCGGCGCCCATGCTCTCGACCTGTTCGGCCACTTCGGGGCGCACGTCAAAGGCATAGGTGATCGCCCCCAGCGAGGTGGAGGTGCCGATCGCGGCAAGACCGGCCACACCGGCCCCGACGACCAGAACCTTGGCGGGGGGCACCTTGCCTGCCGCCGTGATCTGACCGGTAAAGAAACGGCCAAAGTTGTTGCCCGCCTCGATCACCGCGCGGTAGCCCGCGATATTGGCCATCGAGGACAGCGCATCCATCTTCTGCGCGCGGCTGATGCGCGGGATCATCTCCATCGCGATGACAGTGGCACCCTTCTCTGCGGCCTGGTTCATCCTGGCTTCATCGGCCACCGGGCTGAAGAAGGAGATCAGCGTCTGCCCGTCCCGCAGTCTTTTCATTTCTGCGTCTGACGGCACCCGCACCTTGGCGACCACATCAGCGGCCTTCCACAGGGCGGCGGCGGTCTTGACCACCTCAACCCCGGCCTCCTTGTAGGCGGCATCGGCAAATCCCGCGGCCAGGCCTGCACCGGTTTCGATCACGCAGTCATGACCCAGCTTTTGCAGCTGCAAAGCGGAGTCAGGCGTCATCGCAACGCGGTTTTCTCCTTCGAATAATTCCTTCGGCGTACCGATCTTCACACTTCTTCCCCCATTCTGGACACCAGACAAACGAACGTTGAGCCCGCACTGCCTGCACTTACCCTGCGCCCCCTTGATCCACAAGCAAAACACCATGTGAAAGGTGAGCTTGGGACCGGGACGAGCCGCCGGAACGCCTCTTTTTCAGGCCTTGGCGCGGATTCGAATTTGAAACTTTATTTCACACAGATAAAGCGAAACGCAACAATGAAACTCCACGCCACGACAGAAAATTCCGCAGCGCAGCGTAGGGGCCTCCCCGCCGCATACCGCCGCGCGCCGGAAACCGCAGGCTTCCTGCCCGCCCGGCGGGTTCTGCCCCGGCCTCCGGCTTAACCCCGCCTTAACCAAAATGCGCCTAGCCTGCCACATGCCCGCCTGCCTTCACAGACGCCGCTACGGTGGAACATATTTCTTCACAATCCGTCTGGCGGACCGCAACGATGATGCCCTGGTCCGCCGCATCGCCGAGTTGCGCCGCGCCATGCGCCACAGGCTGAAACACCATCCTTTCCGGATCGACGCAATTACCGTGCTGCCATCGGTCATCCACACGATCTGGACCCTGCCTGCGGACAGCGCCGGTTACCCCAACCGCGTCGGAATGTTGAAAGCGCGCTTTTCCCGGGCCCTGCCGATGCCGCCGCATCGCACACCCGCACAGATCGCGCGCGGGGAAAAAGGGATCTGGCAACGCCGTTTCTGGGAACACGAAATCCGCGACAGCGCCGATTTCAACCGGCACCGGGATCTGATCTATCTTGCCCCGGTACAGGCAGGCCTGGCCGCGCAGCCGCAGGACTGGCCCCATTGCTCATTGCACTGCGACCTCAGACGCGGCATGCCCGCATTCGCGCAGATCGGTCAGACTGCTGCGCGGATGCAATTCCCGCCTCCTGAACAGGAACCGCTCATCCTTGTGCAATAGTGCCGGTTGTCAGGTGAAACCGGCGTCGCGTCACCGCGCTGACCCGGACCAATCGAGCGGAGCGCAAAACGGATAGTCGCGCAGATCGCTGCGAACGGCAGGAACCGGCCCCTCCTGGGCCTCGAAAACGAAGCGCAAGCCGGCCCGGCGCCTGCGGCTTGTTCCGGGCTTTGGCTCCACTGAGCGACGGCAGCAATACCCGCTCACCTGCCCTCGATGCGGATCGCGTCAAAGCAACGCGACCTGCGCCACATCGCTCAGACCGCCTTCAGCGCCGGTGCCACTTCACCCGCAGCCCAGCTGCGCGCCGCATCGCCGAAGGCCTGGAACAATTTGCGCGACACCGGGTCCTGACCGGCGTTCCATTCCGGATGCCACTGGACCGACAGGGTAAACCCGCAGGCCCCCTTGACATAAATCGCCTCGGGCGTGCCGTCATCGGCGAAACCGTCCATCATGATCCGGGCACCGGGGGTCTTGATCCCCTGCCCGTGCAGCGTGTTGGTGCGCACCTTCTGCGACCCGATCAGGTTGTGAAAGACACCCCCTTCGGAAAAGGTCACGTCATGGCGCAGCTCGAACTTCTCCTCGATGGTGCCATCGGGCGGCATCCGGTGGTTCATCCGGCCCGGCAGATCGCGGATTTCGGGGTAAAGCGTGCCCCCCATTGCCACGTTCACTTCCTGAAACCCCCGGCAAACGCCGAAAAACGGCTGCCCGCGCTCCACACAGGCGCGGATCAGCGGCAGGACAATCGCGTCCCGCGCGCGGTCGAAGGCGCCATGCGCCTCGGTTGCCGCCTCGCCATATTCCTCGGGGTGAACATTGGGCCGCCCGCCGGTGAACAGAAAGCCGTCACAGACCTCCATCAACTCGTTGACCGACAGATGCCTGGGGTCGGCGGGAATGATGAAGGGCACGCAGTCGGAAACGCCAGACACCGCCTCGGTGTTCATCTGTCCGCCTGCATGCACCTCGTACTGGTCATTGATCAGGTGCGAATTTCCGATAATGCCAACGACAGGACGCGCCATGGGTCACCTTCTATTGCTGCAATTGCATAAACATAGGCCAAGCCCGCCGCCCGCTCAAGCACCGCGTCAGATTTCGCCCTGCAACCGGGCGGCGGCAATGCCCGCCATCGCGCATTCTGCATCTTTTTCAGACGTATCGCCGGTCACGCCGACCGCGCCGATCACCGCCCCCTTGCGGTCGCGCAGCAGCACGCCGCCCGGCACCGGAATCACCTGACCGCCGTAAACCCCGTTCACCGCCGCCATGAAATAGGCCTGATCCTCCGCGCGTTTCATCTGCGCCGTCCCCGCCATGCCCAGCATCACCGCGCCATAGGCCTTGCCATGGGCAATGGCAAAGCGCCCCGCCGCCGCCCCGTCCTCGCGTTCAAAGGCCTGCACATGACCGCCTGCATCCAGCACCACGACAGAGAGCGGTTTCAGCTCCATCTCGCGGCCCTTCTCCAGCGCCTTGCGTATGATCGTGCGTGCTTTTCTCAATGAAATCGCCACCTGCTTCTCCTCTTTTTGGCAAAAAATATTCCCGGGGTGTGGGGCAGCGCCCCACGCAGCTTTCACCCCGCGCTCAGCCCGCCGCCTTCAGCTCCAGCCGCCGCGCATGCAGCACCGGCTCGGTATAGCCCGAAGGTTGCTCGCGCCCCTTCAGCACCAGATCGCAGGCCGCCTGAAAGGCAATGCCGTCGTAACCGGGCGCCATCGGGCGATAGGCCGGATCACCGGCATTCTGACCATCCACCACCCTGGCCATCTTCTTCAGCCCCTCCATGACCTGATCGGCGTCGATCACCCCGTGATGCAGCCAGTTCGCCAGCGCCTGGGCGGAAATGCGGCAGGTGGCGCGGTCTTCCATCAGGCCGACATCATTGATGTCCGGCACCTTGGAGCAGCCAACCCCCTGATCGACCCAGCGCACCACATAGCCCAGAATGCCCTGGGCATTGTTCTCGATCTCGCGGGTGATTTCGGCCGCGCTCAGGTTGCGCCCCTCCAGCACCGGGATCTCCAGCAGATCGGCCAGCGTGCCGCGCGGCCCGCCTGCCCGGATCTCGTCCTGCCGCGCGATCACATCGACCTGATGATAATGCATCGCATGCAGGGTGGCCGCGGTCGGCGAGGGCACCCAGGCGCAGGAGGCCCCGGCCATCGGGTGACCCACCTTTGCCGCGATCATATCGGCCATCATGTCCGGCATCGCCCACATGCCCTTGCCGATCTGCGCCCGCCCCTGCAACCCGCAGGCCAGGCCGATATCCACATTGCGGTCCTCATAGGTGCCGATCCAGGTGGCGTTCTTCATGTCGCCCTTGGGCACCATCGGCCCGGCCTCCATCGAAGTATGGATCTCGTCGCCGGTGCGGTCCAGGAAACCGGTGTTGATGAAAGCCACCCGATGTTTCGCCGCGCGGATACATTCCCTGAGGTTGGCACTGGTGCGGCGTTCCTCGTCCATGATGCCCAGCTTCACGGTATGGGCCGGCAGGCCAAGCAGGCCTTCCACCATGGTGAAAATCTCGTCGGTAAAGGCAACTTCGGCAGGCCCGTGCATCTTAGGCTTGACCACATAGACCGACCCCTGCACCGAATTCCCGCCCGCGCGCTTCAGGTCGTGCATTGCGATCAGCGTGGTGATCATGGCATCCATCAGCCCCTCACCCACTTCGCGGCCCGCGCGGTCCAGCACCGCCGGGTTGGTCATCAGGTGGCCGACATTGCGCACCAGCATCAGCGCGCGGCCTTTCAGCGTCACCGCCCCGCCATCCGGCGCGGTATAGCTCCGGTCCGGGTGCATCACCCGTGTCATCGGCTTGCCGTTCTTCTGGAAGGTCTCCGACAGATCGCCCTTCATCAGCCCCAGCCAGTTGCGATAGGCGCCCACCTTGTCCTCGGCATCCACCGCGGCCACGCTGTCCTCGCAATCCATGATGGTGGAGACCGCGCTTTCCAGCAGGACATCGGCCACATGGGCCGGGTCGGTCTTGCCGATGGGATGGTCCGCATCGACCGTGATTTCCACATGCAGCCCGTTGTTGCGCAGCAGGATCGCCGAGGGTGCCGCCGCATCCCCGCGATAGCCCGCAAATTGCGCAGGATCGGCAAGTGCCGACACCAATGCGCCATCTTCCACGGCATAGCCGGTTACATCGGCATGCGAACCGCCCGCAAGCGGTGCCGCCTGATCCAGAAACGCCTTGGCCCGCGCCACCACCCGCGCACCACGCGCCGCGTCATACCCCCCCGCCGGGGGCAGATCGCCCAGCGCATCGGTGCCATAGAAGGCATCATAAAGACTGCCCCAGCGCGCATTGCAGGCATTCAGCGCAAACCGCGCATTTGTGATCGGCACCACCAATTGCGGGCCCGGCACCGTTGCGATCTCGGGGTCCACATTGGCGGTTTCGATGGTGAAATCAGGGCCTTCGGGCACCAGATAGCCGATATCGGTCAGAAAGCTGCGGTAGCTTTCGGCATCATGTTGCCTGCCCCGGTGGGCGATGTGCCAATCGTCGATCTGCTGCTGCAACGTCTCGCGCTCGGCCAGGAGGGCGCGGTTCCTGTCGCCCATCTCGTGCACCAGCTGCGAAAACCCCTGCCAGAAGGCATCCGGCGTCACGCCACTGCCCGGCAGGGCTTCATCCTCGATGAAAGCGACAAGGGCGGACTCCACCTGCAAATCGTGTTTGTTGATCCTGTCTGACATTGCTTGCGCTCCCTTCGCCCGGAAATTTCCAAAGGTGTACGGCGATTGGTTCCGAGCGACAAGTTTCTTGGTAAAGTAATCTTACCAAAATTCGCGCATTCCTTGCCACACTGCCCCCCACCCCTGGGATGGAGGGCAAAATGGCGGCACCGGAAACGGGTGCCGCCACCAGATTGCTGACAAACCCGGAAGCGGCTGCCGCCGGAGGTAAATCGTTCTTCTGCGCTCTGCGTTACGTTTTTGAACGAAGGGCCGCGCCCGAGCCTGGGAGGGCGCATTGAGACGCGCATTCGGAGCGCCTCCCTTACAAATATCAATGTTGTCAGTGTGATACGAGAAGTCACCAAAAGCGCCCTCCCGGGGGGAGGGTCGGGCGCGGCCCGGGCTGACACCCGGGCCAAGGCTTGTGGCTGGCGTCGTGGAAGAACGATTTCGTTGTTTCGGGGGGAGCGGGTGCAGGAACGCGCTTTTTCAGCAGCCTCATGGCGGCACCGGAAACGGGTGCCGCCACGCTGATCCTTCCGGGCGCGGTCCTAGTCGGAGCCGCCTGCCACCGGGGCCACGGCGTCATCGGTGCTGTTCACCGTGCTGCCCGTTTCAATCGCGGGCAGCTGATCATCGCCGCCGCCCATCACGGCCAGGAAAAAGACGATCAGGACCATCAGCACACCAAAGACCATCGCCCCCTTGATCCCCAGCAATGCGGGCTTGTGACGTTGTTCCTGCTTGTCGATGTTTGTGTCGGGTGCAGACATCAGGGTGTCCTCCATGTTGTTTGACTTTCGTTCCATTCGCCCCGTTGCAGGGCAGGTCTCATGGTCATAACGTGCAGCCCAACCGAACCGTTCCGGCAAAAAGAGGTACTTCCATGCGCGACGCGGCCCCCAAGACGATCTATCTGTCCGACTACACACCTTTTGGTTTTGTGGTCGACAGTGTTGCGCTGGACTTTGATCTTGATCCGCACAAGACCCGCGTCAAAAGCAGGATCGCCTTCCGCCCCAACCCCGATGCGACCGACAGGCGGTTCTTTCTGCACGGTGAAAACCTGTCGCTGATCTCTGCCCGCATCGACGGCAGGGATGTCACCCCTGTTCTGTCAGAAGACGGGTTGACCTGCGATACCCCCGACGGCCCGTTCCTGTGGGAATCGGAGGTCGAGATCGACCCTGCGAACAACACCGCGCTGGAGGGGCTTTACATGTCGAACGGCATGTATTGCACCCAATGCGAGGCCGAGGGTTTTCGCAAGATCACCTATTATCCCGACCGCCCGGATGTGATGAGCGTCTTTACCGTCACCATCAACGGCCCCCACCCGGTGCTGCTGAGCAATGGCAACCCGGTCAGCACCGGTCAGCACAGCGCCGAATGGCACGATCCCTGGCCCAAGCCTGCGTATCTCTTTGCCCTGGTTGCCGGTGATCTCGTGGCGCATTCCGATCATTTCACCACCATGACCGGCCGCGAGGTGGCGCTGAACCTTTACGTGCGCCCCGGCGACGAGGGCAAATGCGCCTTCGGGATGCAGGCGCTGAAGGCCTCGATGAAATGGGACGAAGAGGTCTATGGCCGCGCATACGACCTTGATCTGTTCAACATCGTCGCGGTGGATGATTTCAACATGGGCGCGATGGAGAACAAGGGGCTGAACATCTTCAACTCCTCCGCCGTGCTGGCCAGCCCCGAAACCTCAACCGACATGAATTTCGAGCGGATCGAGGCGATCATCGCCCATGAATATTTCCACAACTGGACCGGCAACCGCATCACCTGCCGCGACTGGTTCCAGCTCTGCCTCAAGGAGGGGCTGACGGTGTTCCGCGACAGTCAGTTCACCTCTGACATGCGCTCCGCCCCGGTGAAACGCATCCACGATGTCATCGACCTGCGCGCGCGCCAGTTCCCCGAGGATCAGGGCCCGCTTGCCCATCCGGTGCGGCCCGAAAGCTTTCAGGAAATCAACAACTTCTACACCGCCACCGTCTATGAAAAAGGCGCCGAGGTCATCCGCATGCTCAAAACCCTGGTCGGTGATGAGGCCTATGCCAGGGCGCTGGACCTCTATTTTGAACGCCATGACGGTCAGGCCTGCACCATCGAGGATTGGCTGAAGGTCTTCGAGGATACCACCGGCCGGAACCTCGCGCAGTTCAAGCGCTGGTATTCTCAGGCCGGCACTCCGCGCCTGTCGGTCACCGAAGACTGGGACGGCAGCACCCTCACGCTGACCTTCCGGCAGGATACCAAGCCCAGCGCGGCCTCCCCCGATCCGAAACCGCAGGTCATCCCCATCGCCGCCGGGCTGATCGGCCCGGACGGGACCGAAGTGGGCGAAACCCGCATCCTTGAAATGTCCGAAGCCACGCAGAGCTTCAGCTTCGACGGGCTGGCGGCGCGCCCGGTCCCCTCGATCCTGCGCGGTTTTTCCGCGCCGGTGATGCTGGAGCATGATCTCAGCGATGCCGACCGCGCCCATCTGCTGAGCCATGACACGGATCCCTTCAACCGCTGGGAAGCCGCGCGGATGCTGGCCCGCAAGGCGCTGATGCCGATGATCCACGACGGGGCGGATGCCGATCCCGCCTATCTGGCGGCCATCACCACGGTGCTCAGCGACACCGCGCTCGACCCCGCCTATCGCGCGCTGATGCTGGGCCTGCCCACGCAATCCGAACTGGCCGCGCTGATCCACGGCGAGGGTGGCACCCCGATGCCCGAGAACATCCATGCCGGTGTCGAGCGGATGCGCGATGCGATGGCCGATGCCCTGGGCGATGCCGCGCAGCAGATCCACGCCGCCAACCTTGTCACCGCCCCCTATGATCCCGGTGCCGAACAGGCCGGCAAACGCAGCCTTGCCAATGCCATGCTCTCCCTGATCACCCGCCGCGACGGGGGCCGGGCCGCACAGGCGCAATATGATGCGGCGGACAATATGACCAACCAGCTGGCAGCCCTCGCCGCCCTGCTGCACATCGGCAAGGGGGAAAAGGCGCTTGCCGCCTTCGAGGCGCAATGGAAGGACGACCGGCTGGTGATGGACAAATGGTTCGGCCTGCAGGTGCAGCAGGCAGAGCCCCGGGATGCCGCCGATGTCGCGGAGAACCTGACCCGCCACCCGGATTTCAACTGGCAGAACCCGAACCGCTTCCGCGCGGTCTTTGGCGCGCTGGCCATGCATCACGCCGGGTTTCACCACGCCTCGGGCAAGGCCTATCGGCTGCTGGCCGACTGGCTGATCCGGCTGGACCCGAAGAACCCGCAGACCACCGCGCGCATGTGCTCGGCCTTCCAGACCTGGAAACGTTATGACACGGACCGGCAAAGCCTCATCGCCGCCGAGCTGGACCGGATGTTGGCCACGCCAGACCTCAGCCGCGACACGACCGAGATGCTGACACGCATCCGGGGCGCGACATGACCCGGCCGGTCTGCCTGATCACCGGGGCCTCCACCGGGATCGGCGCGGCCTGCGCGCGGCTGGCGGCAACGCGGGGCTATGACCTGGTGCTGAATTACCGGTCTGACCATGACAGCGCCCATATGGTTGCCAGCGATGTGGCAAGGTCAGGCGCGCATGCCCTGCTCTGCCCCGCCGATGTGGCCGACCCCGATGCCATCGAGGACATGTTCGCCCAGATCGACGCCGAGTTCGGCCAGCTTGACGCGCTGATCAACAATGCAGGCATCGTCGACCACCCCTCGCCGGTGACCGCTCTGACCCACGACCGCCTGCGGCGGATGTTCGACATCAACGTGATCGGCGCGATCCTGATCGCGGGCGCTGCCGTCAGACGGATGCAGGCGCAGGGCGACGGCGGCGCCATCGTCAATATCTCTTCGGCGGCGGCCCGGCTGGGCTCTGCCAATGAATACGTGGATTATGCTGCCTCCAAGGCCGCGATCGACACCTTTACCAAGGGCCTGTCGGATGAGGTCGCAGCCGAAGGCATCCGCGTCATGTCGCTGCGCCCCGGGCTGATCGAAACCGGTATTCACGCCAAGGGCGGCAGCCCCGACCGGGCCACGCGCCTGTCGGGCAATGTGCCCATGCGCCGCGCGGGCACGGCAGAGGAAGTCGCCCAGGCCGCCCTGTGGCTGCTGTCGGACGAGGCAAGCTATGTCACCGGCTCCACCCTTGATGTATCGGGCGGCAGATAGGCCCCGTGACCGAGGTCCTGACCGACCCCGTCTTCAGCTACCGCCGCGCGGGCCGCAGCCTGCGCGGCATGGCAATCCTGGCCCTGGTCTGGGCCGCGCTGCTCTGCCTGCTCATCGTCTTTGACGCCGCACCGATGGTGGTGGCGATCCTCGCCGTCTTTACCCTGCCGGCACTCTGGGACCTGATCCGCAACCCGCTGGCGGGCATCGATTTGAACGCAACCCATCTGCGCTGGTTCACCGGCCCGCGCGACGCGCTGATTGCCCTGGCCGAAGTTGACCACATCCGGCTGGACACACGGCTCGACTTTTCCGTGCGCGCCAGCATCGTCCTGCCGAATGGCCGCAAGATCAGGATGCCCTTTGAAGCCACCCCGCCCCATCAGGCATTCGAAGAGGCGCTGACCGCACAGGGTGTCACCGTGAAACGGTTCCACTTCCAGCTTTTGCAATAATTTCCGGCCGGCGGCTCAGGGGCGTGCGCGGGGCCGCGTCGCATTGATCGGCTTGCAATAGGCCTGCTGCCGCAGCCAGCCCGCCATCTCGCGCCGCTTGGCGGCAGAGCGCATCGGCCCCCAATCGGCGCCGACACCCTTGTTGCCGCGCGCGCCGGATATCACCCCGTCACGCGGCACGGTATGGGCCATGATGCGCACGGCACAGCTGAGATTGGCCGCACCGCTTTTCAGCGCCGCGCCATCCCCTACGTTACATTTGTACCCCCGTGCGGTGCCCGGCAGGATCTGCAAAAGCCCGTACCAGCGCCCGCCGCCGCCCACAGCCCAGGGCTTGTAGGTGCTTTCGTGCTTGGCCAGGGCCGACAGAAACCCCACCCAGAAGGCCCGCCGCCTGCGGTCGTCCGCCTTTGGGTAGGCCGGGCACCAGGTTTCGATGTCGCCCGGCACCATGTCCACCAGCGGCTTGCCATGCGCCTTGAGTGCGGCCAGCGCGGTTCGGGTCCACAGCGCATTGCCCGCCATATGCTGCCAGCGGGTGCGCGGCAGGTTCGGCGCGCGCGCCTTCGGGCGGATGAGCGGCGGACCCGGCACAACCAGAACGGGCGCACCGGGAAGCGCAGCCTCTTCCGGCAGTTCAAGCGGAGCAGCCTGCGCCCGGGCCGGAAGCTGCGGGACAGCAGATGCCTCCACCGGTTCCAGCGCCATGCCATCAACCTGTGATTGTTCGACGGGAATCGCGCGCGGCTGGGTCCGGAGCGGCGAACGCGCCTCGGCCCAGAGCGGCTCTGACATCATGACGAGCCCGATGGTCAACCCGATAAATTTCATGACGCGCACTATGTGCCGCCATTTTCAAGCTGGCAAGTAGACCGCAGACAAGCAGCGATAAAACGCAACAATGACCGCCTTTCGGTCTGATCGGTGTGAGGCCCGGAACAATCGTTAAAGTTTGAGACGCTGATGTGGAAAATGCACCCTATGGATGTATTATTTCCCTGATATCTTCGCACGTCAGCCATGTTTCAGCCCGATTGCAAAGGCAAGCTCACTGCAATCGAGAAATCTGCCGGATACTCCCAGAATGAAAACGCTGCGCTCCCTTCTGACCAAACACATCCGCCCGCTGGAAAACCGGCTGCGTCAGCGCCCGGAACCGGAGCCGGTCTTGCCGCTGCGAACCACCATTCTGCGCCGCCGCCCGCGCGCTGCCGCTGGCACGCCCACCGCCATGCTGAGCATTGCCTGCCCCGATCCCACGGCAGAGGAAAAGATTCGCGACCATTACCTCAACATCGGCCAGCGCATGGTCCGGCAGGAGGACTGGGAGGCGCTTTCGGAACTGATCTATCAATCCGACGAGAAACGCGAGCTGACACCGGGCTTCATGCCGGTGGCCGAACTGCTGGCCTATGGCGCGCGCGCCGATGTGATCATGGCGGCGGAACATGCGCTGCTCGACGGGAAACCGGCCAAGGGAGCGCCGCTGCTGGCCGGGATCGAGGCGCTGGAACATGTCCTGGCCGAACGCCCCCGCGACCATATCGTCGGCGCAATTGTCGCCCAGGCGCATATGGACATCGGCTGGGCCTGGCGCGGCACCGGCTGGGATGCGGAAATTCCCGAACGCAACCGCGACGCCTTTGCCGCGCATTTTGACCGGGCCCGGGATATCGTGGCCGCCTACCCGGGCAAGGACTACGACTCGCCCCTGCTGGCGGCGACAAACTGCGCCCTGCTGGCCAATGCCTCGCAGAACGAACACCGCATTGCCAACCACTATGAAGCGCTGATCGACCTGAACCCGGCCAACCCCCGATCCATGCGGGCGCTCGGCAACCACATGCTGCCGCGCTGGTTCGGCTCCTACTCCGGGCTTGAACTGGAAGCGCGCCGCACGGCGTCACGGACCGAAAAGATCTGGGGTGCAGGTGGCTATACCTGGGTCCAGTTCGATGCCATCGCCTGCGATGACCAGGCCTGCGCCAACCTCGATGTGGGTTTCTTCATCGAAGGGCTGCACGACATCCTCAAGCGCCGCCCCAATGCCTATACCGCCAACCTGCTGGCCGCCTATTGCGCCAATTCCGTGGGTCAGGCCTTTTCGGGCAACGATCATGCCGACCAGAACCGCATCCAGATCGCGGAATGCGCCCATGACATCGTGCGCGACCACCTGACAGAGCTGCACCCGATGATCTGGGCCCATGCGGCACAGGGTTTCGACAACAACCTGCGGGTCCGCTCGCCCGCCCGTTTTGCCGCCTCTGGCCGCGAAGACGCGATGCGCATCATCACCTCCCTGTTCAGCCGCGAGATCGCCCAGGGCCACCGCATCGTCTTTACCGACACCGGCCCGCAGACCATCCCCGCCTGACACGGCCCGCAGCAGGCCCTTGCGACACATCGCGCGCTATCCTATGACCCGGATAACCCGTTTATCCCAGACCAAGGTGCGCCATGCTTGACCTGACCTATGAAACCCCGAAACCCAAACGCATCGCGGGGGCCAAGGAGGATTGGGAACTGGTCATCGGGATGGAAGTGCACGCCCAGGTCTCCTCCAACGCCAAGCTGTTTTCGGGCGCCTCCACCCTCTTCGGGTCTGAACCCAACAGCAACGTCGCCTTCGTGGATGCCGCCATGCCCGGCATGCTGCCCGTGATCAACGAATATTGCATCGAACAGGCGGTCCGCACCGGGCTGGGCCTGAAGGCGCAGATCAACCTGAAATCGGCCTTCGACCGCAAGAACTATTTCTACCCCGACCAGCCGGCCGGCTACCAGATCAGTCAGCTTTACGAACCCATCGTCGGCGAAGGCGAAGTGCTGGTGGAAATGGGCGACGGCACCGCGCGGCTGGTCCGCGTCGAACGCATCCACATGGAACAGGACGCGGGCAAATCCATCCATGACATGGACCCCGACAGCTCCTTTGTCGACCTGAACCGCGCCGGCGTCTGCCTGATGGAGATCGTCTCCCGCCCCGACATCCGCGGCCCGGAAGAGGCCGCCGCCTATATCCTGAAACTGCGCCAGATCATGCGCTACCTCGGCACCTGCGACGGCGACATGCAGAACGGCAACCTGCGCGCCGACGTCAACGTCTCGGTCTGCCGCCCAGGCGATTACGAACGCTACCGCGAGACCGGCGATTTTGGCCATCTCGGCACAAGGTGCGAGATCAAGAACATGAACTCCACCCGCTTCATCCAGCAGGCGATCGAAGTCGAGGCGCGGCGCCAGATCGCCATCCTCGAAGCGGGCGGCACCGTCGATCAGGAAACCCGCGGCTTCGATCCCGTCAAGGGCGAGACCCGCACCCAGCGTTCCAAGGAAGAAGCGCATGACTACCGCTATTTCCCCGACCCCGACCTGCTGCCGCTGGAGATCGAACAGGGCTGGGTCGATGACATCGCCGCCCGCCTGCCCGAACTGCCCGACGCCAAGAAGGCGCGGTTTATCAATGACTTCGGCCTCAGCGATTATGACGCCTCCGTGCTGACCGCCGATCTCGACTCGGCGGGCTATTTCGAGGCGACGGCACAGGGCCGCGAGGGCAAGATGGCCGCGAACTGGGTCATCAACGAACTCTTCGGACGGCTCAAGAAAGACGACAGCGACATCACCGACAGCCCGGTCAGCCCCGGCCAGCTTGGTGCCATCGTCGATCTCATCGCCTCCGACGCGATCAGCGGCAAGATCGCCAAGGATGTCTTCGAAATCTGCTACACCACCGGCCGCGACCCCGCCGAGATTGTCGAGACCGAAGGCATGAAACAGGTCACCGACACCGGCGCCATCGAGGCCGCGGTGGATGAGATCATCGCCGCCAACCCCGATCAGGTCGCCAAGGCGCGCGAGAACCCCAAGCTGGCAGGCTGGTTCGTGGGCCAGGTGATGAAGGCGACCGGCGGCAAGGCGAACCCCAAGGCGGTCAACCAGATCGTGGCGGCCAAACTCGGCGCATGAGCGTTCGCTTGCACGACACGATCAGCGCGAGGCAGGGCATCTGAAAGATGCCCGTTCGCGCCCCTTGCCCGCATCGCCACCAACGCAAAAAACCGCCGGAGAAGCCCCCATGAACGCCCCTTTCCGATCCAGCTTGATGACCGTCAAACCGGAATGGATCGACTTCAACGGCCATCTCAACATGGCCTATTACTCCGTGCTGTTCGACCAGGCGGTGGATGAGGTCTATGGCCAGCTGGGCTTTGGTCCCGACTATCAAAAGACCGGCTGCACCACTTATGTGGCGGAATTCCACATCTGTTACCTGCGTGAATTGCATGAGGGCGACCGGGTGAACGCCGCCTTCCATCTGATTGATTTCGATGAGAAACGCTTTCATTCCTATCAGGAATTGTACCACGAGGACGGCTGGCTTGCCGCCACGGCCGAAGGGCTGACCCTGCATGTGGACCAATCCGGCCCGCGCGTCGCCCCGATGCCGCAGAACATCAGGGACGCGCTGGAGGCCTTCAAGGCCCGCCAGGGCGCGCTGCCCCCCGAAGCCCGCGTCGGCCGCCGCATCGGGCTGAAGCGGTAGGGTGGGGTTTGGCCCTGCCTTGTACTTGCAACCGCTCTCGCCGATTTGGGGTGATCGACAACCTTAATTCGGGAAATCGGCAAACTTGTTGTCACTTGTGTGACCTGTATTAGCGCATCCTTGCGGACATCGCTGCCCTGCCACCTGAGTAATCCCGGCGCTGTGGTGTGCTTTCGGTGTACAGCCCATGCACGTTGTGTGACCCTTTCCAATCGGTTAAGAACCCCTGCGAAACCCCGTCGAAGGATGCCCATGCCCCGTTACGAGTACAAAGTCGTCCCCGCCCCCTCCAAGGGGCGCAAGGGCAAAGGTGTGAAGGGGGCTGAGGCCCGGTTTTCCTATGGGTTGCAAGAGCTTATGAACGAGCTTGCGGGCGAAGGCTGGGAATATCAGCGGGCAGAGACGCTGCCCTCGGTCGAACGCTCCGGCCTCACCTCCACCACCACCGAATGGCGCAACGTGCTGGTCTTCCGCCGTCTGCGCAACAATGATGCGGAGGCCTTCTCCCCCGAGCTTCTGCCCGCCCCGGCGGAAGATGATGCGCCCGGGCAACGGGCGGAAAAACCGGCGGCTGTGGCCGCAAAAACCCCGCCCGGAACCGCAGCGCAACAAGCCCCCGCGCCGGTGCAGACCCCCGGCGCCGCACAGGCGTCATCCGATGACCAGCCCTGGGACAATGGCGTCGAGGACACCAGTGATGTGCGGGGGCTAAGCGCCTCGCTTGAGAAGCTGGCAGCGGCAAGGAAGCCTTCTGATTCAGCGTCCTAGGCGGCACTCCTAAAGCGCCCGACCTTGGACTGAGACCCGCATACCCTGCCGCGCCTGCGGCGCTCCCGGGACGGTCGTGTCACAGGATGATTCTGGTTAAAGGTCGGGTGCCTTAAACGTCCAGATCAAGCGCCAGCGCGTGGATGCGCCCGATCAGGTCGGGGCCAAGCGCGGCGTGAACGGCACGATGCCGCGCGATGCGCGACTGCCCCTTGAAAGCCGCCGACCGGATGCGCAGGTTGTAATGCGTTTCCCCGCCCTCGCGATAGCCGCCATGCCCGCGGTGGCTCTCGCTGTCATCCACCACTTCCAGCTCACGCGGATCGAACGCGGTTTGCAATGCCGATCTGATCTCTTCCGTCTTCGACATTTTTACCGTCATTTTCCTGTCAAGCCCCTTCAATCTCTTCGCGGAAAGTCTAAACTCCTCTCTTCGAGTCGAAAAGGTCAATCGCTATGTCCAAACCAGATCCCTTCGGATTCGACATGTCCGTGTCGTCTTCGAAAAAGAAAAACCCGCGCGGTCGGCGCGGCATGTCCGGCGCGTCTGAAACATCGACCCGGATCTGTGATCATGAGGGCTGCGAAGAGGCCGGGAAATACCGCGCGCCGAAAGCGCCCGACGTGCTGGACGATTACTTCTGGTTCTGCCAGCAGCACGTCCGCGAATACAACCTCAAGTGGAACTTCTTTGACGGCACCACCGAGGCGGAGATGAACGCGCAGCTGTCCGAGGATAAGGTCTGGGAACGCAAGACCAAGCCGCTGGGCGATCCGGAGGCGCGTGCATGGGCGCGGCTGGGCATCGAGGATCCGCATCAGGTGCTGGGCAAGAACGCGACCCAGAACCCCGGTCGCGGTGGCCAGGCGGGGCGCAGGCTGCCCCCCACCGAACGCCGCGCGGTCGAGATCCTGGAGGTCAAGGACACGATGACCAAGCCCGAGATCCGCAAGGCCTACAAGCTGCTGATCAAGGTGCTGCACCCCGACATGAACGGCGGCGACCGGTCGCAGGAGGACCAGCTGCAGCAGGTCATGTGGGCCTGGGACCAGATCAAGGGCAGCCGCAGCTTCAAGGACTGACCGGGCCGGGGTGCAGCATGGCTGCACCCGACGCACCACCTGGTAAGCTGCGGGCCCCCCGCATCTTAGGTGCGGGAAATCAGGTGGGCGGCCCGGCTGGCCGCAACCCCGCCTGCCCAGACCACAAGGACCAGCAGATCATCTGCCAGAACCCCCAGCACATGAAGCGGTCCGACAAGGCTGCCTGCCACCCAGTCCCGCAGGATTTCCAGCGGCAAGACCTGTCGCCAGAGCGAATCGAACGGCATCAGCAACACCGCGATCACCGCCCCCAGCACGGTGGCCCCAAGAAAGCTGAGCAGCGCGCGCAGCAGTCCCGGAACCCCCTGCCCGCCAAAACCGCCCGCCACCAGCAGCCCCGCCAGAAACGCCCCGGCGGTGGCCACCCGCAGGAAACCGGCGTCACCATAGCCGAATTTCCCCTGCCCGATCATCGCCAATGCGACGCCGCCGCCTGCCGCGCCAATCGCGGCCGCCACGGCAAAGCGCTGTTGTAGTGTCAATGTTGTCATGATGCATTCTCCTGTCTTGCCTGAACCGGAATAGCCCCGCCTGGTGCAGATATTGCCCTCCGGTTGCGCATCTTTCGTGCAGCTCTGCGGAATGTTCTGGGCAAGGTCGGCCCGTCTTGGCATGTTCGGGTACGAAAAGGAGCCTCGCGATGCGCTATCCCTACGATCTGGGCCAATACACACGGGCCGTCACCACAGGCTCTGCCGATGCGCAACGCTGGTTCGACCGGGGGCTCAACTGGACCTATGGTTTCAACCACAAGGAGGCGATTGCCTGCTTTACCAGGGCCGCCGCCGCCGATCCGGCCTGCGCCATGGCCCATTGGGGCCACGCCTATGCCGCCGGGCCGAATTACAACATGCCCTGGGTCCTGTTCGACAGCAAAGGCCGGGCGGAGGCTCTGGCCGAAGCCTATGATGCGACCCGGGCCGCGCGCGCCGTGATCGACAATGCCAGCCCGGTCGAAGCGGCATTGATCCGGGCGCTGAACGCCCGTTATCCGCAACGCGACCCGGTGGAGGATATGGCCCCCTGGGACCGCGCCTTTGCCGATGCCATGCGGGCCGTACATCAGGCCCATCCGACCGATCCGGACATCGCGACCGTCTTTGTCGATGCGCTGATGAACCTGACGCCCTGGGCCATGTGGGACATCGCGGAAGGTGACGTGGCCCCGGGTGCCGAAACGCTGGAGGCGCAGGCGGTTCTGGAAACCCAGATGGCCCTGCCCGGCGGCATGGCCCACCCCGGTATCCTGCATCTTTACGTGCATCTGATGGAGATGTCGCCCTATCCCGAAAAGGCGCTGAAAGCCTCTGACGTCTTGCGCAGGCTGGTGCCTGATGCCGGCCATCTGGTGCATATGCCCACGCACATCGACGTGCTTTGCGGCGCTTACGAGAACGTGGTGCGCTGGAACGAGCGCGCCATCGAGGCGGACCTGAAATATTACGAGGCCGAAGGCGCGTTCAACATCTACACCGGCTACCGCCAGCACAATTACCACTTTGTCATCAGCGGGGCGCTCTATCTGGGTCAGTTCGAACCGGCGATGCGTGCCGTCCGGGGCATGCGCGAGACGACGCCGGATGCCTTGCTGCAGATCAAATCGCCACCGATGGCGGATTTCTTTGAAACCATCCTGGGGATGGAGCCACATGTGCTGATCCGCTTCGGCATGTGGGAGGAGATCCTCAAGCTGGAACTGCCCGAGGATACCGAAACCTACATCATGTGCACCGCCTTCATCGAATACGCCAGGGGGCTGGCCTATTCCGCGCTGGGGCATATCGAGGAAGCGGATGCGCAGCTTGATACCTTCCTTGCGGTCAAGGCGCGCGTGCCCGAAAGCCGCCTGTTGCACAATGTGCGCGGCGTCGACCTGCTGGAGGTTGCGGCCGCCATGCTTGAAGGGGAACTGGCCTATCGCAAGGGCGACCATGACCTGGCCTTTGCCCATCTGCGGCGTGCCGTGTCACTGGACGATGCCCTGCCTTACGACGAACCCTGGGGCTGGATGCAGCCGACCCGCCATGCGCTGGGGGCGCTGCTGTTCGAGCAGGGTCACACCGTGGAGGCAGAGCAGGTGTTTCGCCAGGATCTGGGGCTGGTCCCCGGCCTGCCCCGCGCCTGCGTGCATCCTGACAACGTCTGGGCCCTGCGCGGGCTGTACGATTGCCTGATCGCCAACGGCAAGACGGATGAGGCGCCGCATGTCAAACTGCGCCTCGACCTTGCAGAGGCGCGCGCGGACCGGCCCGTCAAGGCCGCCTGCGGCTGCGCGCAGGTTGCCATTGACGCGATCTGCGCCAGTTAGGCTCGTGTGAC
Source organism: Sulfitobacter sp. PR48 (assembly GCF_028807335.1). NCBI lineage: Bacteria > Pseudomonadati > Pseudomonadota > Alphaproteobacteria > Rhodobacterales > Roseobacteraceae > Sulfitobacter > Sulfitobacter sp. PR48. The sequence goes on along the minus strand of NZ_JARAMM010000007.1, from coordinate 108,822 downwards.
GCAACAAACCCACAGCCCAACCCTTGCACGTACTCAGGATATGTTGCACCAGAGGCGGGCTGATATTTCCCCAATCGGGGCGAAGACCGAAAAGGACGAGGACAAATGGCTGACGGCGCGCTGGACATCAACACCAAACCCACCGAAGACATCAGCGTCCGCGAGGTTTTCGGCATCGACACGGACATGGTTGTCAAGGGTTTCGCCGCCCGGACAGAACGGGTGCCGGAACTGGACAGCACCTACAAGTTCGATCCCGACACCACACTGGCAATCCTGGCAGGCTTCAGCCACAACCGCCGGGTGATGATCCAGGGGTATCACGGCACCGGCAAATCGACGCATATCGAACAGGTTGCATCGCGGCTGAACTGGCCTGCGGTGCGCGTGAACCTCGACAGCCACATCAGCCGGATCGACCTGATCGGCAAGGATGCGATCAAGCTGCGCGATGGCAAGCAGGTCACCGACTTTCAGGAAGGCATCCTGCCCTGGGCGCTGCGCAACCCCACTGCCATCGTCTTTGACGAATATGACGCGGGCCGCGCGGATGTGATGTTCGTGATCCAGCGGGTGCTGGAGGTGGACGGCAAGCTGACGCTGCTGGACCAGAACCAGGTGATCGAACCGCACCCCTATTTCCGCATCTTCGCCACCGCCAACACCGTTGGTCTGGGCGATACCACCGGGCTGTACCACGGCACCCAGCAGATCAACCAGGGTCAGATGGACCGCTGGTCGCTGGTGGCCACGCTGAACTATCTGTCCATCGACGCGGAAACCGCTATCGTTCTGTCGAAGAACCCGCATTACAACAATGCAGAGGGGCGCAAGACCGTGCGCCAGATGGTCACCGTTGCCGATCTGACCCGCACTGCCTTCATGAACGGGGAACTCTCCACCGTGATGTCGCCGCGTACCGTGATCGCATGGGCCCAGAACGCCACGATCTTCCGCAACGTCGGCTATGCCTTCCGCCTGTCCTTCCTCAACAAATGTGATGAGCTGGAGCGTCAGACAGTGGCAGAGTTCTATCAGCGCCTGTTTGACGAGGAACTGCCGGAAAGCGCCGCAAGCGTCAGCCTGGGCTGATCCCGGCAGGCCCCCCGCACCGCCTGAGTGATTGCAGGCCCGGTCGCGCCTGCGATCGGGCCTGCATCCACCGGTCAGACCGTGCGGCGCTTGGTGCCACGCACCTGCGGCTTTGCAGCCCCGGGCACGCATTGAACATGCAGGATCATGCAGAGGTTTCCTCTTCCCAGCGCTTCTGCATCTCTTCGGGCGAGACCGCCTCGATGGTTTGCGACAGCATCCACCGGTGACCGAACGGGTCCAGCAGCGTCGCCGTGCGTTCGCCAAAGGATTGATCCGCCGGCGCGCGCAGCAGGGTCGCCCCGGCCGCCACGGCCTGCGCCACATCCCCGTCGACGGAAGCAGTGGCAAGGTGGAAGGTCACGGCGGTCCCGCCCAGCGTGTCGGGGCTGACGGCGCCGAAATCGGGATATTCATCGCTCAGCATGATGCGCGACTCGCCGATGACCAATTCGGCATGGCCAATCCTGCCGTCGCCGGGATCGGTCATGCGGAAGTCTTCCACGGCGCCAAACGCCTTTGCATAGAACTGGATGGCATCTTTTGCACCTTTGGCAACAAGGTAGGGGACGATGGTATGGGACATCTTTGGAATCCTTGGCTTGTCATGATAGATTATTTACGTTACGTTTCGTAAAGAAATGAGTCAAGAAAAACAAAATCCGCGTGGCCGCCCGCCCAGCAAGGCCGCCAGAGCCAAGGCGCTGGCCGCTGCCGTCGATATCCTCATGCAAGAGGGTTTCGGGCGATTGACCATTGATGCCGTGGCCCTGCGGTCGGGTGTCGGAAAGCCGACGATCTACCGGAACTGGGCAAACGCCAGCGAATTGGCGATGGCCGCCCTGATGGAGAGCCAGCCGAAGGTGAGCCTGCAAACGGCGGGCAGCCTTTCCGACCGGCTGGAGCATCAGATCATGGCGATCGTGGCCGCCTTTGCGACCACGCGGGGCCGTCAGATCGGCCTTGCGCTTGCCGCGGCGGACCGGGACAGCGAAATGACCCGCGCCTTCCGAAACCGTGTGATCCTGTCGGGGCGCGAGGTCGGGCGTGGCCTGATCGCCGAGGCCGTCAGGGAAGGTCAGATTGCCGCGCCGGAGAGCACCGAAGTCATCCTCGACATGATCTATGCCCCGATCTTCTACCGTCTGCTTGTCGGGCATCTGCCGCTGGATCAGCCCTTTGCCAGGGCGCTGGTCGACAAGGGGATGCAGCTTCTTGGTCAGGCGACATCCTGACCAGAGGCTGAAACGCGGCCCGCTGTCAGACCACCGCCCCCTCTCAAATATTATAGCGCCCCGCCTTACACTTGAATCGCCGATACCCTGCCGCGCTTCGCGCTCTCGGGACATCGGCGATACAGAGTGTATCAGGTTAAAGGCGGGACGCTGTAAACCACCGCCGCGGATGCGACGGTGGCCTTGTTCAGCAGCGGGGCGATGTGTCGCCCGGCGCTATCATTCCAGCGGCTGGGACTGGACCTCGCCTTCGGCAGGCATGGATTCAACCGACCGCTGGGCGGCGGCCATGTCCCGCGCGGTGACGAAAGGTTCTGCCGCTTCGAGATCAGCCTTGGTGGCAGAGCTGGTCAGCGTGACATTGCCATTCTCGTCCTGCTGGGCGGACAGGCTGTCCAGTTTCACGGCAACCCATTTCTCACCGATCCCCAGGAAGCCACCGACGCCGATCACGGCACCTTCAACGGAACCGTCGAGGTTCACGATCAGGTCGTCGATCTCGCCGATGCTTTCACCGCTGGCCGAATACACATTTGACCCCATCAGGTCATCTGCAAGGATGGTGTTCTCACCCTGCATGTGGATCTGGCCTTCGACAGGTTTCGCTGTCTCTTCGGGTGCGACCTCGGCGGTCTGGTTCGGATCGCCGGCCAGACCGTCATCCGCAGGCACCTCGGCGGTGTCGGTCCCATCGGACTGCATCGCATCATCGGCAGGTGCTTCGGCAGTGTCGGTGGCCGTGTCATCGGCAGGTACTTCGGCAGTATCAGAGGCCGCGTCGTCAGCAGGCACCGCTGAATCGGCGGTATCGGTTGTCTCCTCCGCCGGGGCTTCCGCATTGTCCTGTGTCAGCGGCTGCTCGCTCGCGGTTGCAGCATCGTCGGCAGGCGCGGTTGCGGTCTGGGCGGCAAGAATGGCGGGGGTCGCAGTCAGTGTCGCGATCAGCGCCAGAGTACTCGCATGTTGCTTCAGATTGGTCATGGTTTTTCTCCTCACTTGGTTGCAGACGGGCTGACTGTGCAGCGTGCAGCGCCGGTCCCGCCGTTCTGACCAGCCAATTCGCAAACCGGTGGTTCGGTTCCGGTCAATTTTTCGGGAACCGGCAGGTTTCAGCCCATGCAGGCCGGAGTCTGACGCAGGTCACCCAGGCAAACGAACCTGAAATCAAGGGGATACAACCAGAGGTTAACAGATGCGGAAAACCGCCGATCCCGACAACCCCGCGACAGGCCTGCCCGGAACATCGCAACACGCCGGCCCCGCCGCGCGGGCCCCGCTGCCTTCAGGTGCCAGGGGCTGCGGCACCCCGGCATCATTGCAGGGTCAATTCCAAAAAAATTGCCGTCACGACGCGCAATTCGGGAAATCCGTCATAAACTTGTTACATGATCAATTCATGCGCGATTCGGATTGCCCTTGCCTGCCTGGCCCTCAGCGGCCCGGCCCGGGCGCTGCCGACCTCCCCTTCCGAACGGGCGACGCTCTTTGCCGCCTGCGCCGGTCGCTACGCCGCGCAGGAGACATTCTGGGGCAGGCAAGCGGACGAAGATCGGGACAGCGACACATTCGACGCGCTGACCGAAGCCGTGATGCCCGCCGCCATCGACTATGGCATGCCGCCTGCCGTTGCCCGGAACGCCAAGTTTCATGCCTGGCGCGACCATGCCTATCTGCGCAATGATGCCGAATTCTCCCCCGACCAGGGCCGCCGCAGCCGCGCCCGCGACCGGCTGGCGCGGGAATTGACGGAATGCAGCGATCTGATCCGCTGAAAGCCACGCGGCCCGCTGGTCATCCGGTCCCAATCGGCCTAGGTTGCATGGCAGAACAGACCATTGCATGAGTGCCCGATGACCACCAAATCCGACAACCCTGCCGACGCGTTCAAAAAGGCACTCGCCGAGGCCTCCAAGGTCATGGCCAACGACCCGGACCTGAATGTCAGCTATTCGGTCGATCCCTCCGGCCTGTCGGGCGATATGATGCGCCTGCCGCAGGTCAGCCGCCGCATGACCCGCGAAGAGGTGCTGCTGGCGCGGGGCACGGCGGATGCGCTGGCGCTGAACCGGCGCTATCACAACGGCCAGACCCATGCGCGTTACCAGCCGCAGGGCGAAATGGCCCGCGATCTGTACGAGGCGATGGAAACCGCGCGCTGCGAGGCAATGGGCGCGCGCGACATGCCCGGCACGGCGGGCAACATCGACGTCAAGATCAAGCATGACGCGCTGCGCAAGGGCTATGATCAGGCCCGGCAGGCCAGCGACGTGCCCCTGGCCACCGCGGCAGGCTATCTTGTGCGCCATCTGGCGACAGGCCGCGACCTGCCCGCGGGCGCGGACAACGCGATGGACCTGTGGCGTGGCTTTATCGAGGAACAGGCCGGCGGCGCGCTTGAGACTTTGGACGACGTGCTGCATGACCAGTCCGCCTTTGCCAAATTCGCGCGCAAGATGATCTCGGATCTCGGCTATGGCGATCAGCTGGGCGATGACCCCGACCAGATGGACGACGATCAGCAGGACGATGCCGAAGAGGGCGCGGAAGAGGAGCAGGATCCCGATTCCACCGGCCAGGACGATCAGGACGAGGATGAGGCCGAAGGCAGCGCCGAGCAATCGCAGGAGGATCAGCAGGATGCCTCCGAGGCGCAGGTCAGCATGGACGACATGGCCGATCAGGAGATGGGCGATGAGGCCGAAATGCCCGAAGGCGACGCCCCGCTGGAGCCGCCTGCCCCGCAGCCCGTGTCGGATGCCGATCCCAATTACCTTGTCTACCTCGATGCCCATGACGAGGTGATCGGCGCCGAGGAACTGGCCGAACCGGTGGAGCTGGAGCGCCTGCGCGCCTATCTGGACCAGCAGCTTGATCCCCTGAAGGGGGCGGTCAGCCGTCTGGCCAACAAGCTGCAACGCCGCCTTCAGGCGCAGCAGAACCGGTCCTGGGAGTTTGACCTGGAGGAAGGCACGCTTGACGCGGGCAGGCTGGCCCGTGTGGTGGCCAACCCCACCACACCGCTGTCCTTCAAGGTCGAGAAAGACACCGAATTCCGCGACACCTGCGTGACGCTGCTGCTGGACAATTCCGGCTCCATGCGGGGGCGGCCCATCTCCATCGCGGCGATCTGTGCCGATGTGCTCGCGCGCACGCTGGAGCGCTGCAACGTCAAGGTGGAGATCCTTGGCTTTACCACCCGCGCCTGGAAGGGCGGACAGGCCCGCGAGGCCTGGCTGAACGAGGGCCGCCCGGTGCAGCCCGGTCGCCTGAACGATCTGCGCCACATCATCTACAAATCCGCCGATGCGCCCTGGCGCCGGACCCGGTCGAACCTTGGCCTGATGATGAAGGAAGGCTTGCTGAAAGAGAACATCGACGGCGAGGCGCTGGAATGGGCGCACCGCCGGATGATGGCCCGCCACGAGGCGCGCAAGATCCTGATGGTGATTTCCGACGGGGCGCCGGTGGATGATTCCACCCTGAGCGTGAACCCGGCGAATTACCTGGAAAAGCACCTGCGCGACGTGATCGCCATGGTCGAAAAGCGCAAGGCGGTGGAACTGCTGGCCATCGGCATCGGCCATGACGTGACGCGCTATTATGACCGCGCCGTGACGATCACGGATGTGGATCAATTGGCCGGTGCGATGACCGAACAGCTGGCCGCGCTCTTTGACAAGGACCCAAGGGCACGGGCGCGCGTCATGGGCATGCGCCGCGCCGGTTGAAGCCGGGTATTTGTGTATTTTGAAGAACAATGAAGGAGCGGGCATGTTCCAGAGTTTCGAGGTCACCGCGCGGCCGGAACAGGGACCGCCCCGGCTGCGGGCGCTGCGCGCAGAGATTGCCGCCGCGGGGCTGGCAGGGTTCATCGTGCCCCGTGCGGATGCCCATCAGGGTGAATATGTGGCCCCCCGCGACGACCGGCTGGCCTGGCTGACGGGGTTCACCGGCTCTGCCGGGTTCTGCGCCGTATTGGCGGAGGTGGCCGGTGTCTTTGTCGACGGGCGGTATCGCACCCAGGTCAAGGCGCAGGTCGCCGCCGATTTCACGCCGGTGCCCTGGCCCGAAACCGGCCTGGGCGAGTGGCTGCGCCGGGAATTGCCGAAAGGGGGCAGTGTGGGGTTCGATCCCTGGCTGCATACGCCGGGGCAGATCGCCCAGGTCGAAGAGGCGCTGACAGGCAGTGATGTGACCCTGCGCGCCTGCGACAATCTGGTGGACCGGATCTGGCCCGATCAGCCCGCGCCGCCGATGGGGGCGGCCAAGGTGCATCCCATCGAATTCGCAGGCGAAAGCCATGACGCCAAACGCGCGCGCCTGGCAGCGGCATTGCGCGAGGCGGGCCACCGCGCTGCCGTGATCACCCTGCCCGACAGCCACAACTGGCTGTTGAACATCCGGGGCGCGGATATCGTGCACAACCCCGTCGCCCATGGCTTTGCGATTCTGCATGACACTGGCGTGGTGGACCTCTTCATGGCGCCCTCCAAGCTGGAGGGCATGGCGGATCACCTTGGGTCCGACGTGCATGTGCATGCGCCCGACAGGCTTTTGGCCAGCCTGTCGGCCCTGGAAGGGCCGGTGCGGCTGGACAAGCAATCGGTGCCCGTCGCCATTGCCGAGGCTTTGGGGGAGCGTGGCATCTGGAGCGATGACCCCTGTGCGCTGCCCAAGGCCTGCAAGAACGAGGCGGAGATCGCGGGATCAGCCGCCGCCCATCTGCGCGACGGCGCGGCCCTGTGCGAGCTCCTGGCCTGGCTTGACGCGCAGCCGGCGGGCAGCGTGACGGAAACCCAGGTGGTGACCGAGCTTGAAGCCAGCCGCCGCCGCGACAATGCCCTGCAGGAGATCAGTTTCGACACTATCGCGGGCACCGGCCCGAATGGCGCGATCATGCACTACCGGGTGACCGAGGAGAGCGATGCCAGGCTGGAAGACGGCCAGCTGATCGTGCTGGATTCCGGCGGCCAATACCTGGACGGGACCACCGACATCACCCGGACCATCGCCATCGGCACCCCGCCCGAGGAGGCGCGCGCCGCCTTTACCCGCGTGCTGGCAGGCATGATCGCGATGAGCCGCCTGCGCTGGCCCGCAGGTCTGGCCGGAAGTCACATAGAAGCCGTGGGGCGCATGCCGCTGTGGCTGGCGGGCCAGGATTTTGACCATGGGCTGGGCCATGGCGTGGGCGCCTATCTGAGCGTGCACGAAGGCCCGCAGCGCCTGAGCAGGCTCAGCAACACGCCGCTGCAGCCCGGCATGATCCTGAGCAATGAGCCCGGCTATTACCGCGAGGGGGCCTTTGGCATCCGCATCGAGAACCTGCTGGTGGTGCGCGCGGCGCCTGCCCTGCCCGGCGGCGACGATCACCGCGCCATGCTGCACTGGGAAACGCTCAGCTTTGCCCCCATCGACCGCCGCCTGATCCTGCCCGAAATGCTGGAGCCTGCGCATATCGCCTGGCTGAACGCTTATCACGCAGCAGTTGCAGAAAAAATCGGGCCGCGGGTATCGCCTGTCACAAAACTGTGGTTGGATGCCGCCACCGCACCACTTTGAAAGGGCGCGGAACGAGGGGAAAGCGATGTCAGACCATATCAAGATCACCAAGGCAGTTGGCACCTGGAGCGTCCGCGCGGGCGGCGCGGTGTTGGGCGAAAGCAGCAATGCGCTGGAACTGGCAGAGGGGGATTATCCCCCGGTGATCTATTTCCCCCGTGGCGATATCGCGATGGCCTTTCTCGACCGGACGGATCACACATCGCATTGCCCGCACAAGGGCGACGCGGTTTATTATTCCGTCGTGACCAAGAGCCGGACACTGGAAAACGCGGTCTGGTCCTATGAGGCGCCCAAGGAGGCCATGGCCCGGATCAAGGACCACCTGGCCTTTTACCCGCTGGACGAGATCACCGTCGAGCAGATCTGACCACCGGCGGGGAAGCCGGTGGCACCTGTGCATCCCTGATCCGCGCGCAGCGCCCGTCAGGCCCCGGCCTGTTCCGCCGGAACTGCCGTGCGCGCGCTGCGCAGGCTGCGCCCCCACCACAGCAGCTGGTCCAGCATCTTTTCTGCCGAGGTCTCCAGATGGGGGAAATCGGACAGCTGTTTCTCGCCCTTTGCCACCGGCAGGTAATCGCCAAAGTTGATATGGACGGCGGCCTGCATCGTCACCATCTCCAGCTCGGCGGCGATGCCCCGGACATGTTCAACCGCCCGCGCCCCGCCAACGCCGCCATATCCGATCAGCCCTGCCGGTTTGCGCCGCCATTCCGCGTGATCCAGCGCGTTTTTCAGCACCGCGGTCGGGCCGTGGTTGTATTCGGCGACGGTGAACACATAGGCGTCGAATTCGGCCATGCGGGCGCGGAAGGCCCCGGCTGCCTGTCTTTGCGCGTCACTCGCCTGCGGGTCGCCGAAAAACGGCAGGGTCACATCGCGCAGGTCGATCCCGCTCACCTCAAAGCCGTGTTGCGCCGCCTTGCGGGCGATCCAGCCTGCGGGTTTGTCGGCGAACCTTCCGTCGCGGGTGCTGCCGGTGATCACCGCCAGGCGCAGCGGTGCCGCCTCCCCGACACCACGGAACGCGCCGGCCAGGGTCACCGGCAGTGAATCGACACTTTCGATCAGGGGGGCAATCCGCGCCAGATGTGCGGCAAATTCCGGGGATGCCGCCCAGTCCTCCTTGGCCTCTTTCGACTGAAACCGGGTGACAATCACCAACCGGCTGCCGTCCGCCGCGCGGTAGACCTCATTGCCAAGCCAGCCGGTTTTGGTGGCCTTCCCGCGCAGCTTCGCGATCTCGTCGAGCTGTACCTTCAGCAAAGCCTCGGCATTGCCGCTCTTTGGTGTGAAGGTGTTTATCAATGTCTCAATGCTCTGGCCTGTCATGGGGATTTTCCTTGCTCTGCTTGCGATTCCGCTACAGGCTTACAATAAGTAAGCCGCTTACGATTAAAAGAACCGGGATCATTGTAAGGAACTGACATGAAAGTAAGCCCTGCGCCCGCGGATCCGTCTGATCCGATGCATGCCGATTGCCCCGGTCGCGAGGTGTTCAAGCTGATTACCGGTCGCTGGAGCCTGCTGATCCTGTGGTCGCTGAAATCGGGCCCGGTCCGGTTTCACCGGATCCGGGATACGGTCGAGGGCATCAGCGAAAGGGTGCTGTCCAGCAGCCTCAAGGATCTTTGCCGTCATGGCCTGATCAGCCGCCATGTCGACCCGAGCGTGCCGCCAAAGGTCAGTTACAGCCTCACGCAGAGCGGGGAAGGACTGCTTGATATCACCGATCAGCTGACAGGCTGGATTGCCCGCGAGCTGGACAATATCGACGCGGCCAAACGGCGATATGACAGGGCGCAATAATCTGCGGAACCCCGGGCGATCAGCTGGCCGATTTATTGCCTGCTCATCAGGGGTTTGGGGCAGAAGGTGAAAACGGCGCGAGGTTGCCCGCGCGCCGTCTTTCTTGAAACAATGAATGCCGCTCAGGCCGCAGGCGTGGCCGGTGTCTCCGGCACTGCCGGCAGCGGTGCCGGGAGTGACGCCTGCACCACATTGGCCAGCCAGTTCGTATCCGCCGCCAGCGCACTGGCATTGGTGTTCTGCAGGACCGCACAGACCACCCCGTCGAACACCACTTCGGTATCGGTGCCGTTGGTCGCGGCACGGATGTCCAGGCGGCTGTCGTCGGCCTCGATGCTCAGGGGGTCGCCCTGGCTTTGCGCCAGCATCAGCACATCTTCGTCCGGGTCGAAATCCGTCACCACGATGGCGGCCTCGCCGGTCTGGTCGAACCCCAGCGCCTCGATGATGTCGGCACCTGCCCCGCCGGTCACCGTGTCGCCGTCATTGGCGCGGATCAGGTCATCGTTGTTGCCGCCGTTGAGCACGTCTGACGCTTCATCGGTCAGGCCGGGAATCTCGGTGCCATTGGTGGGTGTGCGGTAGCCGATGAGCGTATCCTGCCCCGCACCACCCAGGATCGTGTCCGCGCCCAGGCCCCCTTCGAGCACATCATTGCCCAGTTCACCTGCAATGAGGTCATCGCCACGCCCGCCAAAGATGGTGTCACCCTGCGCGCCACCTGACAGGCTGTCGTCGCCACTGTCGCCAAGGATCACATCCGCGCCAAAGCCGCCGTTGATCGTGTCGTTCCCTTCGCGGCCCTGCAGGCTGTCCGCGCCCTGGCGGCCGTCGATCAGGTCATCCCCACCGCCTGCGTTGATGCTGTCGTCACCGGCAGAACCGTCAAGCGTGTCGTCGCCGCCATAGCCGTTCAGCACGTCATCCCCCGCGCCGGCGCGGAACAGGTCGTCACCGCCGGTGCCGATATAGACGTCATCACCCGAGGTGCCTTCTGTCACCGGTTCTTCGGGTGTCTCAGGCGTTTCCGGTTCTTCGGGTGTTTCCGGCGTTTCGGGTGCCGGTGTGTCATCATCGTCATCGTTGAAAATGGCCCCGATCAGGCCCAACCCCAAAAGAGGCAAGAGGAAATAGGCGAGCATGGCAGATCATTCCTTATTTTTGACATATTCCAGAGTTTAAGAATTTGTTAACCTGATAAGGAAGCCCCCAATCCGGCGTTTTTCGCTCTTTGGTGCGCGCATGGAAACAATGCCGGCAAATCCGGCGAATATGCATGGAATCAGAAACGCTTAGCTGTGTTCTTCGGCTGCGGTCGCGGCCAGCGCCCGGTTATAGGCTTTCAGCGCATCGACATGAAAAAGCGCCCCCAGCAACTCCGGGGTGGTATCGGCCGACAGTGTTACAACCGGAATGAAGCGTGCGCCGGAACTCTCGAAAATCGGCATCGCCGATTCGAGGGTCGCCGTGGCGTCGATATAGGTGCCTTCGTCGATCAGGGCCCAGCATTGATCGGCATTTGCCGCGCGCGGGTCTTCGGGCCGCCGCATGACCCGGGCCGCGGTGAACATCGCCAGCAGGTAAGCCTGCGGCCCCGCCGCAAGGTGAATGCCCCGCCGTTCGATCTGGGTGAGGAAGAAACTGCGGTCCACCAGGCGGCTGCCAAGCGCGGTGGACATGCTGACCGCCACCATGACCGCCAGCCCGGTCTGCCAGTCTCCGGTCATCTCGAAAACGATCAGGGTGGTCGAAATCGGCGCGCCCAGCACGGCGGCGGCCACCGCCCCCATGCCCGCCAGCGCATAAAGGCTCGACGAGCCGGACACATCCGGGAACACGCCCGTCGCGATCAGCCCGAAGCCCAGCCCGGTCAGCGCCCCGATCATCAGCGAGGGGGAAAACACCCCGCCCCCCATCCGGCCCCCCAGCGTGATGGCCACCGCCGCCACCTTGAGCACGGCGAAAACGATCACCTCGTTCAGGACCAGCGACCCGGTCAGGGCGCGCGAGGTCGTCTCATAACCGACGCCGATGATATGGGGAAACCACAGCGCAATCACGCCCAGCAGCGCCCCGGCCACCATCGGCCGCAGCCAGCGCGGCAGACGGGTGCGCCCCTGCAGGTAGTTCCCGAAATCCTCGGCCCAGAAGATGCTGCGCATCAGCGCCACGGCGACGATGCCACAGGTCAGACCAAGCAGCAGGAAGGCAGGCAGTTCAACATAGAATTGCAGATCGCCATAGGTCGGCAGGGCAAATTCGGTCACCCCGCCAAATTCCAGCCGGTTGATGACCGTGCCCGCCGCCGATGCGATTACGATGGGGGCAAAGGCATGGACGGCAAAGTGGCGCAACACCACCTCCAGCGCAAAGAGCGCCCCCGCGATCGGCGCGTTGAAGCTGGCCGATACCGCCGCCGCCACCGCACAGCCCAGCAGATCGCGCCCGTTGACGCCGTCGGCGTGGATCAACCGGCAGATCTTGGTCGAGATGACGGCGGCCAGATGCACCACCGGTCCCTCGCGTCCGGAGGATCCCCCGGTGCTGAGGGTGATCCATGACGCCACCGCAGAGGCCAGCCCGGCACGGGTTTCCACCCGCCCCTCGTGCAGCGCGGCCCCCAGGATGACATCACCCACCGTCCGCGCCCGCGCGTCCGGGGTGAAGTGATGCAGGATCACCCCGACAATAAGCCCGCCGATGGCCGGGATCAGGACCACCCAGTACCATTCAAGGCCGGTGATGAAACTATGCAGGGAATTGACATCTTCGGTCCCGTAAAGAGTGGCCTGTAACCAATTGATCCCTTTTCGGAAAAAGAGCGCGGCAAAGCCCGCCGCAATGCCGATCACAAGCGCGATGAACCAGAATTGTACCTTGCCCGGCCCCTGTTGCTTCAGCACCTTCCAGCCGTGGCGGCAGGCATTTGTGGCCCCGCTGATCTGGCCGGAAACAAAGGAGTCCTCCGGCCCGTTCATGGCAGGCTCCGCAGGCATGTCGCGCATTGTCCGGCCCCGGTAAGGCCAGCGGGCCGCAGCGGCCTGGGAGAGGCACCGGGCAAACCCACTACCCTGCCAACAAAGCCTCTGCCGCCGCGCGGGCCGCATCGGTCACCTGGTCGCCGGACAACATCCGCGCGACCTCGTCCACCCGTTCGGGCGGGCTGAGCGGGACAACGGTCGAGGTGGTCATGCCCTTGCTGACCGCCTTGGCCACACGCCAGTGATGCGCGCCAAGTGCCGCGACCTGCGGCGAATGGGTCACCACCAGCACCTGCCCCCCGGCGGCCAGCGCCGACAGCCGCCGGCCCACGGCATCCGCGGTTGCCCCGCCGACACCCCGGTCGATCTCGTCGAAAATCAGGGTCAGGCCCGGTTGCCCCTGGGTCAGACAGACCTTGAGCGCCAGCAGGAAGCGGCTCAGCTCCCCGCCCGAGGCGATCTTGCCCAGCGGCCCGGCGGGCGCACCGGGGTTGGTGGCCACGGTGAAAGACACGGTGTCCCGCCCCTCGGGGCCGGGCTCTTCCGGTTCGATCCGGGTTTCAAACACCGCGCGTTCCATTTTCAGCGGCGCAAGTTCCGCCGTCACCGCCTTGTCCAGCTTGCGGGCGGCCCTTGCCCGTGCCGCGCTCAGCGCCTCGGCCGCAGCGTCGTAATCCGCCTCGGCCTCGCGCACCGCCTTTTCCAGCCCCGCCTGTGCCGCCTCTCCCGCGTCCAGCGCCTCCAGCTTGGCGCGCAGGGTGCCTGCGAAACCGGCCAGCTCGTCCGGTGCCACGTCATGTTTGCGTGCCAGGGCGCGGATCGCGAACAGCCGTTCCTCGGTCTCTTCCAGTTCCAGCGGGTTGAACGACATCTGGTCGATGGCATCGGCCACGCCTGACATCGCCTCGTCCAGTTCCACCATGGCGCGGTTCAGCGCGGCCATCGGCGCCTCCAGCGCGCCCTCGGCACGGGAGGCCGCCCCGTCCAGCCAGCGCAGCGCATCGCCAAGCTGCTGCTCCGCGCCGTTCTGGCCCATGATCTCATAGGCGTTGACCACATCGGCGCGGATTTTCTCTGCCCCCTGCATCAGGCGGCGCTTGGTATCCAGCGTGGCTTCCTCGCCCTCCTGCGGATCCAGCTTGTCCAGCTCGGCAACCGCGTGACGCAGGAATTCCTCCTCCGCCGCGATGGCATCGCGCTCTGCCGCAGCCACCTGCGCTGCCTTGCGGGCCGCCGACAGGGCCGCCCAGGCCCGGCGGCAGCGCCCAATCGCATCCGCGTTGCCGGCAAAATCGTCCAGGATACTGCGGTGGCCGCGCGGGTTCAGCAGGCCGCGGTCGTCGTGCTGGCCATGCAGTTCCACCAGCGTGTCGGAAAGCGCGCGCAGCACCTCGCCGGAACAGCGGCGGTCGTTGACCCAGGATGTCTTGCGCCCGTCAGAGCTGTTGATGCGCCGCAGGATCAGCTCATCCCCGCCCGGCAGCCCCGCCTCTTCCAGCACCGCATGGGCAGCATGTCCCGGCGGCAGATCGAACCAGGCGGTCACCTCGCCCTGCTCTGCCCCCTGCCGGACCAGATCGGCACGCCCGCGCCAGCCCAGCACGAACCCCAGACTGTCGAGAAGAATGGATTTGCCCGCCCCGGTTTCACCGGTCAGCACGTTAAGACCCGGCTGAAAGCCAAGCTCCAGCCGGTCGATGATCAGCATATCCGAAATATCGAGTCCGCGCAGCATGACAGCTTTCCGATGGGCCGGTGGTTATCCCACCTTGCTTACAACCACTCGCCCTTGATGGTCTGCCGGTAAATCGCGCCCAGCCAGTTGTTCTTGTAAAACTTCGGCTCCAGCCCCTGCCCGGTCAACAGCTTGTAGCTGTCCTCGTACCAGTCACTGCCCCGGAAGTTATGCCCAAGGATCGCACCGGCGGTTTGCGCCTCGTGGTTCAGGCCCAGCGACAGGTAGGATTCGACAAGACGGTGCAGCGCTTCGGCGGTGTGGCTTGTGGTCTGGAAATCCTCGACCACCACACGGAACCGGTTGATCGCCGCCGTATAATGGTTGCGCCGCAGATAGTAGCGACCGATCTCCATCTCCTTGCCGGCCAGATGGTCGAAGGCCAGGTCGAACTTGAGAATCGCCGCCTTGGCATATTCGCTGTCTGGATAACGTTCGATCACGTCACGTAGGGATTGCAGCGCCTGAAAGGTCAGGCCCTGGTCCCGGCCCACTTCGTCAATCTGGTCGTAATAGCTCAGCGCCAGCAGGTACTGGGCATAGGCCGCATCGTCATCGTCTGGATAAAAGTCGATGAAACGCTGCGCGGCGGAACGGCTGTTGGGGTAATCCTGATCCTGATGATAGGAAAACGCCTGCATGATCAGCGCGCGCTTGGCCCATTCGGAATAGGGATAGAGCCGCTCGATCTCCGCAAAGTAGAAGGCCGCTTCCTCGGGCTGGCGGCGGTTCAGCTCGAATTCACCGCGTTCGAAAATCTGCTCCGCCGAATAGGTCTCAAGCGGGATTTCCTGCGGATTGAAGAAACTCTTGGTAAGGCGGCCCGTATTCTGACTGCCCCCACAGGCGCCGAGGGTGGCAACAAGGAGCACGGTGCCGATCATGCGCTTGCGCGACATCTTTCGAGACATGCGTTACCCCCTTCGTCCGGTCCTGGCGAGGGTCTTGTGACCCCTGTTAAGCATCTGACTAGCACAATATTTTGCGATGCAAAACTTCGTTTCCACGCTTTGTAGCAAGGTGGCGTTCAAAAGTTGCACAACAATTGCGCCAGATGGCGTTGCATTGGAAATACAGCGCCTTGTGGCATGATTCAATGGGGGTAAATCGACTTAGGCGACCTGCGGGATCTCGTCCCAGACCAGCCCGTAGCCGGGCAGCCGGGCCGCCATTGTCGGATCGCATTTCACCAGCCGGACCGCGTCCGGGGTGGCGAAAAGCGCGCGCAGCAGCGTGTTGGTCAGCGAATGGCCCGCGCGGTACCCCGTGTAATGGCCCAGCAGCGGCGCACCGGCCAGCGCCAGGTCGCCCAGGGCATCCAGCATCTTGTGGCGCACGGGCTCATCCGCATGGCGCAGCCCGCCCGGCGTCAGGATCGCGGCACCGTCGACCACCACGGCGTTTTCCGCCGTGCCGCCGAGCGCCAGACCATTGGCACGCATCGCCTCCACGTCTGCGCGGCGGCAGAAGGTGCGGCTGTCGCAAAGCTCGCGTGCAAAGGAGCCGTTGTTCATCACCAATGTCTTTTGCTGGTGCCCGATGGCGGCATCGGCAAAGTCGATCTCGAAATCAATGCGCAGCGTATCGGCGGGCGCCAGGGTTGCACGTGCTTCCCCATCGGTCACGGTCACTTCCTTGAGCACTTCAAAGGCCATGACCGGGGCCGCCAGCACACGGATGCCGCGCTGCATGAAACCGCGCACGAACTGCACGGCGGACCCATCCAGGATCGGCACTTCGGGGCCGTCAATCTCGATCAGGGCGTTGTGGATGCCACAGCCTGCCAGCGCCGCCATGATATGTTCCACGGTCGAGACATGCAGACCGGCGGCATTTTCCAGCTTTGTGCAGAGCGGCGAACGGTTGACCGCATCCCAGCGCGCCGGGATCATCCGGTCGCCCAGGGCGATGTCGGTCCGCTTGAACCAGATGCCGTGATGCGCGCTGGCGGGATTCACGGTCACCGTGGCGGGCGCACCGGAGTGCAGGCCATGGCCACCGAAGGAGATCGGAGATTTGATGGTTGTTTGCACGGGCTCGTCCTCAGGGTTCATAGATCGTTGTCTAAGTTGAACCCACAAGTAGGGATGCCGTTCGTTACACTCAATTCAATCTTTGCAACCGACTGAAACATGACCGTAACAATTGGGCACAAATGTGCTGGGGCGTCTGCAATTCATTGATAACAAAAGAAAAGGGCCGCCTATTGGCGGCCCGCTTCGTCACATGATGTGAGGTCTCAGTTTGCCTGACGGCGCAGGAAGGCGGGGATTTCGATGCGTTCCTGGTCCGGATCGGCCTCATGCGAGGGCTGAGGTGCCGCCGATGCGCTGCGCTGGGGCGCCTGCTGAACCGGGGGCTGCTGGCGCACCGGGCGCTGCTGCGGCTGGGCCTGGGCTTCGCCTTCGCCATGGCCGGTCATGCGGTTGATCAGGGAGTTGATGCCGAAACGTGGCTTGTCCTGACCACCCTGCCCGGCCGGTGCGGCCTGCTGCGGGCGTTGCTGCGGTGCGGCGGCACGGGGCTGCTGCTCCGGGTTGGCCTTTTGCGCAGCGGCGCGCAGACGGGCCAGCGCCTCGGGCGACGGGGTGCCGGGTGCGGGCGCACGGGGCGCGACATAGCTTTCCGCCTCGGCTTCCGCCTCGATGCTGTCTTCCTCATGGCGCGGTTCGAAAGCGGCAACCTGAGGCTGATAGGCAGGCGCCGGCAGGCCGTCGTTCTCGTCAGTGGATTCATCGGCAAAGATGTCCTCTGCCTGCTCTTCGGCGGCCACACGCTGCACATCCATGTCATTGAACAGCGGTTGCTGGTCTTCCTGCGCGACAGAGGCGGCGGCAGCGGCAACAGGCGCTTCTTCGGTCAGGGTCTGCGGCTTCAGCGGCTGGCTCATGGAGCGGCGCGGCACCGGCATTTCGGTGTTCACATCGGTGGCGTCGATCCCTGTCGCCACGACGCTCACGCGCATCACGCCGCCCATGCCCTCGTCCATGGTGGAACCGACGATGATGTTGGCCTCGGGGTCCACTTCCTCGCGGATGCGGTTGGCGGCCTCGTCCAGTTCGAACAGGGTCAGGTCAGCACCGCCGGTGATGTTGATCAGCACGCCCTTGGCACCGCGCAGGCTGATTTCGTCCAGCAGCGGGTTGGCAATGGCCTTTTCGGCGGCCTGGATGGCGCGATCTTCGCCCTCGGCCTCGCCGGTGCCCATCATCGCCTTGCCCATTTCGTCCATCACGGCGCGGACATCGGCAAAGTCGAGGTTGATCAGGCCCGGACGGACCATCAGGTCGGTCACGCCCTTGACGCCCTGATACAGAACGTCATCGGCCATCGAGAAGGCTTCGGTAAAGGTGGTTTTCTCATTCGCCAGCCGGAACAGGTTCTGGTTGGGGATGATGATCAGCGTATCGACAACCTTTTGCAGCGCCTCGACGCCGTCCTCGGCCTGACGCATCCGCTTGGCACCCTCGAACTGGAACGGCTTGGTCACGACGCCGACGGTCAGCACGCCCAATTCGCGGGCGGCCTGCGCGATGATCGGGGCTGCACCCGTCCCGGTGCCGCCGCCCATGCCCGCAGTGATAAAGCACATATGCGCCCCTGCCAGGTGGTCGACGATCTGTTCGATTGATTCTTCGGCGGCCGCAGCACCGACAGAGGCGCGCGCCCCGGCGCCCAGACCCTCGGTCACTTTGATGCCAAGCTGCACCTTGTTCTCTGCGCGGGCCTGCTGCAACGCCTGGGCGTCCGTGTTGGCCACGACGAAATCCACGCCATCCAGTTGTTTTTCGATCATATTATTGACCGCGTTACCACCGGCGCCGCCAACACCGAAAACGGTGATGCGAGGTTTCAGATCGTCCTGTCCGGGCATAGAAAGGTTCAGTGTCATGTGCTGTCCGCCTGTTTTTTAGCCCACGTCCCATGAGCGCTTCTTCGTCATAAATTCAGGCGATCTTAACGGTCTGAGGCCGTATCGTCACCTATAAAACACCATAATTACGCAACATATGGGCAAATTCTTGCTGATTTTGCCTCTATGTCGGTCCCGCCACTCCATATTGCGATCACCAGTTGTCACGGAACCATTTGACCGCACGTTTGAGCGACCGAGCCGGGTATCTGTCGGCGGGAATGTCGAAATCCCACCATTCGTCCTGTGGATGCGCCGCAAAGAGCGACAGGCCCACCGCGCTGGCAAAACCCGGACCCGTTGCCGCCTGGGGCAGGCCATGCACCCGCAGCGGGCGACCCAGCCGCACCTGCTGGCCCAGGATCTTGCTGGCCAGCCCGTCCAGACCCGGAATCTGACTGCCGCCGCCGGTAAGTACAATCTGTTGGCTGGGCAGGTGGTCGAATCCGGCGGCATCCAGCCGGACCCGGACCTCTTCCAGAATTTCCTCCACCCTGGGCCGCATGATGCCGATCAGTTCGGCGCGGCTGGCGGTCCGGCGGTCATGTTCGTAATCGCCGGTCTCGCCGCCGATCTCGATCATCTCGCGGTCGTCCATCCCGGTGGCATGTACGCCGCCATAGAAGGTCTTGATCCGCTCGGCGTTTGCGGTGGGCACCTGCAACCCCATGGAAATATCCGAGGTCACGTGATCGCCGCCCATGCGCACGCAATCCGCATAGATCATGTGTTTCTTGATAAAGATCGACACCCCGGTCGACCCGCCGCCCATGTCGATACAGGCCGCGCCCAGTTCCTGTTCATCCTCAACCAGAGAGGAAATGCCCGAGACATAGGCCGAGTTCGCGATACCGGCCAGTTCCAGGTCGCAACGTTTGATGCAATGTGCCAGGTGCTGCACGGCGGCGGCATCGACGGTCAGCATGTGCATGTCCACCGACAGGCTGTTACCCAGCTGGCCCCGCGGGTCGATCAGCCCGGACCGGTGGTCCAGTGCAAAGTTCACCGGCTGCGCATGCAGCACTTCGCGGTCCTCGCCGTATTCGGGCACATCGCAATTGGCCAGCACCTGGGCCACGTCCTGTTCGGTCACCGCCTGACCTTCCAGGTCGATCTGGGCATCCAGCCCGTAGCTGCGCGGCTCCGCCCCGGAGAAACAGGCGATCACGTGATCGACGCGGATGCCCGCCATCTTCTGCGCCGCCTGCAGGGCAGTGCGGATGGCACGCTCGGTCTCGCTCATCACGCAGATTTCGCCAAAGCGGACCCCGCGCGACCGGGTTGTCGCGGCACCGATGACGCGGAATCCCGACTGACCGGCCAGCGATCCGATCTCGCCCTCTTCGCCCAGTTCGCCACTGCCGTCGAAGCGCAGCACAAGACATGCGATCTTGGAACTGCCCACGTCGAGAATGGCCACAACGCCCCGCTGCATCGCAACCCTGCGCATGTTCCGCATCGAGCGTTGACTGTCGTAAAGGTCCATCATCGTGTCACTGCCTTGTGATATGGCCGGGACTTATTGTCCCGTGCTCTGCCTTATGTCCCACCACGCTTCGGTGGCTTCTTGTGTCAACCTGACCGTGGGCCGCTGGGCCAGCCGCATGTCCACGCGGGACACGTCGCGGCTGAGCACCTCCTGCGCGCCTTCCAGCGCGATGACCCGCTCCAGCGCCGGGATCGCGTCATATTCGGGCAGCATGATCCGCTGGTCGCGGTCCAGCACCACATCCCAGCGCCGCGCACCCATCCGGACCAGCCCGCGCAGGCGCCCGGCGATCGGTTTGGTTGTCTTGATCAGCTCCAGCGCCTCCGGCACATGGCGCGCCGCCCCTTCGCCCGCGATCAGCGGCAGATCGGGGCGCAGGGCCCGGTTGGCGATCTGGCCCACGGGCGCACCGCCATCATCCACAAGCGTCAGCCCCTCGGCCGTGCGCCAGATTGCCACCGGCACCCGGGGCTTCACGATGACCTGCAACACCCCGCCCGGTTTAATCCGGACATTCGCATTCTTCACGCTGCTCAGGGATGTGATCGTGCTGCGGACCTGGCCCAGGTCCAGATCGAAGGAACTGAGCGGAAATTCGATGGGCACGGCGGTCCGGATTTCGGCGGCCAGCGGCCCGTCAGCCCCGTCGATGGCCATCAGCTTGACCATGAATTCGGGCCGTTCCTCGACCGCGCGGCGCGCATCGGCCACGGCCTCGGTGATTGCGCTCCGGCGCGCGTCGTCAGCCAGATAGATTGTCCCGGCCAGCAGCGTCAGGCAAAAGGGCACCCCTGCCCGCAGCATCAGCCGGAATCCCGGCGTCAGCATCAGCCGCTGCATGCGCCAGGCCCAGCGCGAGGGGGCGGGATCGGCCTTGACCGATGTGGGGGCCTTGCGCCGGATCAGCGACCGCATGAGGCATCCTCCACCATCCAGGCGCAGAAGTCGGGAAAGGACATGCCGCAGCTCTGCGCCTGTTCGGGTGACAGCGAGGTGGCGGTCATGCCCGGCTGGGTGTTTGTCTCCAGCAGGATCAGCCCGTCGGCGCCGCGTGTCTCGTCCCAGCGGAAATCGGTGCGGCTGACCCCCCGGCATCCCAGCGCCTCATGGGCGCGCAGGGCATAGTCCAGGCAGAGGTCGAAGATGTCCTGTGGAATGTCGGCGGGCACCACATGGGTCGATCCGCCTTCCTTGTACTTGGCATCGTAGTCGTACCAGCCGGTTGTGATGATGTCGGTCACCGTCAGGGCGCGCGCGTCACCGCCGGCCCGGGACCCCATCACCGTGGTGGTCAGCTCGCGCCCCGGCGCATAGGTTTCGACCATGACGAACTCAGGCATGGCATCGTCAAGCTGCGGCGGACCGTTGTTTTCCGCATTCACCAGATAGACCCCGACAGAGGAGCCTTCGTTGTTCGGCTTGACCACATAGGGCGGCGGCATGACATGCTGCGCCATCACCTCGGCCTTGCGGCAGATCACGCTGTCCACCACCGGCAGACCGGCGCTGCGATAGACTTCCTTGCTGCGCTGCTTGTCCATTGCCAGGGCCGAGGCAAGAACGCCTGAATGGCTGTAGGGCAGCCCCATCCATTCCAGCAGACCCTGCACGCAGCCATCCTCGCCCCAGCGTCCATGCAGGCAGTTCAGGATGGCATCGGGATTGAGATCGGTCAGAACGGCACAAAGATCGCGGCCTGCATCGACCTCGACCACGTTATATCCGCCATGTTCCCGCAGTGCAGCGGCGCATGCGCGCCCGGTTGAGAGAGACACCTCGCGCTCTGCCGAGAGTCCGCCCAATAGTACCGCCACTGTCGGGGTTGTCCTGCTCGACGTACCCACTGGAGTGCCTTTGTCCCGGACCGTTCTGGCCCATTGTTCTTATTGTTTTCGCCGTTTTCGGCTTATGCCTCTGCGTCCGGCGCGCCTTGAAATTCGCCGATCCGCATGATTTCCCATTCTAGCGTGATCCCGCTTGAATCGTAAACCTTTTTTCGCACCTGCTCACCAAGGTTTTCCAGGTCAGCCGCGGTTGCGTTCTCCGCATTGATCAGAAAGTTCGGGTGTTTCGGGCTCATCTGTGCCCCGCCCAGGCGCGCGCCGCGCATCCCGGCCTCGTCGATCACCTTCCAGGCTTTCAGATCATGCACGTCATCGGCCTGCCCGGTGCTGGAAAACCCCGCCGGATTGCGAAAGGTACTGCCTGCGGAACGGTCCTTGGTCGGCTGGGTTTCATCGCGCCTGGCCAGTTGCGCGGTCATCCGCGCATGCAGCGCCTCAGGGTCGCCTTTTGGCGGGGCGAACACCGCGCTGACAATCACTGCACCCTCGGGCAAGTCACTCTGGCGATAGCGGAAATTCAGGTCCCCGGCGGTCAGGGTCACGATCTCTCCCGCACGGGTGACCACCTGCGCACTGACGAAGTGATCCGCCGCATAGCTGCCGTAACAGCCGGCGTTCATGCGCACCGCCCCGCCGATGCTGCCCGGGATCGTGCGCAGGAATGTCAGGTCCAGACCGGCATCCGCCGCCTTGCGTGCCACATGGGCATCCAGCGCCGCGGCCCCGGCGATGACATGATCCCCGTCAATCTCTATCCCGTTGAAGCCGCGCCCCAGCCGGATCACCACGGCGCGCAACCCGCCGTCGCGCACGATCAGGTTGGAGCCGACTCCCATGGGGAAAACCGCCACCTCATCGGGCAAATCGCGCAGAAAACCGCTCAGGTCCTCCGGATCGGCGGGCTGGAACAGGTAATCCGCCGGGCCACCGACACGCAGCCAGGTCAGATCATTCAGCGGGCGTCGCGCCGTCAGCTTGCCGCGCACGGCCGGAAAGGAAATCTTGTTCATACCGCCCGATTAGCCGCAAAGGCCGGAGCCGTCAAACCGTGGCGCGCGCACGGCGGCTCAGCGCGTCTGGTCATCCACCCGGCTGGCCCGGAACTGCCGCACCAGGCGACCGGCCAGCCAGCCGAAACCGAAGGCGCAAAGCCCGTAGAGCACCAGCGCCGCCTGCGCCATCAGCGCATTGCCCTCTAGCGGGGTGGCATTCAGATGCAGGGCCATCCACAGCATGTTCAGCGCCATGCCCAGGATCAGCACGCCCAGAAAGCCCAGGAGCCGCGCGCGGTATCCCTGAAAGGCACAGGCCAGCATCCAGACGGCAAGCACCGCGATCAGCGCCATGATGGTCGGGCTCATTCCGCAGGCCCCTTGATTTCAACCCGGCCCGCGCCCCGGCGCAGCCAGCGCATCAGGTAGATCACCGGCCAGCGCAGCACCGAACAGCCGCCCGCCAGCACCAGCAGGCCGATCCAGGGCCCATGCTGCATCGTGACATAGCCCAGAATCGGAATACCGATGGCAATCAGGATATAGGCGTTGCGCCAGTGGTAGTCCTTGCTGGGTGTCATCGCGATGACATTTGCCGAAAGCGCCCAGAGACAGGCCAGGATGAGCGATGGGCTCACTGCGGGACCTCAAAGCTCTGACCGCGCAGCCGGGCGATCAGGTAGCGCAGGGGGTTGCGGTACATCGACACGAAGGCGGCGATGGCCAGAAGCGCCATGAACCAGCCGACATGAAGCGCAATCGCGACGATCAGCACCGGTGCCGACAGCAGCAGGGCCACCCCCGGCACATATTGCCGGCGCATCGGCAGCATTGCCACCGCCGCTGATGCCAGCACCCATAGAACGGAAATCCACAATAATGTCATAGCTGCTGCTCCTTCTTCGTCTCGTCGCCGCCCCTTTCCGGGGCTCTTTGATCAGCCGGGCCGCGGTGTTGGATCACAGGCAAGCGGCAGAATTATGGCCAAGAGGCCCGCCGTCAGGCGGCGGCCCCCTTGAGAGCGCGTAGTTTTTCCGGCAGCGCATTGGCCCAGGCGCTGATTGTCCCTGCCCCGAGACAAACCACCATGTCGCCCGGTCCGGCCTGTTCGCGCACCAGGCGCATCAGATCTTCCTCGTTCTGGACCGCACGGGCGTGGCGATGGCCATGGCGGATCAGCCCCGCCACCAGACCGTCGCGGTCTGCGCCCTCGATCGGGTCTTCGCCTGCGGCATAGACCTCGGCAATGCCCACCACATCGGCATCATTGAAACAGGCGCAGAATTCCTCGAAATGGTGATGCAGACGGGTGTAGCGGTGCGGCTGGTGCACGGCGATCACCCGGCCCTCCGTCGCCTGACGCGCGGCTTTCAGCACCGCGGCAATCTCGACCGGATGGTGGCCATAGTCGTCGATGATGGTGACCCCGTCCACTTCGCCCACCTTGGTAAAGCGCCGGTTGACCCCGCCAAAACTTTTCAGCGCCGCGCGGATCTCGTCGCGCTTCATGCCCAGATGGCGCGCCACCGCAACCGCGCTCAGCGCGTTGGAGACGTTGTGATCCCCCGGCATCGGCAGTTCGCAGCCTTCGATCACCGCCCCTTCGGCCTGCAGGTGAATGTCAAAATGCGCCACGCCGCCCTTGTAGGTCAGGTTCCGCGCGCGCACATCGGCCTGGGCGTTGAACCCATAGGTGACAACGCGGCGGTCGGTGATCTTGCCCACCAGCGCCTGCACCTCGGGATGATCGGTGCAGCAGACCGCCAGACCGTAGAAGGGAATGTTGGACACGAAATCAAGGAAACCCTGCCGCAGCCTGTCGAAATCGCCCCAATGTTCCATATGCTCGGGGTCGATGTTGGTGACGATGGCAATGGTTGCGGGCAGGCGGTTGAAGGTGCCGTCGCTTTCGTCGGCCTCCACCACCATCCATTCGCCCTGCCCCATGCGCGCATTCGATCCATAGGCATGGATGATCCCGCCATTGACCACCGTGGGGTCGATGCCGCCCTTGACCAGCAGTTCCGCAACCATGGTGGTTGTCGTCGTCTTGCCATGGGTGCCCGCGACCGCGATGTTGGATTTCAGCCGCATCAGCTCTGCCAGCATCTCTGCCCGGCGCACGATGGGCAGGCCCGCCAGCCGCGCCGCGTCCAGTTCGGGGTTGCCGGGCTTGATCGCCGAAGAGATGACCACCACTTCGGCATTCTCGATGTTCTCGGCCTTTTGCCCCTCGAAGATTACCGCCCCCAGCTCAGCCAGCCGGTCGGTGATCTTGGTCGTCTTCAGGTCGGAGCCCTGCACCCGGTAGCCGTGGTTGATCAGCACCTCGGCAATGCCCGACATGCCGATGCCGCCAATGCCGACAAAATGGATCGGGCCCACATCGGTGGGCAGTTTGGTGGCCGCTGCTGCGTTCATTTTCGTTTTCCTTCCTGGGCCAGGGTCTCGACCATCTGCGCCAGGGCTTGCGCCGCTTCGGGCTTGCCCACCGAATGGGCCGCCCGCGACATCTGCAATGCGGCGTCGGGCTGTTCGAGAATGCTTTGTATCTGTTCGGCCAGCGCCTCGGGGCTGAGCCTGCTTTCGGGGACCATGATCGCGGCCCCCGCCTCGACCAGCCCGCGCGCATTGGCGGTCTGGTGGTCACCTGTCGCGGCGGCAAAGGGGATCAGGATCGAGGGTCGCCCGATCACCGAGATATCCGCGACCGAAGAGGCCCCGGACCGGCTGATGACCAGCTGCGCCTCGCACATCCGGCGCGGCACATCTTCAAAGAAGGGCTGCACGTCCGCGTCGATGGCGTTCTCGGCGTAGTAATCGGCAACCCGCTGGCCGTCCTCGTCGCGGGCCTGATGGCTGACGCGGATGTTCTTGAGCATGGCAAGCGGCAGTGCGGCCAGCGCGGCGGGCACCACATCGCTCAGGATGCGCGCACCCTGCGAGCCGCCCATCACCAGAATTTCCATCGGATAGTCACCGGGGGGGATATAGCCCGCGCCTGCCCGGTCGAGCACCGCGGCGCGCACCGGGTTGCCCACATGCACAGCTTCCACCCCCTCGGGCAACTCCGTCGGCCAGGTGCCGCAGGCCATGGCATCGACCCGTTTGGCAAAGATCGTGTTGACCCGGCCCAGCACGCCGTTCTGTTCATGGATCATGCGCGGCACCCGCAACAGGGTTGCCGCCGACAGCGCCGGGATCGACGGATATCCGCCAAAGCCCACAACCACGGCAGGCCGGTCGCGCATCATCCGCAGGGCGGCCCCCAGCGCCCCCGCACCGATGCGCAGCGGCACCATCGCCTTGGCCAGCACACCGCCCCGCGCAAAGGTGGCGGAACTGACCTGGCTGATTTCGACCTCCGCCGGGAACCCGCCGGTATAGCGCGCGCCGCGTGCGTCGGTGGACAGGCGCACCCGCCAGCCGCGCGTCAGCATCACCTCGGCCAGGGCCTGCGCGGGGAACATGTGGCCCCCGGTGCCTCCGGCTGCGATGATCAACAAGGGTGCGGTCATGGTGTCCTCCGTCCGGGCGCGCCTTCAGCGGGCGCGGCCCCGGCCAAGAATGTCAGAAATCTCGCCCTGCGGCCTGCTGCGCGTGAAGGCCAGCAACATCCCCACCGCGATGCCCGAAGCGATCACCGAAGACCCCCCGTAGCTGACAAATGGCAGGGTCATCCCCTTGGCCGGCAGCAGCCGCACGGCGACGCCCATGTTTATCATGGCCTGCACGCCAAAGATACAGGCAAGCCCGGTGCCCGCCAGCCGCGTGAAAGGGTCCCGTTCACGCACCAGACGCAGCAGCGACCGGACCACGATCACGGTGTAAAGCGCAATGATGCAGAGCACCAGAACCAGCCCGTATTCCTCTGCCGCGACGGCAATGATGAAATCGGTATGGGCATCGGGCAGCGACCATTTCACTTCGCCCTCGCCCACGCCGACACCAAAAAGACCGCCCTCGCGGATTGCATTGGTGGCATAGCCCAACTGCGTGGTCGGATCGACATCGGGGCTGAGAAAGCCATCAATCCGGCGCGCGAAGTGTTCCGAACTGGAATAGGCGAAACTGCCCGCAATCACCACCATCGCGGCCATGCCCACCAGCAGCAGCATCGGCGCCCCGGCGACAAAATACATCACGCCCCAGCCGAACAGCACCAGACAGGCCTGACCGAAGTCGGGCTGCAATGCCAGCATCAGCACGATCGACATGCACAGGGCAAAGGACCAGGCCTTGCCCGGCGGGCCATTGATCTCAAGGCTCGCGGCCAGAAGCCAGGCGGTTGCCACGATAAATCCGGGCTTGAGAAATTCCGAAGGCTGCACACTGGCAAATCCCAGCGAATACCAGCGGGTCGCCCCCTTGCCAAAGTCGGTGCCGAAAAACGGCAGCAGCGCCAGGGCGATGAAGGCGCCGATAAAGCCCAGCACCGCGAGGCGGCGCACCACCACAGGCGACATCATCGAGGTCAGCACCATCGCAAAGATCGCAAGCCCGCCAAAGAAGGCCTGCCTTTGGACATAGTGGAACGGGTCAAACCCGTTCTTGGCAGCCAGCGGCGGCGAGGCGGCCAGCCCCAGCAACATGCCGACAGCGAACAGCATCAATACGCAGGACAAGGCCCAGCGATCCACCGTGCGCCACCATTTTGGAAGAATTGGCTCGCCTTCCCGAACGGGAACCGCGCCATAGACCATCTCTGTCATGGATACACTGCCTTAAACTGCCTCGAACGCCCCATTTTCTGGGGTCTAACTGTCAGCATAACGCCATTTTGCGGATCACGCCAGTCAATTTCCGCCACGCGCCACCGGCACGCCGTGCAATGACGGCGGGCAAAGCGGCGGCACAAGGGGCATCACGCCAACTTGACCCCCCGCTCCGAACCGGGCAAGCCGCTGGCATGAAAGTGGATACGGCAATCATTGGCGCGGGTGCGGCCGGCATGATGTGCGCGGCACATGCCGGGGGGCGTGTGCTTGTGGTCGATCACGCCAGGGCACCGGGCGAAAAGATCCGCATCTCCGGCGGCGGGCGGTGCAATTTCACCAACCTCCACTGCGACCCCTCCGCCTTTCTCAGCCAGAATCCGCATTTCGCGAAATCCGCGCTTGCCCGCTATACCCAATGGGATTTCATCGCTTTGGTCGAAGCCCATGGCATCCCCTGGCATGAAAAGACATTGGGGCAATTGTTCTGTGACACCTCCGCCAAGGATATCGTCGCGATGATGCGCCGGATGATGCAGGTGGCCGGGGCGGAACTGCATTTGCAAACTACCGCATCACAGTTTGCAAAGTCACCAAAGGGCTTTACCTTTGACCTGCAAGGCCCTGATTATACTGGAAAGATCACCGCCAGAAATCTTGTCGTCGCTTCGGGGGGCAAATCCATCCCGAAAATGGGCGCAACCGGCCTTGCCTATGAGATCGCGCGCCGCTTCGACCTGCCGGTGACGGAAACACGCGCGGGCCTTGTGCCCTTCACCTTTGCCGATGGCCGCTTTGCCGAGATATCCGGCGTCGCCACACCGGCCCGCGTCACCGCAGGCGGCACCAGCTTTGACGAGGCGCTGCTGTTCACCCATCGGGGCCTCTCCGGCCCTGCCGTCCTGCAAGCCTCCTCCTATTGGAAAGAGGGTGAGGACATTACGATAAACCTTTGCCCTGAAACAAATATCCTCGATGAGCTGAAAGCACGCCGTCAGGCACGGGGCCGTAAGAACCTGACCACGGAACTGGCCCAGCATCTGCCCGCGCGGCTGGTCGAACACCTGGCCAGCCAGCTGGACCTGAGCGGCAATCTGGCGGATTGGTCAGACACACGTTTGCAAAATCTCGTGACGCATTTGCAAAACTGGCATCTGACCCCCGGCGGCACCGAAGGATACCGCACCGCCGAAGTCACCCTTGGCGGTGTCGATACTGCCGCGCTCTCCTCCCGCTCGATGATGAGCAAGACGGTGCCCGGGCTTTATTTCATTGGCGAAGCGGTGGATGTCACCGGCTGGCTGGGCGGCTACAATTTCCAATGGGCCTGGTCCTCCGCCATGGCGGCCGCCCGCGACATCGCCGGTTGATCAGCCGCCGGTCGCTGCCGCGACCCGTGCCGCGAAATCCTCGCCCCGGCGTTCGAAACTGTCATATTGGTCAAAACTGGCCGCCGCAGGCGCCAGCAGCACCACATCCCCCGGTTCCGCCTCTGCCACCGCGCGGGCCACGGCGACCTCCATCGTGCCACAGACCTCTGCCTCCACGTTCAGCTGCATGGCAAATCCGGCAGCCTCGCGCCCGATCACATAGGCCTTGCGCACGCCGCCCGTGGCAGCGGCCAGCCCTTCCAGCCCGCCTTCCTTCTCAAGTCCGCCACAAATCCAGCGAATCTTGTCGAAAGCCATCAACGCCTTGGCGGCGGAATCCACATTGGTCGCCTTGCTGTCGTTGACATAGCGCACGCCGCCCACCTCCGCGATGGTCTGGGACCGGTGCGGCAACCCGCCAAAGCTGTGAAACGCCGCCTCGATCACCCGTGGCGCCAGCCCCAGCGACCGGCAGGCGGCATAGGCCGCGCAGGCATTCTGATGATTATGCGCCCCCGGCAGCCCCGCCACCCCGCGCAGATCCACGGAAGCCACCTGCTTGCCCTTGCGGTATTCCGACAGGAACCCCTTGCGCGCAAAGACCTGCCAGCCCGGCCCGGTCAGCTTGCGCGTCACGCTGACCCGGATCACCCGGTCATCGGCCCGGCCTTCGGTCATCTGCCCGGCCAGGTATTGCCCCTCCACCTCGTCCACGCCGATCACCGCGCGGTCCGGCCCGCCCTCGGCAAAGAGCCGCCGCTTCGCCGCGAAATAGCCGCCCATCCCATGGTGCCGGTCCAGGTGATCGGGGCTGAGATTGGTGAAGACCGCCACATCCGGCGTCAGCGCCCGCGCCAGATCGGTCTGGTAGCTGCTCAGCTCCAGCACCACGACCTCGCCGTCCACCGCAGGCTCCAGGTCCAGCACCCCGCGGCCGATGTTGCCGGCCAGCTGGCAGGGCCGCCCGGCCTCTTCGAGAATGTGATGGATCAACGCCGAGGTGGTGGATTTCCCGTTCGATCCGGTCACCGCCACCACCCGCGGCATCACGTCGAACCCGTTCCAGTCCGATGTGGCAAAGCTTTGAAAGAACAGGCCGATGTCATTGTCCACCGGCACGCCGGCGTCCAGCGCCGCCGCCACCACCGGGTTCGGTGCCGGGTAAAGATGCGGAATACCGGGGCTGACGATCAGCCGGGCGATGGCTTCGAAGGCACCGGGTTTCTTCAGATCGGCACAGGTCAGCCCCTCGGCCTCTGCCCTGGCGCGGGCATCGGGATTGTCGTCCCAGCACAGCGGCAGGGCACCGCCCGCCACCAGCGCACGCGCCGCCACCAGGCCCGACCGGCCCAGCCCCAGCACCGCCACCTGCGCACCTTCCAATCCCCGTACTGGAATCATTGCATCACCCCTGCTACCCGTTGGCCCGCAGAATGGTCGCAATACGCGCCCTTCACAAGCCGGAGCGCCCAGAATGCCGAACCTCGATACCATCCTGCACCAGCTTGACCAAAAGGCCCGCCTGGATGCCGACTGGGGCCAGGTGGCCAGCTACATTCCGCAGCTGGCCCGGGTCGATCCGGCACAATTCGCGATTTCCGTCGTCACCGCCGATGGCCAGCTGCACCAGGCCGGCGACCATGGCGTGGCTTTCTCCGTCCAGTCGATCACCAAGGTTTTCACCCTTGCCATCGCCCTTGGCCGCTCGGGCGACCAGCTCTGGACACGGGTGGGCCGCGAACCCTCGGGCCGGGCCTTCAACTCCATCGTCCAGCTCGAACAGGAAAACGGCCGCCCCCGCAATCCCTTCATCAACGCAGGCGCCATCGTCACCACCGATGCGGTGCTGGGCAACCGCGCCCCGCGCGAAGCCCTGGCCGAGATCATCCACTTCGTGCGCAGCGCCGCCGGATCCGGCGATATCCACATCAACGAAACCGTCGCGGCCTCGGAAACCGCCTATGGCCACCGCAACTTCGCGCTCGCGCATTTTCTGGCCGCACATGACAATCTGACCAACAGCCCCGACAAGGTGCTGGGCACCTACTTCCACCATTGCGCCATCGAGATGACCACCGCCCAGCTGGCCATGGCGGGCCGCTTCCTGATTCACGCGCCAAACATGCCACGGCTGGTCTCACCCCGCCGCATCCGCCGCCTGAACGCGATGATGCTCACCTGCGGCCATTACGACGGCTCGGGCGACTTCGCCTACCGCGTCGGCATTCCGGGCAAAAGCGGCGTCGGCGGCGGCATCCTCGCCATCGTGCCGCACCAGGCCGCCATCGCGGTCTGGAGCCCGGGTCTCAACCGCTACGGCAATTCCCACCGGGGCACCGAAGCGCTCGCCGAACTGACCACCAGGATGGGCTGGTCGATCTTCTAGAGCGCGCGCCTTTGCCCTGAGGCAGATGACAGCGCCATGTCCCGAGAGCGCGCCGCGCGGCAGGTAATGGCGCTGCAACTTCAAGACGGGGCGCGGTGACCCCCGCTTCATTGTTCCCCAAATATACCGGAGGTGTGGAGGCAGCGCCTCCACCGGCGCGCGCCCCGGCGCGCCGCCCCGCCCGCGGCACGCGGCGCGCCAGCGCGGTTACCGGACCTTCAGCGTCGCCAGACCGATCATGGCGAGGATCAGCGAGATGATCCAGAACCGGATCACGATCTGCGGCTCGGCCCAGCCCTTCTTTTCATAGTGATGGTGGATCGGCGCCATCAGAAAGACCCGTTTGCCGGTGCGCTTGAAGTAGAGCACCTGAATGATCACCGACAGCGCCTCCACCACGAACAACCCACCGACAATCGCCAGCACCAGTTCGTGCTTGGTCGCCACCGCAATCGCCCCCAGGGCACCGCCCAGGGCCAATGACCCGGTATCGCCCATGAAAACCGCGGCCGGCGGCGCGTTGTACCACAAGAAGCCCAGTCCCCCGCCAAAGAGCCCGGCGGTAAAGATCAGGATTTCACCGGTGCCGGGGACATAATGCACATCCAGATAATCGGTGAAATCGACCCGCCCCACCGCATAGGCAATGACCCCCAGCGTGCCGGCCGCGATCATCACCGGCATGATCGCAAGACCGTCCAGACCGTCGGTCAGGTTCACCGCATTGGCCGCCCCCACGATCACGATGATTGAGAAGGGCACAAAGAGAACCCCGAGGTTGATCAGCGTATCCTTGAAGACCGGCAGCGCCAGCTGATATTGCAGCGCTTCGGGATGATATTGCGCGGCCCAGAAACCGGCAATGCCCGAAATCAGAAATCCCAGCAATAACCGTATCTTGCCGGACACACCTGATGTGTTCTGCTTGCTGACCTTGGCGTAGTCATCCGCAAATCCGATGGCGGCAAAGCTCATGGTCACGAAAAGCACCAGCCAGACAAAGGGATTGTCGAGCCGCGCCCAGAGCAGTGTCGAGGTCAGCAGCGCCCCCACGATCAGCAGCCCGCCCATGGTCGGCGTGCCCGCCTTCACGAAATGCCCTTCTGGGCCATCGTCGCGGATCGGCTGGCCCTTGCCCTGCCTGCGGCGCAGCACCGCGATCAGCGGCCGCCCGAAGAGAAAGCCGAACACCAGCGCGGTCAGGAAAGCCCCCCCGGCACGGAAGGTGATGTAACGAAACAGGTTAAAGAAATCACCGCCATCCGAAAGCAGGGTCAACCAATAGAGCATTCAAACGCGTCCTTACTCAACATCTTGTCACATCACCCCGGGTTACAGGGTTTCAACCGGATGGCCCATTTTGCGGATGGCGTCAACAATCGCCCCCAGTTTCATTGAAAGCGACCCCTTGGCCAGCACCACATCCCCGGAATCGAGCAGCCCGCGCAGGTCCGGCAGGACCTCGGCAGAGGTTTCGGCCCGGATCCCGCGCTGGTGCTCGGGCAGCAGGTCATGCAGCGATCCCATCAGCGGGCCGATGCAATGCACCACATCCAGCGCCTGGGTCGCAGGCAGATGGGCAAGGCCCGCGTGCAGCGCCACCGCATCGGGGCCCAGTTCCTTCATGTCACCCAGAAAGGCGATCCGCCGTCCCTTGCTGACCCGGCCGATGTCATGGGTCACCTCTGAGGCGGCCAGAACTTCAAGTGCGGCGGCCATCGAGGTCGGATTGGCATTGTAGCTGTCGTCGATCAGGGCCAGCGTCAGATGGGTTTCGATCGGGTCGAGCACGATCACCTCGCGCACGCCGCGCCCCTTGTAGGGCTGCCAGCGGCCCAGCGATTGCGCCGCCAGCGCCATATCGACCCCCAGCGCATGGCAGACCGCCAGCGCCCCAAGGCCGTTCATCGCGAAATGGCGCCCCGGCGTGGCGATCTTGAACAGGATCGGGACATTGTCATGGCTGGCCTGCACCACGGTGGTATCGGCCTGCACATGCACGTCCAGCAGTTTGAAGTGATGGCCATGCAGGCCGAATTCCAGCTCCCGCAAGCGGCAGTCCACCGCCTTGGCCATCAGGATCGCCGCATGTTCGATATCGGCGTTGATCACGGCCCAGCCGCCCGGTTTCACCCCTTCAAAGATCGAGGCCTTTTCAACGGCGATCCCGGCCAGATCGTCGAAGGCCTCCAGATGGGCGGCGGCAACGGTGGTGACCATCGCCACATCCGCCTGCGCCATCCGCGCCAGCGGGGCGATCTCTCCGGGGTGGTTCATGCCGATCTCGATGATGGCGAATTCGGTGTCGGCAGGCATCCGCGCCAGTGTCAGCGGCACCCCCCAGTGGTTGTTGTAGCTGGCCACGCTGGCATGGGTCCGGCCCTGGTCGCCCAGCATCGCCAGCAGCATTTCCTTGGTCGAGGTCTTGCCGACACTGCCGGTCACCGCGACCACCCTGGCCCGGGTCCGCGCACGGGCCGCCTGCCCCAGCCTTTCAAGCCCCGCCAGCACGTCATCGACAATCAGCAATGGCGCATCCTTGGCCAGGCCTTCGGGGATGCGCGACACCAGGGCGGCACCCGCGCCGCTCTCCAGCGCCTGCGCCACAAAGTCATGGCCGTCGCGGACATCCTTCAGCGCGACAAAGAGGTCGCCCTTTTCTATTGTCCTCGTGTCGATGGACACGCCGTCACAGGTCCATTCCCCCAGCGCCCGCCCGCCGGTGGCTGCCGCGGCCTCCGCTGCCGTCCAGAGCGTCATGCAAGCCTCCCGTCCAGCGCCGCCACGGCAACGCTTGCCTGTTCCACATCGTCAAAGGGCAGCACATCCTGCCCCACGATCTGCCCCGTCTCATGGCCTTTGCCCGCGATCAGCAGCGCATCACCCGGTCCCAGCAGGTCGATGCCGCGCAGGATCGCCTCGGCCCGGTCGCCGACTTCCATCGCGCCGGGCGCGCCTTCGAGGACCGCCGCGCGGATGCTTGCGGGATCTTCGGAGCGGGGATTGTCGTCGGTGACGATCACCGTGTCGGCATGGGTCATCGCCGCCGCCCCCATCAGGGGCCGTTTGGCGCGGTCACGGTCGCCGCCCGCACCGACGATGGCAATCAGACGGCCCATCACATGCGGGCGCATCGCGGCCAGCGCGGTGGCAATGGCATCGGGCGTATGGGCATAATCCACAAAGACCGCCGCCCCGTTGCGCCGGGTCGCGGCAAGCTGCATGCGGCCCCGCACCGTGGTCAGATGCGGCAATGTATCAAATACCTCCTGCGGTTGCCCGCCGCAGGCGATCACGAGGCCTGCAGCCAGCAGCACATTGTCGGCCTGAAACCCGCCGATCAGTTCCAGCCGTTTCTGCACCGCCTTGCCCTGCCATTCAAAGCGCAGGTCCTGCCCGGTCGCGTCATAGCGCTGCGCCGTCAGGTGCAGATCGCCGCCGTCGCGGCCCACGGTCAGCACCTCGCAGCCGCGCGCGCGGGCAATCGCGGCCATGTCGACCCCGCGGGGGTCGTCGGTGTTGATCACCGCCGTGCCATCCTCTGCCAGCACGCGGGCAAACAGTCCCGCCTTGGCGTCGAAATAGGCGTCAAAGGTCTCGTGATAATCCAGATGATCCTGGGTGAAGTTGGTAAAGCCCGCGGCGCGCAGGGTCACGCCATCAAGCCGCCGCTGGTCCAGCCCGTGGCTGGAGGCCTCCATCGCCGCATGGGTGATGCCATTGTCCGCCGCCGCGCGCAGGGTGCGATGCAGGGTGATCGGCTCCGGTGTGGTATGGGCCAGCGGCGCGGTCCAGGCCCCTTCGACACCGGTGGTGCCAAGGTTCACGGCAGCAAAGCCCATCTCGATCCAGATCTGGCGCACAAAGGTCGAAACGGAGGTCTTGCCATTGGTCCCGGTCACCGCCGTCATGGTTTTGGGCTGGCCGCCGAACCACAGGGCAGCGGTGCGCGCCAGCGCCTCGCGGGGGACGTCAGAGACCACCAGCGCGGCCCCGGCGGCGCGGATCGCATCGCCTGCCATCGCGGCCCCCTCGGGGTCGGTCAGCACCGCCACGGCGCCGTCGCCAAGCGCCTTGCCGATGAACCGCGCGCCATGGACCTGGGTGCCGGGCATCGCTGCAAACAGGCACCCCGGCCCGACCTTGCGGCTGTCCACCTGCAGGTCTTCGATTGTCGGATTCGCCCCATTGGCCGCCATCAGGCCAAGGGAGTTCAGTGATGTTTTTCGGGGGCTGCTCATGGCTGCGCCTTTGCGGCTTGGTTCTTGAGGCTAGTTGTTGCCCGCAAGCGTTACCACAGCCTCCTCAAGCGGTTCAACAGTGGGTCGCAGCCCCAGCAGCGGCGCAATCCGGCGGATCATCTCAGCCGCAACCGGCACGGCGGTCCAGCCGGCGGTACGGCGCGGTTTCGCGCCGGAGGTTTCGACCGCTTCGTCCAGCGTGACGATCAGCACGTATTTGGGATCATTTGCCGGGAAAAAGGATGCGAATGTCGCAATCACCTTGTCCTTGTAATATCCGCCCGTGGGTTTGGGTTTGTCCGCCGTACCGGTCTTGC
Source organism: Sulfitobacter sp. PR48 (assembly GCF_028807335.1). Lineage (NCBI taxonomy): Bacteria > Pseudomonadati > Pseudomonadota > Alphaproteobacteria > Rhodobacterales > Roseobacteraceae > Sulfitobacter > Sulfitobacter sp. PR48. The sequence goes on along the minus strand of NZ_JARAMM010000007.1, from coordinate 73,141 downwards.
CCGCGATCTGGTAACCCGGCACTTCGGCAAAGCTTGCGGTGCCGTCGGTGACCACCTTGCGCAGGATCCGGCGCGCATCGGCCGAGGCATTGGCCGAGATCAGGCGCGGCCCGAGCTGGGGGGTTTCCTGTTTGATCAGTGTCGGTTTGACCTGATATCCGCCATTGGCCAGCATCGCATAGCCCGCCGCCAGATGCATCGGGCTGCTGGACATGCCATGGCCATAGGAAATCGTCACCGATGACAGTTCGGTCCAGCGCTTCGGCAGCAATGGCTTGCCACCTGCGGCCTCCACGATCTCGAATGGGGTCGCCTCGAAGAAACCCAGTTTCTTGAGGAATTCCTGCTGTCTGGCCGCCCCGATCTGCAGGGCGAGCCGCCCGGTGCCCCGGTTCGACGAATGGACGATGATATCCGCCACGCTCAGCTTGCCGTAGTTCTTGCCATGGAATTCGCCGATCCTGAAACCGCCGACCTTCATCGGCCCGGCGGTGTCGATCACGGTGTCTGCATTGACGAGCCCCAGTTCGATCGCCTGTGTTGCCGCAAAGATCTTGAAGGCCGAGCCCAGTTCGTAAACCCCCTGAACCGAGCGGTTGAACAGCGGGCTGTCCGAAGCATCCCCCTTTGTCGCGGGCCGGGGGCGGTCGTTGGGATCGAAACTAGGCAAGGAGACGACACTGACCACTTCGCCGGTCTTCACGTCCATCAGGACCGATGTGGCGCCCTTTGCATTGAACAGTTTCATCCCGCCCGCCAGCACCTGTTCGGCGGCCGCCTGAACGGTCAGGTCCAGCGACAGCTGCAGCGGCTTGTTGCCGTTGGCAGGGTCGCGCAAATAGTCGTCAAAGTATTTCTCGACGCCCGCAACACCGATGACTTCGGCGGCATGCACGCCTTCCTTGCCAAAGCTGGCACCGCCCATCACATGGGCCGCCAGCTTGCCATTGGGATAAAGACGCATGTCGCGCGGTGCGAACAACAGGCCCGGATCGCCGATGTCATGCACCGCCTGCATCTGTTCGGGGCTGATTTTCTTCTTGATCCACAGGAACTTGCGCTTGCCGGTGAAATCCTTGAGCAGAAGTTCCTCGTCCAGGTCCGGGAAAACACCCACCAGCTTTTTGGCCGCGGCTGCCGGGTCCACCATATGGCGGGGCTGGGCATAAAGCGCATGGGTCTCGAAATTGGTCGCCAGAATATTGCCGTTGCGGTCCACGATATCCGCCCGCGAGGCCGAGATCACGGCACCCGGCGCATGGGCGCGCGGCTCCACCGCTTCGGAAGTTGCCAGAAGCCCCATACGCGCGCCCACCACGGAAAAGGCGCAGAAAAAGAACACGCCCAGCACCAGCAGCCGCCCTTCGGCGCGTTGCCGCGACCGGTCGCGCATCTGCTCGTGCCGGATGCGCTTGTTCTCGCGTTCGATGGCGTCGGGGTTCTCGCCCCGCTGGCGGGCATCCAGAATACGCGCCAGCGGGCGCAGCGGTGTGCGGATCATAGCGGGTCCTCCTGGCTGTCGGGTGCATTCATGGTCGAGACATCGACCGGATCGGTGATCGGCAGCAGCGGTGCCGGCGGATAGGCCACCTGGTCCACCGCGCCGAACTGGTCGGGTTGCAGCGGCAAAAGCCCCAGCCGGTCAAAGTTGAGCACCGCCAGGTCGCGCAGCCGTTCGGGGCGGTTCTGATAGGCCCATTCCGCCTTGAGCACGGCGAGGCGCGCATAGGCCCCGCGAATATTGGCATGCAGCTTGTCAGCCTCGCTCAGCGCCTGCTGGGTCGCGTAATTCTCGCGGTAGGCCCAGAAAGCCAGTCCGATGACCGCCATGGAGGTGAGAACGTATAAGACTGCTCGCATCGTTACTGTCCCTTGACCATCGGCATCCCGATGGATTTCGCATCAACCGCACCGCTGGGTGCATCCGTTCTGATCGCCACCCGCAGCTTTGCCGACCGGCTGCGCGGGTTTTCGTCCAGTTCCTGCGCGTCCGGCCCGATGGCCTTGCGCTTTTCCACCCGGAACTGCGGCTCCGGGCGGTCGACCTCGGGGGCAAAGCGGTTGGCGTTGCCGCCGCCGCCCGACCGGGCCGTCAGGAACCGTTTGACCATCCGGTCCTCGACCGAGTGAAAGGTCACGACAGCCAGTTGACCGCCGGGCCGCAGGGCGCGTTCTGCCGCCATAAGACCCTGGAAAAGCTCGCCATATTCATCGTTGACCGCAATGCGGATCGCCTGAAAGCTGCGGGTCGCCGGATGCGACTGGCCGGGCTTGGCGCGCGGCAGGCAGCCTTCGATCAACTTTGCCAGTTGCAATGTGGTGGTGATCGGCGCCTCGGCACGGGCGCGCGCAATCGCCTTGGCGATGCGGCGGCTTGCGCGTTCCTCGCCATATTGGAACAGGATGTTGGCAATCAGCTCTTCGTCGCCCTCGTTCACCAGATCGGCAGCCGAGGGGCCGTCCTGCGACATGCGCATGTCCAGCGGCCCGTCGCGCATGAAGGAAAAACCGCGTTCGGCCAGGTCCAGCTGCATCGAGGACACGCCGAGGTCGAGCACGATCCCGTCGAGATCCTGCGCATAGGTGTCCATCTTCGAGAACACGCCCTGCTGCATGGTGATCCGCTCGCCATAGGCATCGGCCCATTCCGCCGCCATCTCGAAGGCCAGCGGGTCGCGGTCCACCGCGATCACCCGGGATGCCCCCGCCTCTATCAGGCCGCGGGTATAGCCGCCTGCCCCGAAGGTGCCATCCAGCCAGACACCTGACACGGGTGCGACGGCAGCCAGCAAGGGGCGCAGCAGAACGGGAGTGTGGGGGGCAGTCTGTTGAGGGGAGGCCGCAGCAGCCATCAGGTTCAGGCCTCCTGATCGCCGTCCAGGAAGGCCATCGGATCGAAATCCTCAGGCAGGTCGGTTGCCCAGGCTTCCTCTTCGGCTTCGTAGGTTTCGGGTTTCCAGATCTGGAAGGTATCGCCGGTGGCGAAAAAGAACGCCTCGGCGTCCAGGTCGATCTTCTTGCGCAGCTTGGCGGGGAGCACCAGGCGGCCGGTTTCATCCACCGTGGTGGGAAAGGACTGACCATGGAACAGGCGTTGCAGCGCCTTACGGGCAACCGATCCACGCGGCAGCGCGTCGATCTTGCTGTCCACCTCGTCGATGGCTTCCATTGTATAGCATTCAAGGAAATTGCGCTTGGCATCGCCATAGACGATCACAAGCTCGGGGTTCTCGCCGGATTTCCAGTTGGGGTCGCCGGCTTCCAGCACACGCCGAAAAGAGGCCGGTATGGATACCCGCCCCTTGCTATCGACCTTATGCTGGCTTTCGCCTCTGAACCTGCGGCCCACTTGTTTTCCTGCCTGCGCGCTTTGCGCTTATCTTCTTGTCGCGCCCCCGCGAATTTTCTGTCCTCTGGTCCGAAGTGATCTCCGGACATGGAAACGGCGGGTTGATCTGCTGCCACTGATCAACCCGCCGCCCTCGTCCCGCAGCTTGGCGGGGAAGTCCGACTGCGCGCGCCACCTGGGGGGATGTCTGCTCGCCCGCGCGCCGGATCTCTTTGGTCTGATGAAAGCGAGGTGCCTGTATGAAACCTGCTAGGTTTTATTTTTATTTGGGGTCGTTTGGTGCCCCGTGTCCCGTTCTCATCCGATGCACTAGGGATGCCACGGGAAATCATGGGCGTCTACATTTTTTTTGCCACAAACCCACGATATTTAGTTTTACACATGCTGGTGAGACTAAATCTGGTGGCGAAATTCCGGCCATTTTCCGCCTATTAAGTATAATTTTCAAAAATAAACACAATATATAGCGCCGCGTCATCGCGCACCAAAACTTCCCACGAATTCCCAGAAAAATTCATCCGCAGATTTATCCACAGGGTATGTTCCACTCCTGTTCCATAAAACGAAGGCCAGATTCAAGGGAGATCAACCCATTTCCCATAAATTTGATTCGTATTCGGCAGGTTCTGGCCGAATCACCGGCCCGGACCTCTCCCATTTCCCCCGATTTCCCAGAACACCGCCCCTGATGAGCGGTCTGTCCCATGATTGCCCAGAGAAAGCCCCCGGAACCTCTCCACCAGACCGGAGTTCCCGTATAAAGGGAACTATCACCAGGGTTTCGCCTTGCCACCTGCACCGGCGCTGCCCCTTTTCGTTCACAGGAAAAGCCCAGAAAAAACCAAAAACAGGGCGAACCATGACCGCATTCCTGCCGTCAAACAGGTTTTAATCTTTCGACCCGATAACTAAGCGTCAGCCGTCCGGCGCCCACGATCAAAGGAATGATGAATGAGTATCGCTTCTGATATCGAAGCTTACATGTTGACGCTGATCAACGAGGTACGTGCCGAACATGGCCTGGGGGCGCTGACCCTTGAAATGAATCTGAACCAATCCGCAGACGACCATAGCGACTGGATGATCCGGACCGATACCTTCAGCCATACCGGCGCCGGTGACAGCACGTCGAACGATCGCATTCGGGCCGCAGGCTTTGACCTTTCCGGCGCCTGGCGCACGGGAGAGAACCTTGCGGTGCAGACCATTCGTGGCCCGGATGGCCTGTGGGACGATGTGCGCGACCTGCATGAGGGGCTGATGAACTCCGCCTCGCACCGGGCGAATATCCTGAATGCAAGCTATACCCACATCGGCATCGGCATTGACGTCGGCCCGATGAGCTATGGCACCGGCACCTTTTACAACTCCATCGTCGTCACCCAGAACTTTGGCGCGACCCAGGGCGCCCTGGACGAGCAGATCATGGGTGACGCCCGCGCCAACGTGATCGAAACATCCTTTGGCGAGGATTATATCACCGGTGGCGCAGGCAATGATCTGATCAGCACCGGCAGCGGCCACGACACCATCGACGGCGGCGGCGGCAATGACAGCGTCCGCGCAGGCGATGGCGCGGACTTTGTACGGGGTGGCATTGGCGCGGACGATCTGCACGGCAATGCCGGGTCTGACACCATCCTGGGTGATATCGGCAATGATGCCATCCTCGGCGGCAACGGGAACGATCTGCTGCGCGGCGGCGCGCAGGAGGACAGCATCGCCGGTGGTGAGGGCAATGACCGCATCTTTGGCGAAGGCGGCTTTGACCTGCTGCGCGGCGGCGCGGGCAATGACACCATCGACGGCGGGGATCAGGCCGACAACCTATACGGCGACGGCGGTGACGACCTGCTGCTGGGTGGTGCCGGCTTCGACCGGCTGTTCGGCGGCGACGGCAATGACATGCTCCTTGGCGGCGATACCGGTGACGCCCTGTTCGGCCAGCTGGGCAATGACACCCTGCGCGGCGAAGACGGCGATGACCGCTTTTTCGGCGGTGAGGGCAATGACCTGATCGAGGGTGGCAACGGCAATGACGCCATGAGAGGCGGTGCGGGCTTTGACCGGCTGGACGGGGGGGCAGGCAATGACGTGCTGGTCGGCCTCTTCAACGCCGACACCTTTGTCTTTGCGGATATGGCCGGCGGCTTTGGCAACGACACCATCAATGATTTCGACGCCAACAACCGCTTTGAGCGGATCGACCTCAGCGCGGTACATGCGATTACCGATTTCAACGACCTGATCACGCACCACGTGCAGCAGGTCGGCCGCAGCGTGCTGATCGACGCGGGCGACAACAGTACCATTCTTCTGCTTGGCGTCAGCCTGGGCGATCTCGACGGGACCGATTTCATCTTCTGACCTGCCCGGTTGAATGTGCCGATGGCCTGAAAGCTGCGGGAAGCCGCAGCTTTCAGATTGCTGACAAACCCGGAAACGGCTGCCGCCGGAGGTAAATCGTTCTTCTGCGCTCAGCGTTACGTTCTCGAACGAAGGGCCGCGCCCGAGCCTGGGAGGGCGCATTGAGACGCGCATTCGGAGCGATTCCCTTACAAATATCAATGTTGCCAGTGTGATACGAGAAGTCACCAAAAGCGCCCTCCCGGGGGGAGGGTCGGGCGCGGCCCGGGCTGACACCCGGGCCAAGGCTTGTGGCTGGCGTCGTGGAAGAACGATTTCGTTGTTTCGGGAGGAGCGGGTGCAGGAACGTGCTTTTTCAGCAGCCTGAAAGCTGCGGGAAGCCGCAGCTTTTTCATTTCCAGCCGGATTGCTGACCTCCTGATCAAGAATTTGACGGCATCTGCTTGCACCGGCGCGGCACATTAGCCAAAAGGTTTATAACTTCAGGAGCATACTTTTGACCGTCGGACTAGCCATCATCGCCCATGCCATACGCATGTTGATTCATGAGCCGGGCACCACCCTGCGGGTGATCCTGCCGGGGCTGGCCATGGTCCTGCTCAGCACCATCGCCGCGACAGTGCTGGTATCCGATGTGATTGCCGCCCTCTCCGGCAGCAACGCCAACGCGATACTTCAGATCGCCCCCGCCGATGTCCTGCTGATGCTGGCGCTGGGGCTGACCGGGCTGCTGGGCTATGCCCTGATGGCGATCCACTGGCACCGCCATGTCCTGCTGAACGGACCGGAGCGCGCCCGGGACCTGCGTCCGGGCTGGAGCGTCATTGCCTTCTACATCTGGCGGGCCATCACCGTAGCCCTTGTCCAGATGCTGGCCGCCGTTCCGATTCTGACTGCCCTGACCGTGCTGGCCGGGTTCACCGGCTGGCAGGCCACGCCGGGCCAGACCGGTTCCTCCATGATCCTCGGGCTTCTGGCGGGCATCGCCTTTGTCTGGATCGCCCTGCGGTTCAGCATCACCCTGCCCGCCGCCGCCATGGGCCAGCGTATGGGCCTGCTGCAAAGCTGGATCGTCTCTGCCCCGATGTCCGGCGCGATCCTGTCGGTTGCGGCCCTGCTGTCCCTGATCAACGTGGCGACAAGCGTTATCCTGTCGCTGCTGCTGCCGGGGCCCGGCCCCGCGGGCCTGCTGCTGGAAACCTGCGTGTTCCTGGCCGAAGGGATCATCTTTGTCTCGGTCCTGACCACGCTCTACGGTCATCTGGTGGAAAAACGCCCCCTGGGCTGAAGCGGCGGCGGCTCAGGCCATGCCGCCCTTGACCAGCCCTTCCGCAATCCGCGCATAGGCCTGCGCCATCGGGCCGTCACCGGCGGCCACCGGCGTGCCCGCATCCCCCGCCAGACGGGTTTCCAGATCAATCGGCAAAGCCCCGAGCAAGGGCACGCCCATCTTCTCGGCCTCCGCCGCGACACCACCATGTCCGAATATCGCATGTTCCGCCCCGCAATCGGGACAGACAAACATCGACATGTTCTCGATCAGCCCCAGAACCGGGGTCTTGAGCGTCGCGAACATGTCGATGGCCTTGCGCGCATCGATCAGAGCCACGTCCTGCGGCGTGCTGACAACAATCGCCCCGGTCAGTTCGGACTTGGTACAAAGGGTCAGCTGCACATCCCCCGTGCCCGGCGGCAGATCGACCAGCAGCACGTCCAGCTCCCCCCATTGCACCTGCCCCAGCATCTGCTGCAATGCGCCCATGAGCATCGGTCCGCGCCAGACCACCGCCTTGCCCTCTTCCATCATGAAGCCGATGGACATCATCGTGACCCCATGCGCCTGCAGGGGAATGATCGTCTTGCCATCCGGGCTGGCGGGACGCTTGTTCACCCCCATCATGCGGGGCTGGCTGGGGCCATAAATATCCGCGTCCAGCAGCCCCACCCGGCGGCCCTGACGCGCCAGCGCCACGGCAAGGTTGGAACTGACGGTGGATTTGCCCACCCCGCCCTTGCCGGATGCAATGGCGAGAATGCGGTCCACCCCTGCGGGCCTGACCGGGCCCTCCTGCGGCTTGGGATGGCCCCCGATCTTCAGGCTGGGCGGTGCCGGCGGTTTCCTGGCCGGCCCATGTGCCGTCAGGGCCACGGAAACGCTGCGCACCCCCGGCAATTCCGCGACAACCTTTTCCGCCGCGTCACGCAGCGGGCCCATGGCCTGCGCCACCTCGGCCGAGGGCGCCTCGATGACAAAGCGCACCACATCATCCTCGATCCGCAAGGCCCGGACCAGATCATGTTCGATCAGGTTCTTGCCATCGGGCAGGCTCACACGGGAAAGCGCGGTTTCGACATCGGTCTTGGTGATCGGCATGATAATCTCCTGTGGCTGCCCCTGACATGCCAGTTTCTGCAAAAATCACAAGGGGAGGCGCGCATCTGCCCAAGTCTTCGGCACTGCGCCCAGGAAACGTACCGGAACACCATGTTTTTGCTGCATAGCAGCATTGCAAAACTAATCATTGTGCAGACGCAGCATTACGGCGATATTGTGTACAAGAAGCGCGGCAACGCCCTTCGAGAGAAAGACCAGACGGGGTCATCCTCCTCCCGACACCGTCTGTGATTGGCGGCGACATCCTCCTCCTCCCTGATGTCGCCGCCCTTTTTCTGTTCCACCCCCTGCCCGCAAGTACCGCGCCCTCCACAGCGCGGCGTTTCCGCATTCAGAACAATGACTTGCCGAAAATGCAGCCCATGCGCGCGCCGCATAACGGCAATGCAGCGATGGACGTTGTTCAGGATTTTTTGAGGCGTATATGCCTCTCATCCGAAACGACGATGATATGAAAACAAGAGGCGCCAAAATGGCATATTCGACACTGACAACCGCACCGACATCTTCCTTGCTCAGCCGCATCGGCTCCGCCTTTGATGCGCTGGCAACCCGCTACAAACAGCACCGCATGTACCGTGAAACATTCGACGGTCTCAGCGCATTGAGCAACCGCGACCTGGCCGACCTCGGCCTGAGCCGCAGCGACATCAAGCGCATTGCGATGGAAGCCGCCCGCGGCTGAGATACCTGAATCGGTCGTCCGCCTCCTCCCGGCTGGACGACTGGTACCCGGGGCCGCTGCACTTTCCTCCTCCCTGATGCAGCAGCGCCCCGACAAGACCCGAAGCCGATCCTCCCTTGACGCTTCGGGCCGACAAAGAGCAGCGGTGCCGTCCTCCCACGGCACCGCTGTTTCTTTATCCACCCCCAAACATCTCTGGTCTGGCGCCGCCCTTGCTTGGACCTGGCAGGGCGCGCGACGGGCGGACACACCAGCCAAATCGCCGAGGGCCCCCGAAGGGGATACGGCTATTTTGCTTGTGAGGCCGCACGACGGGTGCCAGGACGGGATCAATCAAGGGTGGTGCCAGACCCTCTGGGATGGTGGGCCCGCAGCAAAAATCAAGCATGTCTTGCGCGCGCAGCGCGCTCCGCAGGATCACGCCTGCGTCAGGGCAGCCGTCTCAGAACGGCCAATCAGAACGGCACGTCATCGCAGCCGGACAGGAATCGCGAGACCACCTTTTTCACCCCGGCCTTCTCGAAATCCACTTCCAGCTTGTCGCCTTCGATCCCGATGATCGCACCATAGCCGAACTTCTGGTGAAACACCCGTTCCCCCATGACAAAACTGCTGACAGCCTGCATGTCGATGGTCACATTGCGCTGCTCGCGCGGCTGGCTGATGCCACGTTCGCCCGCCCGCGCCTGCAGCCGCCGCCAGCCGGGCGAATTATAGACATTCGCCTCCGCCGCCGCCTCATGCAGGGTGCTTTTCGGCATCGCCGCCCCGAAACTGCCGCCATAAAGGCCGGGCGGGGTCAGCACTTCCACATGGTCCTCGGGCAATTCGTCGATGAACCGCGAGGGCATGGCGCTTTGCCATTGGCCGAACACCATGCGGTTCCCGGCGAATGAGATCGTGCATAATTCCTCGGCCCGGGTGATTCCGACATAGGCCAGACGGCGCTCTTCCTCCAGCCCCTTGATCCCGCTCTCATCCATGGAGCGCTGCGAGGGAAACAGCCCGTCCTCCCAGCCCGGCAGGAAGACGGCCGGAAATTCCAGCCCCTTGGCCGCATGCAGGGTCATGATGCTGACCTTCTCGCCGCCATCGTCGCTTTCATTGTCCATGATCAGGCTGACATGTTCCAGGAAACCCTGCAGGTTCTCGAATTGCTCCAGCGCCTTGACCAGTTCCTTGAGGTTGTCGAGCCGCCCCGGCGCCTCCGGCGTCTTGTCGTTCTGCCACATGCCGGTATAGCCGGATTCGTCCAGGATGATCTCTGCCAGTTCCACATGGCTGCTGCTGTCATCCGCCGCCCTGCGCCCCCAGCGGTCGATCCCCTCGATCAGCTGCCGCAGCTGCGCCGCGCCCTTGCCGCCGATGCCGTCATGCGCCAGCAGGATGCGTGCGCCTTCCACCAGATTCACGCCATGTTCGCGGGCGGTGGTCTGGATCTTCTGCTGCGCCACATTGCCCAGCCCCCGCTTGGGCGTGTTCACGATCCGCTCGAAGGCCAGATCGTCATTGGGCGAGGTCACCACCCGGAAATAGGCCATCGCGTCCCGGATCTCCAACCGCTCGTAGAATCGCGGCCCGCCGATCACCCGGTAGGGCAGACCGATGGTCAGGAACCGGTCCTCGAAGGCACGCATCTGGTGGCTGGCGCGCACCAGGATCGCCATGGAATCGAGCCCCATCGCATCCATCCCACGGGTGCCGCGCTGCATCGCCTCGATTTCCTCGCCGATCCAGCGCGCCTCTTCCTCACCGTCCCAATGGCCGATCAGGCGCACCTTCTCGCCCTCCTCGGCCTCGGTCCACAGCGTCTTGCCCAGCCGCCCCTCGTTGCCCGCGATCACGCCGGAAGCGGCGGCAAGGATATGCGGGGTTGAGCGGTAGTTCTGCTCCAGCTTGACCACATGCGCGCCGGGAAAGTCGGTCTCGAAGCGCAGGATGTTGCCCACTTCGGCCCCGCGCCAGCCATAGATCGACTGGTCGTCGTCGCCCACGCAGCAGATGTTGCGGTGCCCCTGCGCCAGCAGCCGCAGCCAGAGGTACTGGGCCACGTTGGTATCCTGGTATTCATCCACCAGAATATATCTGAACCAGCGCTGATATTGCTCCAGCACATCCGGGTGCCTTTGAAAGATCGTGACCATATGCAGCAGCAGGTCGCCGAAATCGCAGGCGTTCAGCTCTTTCAGCCGCCGCTGGTACTGATCGTAGATCTCGGTGCCGCGATTGTTGTAGAGCCCCGCATCGGCAGCAGGCACCTTTTCAGGCGTCAGCGCGCGGTTCTTCCAACTGTCGATGATTCCGGACAGCATCCGGGCGGGCCAGCGCTTGTCGTCGATGTTCTCTGCCGCAACCAATTGCTTGAGCAGGCGCAGCTGATCATCCGTGTCCAGAATGGTGAAGTTCGACTTCAGCCCCACCAGTTCGGCGTGGCGGCGCAGAAGTTTCACGCAGATGGCGTGGAACGTGCCCAGCCAGGGCATCCCCTCGACCTGCTGACCCAGCATCTGGCCCACGCGATTCTTCATCTCGCGCGCCGCCTTGTTGGTGAAGGTCACCGCCAGCACTTCATTGGGCCGCGCACGGCCCGTCACCATCAGATGCACGATCCGCGTGGTCAGCGCCTTGGTCTTGCCGGTGCCTGCCCCCGCCAGCATCAGCACGGGGCCGTCCAGTTGTTCGACCGCGGCACGTTGCGCGGGGTTCAGACCATCCAGGTAGGGCTGCGGCCGCGCTGCCATTGCGCGGGCGGACAGCGACGCGCCTTCGAAGGCGTCCATTTCATCAAAGCTGCTCATGCCGCGAAACATAGCGAGTCGCGGGCCTGATGGAAAGCCAGGTTCTCATTATGTTCACGGCTCGTAAATCAACCCTAACAGAGCCTGAAAGTTTCAGTCTAACCATATGCTTTAGAAGAATTTTCAACGGCTTTAACTGTTTACGGTTCTCTAACCAAATGGCGCTTAGTTTGTTTGGAGTTGGGCAACAAGAACAAGGAAGAAGCAATGTTCACCACAGCAGATGTCCGGGGCCTGCGGCGGCAGATCGACAGGTTCAATGTGCCCATGTTCATCGCCCAGCGCTACCGCGACACCGACACTTTTGAAATTCTTGCCCTGAACCGCCGGCACGAAATCGAAAGCGGCATGTCGATGAAGGGCGTGATGGGCAAACCCCTGAGTGATCTGTTGCCACCGAAACAGGCCGCCGCCGTCGCGGCGAAATATGAAAAATGCCTGACGGAAAAAACCCCCCAGCGCTACCGGGAGGTTCTGAACCTGCCAAGCGGGGCGATGATCTGGGATACGACCTTGCAATATGCGCATATCGCCGGACAGCCGGACCGGATCATCGGCAGCGCCATCGTGCTGGAGCGGATCGAACATGACGACCATGACGAGCTTGCCTTTCAGGACATGCGGTATCTTGCCGCCGCATCGGGCTGTGAGCTGGGCAAGGTATCCGCGCTGCTTGAAGCCGTGGAACAGGGACATTTCGATTCCGAACGTCTGGCAGGCTCGGCCGGGATGCTGGCCGGCCTGTGCCGCACGATTGATTCCAAGCTGAACGAAATCCGCACCGCCGCGGAAAAGCGTATCAATGACCGTGCCGCCCGCGCCCTGGCCCCTGCCCGGATCCACCTGATCGAAACGCCCAAGTCGCAGACCCACAACACGGATGAGGTTGACGCCGCGATCACGGCGCTGGTGGCGCTGATCGGTGCAATGCCGGATCACGACGCCCTGTCATCGCATCGGGCTTCCGCAAGCAACTGACGATCTGGCGCCGTCACCGGGCATCTGGACATTGCCATCTGACCCGGCACAAATGGCGCATGGACCTTCACAACAGATACCCCGCCATCGCCGACCTGCGCGCCCGCGCGCAACGGCGCATTCCGCCCTTTGTCTGGGAATACCTCGACAGTGGCACCGGCACCGAGGCCGCCAAGTCCCGTAACCGCACGGCGCTGGACCGGATCGGCATGATGCCATCGGTCCTGCATGGCGAGATCACGCCGGATCTGACCACGGAGTTTCTGGGTCAGACCTTCCCGGTCCCCTTCGGCATCGCACCGATTGGCATGTCGGGGCTGATCTGGCCCGGGGCCGAGGGCCACCTGGCCCGCGCCGCGGCCCGCCACGAGATCCCCTATGCGATCTCGACCGTCGCCACCCAGAGCCCCGAAGACATCGCCCCCGACCTGGGCAAACACGCCTGGTTCCAGCTTTACCCGCCCCGTGACCCCGAGATTCGCGCCGACATGCTGGCGCGCGCCCGCACCGCCGGTTTCGGCACGCTGGTCCTGACCGTGGATGTGCCCGCCTCCTCCCGGCGCGAACGTCAGGTACGCTCGGGGCTGACCAATCCGCCCCGGCTGACCCCACGGCTGCTGGCCCAGGTGGCAACGCGGCCCACCTGGGCCTGGCAGACGGCGAAACGCGGCATGCCGCATATGCGCGGTCTGGACAAATACGTCACCGACGCCACCGCAAACCTGCCGCCGACCGCACATATGGGCTACCTGCTGCGCACCGCCCCCGACTGGGAGTATGTCGCCTGGCTGCGCGACGCCTGGGAGGGGCCCTTCATCGTCAAGGGCGTGCTGCGCCCCGACGACGCGGTGCGGCTGGCACAGATGGGCATCGACGCGGTCTGGGTCTCCAACCACGCGGGCCGCCAGTTCGACGGCGCCCCCGCCAGCATCGAGGCGCTGCCGGACATCCGCGCCGCCACCTCCCTGCCCCTGATCTTCGACAGCGGCATCGAAGGCGGGCTCGACATCCTGCGCGCGCTGGCGCTCGGGGCGGATTTCGTGATGCTGGGGCGGGCCTTCCATTTTGCCCTTGGCGCCCTTGGCCCGCGCGGCGCCGATCATCTGATCGACCTGCTGGCAAAGGACATGATCGCCAACATGGGCCAGCTGGGCCTGGCAGACCTCGCCGCCCTGCCCGACCCGATCTTCCTGTCCTGAGGTCGCAATGCCGCTGCAAGACGCCGCAGCAAACCTTGCAAAATTGTTACAATCATGACCTTCTGGCTGTTGCGCCGCACCGCAGCATCCCTAGTATGCGCAAAACCTGTCCAGAGGAAGACAAGCCATGCCTGACTTTTCGAAGATCCTGATTGCCAACCGTGGCGAGATTGCCATTCGCATCATGCGAGCGGCCAACGAGATGGGGAAGAAGACGGTTGCCGTCTTTGCGGAGGAGGACAAGCTGGGGCTGCACCGGTTCAAGGCGGACGAGGCCTATCGCATTGGCGAGGGGCTGGGGCCGGTTGCGGCCTATCTGAGCATTGACGAGATCATTCGCGTGGCCAAGGCCTCGGGTGCGGATGCGATCCATCCGGGCTACGGGCTGCTGTCGGAGAACCCCGATCTGGTGGATGCCTGCGTGCAGAACGGCATCACCTTCATCGGCCCGCGCGCCGAGACCATGCGCGCGCTTGGCGACAAGGCCAGCGCGCGGCGGGTTGCCATCGAGGCCGGGGTGCCGGTGATCCCGGCCTCCGAAGTGCTGGGCGACGACATGGATGCAATCCGCGCCGAGGCGCGCGAGATCGGCTATCCCTTCATGCTCAAGGCCTCCTGGGGCGGCGGCGGACGCGGCATGCGCCCGATCTACAAGGAAGAAGAGCTGGAGGAGAAGATCCTGGAAGGCCGCCGCGAGGCGGAAGCGGCCTTTGGCAATGGCGAGGGCTATCTGGAAAAGATGATCCTAAAGGCGCGCCACGTCGAGGTGCAGATCCTGGGCGACAAACAGGGCGAGATCTATCACCTCTTTGAGCGCGACTGCTCGGTCCAGCGCCGCAACCAGAAGGTTGTCGAGCGCGCCCCCGCCCCCTATCTGACCGAGGCACAGCGCGCCGAGATCTGCGAGCTGGGCCGCAAGATCTGCGCCCATGTCGGCTATGAATGCGCGGGCACCGTCGAGTTCCTGATGGATATGGCGGATGAGCAGTTCTACTTCATCGAGGTGAACCCGCGGGTGCAGGTGGAACATACCGTCACCGAGGAAGTCACCGGCATCGACATCGTGCGCGCCCAGATCCTGATCGCCGAGGGCAAGAGCATCGCCGAGGCCACCGGCAAGGCCAGCCAGGATGACGTGCATCTGACCGGCCATGCGCTGCAGACCCGGATCACCACCGAGGATCCGCAGAACAACTTCATCCCCGACTATGGCCGCCTGACCGCCTATCGCTCTGCCACCGGCATGGGCATTCGCCTGGATGGCGGCACCGCCTATGCGGGCGGGGTGATCACCCGCTATTACGACAGCCTGCTGACCAAGATCACCGCCAAGGCGCCGACGCCGGAGATGGCCATCGCCCGCATGGACCGCGCCCTGCGCGAGTTCCGCATCCGCGGCGTCAGCACCAACATCGCCTTTGTCGAGAACCTGCTGAAGCACCCGACCTTCCTGAACAACACCTACCACACGAAGTTCATCGACGAGACGCCGGAGCTGTTCCAGTTCTCCTCGCGCCGCGACCGGGGCACCAAGGTGCTGACCTATATCGCGGATATCACCGTGAACGGCCATCCGGAGACCAAGGGCCATGCCCGCCCCGGCGCGCATCTGCGTGATCCCAGGCCGCCCGCCAGCCGGGCCGAGCCGATGATGGGCACCCGCAACCTGCTGGAGCAGAAGGGCCCCCAGGCGGTCGCCGACTGGATGAGCCAGCAGCGCCAGTTGCTGATCACCGACACCACCATGCGCGACGGGCATCAGTCGCTGCTGGCCACGCGGATGCGCAGCCATGACATGATCAAGGTCGCCCCCGCCTATGCCGCCAACCTGCCGCAGCTGTTCAGCGTCGAATGCTGGGGCGGTGCCACCTTTGACGTGGCCTACCGGTTCCTGCAGGAATGCCCCTGGCAGCGGTTGCGCGACCTGCGCGAAGGCATGCCCAACCTGATGACCCAGATGCTGCTGCGCGCCTCCAACGGGGTGGGCTACACCAATTATCCCGACAATGTGGTGCAGCATTTTGTCCGGACCGCCGCCAGCTCGGGCGTGGATGTCTTCCGCGTCTTCGACAGTCTCAACTGGGTGGAGAACATGCGCGTCGCCATGGATGCGGTGATCGAGGCGAACAAGGTCTGCGAGGGCACGATCTGCTATACCGGTGACATCTTTGACCCGGACCGGGCCAAATATGACCTGAAGTATTACGTCAGGATGGGTCAGGACCTGAAGGCCGCGGGCGCCCATGTGCTGGGGCTGAAGGACATGGCCGGGCTGCTGAAACCCGCCCAGGCGCGGGTGCTGATCAAGGCCCTGAAATCCGAGGTCGGCCTGCCGATCCACTTCCACACTCATGACACCGCTGGCATCGCCTGCGCCACCATCCTCGCCGCGTCCGAAGCCGGGGTCGATGCCGTGGATTGCGCCATGGATGCGCTGTCGGGCAACACCTCCCAGGCCACGCTGGGCTCTGTTGTCTCGGCGCTGCAACATACCGACCGCGACACCGGGCTGGACATGACCGCGATCCGCGAGATCTCGGACTACTGGGAAGAGGTGCGCGCCCATTACGGTGCCTTCGAGACCGGCATGCAGGCGCCTTCCTCCGAGGTCTACCTGCATGAGATGCCCGGCGGCCAGTTCACCAACCTCAAGGCGCAGGCGGCCTCGATGGGGCTGGATGACCGCTGGCCGCAGGTCGCGCGCACCTACCGGGACGTGAACCAGATGTTCGGCGATATCGTCAAGGTCACGCCCTCGTCGAAAGTGGTGGGGGACATGGCGCTGATGATGGTCAGCCAGGGCCTGACCCGCGCGCAGGTCGAAGATCCCGAAACCGATGTGTCCTTTCCCGACAGCGTGATCGACATGATGCGCGGCAACCTGGGCCAGCCCCCCGGCGGCTTCCCCGAGGGGATCGTCAAGAAGGTGCTCAAGGGCGAGAAACCCAATCTCGCGCGCCCCGGCAAACACCTCGCACCCGTGGACCTGGAGGCAACCCGCAAGGAGCTGTCCGAAAAGTTCGATGGCGCCGAAATCGACGATGAGGATCTCTGCGGCTACCTGATGTACCCACGCGTCTTTACCGATTACATGGAGCGTCACCAGCAATACGGCCCGGTGCGCACCCTGCCCACCGCGACCTTCTTTTACGGGATGGAACCCTCCGAGGAAATCTCGGCCGAGATCGACCCCGGCAAGACGCTGGAAATCCGCATGCAGGCCCTGAGCGAGACCTCCGAGGACGGCGAGGTGAAGGTCTTCTTCGAACTCAACGGCCAGCCCCGGGTGATCCGGGTGCCGAACCGCCTGATCACGGCCACCACCGCCCGGCGGCCCAAGGCAGAGGCAGGCAACGAAAGCCACATCGGCGCCCCGATGCCGGGCGTCGTTGCCTCGGTTGCGGCCACGGCGGGCCAGAAGGTCAAGGCGGGCGATCTGTTGCTGACCATCGAGGCGATGAAGATGGAAACCGGCATCCACGCCGAACGCGACGCCGTGATCAAGGCCCTCCACATCCAGCCCGGCGCACAGATCGACGCAAAGGACCTGCTGGTGGAGCTGGAGTAACCCGGGGCTGATCCCCCGGGCACCTGCCCCGGCTGCACGACAAGATTGACCCCCGGTCCGGTTGCTGGACCGGGGGTTTGCGTTTGGGCCGCGCCCACCCGGCCCGTTCTTCGGATCAACCTGTCAGATGAGATTTCCCGCCTAAGATGAATTTCTTTGGACTTTTGGCAGAGTTCTGTACAGTTTTTTCATATTTTCATGAGCAAGGTTGATCAGATGTATTTTCGCAATTCAATTGGGGCTGAGACGCCCGCATCCCGCCCCCCGGGCAGACGGGCCGAACCCGGCGCGGAACGGTTTGTCGCAGAGGACCGGCATGATCGCTCCGACCTGCCGCATCGGGGCGACACAGGGCGATCCCCGGGGTCAAAGGACCACCGCCAGCACCCGGACGACCACGCGGCGGAGGCGACAGAATCCCAGCAGCAAGCGCGGGGCGATCATTTCGAATTCACCTTTGAACATGATGCGCCTGCAGCCTCTGACAGGGGCGCGCAAGACGTGGAAACCCCGGCGGAGGAAGGCGGGAACGTCACCGCCGATGAGAATGGCGATGGCAGGCCGGACCCCGACCCGGCCCCCACGACGCCGATGGACCAAGACCCCGATCCGGCGCCCCCGCCCATTGATCCGCCAGTTGAGCCGGAAGTGCCGCCCGTCACCTCAGGCCGGCCCGGCGGGGCCACCCCGGGCACGCCGCAGGTGACACCGCCCAGCCCGCCACCGGGCAGTGACAATGCCGAAAGCGGCCGTGACCCGGACGCCATGCCGGACCCCGGTGCGGTCCCGCTGACCGGCTATACCAGCGGTGGCCCGGCAGGCACGGCGTATAATGTCACCATTGATTTCGTCGGCATCTGGTCGGCCGAATTGCAAAGCGCCTTTATCGAAGCGGCGGATTACCTGAGTACGATCATCCTGGGTGATCTGCCGGAGGCGCTGGTGGACGGCATCGCCATTGATGACATCACCATCACCGCCACGCTGGACACGATCGACGGCGTCGGCGGTATCCTGGGCAGCGCAGGCCCCCGTGAGCTGCGCGGCGATGGCAGCTACCTGCCCGCGACAGGTGCCATGACCTTTGACAGCGCGGATGCCCAGAACCAGCTTGGCCTTGGCAATTGGGAAGCCATCATCCTGCATGAGATGATGCACGCCATGGGCTTTGGTTCGCTCTGGTCGCTGATGGGGCTGACCAGCGGCTCGGTTGCGGGCGGCGACCTCCGCTTTACCGGCGCAAATGCCACGGATGTCTATCAGAGCGAATTTCCCGGCATCGCCGCCAATGATCCGGGCGCGCCTCTGGGGGTGCCTGTGGAAACCGATGGCGGCTCCGGCACGGCGGGCAGCCATTGGGATGAGGTCCTGTTCAATGCGGAACTGATGACCGGCTATGTGGACACAGGCAGTTTCGTGTCATTGATGACCATCGCCGCGCTGGAGGACATGGGATACGACACCGTATTCGACAACCCCTACAGCGCAACCGACCAATCCGCGCCGATCCCGCCAGACCCGCTGCAGGACATCTTGGGCTGACACGGACGATGCCCGCCGGAGGGGCAGACCATGCGCGGCCTGCCCTGATCCCGTGTTGCGCGGCCCCGTGAATGCGGGCATCCTGCCCCCATGCATCTCTCTGCCCTGACCCTGATCATCCCCGATTATGACGAAGCCATCGCCTTTTATTGCGATGTGATGGGTTTTGACCTGACCGAAGACATCGACCAGGGCCACAAACGCTGGGTCCGCGTCACGCCACCCGGCGGGGGCGCGGGCATGATCCTGGCCGAACCGGCCAATGAGGGGCAGCGTGCCGCCATCGGCAACCAGGGCGCAGGGCGGGTCTGGCTGTTTCTGAACACCGACAACTTTGAGCGCGATTACAATGCTCTGCGCGCCAAAGCTGTCGTGTTCGAGGAGCTCCCGCGCCATGAACCCTACGGCACCGTTGCCGTCTTTCGCGACATCTTCGGCAACCGCTGGGATCTGATCGGCAGCGCGGCACCGGCTGCCGCCTGAAACCCGGCCTGCCCGGTCAGAACGATTTGGTGAGCGACACCTTGAAGGTCCGGCCCGGTGCCTTGCGGGAGGGGGACGACAGATGTCCCACGTAATCCCTGTCAAAGACATTCTCCACGCCAAAGCGCACTTCGGTCCCGTCCAGCCAGCCCTGATCGGGCCGCCAGGTCGCCCGCAGGTTATGCGCTGTGCTGTTTGGCAGATCGGCCCCCAAGGCATCCCGCTGGTCCGCCGAATGGACAATTTCCCAGCTCAGATCGAAATCGTCGTTCCACCGTTTGCCCAGGGTCAGATGAACCCGGTCCGCCGCAAGGTTGCGCCAGACGGTCGAGGTGCCATCGGGATTGTATTCTGTCCCTTGCCCCAGATGGCCTGAGAAATCGGCATAGAAGCCACTGGCCATCCCATAGGAGGCCTCCAGTTCAAAGCCTCTCGATTCCACATGATCCAACTCCGTCCCGGTTGCCCCGGCAACCGTATAGCTGGTGATGTCACGCAATTTCGTCGCATAGAGATTACCCCGGATGGTAAAACTGTCCTCCGGCGCAAAGACATCGGTGCCGGTATAGGCCGCCCCGAACTCCAGCGTATGCGATTTCTCTGCCGTGGCGATGCGCCGCTGGGCCGTGGGGCTGGTGCCCAGATCGTCGATGATCGGCAGCCCTTCGGTATAGGCAGCGCTGCCAAAGACGGAGAGGCCATTGCCGAAATCATAGGCCAGCGCCAGCCCGCCCATCAGCGCATCCTTTTGATAGCTATCCGGTTCAGGTGCCAGCGGCAGCGCCGAGGTGATGCGGGAATTTTCATAGCGCAACGCAGGTGTGATGGTGAACCGTCCCACCGTCATCTCGTCCACCACGAAAAGCGCGTAACGGTCATCACGGCCACCGGGTGCCCCGGCAGCGGTGTTGTCAGCCCGCTCCCGGCGCTGCACCTCGAACCCCGCCAACATGTCATGTGACAGCATCCCGGTCTGGAACAGGGCGCGGTTCGTCAGGGTCAGCTTTGTGGTCTCATAGCGCTGATCGGCGTTGACCGTATCCAGAAGGAAGGGAAAGGTCGGCGTCCCTTCCAGCGGCGAAGACCCCGGCACGTAATCATATTCAATGATCTGATCGGCATAGGAAAGATTGGCCCGCAGGTCGATCAGCGCGCTGGCGGGATTATACCGATATTCCAGAACGCTCTGGGCGGTATCCGTCAGCCGGTCCACATTGCCGAAACTGCCGCCGGTGGTGTCGAACTGGTCATAGGGGACATCCTTGTCGTCAGCCACGGTGCGCGACTGGCTGAAGGTCAGGGATTGCGCATCGTCCTGCCCGAAGGTGAATTTCACCTTGGCCAGATAGGATGGCGTCTGGAACGCGCTGTTCCCGATCACGGCGCCATCCCCGGATTGCAGATCGTTCTGATCCCGGAAGGAATAGTTCAGCAGGAATTCGGCGCGTGTCGTCGGCATCCAGGCCAGATTGGTCGAACTGACTTTGCCGTCGCCGTTGGAACTGTATTCAAAGGTCTGGGAGCCGCCAAAGCCCGGCACACCGCCGGTGAAA
Organism: Sulfitobacter sp. PR48; assembly: GCF_028807335.1. Lineage (NCBI taxonomy): Bacteria > Pseudomonadati > Pseudomonadota > Alphaproteobacteria > Rhodobacterales > Roseobacteraceae > Sulfitobacter > Sulfitobacter sp. PR48. The sequence continues at coordinate 52,224 of NZ_JARAMM010000007.1, read as the reverse complement.
TCGGAGGCGTCCTTTGTCTCCAGCTTGACCACCCCGCCGACAATGCCGGACCCATAGGCAAAGCTGCCGATGGTGCCACGCAGCACTTCGACCTGACGATAGAGCAGCGGATCGGTGAACAATTGCGTGCCGATGCGGTAAAGCTCTTCCGACCCGACGGTGGCACCATCCACCAGCACGGCGATCTTCTGGTCCGACCCATAGGTCGTATTGGCCCCGAACCCCCGGATGTTGATGCCCGAGCCCTGCGGCGTGGTGCCGTTCACAAGGGTCACACCGGGTATGGAATCGATCACCTGGGCCACGGTGCTGGCCTGCCGGTCGGCAATCTCCTCCTCCCCCACGACGGTCCGCGCCAGCGCCGTGCCAAAGCTCAGGTCGCGCTTGCCGCCGGTCAGGATCAGGGTGCCAAGGAAACCTGGGGTGCCCTCGTCCTGTGTCAGGTCCTGGGTCAGGTCCTGGGCCAGGGCCGGTGCTGCCAGCGACAGGCAGACAAGCGCGGTCGTGCCGCGAAGTAGGGGGGTAAGCATATGCGCCATCCTTCAGGGATAAATAGCCGAAGCTTGCGGAGGCTGGCGCGGCAGGTTTTTGTGAATTGACGATTATCGCAATCGTATGGGTTGCACCCTTAATCGTACCAGACTAAAACAGTCAAGTATTTTACGAAAGCCACGTACCGGACCTGTCGGGCGCAGCCATCGGACCATCCCACATCCGAGGACGCCCATGACCCACCCAACCCCTGCCGACATCCGTGCCTTTCAGGCCGAAAACCCCAGGCTGCGCGCGCGCGATGCCGCTGACCAGCTGAACATTTCCGAGGCAGAGCTGGTGGCCGCCCGCGTCGGGCGCGGCGTGACCCGGATAGAGGCGCATCCCGACAGGGTGATTCCCGCCGCCGAAAAACTGGGCGAGGTCATGGCCCTGACGCGGGTTGCGGCCTGCGTTCACGAAAAGGTCGGCGCATATGGCAACTACCATCCCGGCCCTCATGCCGCGATGACACTGACAGAGAACATCGACCTGCGCATCTTCCCGTCCCATTGGGTCCATGCCTTTGCGGTCGAAACAGAGGCCGAGCAGGGCCCGCGTCGCGCGTTGCAGATATTTGATGCGGCGGGCGACGCGGTACACAAGATCCACCTCAGAGAGACCTCGAACCAGGACGCATGGGCCGGGATCGTGGCCGATCTGGCCACGGCGGATCAGGCAGAGGGTCAGACGGTCGCACAGCGCAAACCCGTCGAGGCGGCAAAATCAGCGCCGGAAAAGCTGGACATCCTGCGCGCCGAATGGGCGCGGCTGACCGACACCCATCAGTTCCTGCGCCTGTGTTCCAAGCTCAAGATGAACCGGCTGGGCGCCTACCGCATTGCCGGGGCTCCTTTCGTGCGCCAGCTTGCCCCGAAAGCCGTGGACGACATGCTGCACGCCGTGCGCGATGCCGGGATCGAGGTGATGATCTTTGTCGGGAACCGGGGCTGCATCCAGATCCACAGCGGTCCGATCCACAAGCTGCACCCGATGGGCCCCTGGCAGAACGTCATGGATCCGGGTTTCAACCTGCATCTGCGGCTCGACAAGGTGGCCGAAGTCTGGGCGGTGGAAAAACCCACGCAGCGCGGCCCGGCAGTGTCGGTAGAGGCTTTTGACGCCGAGGGCGGGCTGATCTTTCAGGTCTTTGGCCTTGGCAAGGAAGGGCGCGATTCCCGCGCCCATTGGGGCCGCATCGTCACCGGCCTGCCGGCATTGGAAGAGGTCCCGGCATGAGGATCGCCTTTCATCGCGGCCTGCTTGCCGCTGCCCTTGCCCTGCCACTGACGCTGGGCCTTCACCCCGCCGCCCGCGCGGATCAATCCGGCGCCGATGTCCTGGCCATCGGCGGTTCGGTGACGGAGATTGTCGTGGCCCTGGGCCAGCAGCACCGGCTGAAGGCGCGCGATACCACCTCCACCTATCCGCCCGATGTGACCGGCCTGCCGGATGTGGGCTATATGCGCGCGCTCTCGCCCGAGGGTGTGCTCTCGGTCGGGCCTGCGCTGATCCTTTCGGAAGAGGGTGCAGGCCCGCCAGAGGCGCTGGAGGTCATCCGCGCCGCCGATGTCGATTTCGTCGAGGTGCCCGACGCCCTTACGGCGGAGGGAATTCTGAACAAAATCAGGGTGATCGGCGACGCTCTTGAAGTGCCTGACCGGGCTGCCGATCTCTCTGCACAGGTAGAGGCCGCGCTTGCCGTTGCCCTGGCGGATGCCGCCCGACCCCAAGGCGATAAGAAGCGGGTGCTCTTTGTGCTGTCCACCCAGGGCGGCAAGATCAACGCCTCCGGCACCGGCACGGAGGCCGATGCGCTGATCCGCATGGCAGGCGGGGTGAACGCGGTTTCGGACTATGCAGGCTACAAGCAGATCACCGATGAGGCGGTAGGTCTGGCCGCGCCGGATGTGATCCTGATGATGGATCGCGGCGGCGACCATGGCGCGGCGGATGACGAATTGTTCGCCCTGCCCGCCATCAGCCTGACGCCTGCGGCCCAAACCCGGTCTGTGGTGCGCATGGACGGGCTGCTGATGCTGGGGTTCGGGCCGCGCACGGCCAGCGCGATCCGGGGCCTGAACGCGGCGCTTTACGGACAGGAAAGCTGACCGATGGCCTCGATGACAGAGATCATCCCGGCCCCGAGGAATCGTCTGGCCCGCGCCCGTGCGCTGCACTGGATGCTCGCAGGCGCGCTGGCGCTGGCCTGCATCGCCAGTCTTGAGGTCGGCGCAACCGATGTGACCCTCTCCGCGATGCTGAGCAAGATCCTGCAGGGACAGGCCCTGTCGCATATGGAACAGGTGGTCCTGTTCGACATCCGCCTGCCGCGTCTGGCCATGGGGGTGCTGGTGGGCGCGGCGCTGGCGGTTTCGGGGGCGGCCATGCAGGGGCTGTTCCGCAACCCGCTGGCCGATCCCGGCATCGTCGGCGTTGGCGCGGGGGCCGGTCTGGGCGCGATCCTGGCCATCGTGCTGGGCGCCTTGCTGCCCGTCTGGCTGATTGATCTGACCGGCAATCAACTGACCCCCTTTGCGGCCTTTCTGGGCGGCTGGGGCGCAACCATCCTGCTTTACAAGGTGTCGACCCGGCACGGGCGCACCTCTGTCGCGACGATGCTGCTGGCGGGCATTGCGCTCGGCGCGCTGGCGGGGGCGCTGTCCGGCATCCTTGTCTATGTGGCCGATGACCGGCAATTGCGCGACCTGACCTTCTGGGGTCTGGGGTCTCTGGCCGGGGCCAGCTGGGCCAAGGTTCTGGGCGCGGGGCCGATGATCCTGCTGGCGCTCGGCGCGGCCATGATGCTGGGCCGGGGGCTGAACGGGCTGGCCCTGGGAGAGGCCACGGCGGCCCATATCGGCATCGACGTGCAGCGCATGAAATCCATCGCCATCCTCGCGGTGGCCGGGGCCACCGGGGCGGCTGTCGCAGTCTCCGGCGGAATCGGGTTCATCGGCATCGTGGTGCCGCATCTGCTGCGCCTGGGCCTTGGCCCCGATCACCGGACATTGCTGCCCAATGCCGCGCTGATGGGGGCAACCCTGCTGATCCTCGCCGATGTGATCGCCCGCGTCGTCATCGCCCCTGCGGAACTGCCGATCGGGATCGTCACCGCCGTACTCGGCGCGCCGGTGTTCCTGTGGATCCTGCTGAAACGCAAGGGGCTGGTGGAGCTGTGAGCCTGATCGCCGAAAACATCCGCGTCCTCTATGGCTCCCGGGCCGCCCTGCGGGGCGTCAGCCTGACCGCCCGGGCCGGAGAGGTCACAGCCATCGTCGGCCCGAACGGATCGGGCAAATCCACCCTGCTGGGGGCGATCACCGCCACCCTGCCCTTTGACGGAAAGGTCAGCATCAACGGGCGCGACATCGCCGGGATGAAACCCTGGGAACTGGCGGCGCAACGCGCGGTCCTGCCACAGGCATCGCGGCTTGCCTTTCCTTTCAGCGTGATCGAGGTCGTGCGCCTGGGCCTGCAAAGCGGCACCGCCGGGGACCGGCCCGAAGTGCCGATGCAGGCGCTTGCCCGTGTCGGGCTGGCCCATTACGCCGACCGCACCTTTCAGGCGCTTTCAGGGGGCGAGGCGCAGCGCGTCATGCTGGCCCGTGTGCTGGCGCAGGTCTGGGCGGCGGTCGAGGACGGCCAGCCGCGCTGGCTCTTGCTGGATGAACCGGTTTCAAGCCTGGATATCGCCCATCAACTGCAGGTGATGGAGATCGCCCGGCGTTTTGCCCGTGACGGCGGCGGCGTGATCGCGGTGATGCATGACCTGAACCTCACCGCGCTTTATGCCGACCGGGTGGCGATCCTGGCCGAGGGGCAGCGCATCGCCTTTGGCACCCCTGCCGAGGTGCTGACGGATGACACCCTGTCACGGGCCTATGGCTGCAGGCTGCGCGTCTCCGCCCCGCCCGCCGCCGGTATTCCCTATATCCTGCCCCATGCCGCCTCTGCCTGAGGGGATCGGCGATGCGGCGACCACCCTGACATCGCATGATGGACCGGGCAGACCCCACAACCGAAAGGACACGATGATGATCTTCACCCTGACCCAACCCGCAGTCACAAAGGTGCCTTCATGATCCCTCAGGTGACACGCAGTGCGCCGGTGTTTCGCAGTTTCGACGAAGCCAAGGCGCGTGCATTCTATCTCGACTGGCTCGGTTTCACCTGGGTGGGGGAGCATCGGTTTGACGCGGATGCGCCGCTTTACGCCTTTCTGCGGCTGGGCGAGTTCCACCTGCATCTGAGCGAACACCACGGCGACGCTACCCCGGGATCCAGCGTGATGGTCCATGTGGACAACCTGCGCGCCTGGCATGCATCCCTGCCCCCCTATGCCAACATGCGTCCGGGGCTGGATCCGCTGCCCTGGGGCCTGCAGATGCGGGTCTGGGACCCCTTCGGCAACCGGCTGAATTTTCTTGACCAGAAAGACGGCAAGTCATTGCCCGATAAAGCTGCCGGTATCGCCAAGTCAATTCTTGACTGAATTTGTCAGATTACGATAACAAGGCATTAATACCCGACTCGAACAGTTGGTTTTTACACGAGCCCGCCCAAACCCGTCCCAGCCACCGCCCAGGCAGCCCGGATGTTCACGAAAAAGGAGACAGACGTGACCAAACCCGAGCATGATGCCACCCCCTCCCCGGTGGCGGCCCCGGCCAGCCCCGGCTGGCGCGATATCGTGATGTCAGGCGCTGACAAAACACAGATCGGCAACCTTGTGCTGGAGCAGCTGACCGGCCTTCCGCATGCTGTCGGAGAAAGTCGATGATCCTGATGCCCGATCTTTCCGCCCACCGCGCACAGGACAATCCCGAGGATACCGCCGTCTATGACGCGCGCGATCTGATCGTGAACGGCCAGAAAGCCAATATCGTTCTGGACGGCCAGACCTATACCCTGCGCATCACCCGCGCGGGCAAGCTGATTTTGACAAAATGACCGAAGCGGTGGATAGCCCGGGCAGCGCTGTCGTCGGCCGGCTGACCAATGTCCCGCCCTGGGAGGCGGAGCTGATTCTGTCGATGCGCCTGTGGATGGACAGCCTTGAGGGGCAGGAAAAGGTCGGCACCGGCTTTGCCCGCTGTTTCGGCACCGCAGGTGGCCGTGCAGAGATCCGACAGTTCGAAAGACTGCTGACCGCGCTCTGCGCCTATGCGCGCCGTCCGCTGGTGCGGCACGGCCTTGGCTGCGACTGCATCGGCTCGGACGAGGCGGTGCTGCAAACCCTCGTGCGCGAGGCGGCACGCGGCGACCTGGCCGAAGCGGCGATGGTGGCCAGCCTGCTTGTGCCTGCCTCCCAGGCGGAACATGTGGCGCTGATGGCGGCTCAGGTCGGCCTGGCCATGCAATGCATCGCCCGCCAGTCACCACCGCCCCGCGGCACTGCCGAAACCGTCCGGAGCCGCACGCTTCACTGACCCGGACACCCAAGCCAGATCGGGCCAAAGCCCCCCTCAAGCGAGTAGACCATGACAAAAGTTCCCAGCCCCTGCATCGACGTCTGCAAATTCAAACGCGAAGGCCATTGCATCGGCTGTTCCATGACAAAGGCACAGAAGTCCGTCTTCAAGGGCCTGAAAAAGAACGCCGCCCGCGAGGCCTACATCGAACTTCTGGTTGCGCAGCAATCGGTGATGGGGCGCTACAGCCACTGGGAAAAGGCCTATGAGACCCGCTGCCGCAAGAAAAAGATCAGCCTCTCCGTCTTGTCCGGCGGCAAGGCGGCGTGAAGGCGGCAGCAGGCATCAGGCAGGCCGCAGAGACCAGAGCAGACCGGAAAAGGACAAGCCAGAGATGACAGCAGCACAGCGCAAGGTATCGTTTGACGACAGCGAGGGCCCGGCCAGCGACCAGCCCGGCCTTTCGCTGCTGGAACATCTGCGCCATGCCGCCCGCAGGGGGCGCTGCAAGACCTATGTCGATCTCTTCGGCGCATGTGCCGCCCTGTCGGGCAACCGGCAGGTGGCCGCGCAGGCCGCGTCAGAGGTGCTGATGCGCTGTCTTCATCAGGCCCTGGGGCAACGCCCCGTGATCTACCGGAGCGGCGAGCGGGCAACTTCCTTTGACGAGGACTGGCTGATGGCCCTCGCCCGCAGCCTGAAATCGAACGACACAGCCAGCGCGACCTTCCTGCTGCATTCCCGCGTGCCCAGACACGCGCGGCGGAACCTTGCCTTTCTTTTGCAGACTGTCGTCGATGCGCAGGAACAAGTTTAGAATAATTCTAATTCGACTTGCCAAACCTCTGCCCCACCTGTAATTTGACGGTGCAAGCCAGCCAGATGCCAGCCAGCACCCCATTCATGATGCAGGAGGCCGCAATGACCCAGACAGCACAGACCCTTTCCACCGATGCAGCGACCCAGATCGTCGAGGCGCTGAACCAATGCGTGGCCGAGACCGCCGTGACCACGATGCTCGCACAGAATTTCCACTGGAACGTGACAGGCATGGCATTCGGCCCCCTGCACGCCCTGTTCCAGACCATCTATGAGGATCATTTCACCGCGCAGGACGATCTGGCCGAACGGGTCAAGGCGCTTGAGGGCCATGCCGAAGGCACCCTTGCCGGCATGCTGAAGCGGTCCAAGGTGGCCGAGGTCACGGGTGTGCCCGCAGCCGCGGACATGGTCCGCCTGATGAAAGAGGCCCAGGAAACGCTTGCTGAAACCCTTGCCGGGGCCGGTGAGCTGGCTGCCGAACAGGGCGACACGCTGACCGAGGATCTGTGCATCGCACGGGGCCAGGCGCATGAGAAATTCGCCTGGATTCTGCGCGCCCATCTGGCCTGAACCCCAGCCTGTACTCTGATCTGGACTCTGGCCTGAAAACGGCGGCAGACCGCCGACAGGTACAGAGACCTCAAAAGCAGACTAATTCAATCAGGTATTGAATCCTCCCTTGCCGGATGGTAGCACCGCGCCATCCAGCAAGGGCAAATGCCCCAGCCAGACTATCCATGAGGTAATCGGAGGCTGGAGCCATGCAGGCAATCCAACATATTCTTGCAGCCACGGTGCTGACACTTGTCCAACCGGTCGCAGCCTGTCTCGCCCAGGAGGTCCAGGGCAAGCACGTCATGATCGAGCTGAACGCGCTTGAGCCGGTCGAAGATGCCTGCCGGATCACATTCCTGGTCCAGAACGGCCATGACACCGACATCGACAGCGCCGTCTATGAGGCTGTGCTTTTCGACACCTCCGGCCAGGTAGACCGGCTGACCCTTTTCGACTTTGGCAGCCTGCCCGCCAGCCGCCCGAGGGCCCGGCAATTTGTCGTGCCGGGGCTGGCCTGCGCCGCGCTTGGCCGTTTGCTGATCAACGGGGCCGAAACCTGCACCGGCACGGACCTGCCCGATGACGCCTGCAACAAGGATCTGGAGCTGCGCAGCCGGGTTGAGACGGAGGTGCTGGGATGATCGCGACAGTGCGGGAAGCCATCCAGCGCGTCACCGACCTGGGGGGGCCGGTCGTGCTTCTGCTGGGGGTGATTTCGGTCCTTGTTCTGAGTGTTGTGCTGTACAAGCTCTGGCAATTCACCGTCGAAGGTGTCGGCCGCCACAAGGCGCTGCAGGCCGCCATCGCCGCCTGGGATGCGGGCGACCGCAGCGCGGCGCGGGGCCATGTCGCGCAATCGCGCAGCTACCTTGTGCCCGTGATGACCATGGCCTTCGACGGTCAGGTCGGTCGCGCCCGGCTCGAAGCGGAGGCCGAGGCGCGCTTTGCCCGGCTCGAAGGCGGTTTCCGCCTGATGGATTCGGTGGCCCAGCTGGCCCCGCTGCTGGGGCTGTTCGGCACGGTTCTGGGCATGATCTCCGCCTTTCAGGCCCTGCAGGAAGCGGGCGCGCAGGTTGATCCTTCGATCCTGGCAGGTGGCATCTGGGTCGCGCTGCTGACAACGGCGGTGGGGCTTGCCGTGGCGATGCCCACATCGGTGGTGCTGAGCTGGTTCGAGGCACGAATGGATGCCGACCGGGTGCTGGCGCAAAAGGCGCTGCAAACGATCCTGGCCCCGCAGGGTCACGGCAATGCGGGCGAGGCTGTCGGGGTTCCGGCCCATGCGTAGAACCCGCCAGCGGCGCGCCTTGTCGATGACCTCCCTGATCGACGTGATCTTTCTGCTGCTGCTGTTCTTCATGCTGACCTCCACCTTTACACGCTTTGCGGAGGTCGAATTCGCCTCTGCCGGTTCGGGCGCTGCCACGCCCGCGCAGAAACCGGTTTTTGTCTCGCTCTCGGCAGATGATCTGCGCCTGAACGGCACTGCCCTGGCGCTTCCGGAGCTTTCCGGGGCGCTGGCCCCGCACCGCGCGGATGGCGCGCCGCTTGGCGTTCTGGTTGCGGCTCGCGCGGATGTGACGGCGCAGCGGCTCACCGATCTTCTGGGCGCCCTGCGCGGCATCCCCGGGCTGAGCGTGACCGTGCTGGAGCCGTCATGAGACGGCGCAACGGCAAATCCCGGCGCGAGCCCACCATCGCGCTGATCAACATCGTTTTCCTGATGCTGATCTTCTTTCTGGTGGCCGGCACCATTGCGGCACCACTTGATGCAAATCTGGCGCTTGTGCGCACGGAAGGGATCGAGGGGACCGCCCCGGCGGATGTGCTGATCGTGCACAGCGATGGGCGCATGACGCACCGGGGCACGCCGGTGGCAAGTGCTGCGGCATTCTACGCCGAGCTGCCGCAGGGCGCGCGCGACAGGGTGCGGGTCATGCCGGACCGCGACCTGCCGGCGGCAACCCTGATCACCCTGGGCCGTGACCTGCGCAACGCCGGGGCAAAGCAGGTCGCCATCGTCACCGAAAGGGGGCTGCAATGACCCGTGTTTCCACCATCGCCAAAGGTGCGGCCCTGTCCTGTGCGGTGCTGGCCCATGGCGCGCTTGCGCTTGTTCTGGTCACCCCGGAACCTGTGCAGATCGAAGGGGCGCAGGGCGCCGCCGAGGTGCGCCTGGGCAGTGGTTTTCAGGACATGGCGGCAGGCACGCTTGCGCCGGAACGGGCAGATGCAGCACTGACGCCTGAACCGGCCGAGAGTATCCCGGCCAAAACCCCCGCAAAGGCCGAAGCGCAGCGCAGCCCCGAAGCCATGACACCGGAGGCTGCCACCCCCTCCGCCATGGCAAGCAGCGATTTGCTTGCCCCCCGGCAACCCGATGTCGCGGCCCCGGCGGTCAGGAGCCTCAGCAGCACCTCGGTGCCCGACAGGCTTGCCAGCACGCCGCCCGAAACCGCCAGCGTCACGCAATCCGCGCGCCCCAGGCTCCGCAGCGCCGCCTTTGTGGCCAAACACAAGGCCCCGCCCCCGCCAAAGACCGAAGCCCGCAGCGCTGTGAAAAAGTCTCAACCCAAGGGCAACGCCCGGCAGAACACCCGTGCCGGTGAGGCCTCCGGCAAAGCCACCGCCAAGGCACGCGCCAGCGGCAACGGCGGGCAGAAACAGGCGGCAGGCAATGCGGCAGCCAGCAATTACCCCGGCGTGGTGATGCGCAGGCTGTCCCGCGCGGGCAAGCCCCGGGTCAATGCAAGGGGAACCGCCGTGATCGCCTTTTCCATCGCGGCCAGCGGCGGCATCGCATCGGTCTCGCTCGCCCGCAGTTCGGGCTCCGCGACACTTGATCAGGCCGCTGTCCGGCTGGTGCGTGGCGCAGGCCCCTTCCCCAAACCGCCACAGGGGGCCATGCGACGCTTCTCGATCGAGATCAAGGGGCGGTAGCGGTTGAACGTTCGGTCCTTGGGTTTTGCTGTGCTGGTGATCACGCAAACCGACAGCCATGATCCGGGGCTTTCAACACAGCCAGTCAGCCAGGATCGACACGCCCGGTCGGCATGGTCATGCTGAGAGCGGACCTTCATCGACAAGTTGACGAATGGCGGCTGAGCGGGACAAAGCTGCCTAACAAACTAGCTCTGAATTCACGCAATGCTTTCAAGCAGAGTATGCAATCTTAAATCTTTACACTAGCTTGCCTGCATTGTTTCCGGCTCTAAAAGGTAGCCAATATTGAACGCTGCAGCTGCGGCGGTCAGGAAAAATGTGGTAAACATCGCCATTTGAATGCCTACCTTTGCGCCGAGTGCTTCTGCAGCCGACCCTCCGAAAAAGATCATCAATGGTAAGGCCGCCGCAAGCAGCGGTCCTACAAAAATTAGTAGATAGCCAGCTGCATGCACGATCAGTCCGGAGCGCCCCTCTATGCACATCCGGACACCTTCACGGATAACTACGACTAACGCGAGAATTTCAGCAAAAGCCAGAATTAGCAGCGAAAAAGCAAAAAACTCCATCCACGCGATAGCTTGTTCAAATGGTACAGAACGCGGGTTTGGATACTGATCGCGCAAAGTGTCGACCTGCCAATTGAACACACCCATTAAAGAAATTGGCATAAGGTGTAGCAAATAGTTGGCAACGCAGAGAAGCACTGCTGTCCATACTACGCGCCTCGATTGCAAAGATAAAAGTGAGCGGGAAAGTGAACGTTTCATACGTGTCCTAAACGTGGGAAAATCAGAGGACTGATAGATGTTCGAAATGGCAAAAATTTGACGAGGATGGTTCTTTCCTTATGCCAAATTTTGAAAGCACCATGTGCATGATATTGTCGATATGGGCTCTCTCCCGCCCTTCGCTGCAATCTGCACGAGGGTCCGGTTTCGGAAGCGAGGACAGCAATCCTGTCGATTGGCTTGCGCAGCAATGTCGGTTCATGCTGAACACCGGTGATGGTTTTGCTGTTGATCAGCATGCTGCCGTCAATCACTGACGCCAATGCCCGGAACAAGCCGCGCGTCACGTTGCTTCGGCCACAAACTGCCGCCCACCGCAAACCACCAAGACGAAACAGCCCTATTCCGGCGCGATACATGATGGCTGGAACTGCAGGTCCGCACGCTCCCGCTCGGTCATGCGGGCAATGTCGGGATGCGAAAGCGGGTCCCTGCCCCAGAGGGCGCGCGCATGGGCCTCGGCGCGGGCCTTGCGCCTGTCCCGGCTGAACCAGCCAAACAGATTTTCAAGTGCATGTGTCATGGCCAGATGATCCGCCAGGCCCCGGCAAAATGGAATCGACTTCGCCAGCGCTTATGTTTAGAAAAACTAAATGCGAAACCTGAACAACATCCCGCTTGCATCGCTCAGGGTGGTGGAGGCCGTCGCCCGCCATGGCACCCTTGCCCGCGCGGCGCTGGAACTGGGGGTCACCTCCGGCGCCTTGAGCCAGCGCCTGACCAAGGCAGAGACCGCCCTGGGCCAGAGCCTGTTCATCCGCACCTCCACAGGCCTCAAGCCGAACAGAACATGCGCCGAGATCGCGCCGCGCCTGACCCGCGTCATGGCGGAACTCTCCTCGATCCTGTCCGACATTGACGCCACCCAGGGCACGACGCTGACGGTCTCGGTCGCGCCGATCTTTGCAAGCCGTTGGCTTATATGGAGAATTAACAAGTTCAATCAGGCAAACCCCGGCATCGGCCTGCGGGTTTTCCCCACGGTCCAGGTGATTGATCTGGACCGGTCGGACGTGGACATCGGGATACGCGTGGGCAGCGACCCTGCCCTGGGCGCCGGCGCCGCCAAACTGCTGGATCAACGCGTCTTTCCGGTCTGTTCCGCGGGGATCGCCGATCAGATCAGCAGGCCCGAAGACCTGCTGAAATTCCCGGTAATCCGCGAAAACGATGACCTTTACGGATGGCGGAACTGGCTGTCCGATCATCACCTTGAAATGCCGCGATTTCCGCCGGGCCCGACCTATGCCGACGCCTCGCTGTGTTTAGATGCGGCGATGACGGGACAGGGCGTGTTCATGGCCTGGGAAACCCTGGCAAGCGACGCGCTGGAGCGGGGGCAGATCATCTCTCCGTTCCGCCACAGGTCCCTGACCGGCGCGACCTATTGGCTGGCGACCAGCCAGTATTCCGCCCGCAAACCCGGTGTCCGGAAGTTCGCGAAATGGCTGGAAGCGGAGCTGAAATGTTCCCAGACCTTCTGGAACAGCCCCGCTGGCTGACCCGCCGTGAACCGCGCGGCCCGGGCGCAGGTGCCGCATTGCCTCTGCCCGCGATGCCGCTATTTTCCCGCCATGCCCTATGAATGGACCACGAAACCAGACGAGACCCCGCAGCGCATGCGCCTCTGGCCGCATCAGTCGCTGCCTGCAAGGGGGTTTGTCGCTTTCGTTCTGGTCACCTTCGCCCTGATCCTGATCCCCACCCTGCCGCTGCTCGGCACCGTGCTTTTGTGGGGGCTGCTGCCCTTCGTGCTGGCGGCGGTGGCGGGCCTCTATTTCGCCCTGCAAAGCAACCATCACGCGCGCCGGATCGAAGAGATCCTGACCCTGGACGCCAATACCGCCCATCTGACCCACCGCACCGCCAAGGGCGAGCTGAAGGAATGGGATTGCAATCGCTATTGGACCCGGGTGACGAAATACGAAAAGGACGGCCCGGTGCCCCATTACGTGACCCTGTCCGGCCAGGGGCGCGAGGTCGAGATTGGCCGTTTCCTGAGCGAGGAAGAGCGCATCGCGCTTTATGACGACCTCAGCCGGTCGCTGCGCGGCTGAGCGCCAGCTCCGTTCATCCGGGCACGACCTGGACAGGCCGCGCCCTGAGGGAGGATCAGCTCAGCTTTTCCTTCACCATCGGGCCAACTTTGCCAAAATCCATCTGGCCGGTGTATTTGCCCTTGAGCACGCCAATCACCTTGCCCATGTCACGGATCGAACTGGCGTTCTGATCGGCAATGGCCTCTTCCACCGCTGCGGCGACCTCGGCCTCGGTCAGCTGGCGGGGCAGGAATTCCTCGATCACCTCGATTTCGGCGTTCTCACGCTCTGCAAGGTCGAGCCGGCCGCCCTCCTCATAGGCGCGGGCCGATTCCTGTCGTTGCTTGGCCATCTTGCCAAGGATCGCCAGCACCTCATCGTCGGCCACACCGTCATCGTTGCCGGTGGCGCGCACCGCGATGTCCTTGTCCTTGATCGCGGCATTGATCAGCCGCAGGGTGGACAGCCGGTCGGCGGCCTTGTCTCTCATCGCCTGTTTCAGCGATTCCGAAATGCGCGTGCGCAGTGTCATGCGGTCCCCTATTTGGTCCAGACAATATCAAAGAGCCTACCATACCCATAGTGGGCGGGGCAGGCAATGGGGCGCGCGCAATGCCAACCTGTTGATCTTTAAGGAAATCTGTTTTCGCCCGCAGCCTTGACCCCGCCCCCGGCGGGCAGTAGGTTGCCAGCCGTTTACCCTGCCACACCCCGTTCTGGAGGCTGCCCCGATGCCCGCGCCCACCCCCCCTCGCCCGACCGCCTGCCTTGCTCTTGCGGATGGGTCGCTTTTTTACGGCATGGGCTTTGGTGCCACCGGCCAGACCACCGCGGAACTGTGCTTCAACACCGCGATGACCGGCTATCAGGAAATCATGACCGACCCCTCCTATGCGGGCCAGATCGTGACCTTTACCTTCCCGCATGTGGGCAATGTCGGCACCAACCCCGAAGACGACGAAACCGGCGATCCGGTGGCAGAGGGCATGGTGGTCAAATGGATGCCCACCGATCCCAGCAACTGGCGCAACGTGCAGCCGCTGTCGGACTGGCTGGCGGCGCGGGGCCGCATTGCCATCGGCGGCGTGGACACCCGGCGCCTGACCCGTGCGATCCGGCATCTGGGCGCGCCGCATGTGGCGCTGGCCCATGACCCCGAGGGCAGTTTCGACATCGAGGCGCTGGTGGCCGCCGCCCGGTCCTTTGCCGGGCTGGAAGGTATGGACCTGGCCAAGGACGTGACCTGTGCGCAATCCTATCGCTGGGATGAAATGCGCTGGGCCTGGCCCGATGGCTATCCGAAACAGGAAAGCCCGAGGCACAGGGTCGTTGCGGTGGATTACGGTGCCAAGCGCAACATCCTGCGTTGCCTGGCCTCTGCCGGCTGCGAAGTGACGGTCCTGCCCGCCACGGCCACCTTTGACGACATCATGGCGCATCAGCCGGACGGGGTGTTCCTGTCCAACGGACCGGGCGACCCGGCGGCAACCGGCGTCTATGCCGTGCCGATGATCCGCGACGTGCTGGACAAGACCGACCTGCCCGTCTTTGGCATCTGCCTTGGCCACCAGATGCTGGCGCTCGCCCTGGGCGGCAAGACCGTCAAGATGAGCCACGGCCACCATGGGGCCAACCACCCCGTCAAGGACTACGATACCGGCAAGGTGGAAATCACCTCGATGAACCACGGTTTCGCGGTCGATGGGCAATCCCTGCCAGATGGGGTGGTGGAAACCCATGTCTCCCTGTTTGACGGATCCAACTGCGGCATCAGGATGGAGGGCCGCCCGGTCTGGTCCGTGCAGCACCACCCCGAAGCCTCGCCCGGCCCGCAGGACAGCTACTACCTGTTCGAGCGTTTTGCCGCCGCCATGGCGGAACGCGCCCCGGAACCGGCGCAGGCCTGAGCTGCCCCGCGCCGTTAACCCCTTGTTAATCTTCTGTTAGTGCAGCCTTAACCGGTTCATTCATACCCTGTCCGAAGTAGAAACATTCGGGCCGGTAACGCATGAGTAACCTTCGCCTGCATTGGCCCGAAGCAACGGTTGCGCAACCCGCGTTGCCCCACAAGCCGCTTGGCCGGCATCTGATCGACGCAGGCGTGATCGGAACCCGCGATCTGCTGCATGCGCTGGATTTGCAACGGCGCCTTGATGCGCCACTGGGCGAAATCCTGATTTGCCAGGGACTTGCCACACAAGATGAGGTTCTGGACGCCCTCTGCGCCCAATGCCGCGCGCATCGGGTCGATCTGGCTGTCGACCCCCCTGACCCGACACTGACCGAGGCCTTGCCGGCCGCGCTCTGCCTGCGTTTTCGCGTGGTGCCCTGGATGCGCGTGGGGGGCATTCTGCTGGTCGCGACCAGCAATCCGGCCGATTTTGACAGGCTTCGGGCCTGCATGATGCCCGAAGGCTTCGCGCTTTTGCCGGTAATCTCGGACGCGCGCCAGATCCGGCACAACATCGGCCTGCTTTATGGCCCTGAACTGGCGCTGCGCGCGGCGCAGCGCGTGCCCGAGGTCGAAAGCTGCCGCAGCTGGCACGGGGAAGGCAATGCACGTCGTTACCTGGCCCTGGCCATCTGCGCGGCCACCGGTGCCGCGCTGGTCCTGGCACCGCTCTGGACCCTGACGGTGGCGCTGCTTTGGGCCTTTGTGACGCTGATGCTCAGCACCGGGTTGAAGATTGCTGCCTTTGCCGCGCAGCTGTCTCATTTTTTGGCCGACCGGCCGCCAGACCACCCTGCCGCCTGCACCCCCTTCAGGCTGCCGCGGGTGTCAATCCTGGTGCCCCTGCTGAAGGAGACCGAAATCGCGGGTGCCCTGATCGCCCGCCTGTCCCGGCTGACCTATCCCAAGTCGCTGCTGAACGTGATCCTGGTCCTGGAAGAGGAAGACCAGCTGACCCGGAAGACCATCGCCCGCACAAAGCTGCCCGGTTGGATCACGGTGATCGAAGTGCCGACGGGAAACGGGCTGACCACCAAGCCCCGCGCGCTGAACTATGCGCTGGATTTCTGCGAGGGGAGCATCATCGGCGTCTGGGATGCAGAGGATGCGCCGGAGCCCGACCAGATCGAAAAGGTGGTGACCCGGTTTCAGTCCGCGCCGGAAAACGTGGCCTGCCTGCAGGGTATCCTGGATTATTACAACAGCAAGGCGAACTGGATTTCCCGTTGCTTTACAATCGAATACGCGACGTGGTGGCGGATGATCCTGCCCGGGGTCGCGCGGCTTGGCATGGTGATCCCGCTGGGCGGCACAACCCTGTTCTTTCGCCGCGACATCCTGGAAAAGCTGAACGGCTGGGACGCCCATAACGTGACCGAAGACGCCGATCTCGGCGTGCGGCTGGCGCGCCATGGTTATGTCACCGAACTGCTGCCGACCGTCACCTATGAGGAGGCGAATTGCCGTGCCTGGCCCTGGGTGCGGCAACGCTCGCGCTGGCTCAAGGGGTTCCTGATCACCTGGATCGTCCATATGCGGCACCCCCGGCAATTGCTGCGCGAGCTGGGCTGGAAACGCTTCTGGGGCGTGCAGACCCTGCTGCTGGCCACCTTTTCGCAGTTTGCCTGCGCGCCGCTGCTCTGGTCCTTCTGGATCACGCTCTTCGGCGCGACACATCCCGTGTCACAGACCCTGGGTGCCCCGGCCATGTGGCTGTTGGCGGGTTTCTTTGCACTGGCCGAAATCGTGAACCTCTGCATCGCCATGGTGGCGGTGTCAGGCCCCCGCCACCGGCATCTGACGGGCTGGGTGCTCAGCACGCCGCTCTATTTTCCGATGGGGGCGCTGGCGGCCTACAAGGCATTGCATGAATTCGTGGTCAGCCCGTTTTTCTGGGACAAGACGGCGCATGGCGCCACGCCTGTCACCCATCCGTCTCCAGTCGCGCGGCCTCCTGCTTGAGCCTGGTGACAAAGGCGAGGGAGATATGCGAGCGCAACGCCTCTTCCGCCCCCGCCTCATCGCGCGCCTCGATGCGGGCGACAATCCGGTCGTGTTCGGCCTGGGCAATCTCTCCGCGCCCCTCGGCGGCAAGCGAGGTCGTCGCCATCAGCGCCATGGAGCGGTAGACGAGGTCCAGCTGCTGCACCAGATAGCGGTTGTGCGAGGCCAGATGGATCTGCTTGTGAAACCGCCGGTTCGACCGGGCAAGCGCCGTGGGGTCGCCCACCAGCGCATCATCGGCGCTGACCATCTCGCGCAGCACCCGGATTTCCTCCGGCGTGGCATGGCGCGCGGCCAGACGGGCGGCCAGCCCCTCCAGCTCTCCGCGCACCACGTAAAGCTCGGCGGTCTGGTTGTGATCCAGCGAGGCGACAATCAGGCTGCGCCCGTCGCGCGACAGCAAGGACTGGGTTTCAAGCCGCTGCAATGCCTCTCTGACCGGCGTGCGCGACACGCCGAACCGCTCCGCCAGTTCACTTTCGACCAGCCGGTCGCCGGGGCGGTAAATGCCAGTGTCGATGGCATCCAGGATCATGGAATAGGCATCGGTCGATCCGGGTTTTGGCGGCGGCATGGTGAATTTCCTCTTTGACGCGCCACCTTAGCGCCCTGCCGCAGCAGCGCAAGGCTTGCAGGGCCGCGATCCAGCGCCTAACAGAAGCACATGACGCGCGATGCCTTTTCCCATGTGGACACCTGGGTCTTTGACCTCGACCACACGCTGTACCCGCCCTCTGCCGGGCTTTTCGCATTGATCGAGGTGCGGATGACCGCCTGGGTGATGCGCAGCCTGAATGTGGCGCAACCCGAGGCCGACCGGCTGCGCCTGCACTACTGGCAGACCCATGGCACCACCCTGGCGGGCCTGATGCGCGAACATGACGTGGACCCGGCCCCCTATCTGGAAGATGTCCATGACATTTCCATGGACAGCCTGACCCCCGACCCGGAACTGGCCGCACAGATCCGCGCCCTGCCGGGGCGGCGCATTGTCTATACCAACGGCTGCGCCCCCTATGCCGAACGGGTGCTGGCCGCGCGCGGGTTAAGCGGGCTGTTCGATGCGGTCTATGGCGTTGAACACGCGGGCTTTCTGCCCAAACCCGACCGCGCCGCATTCGACCGGGTGTTCGCGCTGGACGGTCTGGCGCCGGACCGCGCCGCCATGTTCGAGGATGATGACCGCAACCTGATCGCGCCCCATGCAATGGGGATGAAAACCGTCCACGTCGCCCCGGCGCGACGCGATGCCGCGCATATTCACTACCATACCGACGATCTGACCGCTTTCCTTGGCCTGCTGAAAGGCTAGGGCCTGTGGACGTTCATCGTCGACCACCCGCGCGAGACGGATTTTGCCGCTGGCGCCCTGATGTGAGCGCAGCAATGTGATCATTGGAAGCGAACATCCGGGAGGGCAGAGGCAAAATCCGCCGCGCCCCGCAGGGGTTTCGCCAAAATTGCCCATTTCTGCGCAAAGAGAGCTTGAAATAACTGGCTATTCCGCGCTCTCTTGCCTGGAACTGAGCAATTTTGGACTGAAACGGGTGGGCGAAGATGAGTGTCCACAGGCCCTGGATATCCTTTATGGAATTTGACTGCGACATTCTGATTTCCGGCGGCGGGATCGCGGGTCTTACCGCGGCTGCGGCCTTTGGCACCGCCGGTTTCGACGTGATCTGCGTTGACCCGGCCCCGCCGGTGACAGCCCGTGACGCCAAAGGCGCAGACATGCGCAGCACGGCAATGCTGCAACCGGCCCGCAAGGTGCTGGAGAATGCAGGCGTCTGGGATGCGCTCGCCCCGCATGCCGCGCCCTTGCAGATCATGCGCATTGTTGACGCCGGCGGAGCGCAGGCAGAGCCGCGCGTGAGCCGTGAATTTGACGCCGCCGACATCTCCGACGCGCCCTTCGGGTGGAATTTCCCCAACTGGCTGCTGCGCCGTGAACTGGTGGCGCGACTGGCGGCACTGCCATCCGTCGATTTCAGGCCCGGTACCGGCACCACATCCCTGTTCACCCGCATGGCCGAAGCCCGCGTGGGCCTGACCGACGGCAGCCGCGTGACCACGCGGCTTGTCATCGCCGCAGACGGCCGCACAAGCCCGATGCGCGAGGCCGCCGGAATCGCCGTCACCACCCGGCGCTACGGGCAAAAGGCGCTGGCCTTTGCCGCGACACATCCGATCCCGCATGAGAATGTCTCGACCGAGATTCACCGCACCGGCGGCCCCTTCACGCTGGTGCCGCTGCCCGATCATGAGGGCCTGCCCTGCTCTGCCATTGTCTGGATGGATGACGGACCGGCACAGCGCGCCCGGTCAGAGATGCCGGTCGCAGCTTTTGAACAGGAAATGTCGGAGCGCTCCTGCCATCTCTTCGGCCCGCTCACCCTGGTCACGCCGCGCAACCTCTGGCCGATCATCAGCCAGCATGCCGCAAGCCTGACCGGCGAACGGCTGGCCCTGATCGCGGAGGCCGCACATGTGCTGCCGCCCATCGGGGCGCAGGGTCTGAACATGTCGCTGAAAGACATCGCAACCCTGCTGGAACTGGCGCAGGCCCGCCCCGATGCCCTGGGCGACGCCGCCATGCTCAGGACCTATCATCAGGCCCGCCACGGCGACATCCAGCTGCGCGTGCGGGGCATCGACCTGCTGAACCGCGCCAGCCAGGCCAGCACACCGCTGGCCCGGGATGCCCGCGCCGCCGGGCTCAATGCGCTTTACGGGCTGGCCCCGGTGCGCAGGATGCTGATGCAGATGGGTTTGGGTGTCCGGTAGGAACCGCCTGAACCCGTCGTCGGCGGCCCTGTCAGGATCGAATACTGGAGCATGAAGAAGCACTTGTCCGCGCTTCCTTATGTCAGAATCCCTCCAATCCAACCGCCAGGATCGCGGTCCCGGCGGCGGTCAGAGAACCTTGTCCACCACCGCCCGGAGCCGCGCAAGCGTGGTATCCACGTCATAGAGCTTGTCCAATCCGAACAGCCCCAGCCGGAAGGTGCTGAACCCTTCGGGCTCGCCCACCTGCAAGGGCACACCCGCTGCGATCTGCATCCCCTGGGCGGCAAAGGCGCGGCCGGACTGGATTTCGGGATCGTCGGTATAGCTCACAACCACCCCCGGCGCGCCAAACCCTTCGGCAGCAACCGACACAACCCCCTTGTCGCGCAGCATCCCGCGCACGCCCTCGCCCAGACGCCACTGCGCCTCCTTCAAACGCGCAAAGCCGTAGTCCCGCGTTTCCAGAATCGTATCCCGGAAGGCGCGCAGCGCATCGGTCGGCATGGTCGCGTGATAGGCATGACCGCCATCCTCATAGGCTTTCATGATCGCGCGCCATTTTGCCAGGTCGATGGCGAAACTGTCAGACCGGGTCTCTGCCAGCCGCGCCTCGGCATCCCGGGACATCATCACCAGCCCGGCAGAGGGCGAGGCCGACCAGCCTTTTTGCGGGGCGGAGATCAGCACATCCACCCCCAGCGCCCGCATGTCGATCCAGGCACAGCCCGATGCGATGCAGTCCAGCACCATCAGCGCGCCGACCTCATGCGCGGCCCGGGCCATGGCGGCAATGTAATCATCCGGCAGGATCACACCCGCCGCGGTTTCCACATGCGGCGCAAAGACCACCTGCGGCCTGTTTTCCGCAATCGCGGCAACCACATCCTCGATCGGGGCGGGTGCAAAGGGGCTGGCCGGGGCATTGCCCTGCGCGCGCGCCTTCATCACCGTGACATTCCCGGTCAGATCGCCGCTTTCGATGATCTGGCTCCAGCGGTAGGAAAACCAGCCGTTGCGCACCACCAGCACCTCTGCCCCGCGGGCGAATTGGCGTGCAACCGCCTCCATTGCATAGGTGCCGCCACCGGGCACCAGAGCCACCGCATCGGCCTGATAGACCTCGCTCAGCATCGCCGAAATGTCGCGCATCACCTGCTGGAAGGCCGCCGACATGTGGTTCAGCGAACGGTCGGTAAAGACCACCGAAAATTCATCAAGCCCCGCAGGGTCCACGGAATCGAGCAATGCCATCGTCAGGTTCCTTCTGTGAGATCATGCACCGGTCTTAGGCGGCGATGACGCGCTTGGCAATTCCCGCCAGGCAAGGCGCCGTCAAAGCGGCCCCGGCAGGCGCTCCTCGCTCAGCAGCACATTCGCCTCGACCTCGCCCGCACCGGGCAATGTCATGATGCGCCGCCGCAGGACCCGCTCGAAATCCGGCAGGTCGCGCGCGACCACCCGCAGGCGATAGTCATACATGCCCAGCACATGTTCCACCGTCTGCACCTCGGGAATCGCCACGACAGCGCGTTCGAAATCCTCCAGCGAGACCCGCCCCTTGGTCGCCAGCTTGATGCCCAGAAAGACGGTTACGCCAAACCCCAGCGCCTCGGCGTTCAGCCGCAGTTGCCGCGCGCGGATGATCCCCGCCTCCTCCAGCCGCCGGATGCGCCGCCAGGTGGCGGGCTGGGACAGGCCGAAACGCTTGCCCAGGGCGCTGGCCGATTGCCGCGCGTCCCGCGCCAGCGCGCGGATCAGCTTGCGGTCGATGGCGTCCAACTCGGTCATAGCGGCAACGCGGCCTCCATCTTGATCCGTGCCACATGCATCAGCGCTTCGATATCCGCGATATGCGGCAGGGTCAGGATGCGGCTGCGGTAGATATCCTGATAATGCGCCATGTCCCGCGCGATGATCGACAGCCGCACATCGACCCGGCCAAGAAAGGTCTGCACTTCGATCACCTCCGGCACCTGCCGCGCCCTGGCCAGAAAACTGTCAAAGGCATTGCCCTGGGTCTTGTCCAGCGTCACCCGCAGCGACACCTCCACCGCATAGCCCAATGCGGCCCAGTTGATCACCGCTCCCACCCCGCGCAGCACGCCCGCCTCCTCCAGCCGCGCGATGCGCCGCGCGGTCTTGCCCGCGGTCATGCCGCAGCGCTCGCCCAGGTCCGCCGGGCTCAGCGTCGGCTCTGCCTGCCAGTAGCGCAGCAATCGGCGGTCGACATCATCAAGCATGATTTTTCCGTTCTTTGCCAATTTGACGAATAACATTTTTCATTGTTCCCCAAATACACATAAAACATCAATGGCCACCAGCGCCAACTTCCCTATGGTGCACCTCAGAATTCACCAACCAAAGGACAAGCGATATGCGCGTTTATTATGACCGTGACTGCGACGTGAACCTGATCAAGGACAAGAAGGTCGCCATCCTGGGCTATGGCTCGCAGGGCCATGCCCACGCCCTGAACCTGCGCGATTCAGGTGCCAAGAACCTCGTCGTCGCCCTGCGCGAAGGCTCCGCGTCCGCCGCCAAGGCGACCGGCGAAGGCCTCAAGGTCATGGGCATCGCCGAAGCCGCCGCATGGGCCGACCTGATCATGTTCACCATGCCCGACGAACTTCAGGCCGAGACCTACCGCAAATACGTCCATGACAACATCCGCGAAGGTGCCGCGATTGCCTTTGCCCATGGTCTGAACGTGCATTTCGGCCTGATCGAGCCGAAAGAAGGCATCGACGTGATCATGATGGCGCCCAAGGGCCCCGGTCACACCGTGCGCGGCGAATACACCAAGGGCGGCGGCGTGCCCTGTCTGGTGGCCGTGGACAAGGACGCTTCCGGCAAGGCGCTGGAAATCGGCCTGTCCTATTGCTCCGCCATCGGCGGTGGCCGGTCGGGCATCATCGAAACCAACTTCCGCGAAGAATGCGAAACCGACCTCTTCGGCGAACAGGCGGTGCTCTGTGGCGGTCTGGTTGAGCTGATCCGCATGGGTTTCGAGACCCTGGTCGAAGCCGGCTACGCGCCGGAAATGGCCTATTTCGAATGCCTGCACGAAGTGAAGCTGATCGTGGACCTGATCTATGAAGGCGGTATCGCCAACATGAACTACTCGATCTCCAACACGGCCGAATATGGCGAATATGTCTCCGGCCCGCGCATCCTGCCCTATGACGAGACCAAGGCGCGGATGAAAGCAGTGCTGAACGACATCCAGTCCGGTGCCTTCGTGCGCGACTTCATGCAGGAAAACGCCGTGGGTCAGCCCTTCTTCAAAGGCAGACGCCGCATGAACGACGAACACCAGATCGAACAGGTCGGCGCAAAACTGCGCGAGATGATGCCCTGGATCTCTGCCGGCAAGATGGTCGACAAATCCAAGAACTGATCGGTATGACCACCTGCGAAGCCCGGTTCTGACCGGGCTTCGCACCTCTCCCCCGGCGGGTCCCGACAGCTGCGCGAAATGCCCCGGCTTTATCCCGCCGCCCCTGACCGGCATCATTCGACCAGGATCGAAGCATTCACCTTTGACTTCGTCCTGATCCGGGCCCATCAGTGCATGAGCAAAAGGACAGCCCATGCATGATGCCCCAAGGATCACCACAACCAGCTGGTTGATGATCGCCCTGCTGGCCCTCATCTGGGGCGGCACCTTTCTCGTCACCGAAATTGCGCTGCGCGGCATCACGCCCTTCTGGCTGGCTGCGGCGCGCATCGTCTTTGCGACACTTGTGATGGTCGTGGTTTGGGGGGTGCGGGGGTTCACGCTTTTCGCCAGCCCGCCCGCCGCTGGCGATCTTGTGGCCCTTGTCCTCATCGGGGCGCTCAGCGGGGCTGTGCCGTTTTCCCTGCTGGCCTGGGGCCAACAGCATGTCACCTCCGGCTTTGCAGGTGTCTCGATGGCCGCCATCGCGCTGATCGTCTTGCCGCTGGCGCATTTCTTTGTGCCCGGCGAACGGCTCAACACCCGCAAGGTGATCGGTTTTCTTCTTGGCTTTGCCGGGGTCTGCCTGCTGATCGGCAGCCGGGCTTTCGAGAGCAGCGGCACGGCGCTGGAACTGCCCGGCCGCCTTGCCTGCATCGCGGCGGCGGCCTGCTATGCCGTCAGCTCGATCCTGATGCGCCGCCTGCCTGCCGTGGATACCATCGGGCTGGCCGCGGTTCTGCTGGTGATCGGTGCCGCCCTGATCCTGCCCGCCGCCTGGGCCGTCGAAGGGCCGCCGCCACTACCCGACCGCAATACATTGTTCGTGCTGGCCTTTCTCGGCCTTGTGCCGACGGCGGCCGCCAACCTGCTGCGGGTGACGGTGGTGCGCAGCGCCGGTCCTGTCTTCATGAGCCTGGTGAATTATCAGGTGCCGGTCTGGTCCGTGGTTCTGGGCGCGCTGCTGCTGTCAGAGCCCTTGCCCCCCGCCCTGATCGGTGCCATGGCGCTGATCCTGGCCGGCGTCGCCCTCAGCCAGTTTGGCGCGCTGCGGCGGCTGTTTGGCCGGTAAAGCGTCATGGAAAAACCTGAATCGCCTGACGCTGCCTGAAATCAGGAATTTCAACAGGTTACTTGATACCTGATGCTTCGGGTAGTTCGTCAGACGCGATTGGTGAAACCCCGGATTTGGTGATTTTCCGTTTTCGCGCTATCCTGACCCTATTGATCGCACTTCGCATTACACCTGAACCACCTGACGCTGCCCGAGATCCTGGACTTCTACGCCCTGGGGCATTTCGCCCGGATTTGAGCCGGTTTTGAACGCCTCGGACATGCGAAACCAACAGGTTAGACCGCATCGCGTGACCTCTCATGAACGCGACGCCACCAGGGCGACGACAGCGCCGCGAGGTTAAGCGAAAGGCATTCAGGAAGGGGGAAACCATGACTAGATTTGACAGAAGAGACGTCGTTTCGACGCTGACGGCCCTTGCCGTCGCGGGCTTTTTCACCATGCCGGACGCGGCAGAAGCCGGTGGCGAGGGGCGCTCGCCCTCCACTGCGGCGCTGATCCTGCTGATTGTGACGCAGGTGCATTTGCTCGTGCTGTTCCTGGCCGTGCTGGTGATGACGCAGAACATCAGGAATGCCAAACTTGTGGCAGACAGCCGCGCAGCGGGCGGTGTGCCTGCCCGGCAACGAACCAAACGCGCGGCCAAGGTCGGCTCGGTGCGCCAGCATGGCGATGCGCTCTTTGCCGAGATGAGCAAGAACGGCGCGGCGGCTCTGGCCAAGGCACGTTCGGTAAGGCTCAGCATCCCGATCGCAGGCCAGAATGCCGCGGTGGAAACCACCCTGCGCAAAGCCAACAAAAGCAATACCGCCGCTTTGCAGGCCCAGAGGAAAGCGGCCCGCAACGCCAAGGTCGTGGGCACGCTTTATATGGATTCAATCGGCCTGATCATGGACATGAAGCGCGCAAGACTGGGGTGATCCGCCGCGATCAACCGTCAGCAGGCAGTGAAACCGCATCGCCCACGGCATCGACCACGCTGTCCACGGCCCGTTCCATCAGCGCCGCATCCTCATGTTCGGCCATGACGCGCACCAGCGGCTCGGTCCCCGATTTGCGGATCAGCAACCGCCCGCCGGTGGCAAGATCTGCCTCCGCCTGCGCGATGGCCGCCTGCACCGCCGCATCCTCCAGCGGGGTCTGACCCGCGCCGAAACGCACATTCTTCAGCAATTGCGGCACCGGGTCGAACTGATGCAGCAATTGCGACGCCGCCTTGCCCGACTGGCACATCTCGGCCAGGAATTGCAGCCCCGCCATCAGGCCGTCGCCGGTGGTGGCATGGTCTGTCATCACGATATGGCCCGATTGTTCCCCGCCGAGGTTGAAGCCGCCCTTGCGCATCCGTTCCACCACATAGCGGTCACCGACATTGGTACGTTCCAGCCGCAGGCCGCGCCCTTCCAGGAATTGCTCCAGGCCAAGGTTGCTCATCACCGTGGCGACCAGCGCGCCGCCTGCCAGCTTGCCCTCGTCGGCCCAGCGTGCCGCCATCAGCGCCATGAACTGGTCACCATCGCCGACCATGCCGTTCTCGTCGATCAGGACAACCCGGTCCGCATCCCCGTCAAGGCAGATCCCGACATCGGCACCATGCGCCACGACCGCCTCTGCCGCCGCCTCCGGATGGGTCGATCCGCAGCCCTCGTTGATGTTGTGCCCATTGGGGGAAACCCCCATCGGCACCACCGTCGCCCCCAGTTCCCACAGGGCCATCGGTGCCACATGGTGCGCGGCACCATTGGCGCAGTCGATCACCACCTTCAGACCATCAAGCCGCATCTGCCGGGGAAAGGAGGATTTGACCCGCTCGATATAGCGAAAGCGGCTGTCGTCGATCCGCTTGGCGCGGCCGATCTCGGGCGCCTGCACCATCTCGACCCCATCGGCCACCAGCGCCTCGATCTCGGCCTCCGCCTGATCTGACAGCTTGTAGCCGTCGGGACCAAAGAACTTGATCCCGTTGTCATGCGCGTGATTGTGGCTGGCCGAAATCATCACCCCCAGATCGGCGCGCATCGACCGGGTCAGCAAGCCCACCGCCGGCGTCGGCACCGGGCCCAGCAGCAGCACATTCATCCCCGAACTGGTCAGGCCGGCGGTCAGCGCGTTTTCGAACATATAACCGGACAGCCGGGTGTCCTTGCCGATGACCACCCGGTGCACCCCCTTGCTCTCGCGGCGAAAGTACCGGCCCACCGCCGCACCGATGCGCAGCGCCATTTCGGCGGTCATCGGATAGATGTTTGCCGTGCCGCGCACGCCGTCGGTGCCAAATAGCTTAGTCATCTCGTCGTCCTGATATTGCCGCACGCCACAGCGTGATTGCCTGCAAGGTATCTGCCACGTCATGAACCCGCAATATCTGCGCCCCCTGCGTCACCCCCGCCAGGGCCACGCCAATCGACCCGCCTGCGCGGGAACCCGCCAAAGGCGCGTTCCCAAGTGTCCCGATGAAACCTTTGCGTGAGGCGCCCAGCAGAATCGGCACGCCCAGACCGTGAAACAGGCTGAGCCCCGACAGCAGCGTCAGGTTGTGCTCCAGCGTCTTGCCAAAGCCGATGCCGGGGTCCGCGATGATCCGGTCACGGGCGATGCCCGCGCCCGCCAGCACCGCGATCTGCGCCGCGAGGAAATCATAGACATCCAGCAGCACATTTTCATACTGCGGGTTCTTTTGCATCGTGGCCGGGTCCCCCAGCGCATGCATCACGCAGACAGGCACGCCCGCCCCTGCCGCCACGCCGGCCAGTGCCGGATCATAGGTAAAGCCCGAAACATCATTGATCAGCCCCGCACCGGCCTCCAGCGCGGCCTCTGCGACACAGGCCTTGCGCGTATCGACAGAGATCAGCACGCCGGTGTCGCGCAGCCCGGCGATGATCGGGACAACGCGGCGCGCCTCCTCTTCGGGGTCCACCGTCACCGCGCCGGGCCGGGTGGATTCCCCGCCCACATCGAACAGGTCCACCCCCGCATCCCGCATCCGCAGACCCGCCGCGATGGCATCATCCGCCGCCGCATGCAGCCCACCGTCGGAAAAACTGTCCGGCGTCGCGTTCAGGATGCCCATGACGCGGGGCTGGCCCATCTGGAGCCCGCCAACCGGGGCACGCGGCGCAGTCAGCGCCGCCAGAGGCTCTGCCGGGATCTCCTGCGCCGGGATGACGCGGGATGGTTCTGTCCGCGACAGGGCTTCGGCATGGGTGAACCATGCCCAGCCCCCGGCAAGCGCCACAGCCCCTTCCGGCCGGGCCGGGCCGACCTGTGCCAGCGGTCGGTAATAGACCCTCACAGCTTTGCCTGGTCCAGCGAGACACCGCGCAGGGGGACGGATGCGCCCTCGGGCAGATCGGCCCCCACCACCAGCATTTCCTCCGCATCGAAGGTCGCGGCGAACCATGCGGCCAGCGCCACGGCGTCATGCGGTTGCGCCGAGGGGGTATCGACGGAATCAAGCACGATCTTGGATGGCGCCCAGACGCAGGTCTGGCCGTTGCGCATCGCCCAGTCCAGTTCGGTCCGGGTGGCGACCACCACGCAGCGGTCGTCACGGGCCGCAAGCACCCAGGCATTCTGCTCGATCGCCAGCAGGTCGATCCGCCGCTGCGCCATGCGGTGCTTGAGCTGCGGTGCCGCCACATCCGGGGCCCCCACACACAGGATCAGGGGCCGTCCCAGTTCTTCCAGCTGGTCCAGCCAGCCCGGCAGATGGGGCGAGGCGATGGCGGCATTGCTGAGATAGACCAGTTCGGGATGCGGCGCGTCACCGGGGGCGACCTCTGCCGCCGGGGCATCGCCGCGCGCGCGCACGATCTCGACCCCCAGGGCACCGGGGCCGCGATCCAGCTTCTCGATCCGGATAAAGGCACGCACTGCCTGCGGTTCCAGCAGAATGCGGTCCGCCACCCGTTCGGCAAGGGTTTCCAGCAAGGCCAGCCGTTCCACCGCCAGTTCGGCGGCAATCGCCTCTGTCACGCGGTCATAGCTCAGGATGCGGTCCACATCATCATCGACCGGCCCGGTCAGCGGCTGCACCTCGACCACCACGTTGAAGCAGATGCGCTGCCTGACGCCGCGTTCGGCCTGAAAGGCGCCGATCTCGACCTCGACAATGTGATTGCGCAGGGAAATGCGGTCCAGCGGGTCCGCCCCGGCCAGGGCATCGGCCCGCTCGGAGGGATGGGCAAAGGCAAGGCGGGCTTCTTTGGACATGGCAGGGCTTTCGGATCATGCGGCTCGGACAGGTGTGACTGAGGTATTTCTACCGCGTCACCGCGTCCTTAGCAGCCTGCAATCCGTCAGGCCAGCACCCGAAAACGGCGTCAGTTGGACGCCGACCGCCAGGTATGACGATAAAACAAGTGCACGCCGATCTGCGCGGTTCTGGTATAGACCTTGCTCCAGCGCGGACGCACGGCAGTGGTGTGGTAATGCGTGGCACCGTTTGTCAGCGCAGGCACCTTGCCGTCGATGGTGTATTTGGCAACCTTGGCCACCCGGGCAAAGGCCTTGGGCTCCGCGATGACTTCCTTGTTGCCGTCACAGGTATAGGTGAACTGGCATTGGTACTTCTTGCCGGTGCCCTGGTGGATCACCCCGCAGAAAGACCCCGGGAAACGTCCGCTCTTGACGCGGTTCTTGATCACTTCGGCAACCGCGAACTGGCCCTTGACCGTCTCGCCGCGCGCTTCGAAATAGAGCGCCTCGGCCAGACAGCGCCATTCAGACGACCCGTTCGCTCTGGGCTGTGCATCCAGCCAGGCCTTGGAGAATTTCACATCCCCCTGCGCACCCTCCGGCGCGCTGACGAAAGACTTCAACCGTTTCGCCCCGGCAGATTTCAGACCATTGGTTTCGAGCCGTGCAAGTTCTTCTGCCTTCTCCGCATTGGCATGTGCCGCGACCGGCACCATCAGCATGAGCGAGAGCAGCAGAAAGCTGGCAGTGGAAAGAAACAGACGCATCCTGCGCCCCCATTATGTTATTTCGGTTGGGGCGGGCCTAGCCAAGAATGGGCCGCGCGTAAACCCATCGGCCCGTGCGACATATTGGACGTCAAGTGCTAGATGGCGGAATACCGCCTGCTACCCGATCTTGTGGCCGATCGCCAATTGCGCGGCCGCCAGCCGTGCAACCGGTACGCGAAACGGCGAGCAGGAAACATAGTCAAATCCCACCGCGCGGCAAAAAGCGATTGATTCGGGGTTGCCGCCATGCTCCCCGCAGATCGACAAGGTGATGCCCGGACGGGCCTTGCGGCCACGTTCCGCGCCCAGTTGCAGCAGCTCCCCTACCCCGTCCGTATCAAGCACGTGAAACGGGTCTTCCGGGAAAACGCCCTGCTGGACATAATTCGACATGAACCGCCCCGCATCGTCGCGCGACAGCCCATAGGTCATCTGCGTCAGGTCATTGGTGCCGAAGCTGAGAAAGGAACAATGGGGCGCGATTTCGCCTGCCCGCAGAGCGGCCCGGGGCGTTTCGACCATCACGCCGAGGCGATAGGTGAACTGCACCCCGGTTTCGTTGCGCACGGCGGCAGCAATGGCATCGACGGAGGTCTTGATCAGCTCCACCTCGCGGCGGGCGCTGACCAGCGGGATCATCACCTCGGGCACCACCGGCTCGCCATCGCGGCTGGCGGCAATGGTCGCCTCAAAGATCGCGCGGGCCTGCATCTCGTAGATTTCCGGCACCGTCACGCCCAGGCGCACACCGCGCATCCCCAGCATCGGGTTGTATTCGCTCAGCCCCTCGACCCGCCGGATCACGTCGGACAGGGGCAGGTTCAGCGCCTCCGCCAGCTCGCGCTGGCCGGCCTTGTCACCGGGCAGGAATTCATGCAGCGGCGGGTCGAACAGCCGGATGCAGACCGGCTGGCCCTGCATGATGCGGAACAACTGGGTAAAGTCGTCGCGCTGCATCGGCAGCAGCCGCTCCAGCACCGCGCGCCGGTCCTCCCCGGTTTCGGCAAAGATCATCTCGCGCATCACCGTCAGGCGGCCGGGATCAAAGAACATATGTTCCGTCCGGCACAGCCCGATGCCATGGGCGTTGAAATTGCGCGCGGTCTGGGCATCGGCGGGGGTGTCGGCATTGGCACGGATCTTGATGTCCGCCACCTCCTCGGCCCAGGTCATCAGCCGGTTAAAGGTATCGTCAAGCGCCGCTTCGCGCATCTGGGCGGCCCCGGCCAGCACCTGACCGTTGGAGCCGTCCACGGTGATCTCGTCCCCGGTGGAGAATGTCCGCCCGTCCGATGCGGTGATCTGGCCCTTGCGCAGGTTGAACCGCATGTTGGAGGCCCCCACCACGCAGGGCAGGCCGATGCCGCGCCCGATCACGGCGGCATGGCTGGTGATGCCGCCCCGCTCTGTCAGTACGGCGGCGGCGGCATGCATGCCGCGAATGTCCTCGGGCGAGGTTTCGCGCCGGATCAGGATACAGGCTTCGCCCCGCGCGGCACTTGCCTGCGCCTCCGTCGCGGTAAAGACGATCTTGCCGGTGGCGGCACCGGGGCTGGCGGCAATGCCGCGCCCGATCACGTCGCGCTTGGTGCGCGGGTCCACCTGCCGGTGCAGCAATTCGGTCAGTGTGCGGGGCTGCACCCGCATCAGGGCTTCCTCCCGCGTGATGATCTTGTCATCCGCCAGGGCCACGGAGATGCGCACCGCCGCCCGCGAGGACCGCGCCACGCGCACGCCGTCCAGAATATGCAGACGCCCGTCCTCGATGACGAATTCCACCTGCATTTCCTCGCGCAGCTTCCTGCGCATCAGGGCGGCATGTTCGGTCAGCTCGGCAAAGGCCTCCGGCGCCAGTTCCTCCAGCGACTCGCCGCGCGGGTCCTTGGTCAGGTACAGCGCTGCCGCATCCCCTTCCAGCGCGTCGCGCCCCTGCGACTGGCTCAGGTAGCGCCCGGTGATCTGGGGCGCGCCGGTGTCGCTGTTGACCAGTTGCAGCACGCCAGAGCCGCATTGCCCCGAACCGACGCCAAAGGCCATTTCCTGCACCACCAGCCCCAGCCCGGCATCGGCCGGCGCGCCCTTGGCCTGACGCAGCAGGCGGGCCGATGTGCCGTTCCAGGCCCGCGCCATCGACCGCAGCACCGCCGAGAGCTGGGTGGTGCGGTCCTGGGGAAAGGCTTCTTCCGTTTCCTGTTCATAGGCCTGCAGCGACTGCGCCAGCGCGGCGCGGCCATCGCCGTTCACATCGTCGAACATGTCGGGGTCCAGCCGCGCCACATTGACCGCGTAGGATTGCACGAAACGGGTATAAAGCCCGGCGGCGGCCTCTTCGCCCAGGGATTTGGACAATTCCTTCAGCCGCGCGTCATTGATCCCGATGTTCAGCACCGCCCCCGGCCCGCCCCAGTCCGGGTCTTCGCTGGAGGGGCGCACGCAGAGCATGGCATCTTCGGGGAATTCCGCCACCACCGCATCGACATTGGGCAATTGCGCGTCGCCCAGCCGGTGCACCGCGTCAAAGGACAGGGCAACGGTGCGCGGCACCGGCAGGTCCAGACGCACCAGCCGTTGCAGGCATTTGGCGCGGCCGCCGTGGCTTTCGTTGGCGATGGGCGCAGTGGCCGTGACGAGGGTGGTATCGGGATTATTCTGCACTGCAGCACCTTTGGGTTTCATCGCAGCATAGGGCCTTGCGGCTTAGTGGCAAGAGTGACGATGGGCTGGCGCTGTCTCGCGGGGAACCGCTGGCGGTGGATCGCCCTCCCCGGGTCGCCCCGGGGAGGATGGGCGCTTAACCCTCGATCTTCGTCAGATCCGCGACGGAGGTACAGATGCTGCGGATCCGGCTGAGCAGGTTCAGGCGGTTGCGGCGCACCATGCCATTGTCGGAATTGACCTGCACCGCATCGAAAAACCCATCAATCGGGCCACGCAGGGCGGCCATGGCGGACATGGCGGCGGCAAAGTCCTGCGCCTCCATCGCCGGTTTGATCTGCGCCTCTGCCTGATCGAGGGCCGCAAACAATGCGCGCTCCGCGCCGTCCTCGGCGTATTTGATGTCCGCGCCAAAGGAATATTCGACGCCATCGGCCTCTTCCGCCTGGGTCAGGATGTTGTTCGCGCGTTTGAAGCCCTGGATCAGGTTCTCGCCGTCATCGGTTTTCAGCGTCTCGGAGAGGGCTTTGGCACGTTTGACGAGCAGGGTCAGATCGTCATTGCCGTCCATCGCGATGCAGGCGTCGATCACGTCGTGACGGATGCCCTGATCCTTGAGGTAGACCTTGAGGCGGTCGTGGAGGAAGGAGAGGAGGTCCGGAACTACCCAGCTACATGTTTGTAGCTTATTAGGCCCGATCCTTCCAATTTCCGTGCTTTCCAACTCCTCGAAAAGATCCATTCCTTCTTTAAAGGGCAAAGGTTGCTTCTCATAGTAGGTTGCGAAATCGTTTCGGCTATCGCGACTCTCCGCCCAAGCAATTGAAGTTTCAGAGGAGACAATTACACGGTGTGTTCCGTAGGGATCATTCCATTTCGCCCAGTAAACCCAACCTGCACCTGCTCCAATTTTCTGGTGCAGGCGCGCAACTGCCGCTCGGACTATGGATTCGACAGGAACGCTCAGCCCATTCTCCACGAGCACCCGAATAACCCCCAACGCCGCCCTGCGCAGCGCAAAGGGGTCTTTGCTCCCTGTCGGTTTCTCATCAATCGCCCAGAACCCGGTCAGCTTGTCGATCTTCTCGGCCAGCGCCACGGCCACCGACACGGGCGCGGTCGGCACATCGTCGGACGGCCCCAGCGGCGCGTAATGCTCTTTGGCCGCTGCTGCCACCGCGTCGGACCTGCCCGCCGCGCGCGCATAATAGCTGCCCATCAGCCCCTGCAATTCAGGGAATTCATAGACCATCTCGGAGGACAGGTCCGCCTTGGCCAGACGCGCGGCCTCGTATGCCTCGTCGGGGTCCGCGCCGACCATCGGGGCCAGTTCGCGGGCCAGTGTCGCCATGCGGTCGATCAGCTCGGCCTGGGTGCCCAGCTTGTTGTGGAAAGTGACGTTTTCCAACGCCTTGACCCAGGTCTCCATCCCCTTTTCGGATGTCGCCACGCGCAGGTCGTTTTCCCAAAAGAACTTGGCGTCCGACAGCCGCGCCGACAGCACCTTTTCATTGCCCGCCAGAATGGTCGCGCCCTCGTCCGCCGTGGTGCGGTTGGCAACGGTGATGAACTTTTCGATCCGGCCCGTCTTGGGGTTCTTCACCGAAAAGAATTTCTGATGCTCGCGCATTGACGTCTGCAGAACCTCCGGCGGCAGGTCGAGGAAATCATCCGCAATCGGCCCCATCAGGACCACCGGCCATTCCACCAGCCCCGCAACCTCGGCCAGCAGGCCCGCATCCTCAACCACCTCCATCCCGGCGGCAAAGGCGGCATTGGTGGCGTCGTGCCAGATCGCATCGGCGCGTTCCTGCGGGTTCAGCACGACAAAGGCGCGCTTCAGCTTTGCCTCGTAATCCTCGAACCCCGCGACCGTGATCGCGTCAGGCGCCAGAAAGCGGTGGCCGCGCGTGCTGTTGCCCGCCGTGATGCCATCAACCTCAAGCGGAACGACAGTCGCGCCGCCCTCATCGCTCATCAGGCAGAGGATGGAATGCAGCGGGCGCACCCATTTCAGCGTGCCATTGCCCCAGCGCATGGATTTCGGCCAGGGGAAATTGCGGATCGCCTGTTCCAGCACTTCCGCCACGATGTCAGCAGCCGGGCGGCCCGGTTTTTCGATCCGGGCGAAGAGGATGTTGCCCTTGGGCGTTTCCCGCTCTTCCAGCTGGTCGCGGGTGACACCGGCACCGCGCAGGAAACCTTCGATGGCCTTTTCAGGCGCGTCGGCCTTGGGGCCCTTGCGTTCCTCCACCGTGCGGGGGCTGGCATCCAGCATCCCCTCAAGCGCCAGCGTCAGGCGGCGCGGCGTGGAAAAGGCGGCGGCATGGGCATAGGTCAGACCGGCCTCGACCAGACCATCCGTGACCAGCTTTTGCAGGTCGGCGGCGGCACGTTTTTGCATCCGGGCGGGGATTTCTTCGGAGAAGAGTTCGATCAGCAGGTCTGGCACAGGTCACACTTCGGTTGGGAACGTGGCCGAGGGATAACGGGCGCATCCCCCGCCGTCCAGACCCCGCCGCGACCCCGGGGCGGCTTTTGCCGGTGTTTCCACCCCGGGGCCGCTGATCCGGGGCGAATCTCGTGGTTCCCGTCGCCGCGCCTGTTGTTCTCAAGACAGTGGCGATCTGCCTCAAAGATCTCCCGAAACGCTGCTGACTCAAATGCTTCCGCCACCTCACCGCAATTTGCGCGAAAACCTTCAGCCCATTCAAACCCTTCGTCGATCCGGCATGCGCAATCGCATGGCTCGGCTGGATGCAAACACCACCCAAATGAAGACATGTCAAAAATGACATGTCAAAAATGACATGTCTTCATTTGCGGCTGCGGTTGATCTGCCTCCGCGCCCCAGGCCAGCCTTCCAGATGTTCGCAGGACCGGGGCATGTTCAGCGTTCGGACGAGCCGAGCCGCGCCTATTGCGTCACAGACGATGGCGCGGGCGGGCATTCCTCGCCCACCACGGTGCCATCATAGGCCTTTTCACCGCAGTCGTTCAGCTCGTGCCAGACATAGCCGTGCCCGTCTTCGGTGATCGCGACGATGCGGTCCACGCCGTAATGGACGTTCTTCTGCCCCATGAAGGCCAGCGCGCGGCCCTCCTCCAGCGCTGCACCGATGGCGGCGGCGTCAAAGCAGGAAAACCAGCCCGGCGCATTGCGCGGCGTGGCGCTGTCCAGCAGGACATAGCTTTCGGTCAGGAAAGGCAGGCTCAGCGGCGTGGTGAAACAGGCGCGGAACCGGATCGGCGAACTGTCGGCGTCAATGGCGGTGATCCCCTCGGCCGGGATGGCTTCGGGCTGCTGCGATGTCAAAGACACCAGCGAGACGCTGTCCTGGCGCACTTCGTCATAGAACCCGTAGACCTGCAGGTAATAAAGCACCCCGCCCGCGACCAATGCAGATACCAAGATGACAATCCCTATGATCTTGCCGCTCACGCCGCGTCCCCGGTCCAGCCGCCTGCGCGGGTCTGCACAAAGGCATCGGCGCACATCTTGGCCAGGGTGCGCACCCGCCCGATATAGGCCTGCCGTTCGGTGACGGAGATCACGCCGCGCGCGTCCAGCAGGTTGAACATATGGGAAGCCTTGATGCATTGGTCATAGGCCGGATGCGCCATGACAATGCGCTTGCCGGTCTTGGGGTCCCGGGCGGGCTGGTCGAGGATATGCCTGCAATGGGCTTCCGCCTCTTCGAACTGGCGCAGCAGCACCTCGGTATTGGCGGTGTCGAAGTTCCAGCGCGCGTATTCCTCTTCCGTTTGCTTGAACACATCCGCATAGGTCAGCGGTATTGGCGCGTCGGGGTCGTTGAAGGGCATGTCCATCACGTGATCCACGCCCAGCACATACATCGCCAGCCGCTCAAGCCCATAGGTCAGCTCGCCCGAAACGGGGTGGCAGTCGTGCCCGCCGACCTGCT
The DNA here is from genome assembly GCF_028807335.1 of Sulfitobacter sp. PR48. Taxonomy (NCBI): domain Bacteria; kingdom Pseudomonadati; phylum Pseudomonadota; class Alphaproteobacteria; order Rhodobacterales; family Roseobacteraceae; genus Sulfitobacter; species Sulfitobacter sp. PR48. The sequence goes on along the minus strand of NZ_JARAMM010000007.1, from coordinate 16,325 downwards.
GGAAATAGGTGAACTGGCTGACCTCCATGCCGTCGCACCAGACCTCCCAGCCCAGACCCCAGGCGCCCAGCGTGGGGCTTTCCCAGTCATCCTCGACAAAGCGGATGTCATGCAGCTCCATGTTGATCCCGATCGCCTCAAGCGAGCCGAGATAGAGCTCCTGCAGATTGGGCGGGCTGGGTTTGATCAGCACCTGATACTGATAGTAATGCTGCAACCGGTTCGGGTTCTCGCCATAGCGTCCGTCGGTGGGGCGGCGCGACGGCTGAACATAGGCCGCCGTCCAGGGCTGGGTGCCCAGGCTGCGCAGAGTTGTGGCAGGATGGAAAGTACCGGCCCCCACCTCCATGTCATAGGGCTGCAGGATGGCGCAGCCGTGGCGCGCCCAATAGCCCTGCAAGGCAAGAATGATTGCCTGGAAAGAACGCGGCGCATCGGGGTTTACGGACATTTGGAGGACCTCTTTCTATGCGCGCCATTCCTACGGCTGTCACCCTGGGGCGTCAATTGCGGCATTGTGATAAAATAGGGGACCATCAGCCATAGCATTCGTGGCGGTTTCCTGCTTATCTGCGCCGGATTTTGATTCAGTGAAAGTACACGCCCCGATGATCCGTCTTGTTCTGGCTGTTTGCGCCGCGACCCTGTCCTTTGCCCCCCCCGCGACCCGTCCCGTGCAGGCCCAGGCCGCAGACGAGGTTGTCTGGGTCCAGATCGAGGCGCAGCCCAGCCTGGCGGCGGCGACCGACCGGGCGCGCGCCTATACCACCCTGCTTGAGGATGTGAACGGGTTTTCACTTGGCGGCGGCTGGTACGGCATCGCCGTCGGCCCCTACCGCCGCTCGGACGCGGAACAGGTCCTGCGCACCTATGTCCGCGACGGGCTGGTGCCGCGCGACAGCTTCATCCAGCTGAGCAGCCGGTTCAACCAGCAGTTCTGGCCAGTGGGTGCCAATGTGCTGAACAGCGGGGTGATCGACACGCCGTCCACGGTGGTGACGACAACACCGGATGCGACACCGGAGGCAACACCGGAACCGCTGGCCGAGGCCCCCACCCCCGCGCCGGAGCCCGAACCCGCCGATGAGACCCCACAAGAGGCCCGCCTGTCCGAGCGTCTGCTTGACGCGCAGGAACGCCGCGATTTGCAGATCGCGCTGCAATGGGCGGGTTTCTACAATGCCAGCATCGACGGCGCCTTTGGCCGCGGCACGCGCAACTCAATGGCGCAATGGCAGGCCGCCAACGGCTATGAAGAGACCGGCGTGCTGACCACCCTGCAGCGCGCCGACCTGCTGAAGCAATATAACGCGGTGCTGGACGGGCTCGGGCTGCGGATGGTCCGGGACGACAAGGCCGGGATCGAGATCATGATGCCCACCGCAGAGGTGGCGCTGGACAAATACGAACCCCCTTTCGTGCAGTACAACAGCACCGGCGACATCGGCGCGCGGGTGCTGCTGATCAGCCAGGCCGGGGATCAGAACACATTGTTCGGCCTCTATGACATCATGCAGACCCTGGAGATCGTGCCGCTGAACGGCCCGCGTGACCGCAAGAACAGCTCTTTCGAGCTGATCGGCGAAAACGGCAGCATCATCAGCCAGACCCAGGTGTCGCTGGAAGATGGCCATATCAAGGGGTTCACGCTGATCTGGCCCGCAGGCGACGAGGAACGCCGCCGCCGGGTCATTGCGGAAATGTCGAAAAGCCTGATCCGTCTGCCCGGCGCGCTCGACCCCGCGGCGGGCAGCAACGAGGAACAGGCCATCGACCTGGTCGCGGGGCTGCAGGTGCGTCAGCCCAAGATCGCGCGCTCCGGCTTCTTTGTCGATGCCAATGGCAGTGTCGCCACCACCTCCGAGGCGGTGCAAGGCTGTGGCCGGCTGACCATCGACGGCGATACCGAAGCCGATGTGATCGCCAATGACAGTGCCAGCGGTGTCGCCATCCTGAAACCGCGCGAGGCGCTGGCCCCCATCGCGATTGCCGAATTCGGCATCGGCACCCCCCGCCTGCAATCGGAAATCTCTGTCGCGGGCTATTCATATGAGGGCGTGCTGTCGGCGGCGACGCTGACCTTTGGCACGCTGTCGGACGTGCGCGGGCTGCAGGGCGAGGAGATGCTGCGGCGTCTGGCACTTGGTGCACAGGCCGGTGACGTCGGCGGCCCGGTTTTCGATGCCAGCGGCAATGTCATGGGCATGTTGCTGCCGCGTGCCACCGGCGCGCAGGAATTGCCGGAGAACGTGAATTTTGCGGTCGATTCAGCGGTGATCGCGGAACTGGCCACAACGGCCGGCCTGACCCTGAAAGCGGGAGAGCGCACAGGCGCCATCGCACCACGTGACCTGCGCCTGAACGCGCAGGGGATGACGGTATTGGTCAGCTGCTGGGAATAACGCCTGGGGAGAGTCGGCTCGGAGTTTTCAAAAACTCCGGACCGATTTTTTCAAAAAAATCGTCTCAATCTGCGATGCTGGAGATGACGAAAACCGGCATCGGACCATCAGCGCGGAAAGCGACCGTCTCCACCGCCCCGCACCGACAAACCCCGGCCATTTTCATGACACCCCAACCGGAGTTTTCAAAAACTCCGGACCGATTTTTTCAAAAAAATCGTCTCAAGCGGCGAAGCCGGACATAACGCAGACCGGCATCGGACCATCAGCGCGGAACGCCGCCCACGCCACCGCCCGGCACCGACAAGCCCCGGCCATTTTCATGACACCTCAACCGGAGTTTTCAAAAACTCCGGACCGATTTTTTCAAAAAAATCGTCTCAATCTGCGATGTCGGGAGTGACGAAAACCGGCATCGGACCATCCGCGCGGAAAGCAGCCCACGCCACCGCCCCGCACCGACAAGCCCCGGCCATTTTCATGACATCCCAACCGGAGCTTTCAAAAACTCCGGACCGATTTTTTCAAAAAAATCGTCTCAATCTGCGATGCCGGAGATGACGAAAACCGGCATCGCATCATCAGCGCGGAAAGCAGCCCACGCCACCGCCCCGCACCGACAAGCCCCGGCCATTTTCGTGACACCCCAACCGGAGTTTTCAAAAACTCCGGACCGATTTTTTCAAAAAAATCGTCTCAATCTGCGATGTCGAGCGTGACGTAGACCGGCATCGGGCCATCGGCCCGGAAAGCAGCCCACGCCACCGCCCCGCACCGACAAACCCAGGTCATTTTCATGACACCACAAACGGAGTTTTCAAAAACTCCGGACCGATTTTTTCAAAAAAATCGTCTCAATCTGCAATGTCGGGCGTGACGTAGATCAGCGTCGGGCCATCCGCCCGGAACGCCGCCGCCACGGCCGTCTGCAGTTCCGACAGGCCCGCCGGCCGCACCGCCCCCGCGCCAAATGCCTCGGCCAGTTTCATGAAATCGGGGTTGCGCGCGACCACCGCGTTGGGCGCAATCTGCGCCCCCACCATGCTGGCCTCGATCGCGCCCAGCTTTCCGTTGTCCCACAGGATGATCGGCAGGCTGAGCCCCAGTTCCACCGCCACGCCCAGCTCGGCCATGGTATAATGGAACCCATAGTCCCCCATGATCGCCAGTGTCGGCAGGCCGGGCCGTCCGATGGCCCCGCCGATGGCCGCAGGCAGGGCATAGCCCAGCGTCCCGAAGCCATATGGATGGTGCCAGTGGCCCGGGCGGTCCATGTTCCAGACCTCTTTCGCGGCATAGGCAAACTGCGTCATGTCGGAATAGATCATGGCATCCTGCGGCAGACAGGCCTGCAAGGCCTCGGCCACCCGCAGGACACCGGGATATTCCGCATCCACCTCGGCACGCCATTTGTGCCGCGCCCGGGTGACCTCCTCCGGGGTCCAGCCGCTGCTCCGGGGGGTTTCCTCTTCCAGGGCCCGCTCCAGGGCAGCGAGGAAACCGGCAGCGTCAGACGGCACGTGCCAGGCCGCGCGCGCCGGGTCGGTGAGGCTTTCGGTATCCAGATCGACCCGCAACATCGGTGCGTCATGGCCAAGCTGCGCGCGCCACAGATCCACCTCGGCCAGTTCCGTGCCGATGGCGATCACGGCATCCGCCTGCGCGATCACCCCGGCAGACTCGGGCCGCGACAGGTAGCTGCCGAAATGCAGCGGTGCGTCGGGGTCGATCACCCCCCGTCCGGCATAGGTGGTAAAGCTGGCCGCGCCCAGTTTGCGCACCAGCTTGCGGGCGGCATCGGCCCCTGCCCGCGCGCCCCCGCCGAAAATGAACATCGGCTTGCGCGCCCCGGCCAGCAGCTGCTGCGCTTTTTCGATGTCCATCGGCCGTCCCCCCGCAACCGGGGTTGGCGGCATCGGCGCGGGTGCTGCGGCTGCCGTCGCCTCCAGCTGTGCAATCGGCACCTGGATGTGCTTGGGACGCGGGCGTCTTGCGCTGAACTCGGCCCATGCCCGGTCAACCAGCGCATAGGCCGCCCCGGCGGTGCGCGCCTCCTCCGACCAGTCGCAGACGGTTTCCGCCGCGCCGCGCTGGTCCTTCATCTGGTGCAACTGCCCACGCCGCGCCGCCACCTCGTCCAGACAGGATGAGATCACCAGCATCGGCACCGAGTCGCTATAGGCCTGCCCCATCGGCGTCATGATGTTGCACAGGCCCGGCCCGGTGATCACATAGGCCACCCCCGGTTTCCCGGTGGCCCGGGCATAGCCGTCGGCCATGAAACCCGCCCCCTGTTCGTGGCGCGCCAGCACATGGGTGATGCCCGCCTCTTCGATGCCCCGGTACATTTCCTGATTGTGCACCCCGGGAATGCCAAAGATCACATCGACCCCGCGATCCTTGAGCATATGTGAAATCTGCGCACCCAATGGCCGCGTCGTCGTATCAGCCATCAGGCCCTCCAGAAACTTACCGTAAACAGAACGTAAACCACCATCAGCTCCAACCGGCCCAGCAGCATGGCAAAGATCAAAATCCATTTGGCGGTATCGTTGAGACTGCTGAAATTGCCCGCAGGCCCGATGATATCACCCAGACCGGGGCCGATGTTGGCCAGTGCCGCCCCTGCCCCGGACACCGAAGTGACGAAATCCAGCCCCGTCATGCTGAGCGCCACGGACACAAGGCCCAGTGTCACCACGAAGAACATGAAGAAGGACATCACCGACGACAGCACATCCGGCCCCACGGGCCGCCCGTCATACCGCGGGGTGAAAATGGCATGTGGCGACCGGATCCGGCCCAACTGCGCACGGATCGAGGCAAACAGAAGCTGATAGCGGAAAATCTTGATCGAACAGGCAGTGGAACCGGCGCAGCCGCCGATCAGCCCGATGAAAAAGAACAGGGCGACCGCGAAGGGCCCCCAAGTCATGTAATCGACCGAGGCATAGCCGGTGCCCGAGATGATCGAGGTGATGTTGAACAGCGCCTCGCGAAAGCTCTGTTCCAGATGGTGCGGAAAGACATGTTGCAGCGTCAGGACCATCACCAGGACCAGCACGGCGATGGTCAGGACAAAACCACGCACCTGCGGATCGCGGTGCAGCGCCAGCGGGTTGCCGTTGATCAGCTGGACGTAGCGTACAAAGGGCATCGCGGCGAGGACCATGAACAGGCTGGCCACATATTCCGGCGCGCCGGTGAACCGACCGAAGGAGGCGTCGTAATTGGCAAAGCCCCCGGTGGAGATGGTGGTCAGCGCATGCACGGTCGCATCGAAGGTGTTCATGCCCAGGGCCAGATAGCTCAGCACGCAGGCCACGGTCAGCCACAGATAGATCACCGCGATCTGGGTGGCGATCTGCCCCGCGCGGGGCAGGATCTTGCCAAAGGTGTCAAAGGCTTCGGATTTGAAGATCTGCATGCCCCCGACCTTGAGTTCGGGCAGGAACACCATGGCCACGACGATGATGCCGATCCCGCCCAGCCACTGCAGGATGCCGCGCCACAGCAGCAGCCCCTTGGGCAGCACGTCCAGCCCGGTCAGCACCGTGGCCCCTGTCGTGGTCAGACCCGACATCGCCTCGAAGACCGCATTGGTGAAACTGGACTGGGTTTCGCCCAGCATGAAGGGCAAGGCGCCGAAGATCGGCAGCATCACCCAGACGCCGGTGGTCAGAAGAAAGGTCTGCTGGATGGTCAGCCCCTGCCGGACCCCGTTTGCACAGGCCAGCGCCATCATGCCGCCTGCCGCCGTGGTGATCAGCCCGGCTTCGACAAAGACGATGACATGGCCGCGCCCTTCGGCCAGATCCACCAGAAGCGGCACGATCATGGCAAGGCCCAGTACCCCCACAAGGAGGCCGACAACATAACCGACAGGGCGCAAATCCATCATGCGGCAGCGTTGGCGTCTGGCACTGGCGGTGTCAAGCAATCAACCCCCCGGACATGAAAACGGCCCGGCGTGCGGCTTTTTGGGCGGCACGGCTCCGGGCCGTTGATCTATAGCGTCTGTCGAAAGTCCTGAAGCATCATGCATCACGGAACGCGTTGAAATCTCCGATTTCAGGCAGCGTTACATGTTTCAGGTTTTTCGCATGACGCTTTGGCAACTGAATGTCGTTCGCCTCAGAAGCCGTAGAGGTCCTTGAAGACGTGGTGCACGATGTCGTCGCGCTTGATGTTCATCTCGGCCAGTTCGGCGTCTGATTTGGCCTGCAGCGCAGTTACCTCATCAAGCCGGCGTTGGCCGGTTGAGCTTGCGATCATGGATTTCCCGATGATGCTGAAGAACGCACCGACATGTGCCAACACCGCCCGTGCGGAGGTGCCGAAGCCATTTGTTGTCATGGTGGTCTGGTAGGTCATTTTGTAGTGCCTTTAATCCTTGTTGTCTCTTCCCTGACCCCCAGATAGGCCTGCCGGCTGTCGGGGAGTACCGCCAAAAATGCATAGCGGGACGCCCCGCCTTGCAGGGCTTGGATGCTGTATGGGGCGCCTCTGGTGCGGGCCGCGCAAACCGGACACCGGATTTTCCGGCGCTGCTGATCTAATGCCCGCCAGTCACACAGGGCAGTCTCCGGCTTTGCACAGGCATGACTACATTGATTGGTGAGCGGGGTCAGCAATGTGACCAAAGCCGGTTTTGCCCGGATCGCCCCCCGGTCAAGATGCAGAAAATCCGCATGTAGAAAGCTGTCATTGCCAGAAAAGCCTGATAGAGCGGCCCTGTATTTTATCCCGCACCCGGAGCCGCCGCATGAAATTCCGCCTCACTTTGGCACTGATGTTGCTCGCCGCCCCTTGCCTTGCCGAAACAACTGCCGGTGTTGCACATCTCCATGAAACCTCCGCACAGGCGCGGCCCCTGTCGCTGACCATCTGGTATCCGACTGAGGCGCAGCCATCGGCCGTTATCGGCGGCAATCCCGTGTTCCAAGGGGTTCCGGCCGCCCCGGACGCCGCCTTTCCAGCCGGGCCGCATCCTTTGGTCGTGATGTCCCACGGTGGTCTGCGATCCGCCAGAGACTCCGGCGCCTGGCTCAGTTCATCCATCGCCCTCGCAGGTTTTGTCGTGGTCGAGGTGAATGCACCACGTCCGGAGACCGCGGCGATTGCCCTTAACGAAATATGGCAAAGACCGCAGGATATGCGCCGCGCCATTGATCTGCTGCTGGCGGACGACACCTGGGGCGCACGTGTTGACGAGAGCAGGATTACAGCGGCGGGATTTGCACTTGGCGCAACCGCCGCCCTGTCCATCGCAGGCGCGGAACTGGATGTTCCGGGCTACATGCGGTCCTGCACCGCCAAGGACGCAACAGAAGGGCCGGATTGCGGGTGGTACGCTGCCGGGGGCGCGGCGCTGTCGGACACCAGCGCGGAAGGCCTGGCAGCCATGGGCAGAGATCCCCGCGTCACCTCGGTGATTGCGGTCAACCCGGAATATCCGGCCCTTCTCACTGCCCCCCCTGCCGATCTGCGCAGCCTGCGGATCTCTCTGGGCGGTTCCGATGACGCGTCGGGGGATCAGAAGTTCACCCAGGCTGTTGAAATCCCTGGATCATCTGCCTTCGATGCCTTCGCGGCCTGCACCAGGGCCGGACCGGATATCCTGATCGAGGAAGACGGAGATGCGGCGCTCTGCGGGTTTTCAGCAGAGGCCCGCCAGACCATCCATCAGGAAATCTCCGGGGTGATCCTGTCTTTCCTCAGCGGTGACAGCGAATAGGCCGGTACGAACCGTCCGCCGACAACGCCCGGCAGACCCTGCCGCGCGCTGCTGCCTTCGATGGTCAGCCGACGTGGAAAAGCGTGTTGAACAGCTTGGGGTCGATGCTGGCCATCTCGAAGGTCGGACCCTCCGTCAGGACCGAAATCGCATCATGCGAATGCAGGCTTTCCTGATGGCTTGCGATCACCCGGAAATCACCGATCCGCCCGTCCCGCTGCAACTGCTCGCAGAACAGCCGTGCCGCATCCTCGACAAAGATCGGATTGGCCGCATTCAGCTCGGCAAAGGCCTGCTCGTCCTCGCGCTTGACCATCACCTGCGTCTCCGTCGGCACCGCGCGGCGGCAGGCGTCGATCAGATCCTCGAACCACAGGCATTCGCGGGCGCAGTCGATCACCGCCGATATCCGCGCGACCGAGCGCTGCGAATGCGGCGTGGCCAGCTGCCCCCGGGTGGCGCGCGCATGTTCGCTGAGCTCCAGTGAGCAGGGGCAGGTGCTGGAATAGACATAATCGAGGTGGATCATCTTCTGGCGCAGCCCGCCCTTTTCCACCAGTTCCAGGGCGATATCGTAATATTGATAACCCGACAGGCCGGAACGCAGGCTTTCGATCTTCATCGGGAAGGAAAACCGCATCTGGATGCGCGCATCCATGCTGTCGAGATCGGCCTTGTAATCGTCCAGCGCCTTTTCGATCACTTCAAAGCTGAAGGTCGCCTCCGCATGTTTGTAAAAGCTGCGCATGATGCGGGACATGTTGATGCCCTTCTTGTCGGCCTCAAGGCTGACGGAACCGGTCACCGATGTCTCAAGCGTCAGATCGCCATTGTCGCGGGTGCGAAAACGGATCGGCAGCCGGAAATTGGAGATGCCGACGTGCTGGATCTGTTGCTGCGCCCCCCGGATCAGGCTGCTGGGGCCGTTCTGAAGGTCGGGGAGCGTGGATTTATAGACCTCTCCCACCGCGAAATCATCCGGGTAGTCGCGCCGGAACACCGGATATTCCGGTGCATCGGACAACAGCCGGGAGACCGATGGATCAAGGGCTGCCACCTCTTCCGGGCTGGCGGTGCTGGCCCATGCCTTCAAAACGCCGAGCGCTTTTTCCGCGTCAGACCGCTCCGGTGCTTTTTCAACTGATGTGATCGCATTCATGGCTCAGGCTCCCCTTGTCCTTGCAGGCTCAATTTAGGGTGCCTTGACCGGATTACCAATCAAGATACCGCATTTCCGGCAGGCTGCGTGGCGAAACCCGACACGCCGGATGCTCAGACCGTCAGCGCCTGCATGAGATCCGCAATCAGGTCGTCCACATGTTCCAGACCCGCAGAGAGGCGCACCAGACCCGGCGAGATGCCCAAAGTGTCCTTTTGCTCCTGCGGCAGGCGCTGGTGGGTCGTGGTCGCCGGATGGGTCGCAATCGACTTCGCATCGGCGAAATTGTTTGAGATCGTGATGATTTCCAGCGCATTGAGGAAACGGAAGCAGGCTTCCTTGCCGCCCTTCACCTCAAAGGCAAGGACAGTGCCCCCTGCAGGTGCCTGCGCAAGTGCCAGCTCCTGCTGCGGATGCCCCGCATGGGTCGGATAGCGCACGGCTTCGACCATCGGATGGCCCGTCAGCGCTTCGGCCAGTTCATGGGCGGTCTGCGCCTGTGCGCGCACGCGCAGGCTCATGGTTTCCAGCGCCTTGAGGTGGGTCCAGGCGGTAAAGGGGTTCATCGCCCCGCCCGTGTGTTTCATATAGGCCTCGATCGGGCCCCGGATCAGCTCGCGCGGCCCGCAGATCGCCCCGCCCAGCATCCGCCCCTGCCCGTCCACATGTTTGGTGGTAGAGACAATGGCGATATCCGCCCCACAGGCCTGCGCATAGGAAAACACCGGGGTTGCCATGGCATCGTCGGCCAGCACCAGCGCGCCGACCGCATGGGCCGCCTTGACCACATGACGGATGTCCACGATTTCCAGCGTGGGGTTCGAAATGCTCTCGAAAAAGACCAGACGGGTGTCGGGGCGGATTGCGGCATCCCATGCGGCGTTGTCGGTGCCGTCGATCAGGGTGATCTCGACCCCGAAACGCGCCAGCACGTCCTCAAGCACGTAAAGGCAGGATCCGAACAGCGCCCGGGAGGCCACCACATGGTCACCGGCCTTGACCAGCGCGGTCAGCGCCCCGCTGACGGCCGCCATGCCCGATGTGCAGGCGAAACAATCCTCATACCCCAGCAGATCCGCGATGCGGTCCTCGAACATGCGCACGGTCGGGTTGCCATAGCGGGCATAGATGAATTCATCCTCGCCCAGCGCCTGGAACCGCGCCTCGGCCTGTTCGGCGCTGTCATAGACGAAGCCCTGGGTCAGGAATACCGCTTCGCTGACCTCGCCGTATTGGCTGCGGCGGGTGCCCGCGTGAACCGCGCGGGTGCTGGGGTGCCAGTCTTTGCTCATGTGTTATCCTTCCGGCCCGGCCTTGCGGGCAATAAAAAACTCCAGACGCGGTCAAGCGAAAGGAGTCTTTCCTCGACCTTTTAGCAGTTCTTGACGGGTCTGGCCCGTCGTGGCCCGCAATCCGGTAACAAATCACCACGCAGGCTTGCTACTGCGCGGCTCCGGTCAGGTCAAGTGCGCAAAAGCGGCCGGCCTGTTGCGCCGGCGCATCGTCACGGTGGCGTAACCTGCGGGTAATCCCTGTGACATATGTTTGCGTCACCAAGCACCCACCAGATATAGTGGCAAGAGGCCCCGCATGGCCGTGATGCACCTCAATCTCGCGTTGCCGGAGGCGCCGATCCCCCGGGATGGCGACACCGCCCCCCTTGCGGCCGTCATGCGCCGCGCGGCGGCGGGTCAGGGGCCAATCGTGGTGATGCTGCACGGGTACAAATATGCGCCCGGCCTGGGGCGACATTGCCCGCACCGGACCCTGTTTGCGGGCGGCGACAACTGGGCCCGGGGCCTGGGACTGGACCGGGATCAGGGCCCGCTGGGCCTGGCCGTGGGATGGGCGGCACGGGGATGGCTGCACGAGGTCCATGACCGCGCACAGCGGGTCGGGGTGGAACTGGCAAGACTGCTGAGCGCAGTGCACCGCAGAGCGCCGCACCGGCCGCTTCAGATCATCGCCCATTCGCTGGGGGCCGAAGTGGCGCTCAGCGCGCTGGAACACAGCGACGCAGGCGCAATCCGGCGGATCGCCCTGCTGACCGGGGCCAGCTTCAGCCAGCGGGCAACAGCGGCGCTGGACACGCCGGCAGGACGCCAGGTGGAACTACTGAACGTCACCAGCCGGGAAAACGACGTTTTCGATTTCCTCTTTGAACGCATGATTGCGCCCGGGCAGCAGGACGGCAGCGCATTGGGTCAGGGGATCCTGGCCCCGAATGTCGTGAACCTGCAACTGGACTGCCCTGCAAGCCTGCGGGGGCTGGCGGGCCTTGGCCTGCCCATCGCCCCGACGCGCCGCCCCGTCTGCCATTACTCCAGCTACCGCAGGCCGGGCACCATGGCGCTTTATGCCCGTTTCCTTGTGGCCCCGGGGGCCTTGCCCTTCGACCTGCTGCGCAATGCCCTTCCGGCGCAGGCAGATCCGCGCTGGTCCCGCCTTGGCATTCGCGGCAAAACCGGCATGATGACCTGGCCCCTGTCAGGAGACGCCACCCCATGACCGCCCCGATCGACCTTTACTACTGGCCCACGCCGAACGGCTGGAAAATCTCCATCGCGCTGGAGGAGATGGCCCTGCCCTATGAAACCCATCTTGTGAACATCGGCGCGGGTGAACAATTCGACCCCGGTTTTCTGAAAATCGCGCCCAACAACCGGATGCCCGCCATTGTCGATCCCGAAGGCCCCGACGGCGCGCCGATCTCGATCTTCGAATCCGGTGCGATCCTGCAATATCTCGCGCGCAAGACCGGGCTGTTCTGCGGCCGGACGGAGCGTGAACGCATCGCGGTGGACCAATGGCTGATGTGGCAGATGGGCGGTCTGGGCCCGATGGCGGGTCAGGCGCATCATTTTCTGAAATTCGCCCCGAAAAAGGATCCGCCGCAGGACATCCCCTATGCCAAGGACCGCTACCGCGCAGAGACCGCGCGGCTATACGGCGTGCTGGACAGGCAGCTTGCGCTGCATGAATACGTGGCGGGGGATTTCGTCTCGATTGCGGATTTCGCGATCTGGGGCTGGGCGTCGCTCTGGGAGGGTCAGCAGCAGAGCCTGGAGGACAAGCCGCATATGGCGCGCTGGCTCGGGGTGATGGGCGCGCGCCCCGCTGTGCAGGCCGGCCGGGCGCTGCACGCTGACAAACGCCCTTAGCCACGGGTTTCGTTTTCTTCAAAGAAAACGGTCCGGACTTTTCAAAAAGTCCGGCACCTCGGCCCGCTCCCCGCGCCAGAGAACAATGCCCCCTGCATCGGTGCATCTCACCACGGCGCAGGCCTGATACGTTAGCCCTGCAAACGCCCGCAGCCGCCGCCGTTTTCTTCAAAGAAAACGAACCGGACTTTTCAAAAAGTCCGGCACCTCAGCCCGCGCCCCGTGCCAGAGAACAATGCCCCCCGCATCGGTGCATCTCACCACGGCGCAGGCCTGATACGGAACCCCGGCAAACGCCCGCAGCCGCCGCCGTTTTCTTCAAAGAAAACGGTCCGGACTTTTCAAAAAGTCCGGCACCTCAGCCCGCTCCACACGCCAGAGAACAATGCCACCTGCATCGGTGCATCTCACCACGACGCAGACCCGATACGGCACCCCTGCAAACGCCCGCAGCCGCCGCCGTTTTCTTCAAAGAAAACGAACCGGACTTTTCAAAAAGTCCGGCACCTCAGCCCTCGTCCTTCTCCACCCCGTAGTCCTGAAACAACTTCCCCTGCATCATGAAAAAGGCGAACATCGCCACAGGCAGGCCGAAGGTCTTGAAATAGACCCAGGTCTCGGTCGCGAAACTGCGCCAGATCAGCTCATTCGCCACCGCCAGGCCAAAGAAAAACAACATCAGCCGCCGGGTCAGCAGCATCCATCCCCGGTCCTGCAAGGGCATCATCTCTTCCATCACGTATTTCAGATAGGATTGCCCGCGCAGCAGCCCCACCGCGAGGATGCCGCCAAACAGCAGGTAGATCATCGTCGGTTTCATCTTGAAGAACCGGTCATCGTTCAGCCAGACCGACAGCCCGCCAAACACCACCACCAGGATCACGGTGGCCACCTGCATCCGGTTCAGCTTGCCGGTAAGCGCCCAGATCGCCCCGGTCGCCGCGACCAGCAGCGGGATAAAGGCGGCGGTCACCACGATGAACCCCTCGTAATCGGTCCCGCCGATGCTGAATGTCCGGTCCTTGAGCCTGAGATAGGCGATAAAAAACAACAGGATCGGCCCGTATTCGAGGGCCGATTTCACAAACGGGTTCACTTCCCTGCGCGCCATGTCCTGCTGCTCCTTTATCCGCCCATTTCCACTATCACAGCACCCGCTGCGATCAATGCCATCAGTGCCACCCGGCGCGGGCCGACCGTCTCTTTCAGAAAGACTACGCCGATCACGGCGGCAAAGACTGTCGATGTCTCGCGCAGCACGGCCGCCTCGCCCACCTTGTCGAGCCTTGTGGCCATCATGATCGCGCCAAAGCTGGCAAAGGCCACCAGCCCGCCGATCAGCCCGCGCAGCATCAGCGGCCCCGGTTCGGGCGGTTCGTCCATCCGCCGCCAGCGCAGCGCCGCGATGACAGGCATCACCAGCCCGTCGATCATGAAAAACCACGCCAGGAAGGTAAAGGGATTCGCCGTGGCCCGGATGCCATAGGCGTCAAAGGTGGTATAAAGCGCCACGAAAAGCCCGGTCAGCACCGCCAGCCCCAGCGCCGCGTTCAGCGTGTCGCGCTGTGCCTCAAGCTTGCGCAGGTTATAGACCGCAAGGCCAAAGATCCCAGACAGCAGCACCGCCACGCCCAGCCATTGCACCCCGGTAAAGCGTTCGCCAAAGATCAGATAGGCCCCGATCACCGCGAACAGCGGCCCGGTGCCGCGCACCACCGGGTAGACGACGGTATAGGCCCCCTTGGTATAGGCCCAGGCCTGCAGCAGCTTGTAGACGATATGTATCGCCCAGGCCCCGACAAAGATCACCCACATATGCGGCTCGGGCCAGGGCACCACAAAAAGCGCAAAGGGCGCGGCCATCGCGCAATAGCAGAAATCAATCGCGCCGCGGGTCATCCAGGGGTCGTGACGCCCTTTCTGCAAGGCGCCGAAAACCGCATGCAGCACAGCCGCGGACAAGGCCAGGAACAGCGCCATCTGATGCCCGGCAGCGGTCCCTTCGATGGAAAGCAGCCAGTCGGTCATGGGCGCATCCCCGGAACCGGGGCCGGTCCGGAACCGTTACAGTCATGCGTGTTCACGACAAAGGCACCCCGATGTACGAAACAATCTTCGCGGATCTGACCAATACCTTCTCGGAGGTTCCGATGCCGGTTGCGGCCCTGCGCATGGCAACCGCGCTGGTTTTTGGCGCGGTCATCGGGCTGGAACGCGAATGGCGGACCAAACCGGCGGGCCTGCGCACGCATATGCTGATCTCGCTGGCCGCCTGCATCTTCATCCTGGTCGCCTTCGAGATCACCGCGCTGGATTTCGGCAGCAACGAGACCAAGCGGGTGGATCCCCTGCGCCTGATCGAGGCGGTCACTGCCGGTGTCGCCTTTCTGGCGGCGGGAGCGATCTTTACCTCAGGCGGCACCGTCAAGAACCTGACCACCGGGGCCAGCATGTGGCTGGCCGGGGCAATTGGCCTGTGCTGCGGCGCAGGGCGGATTCCGCTGGCGGTGCTGGCGACCGTCCTGGCGCTTCTGGTGCTCACCATTGTGACATGGGTCGAAAAACAGGCGCCGCTGGACACAGAAGAGCAGGATGATTGACCGTCATCGTTCGTAGCCCACCAGCGCATCGGCAAATTCCTGCGGGTCGAAGGGCGACAGATCGTCGATCTGCTCGCCCACGCCGATGGCATGGATCGGCAGGCCGAACTTGTCCGCCAGGGCCACCAGCACGCCGCCCTTGGCGGTGCCGTCAAGCTTGGTCATGACCAGGCCGGAAACATCGGAGATCTCCTGAAACACCTTGACTTGGTTCAGCGCATTCTGGCCCGTGGTCGCATCCAGCACCAGCAGGGTGTTATGCGGCGCGCTGGGGTCCTTCTTGCGGATCACACGCACGATCTTGGCCAGTTCCTCCATCAGGTCGCCCCGGTTCTGCAACCGTCCCGCCGTGTCGATCAGCAGCAGATCGGCGCCGTCTTCCTGCGCCTTGCCCATGGCGTCAAAGGCCAGGCTTGCCGGGTCCGATCCCTGCGCCGCCGTCAGCACCGGCACGCCGGCACGTTCGCCCCAGACCTGCAATTGTTCCACCGCCGCCGCGCGAAAGGTATCGCCGGCCGCGATCACCACCTTCTTGCCCGCCGCGCGGAACTGGCTGGCGAGTTTGCCGATGGTGGTGGTCTTGCCCGATCCGTTCACCCCCACCACCAGCACCACCTGCGGCGTTTTGGGATAGATCGGCAAGGGCCGCGCCACCGGATCCATGATCCGGGTGATCTCATCGGCCATCAACTGCTTGATTTCAGAGACGGAAAGTTTCCGCCCGAAACGCCCCTCGGCCATATTGGCGGTGACCCGCAGCGCGGTATCGACCCCCATGTCCGCGGTGATCAGCAATTCCTCAAGCTGTTCGAGCATGTCATCGTCCAGCACCCGGCGCACGACGGTTTTCTGCGCAGGGCTGCGGCCCATCAGACGGCCCAGAAGCCCGCCTTTCCTGACCGGTTCGCTGACCGTCTCGGCCAGTTCCGGCGCGACCGAGGTCATGGTGCTGCGCAGCGGTGCAGGTGCCGCCGGGGTCGGCACCGGATCAGCTGTTGGCGTGACCTCGGGCAGCGGATCATCCTGTGGGATTTCCTGCGGGGCCTCGGGCGGCAAGGGCTCTTGCGGCGGTGTCGGATCCTGCGGCTGCGGCACCCCTGGCGGCGGGGTCGGATCAGGCAGCGGCTGCGGCGCGGGTTCCGGTATCGGCTGTGGCGCTGGCTCCGGTATCGTCTCAGGCTCAGGCTCAGGCTCAGGCTCAGGCTCAGGCTCAGGCTCAGGCTCAGGCTCAGGCTCAGGCTCAGGCTCAGGCTCAGGCTCAGGCTC
>NZ_JARAMM010000006.1:0-287784 GCF_028807335.1 Sulfitobacter sp. PR48 | reverse complement strand
TGATCACATTGCTGCGCTCACATCAGGGCGCCAGCGGCAAAATCCGTCTCGCGCGGGTGGGCGACAATGAATGTCAACACGACCTAGCATTGCCGGGCAGACCAGATCTCTGTCTATCGGCGCGGGTGCCTGTGCGCAGAAGGTGCGGTTCCGGTCCATTTGTGCCAGGCGCGCCAGAAGGCGGTTGCATCGGCGTATCCCAGGGCGTCCGCCACCTGCGCGACCTTTGCCTGCGGTTGTGACAGCAGCATCTGCGCCCGTTCGCGGCGCGTGGTTTCCAGCAGGGTGCGGAAACTTGTGCCTGCTTCTTTCAGGTGCCGTTGCAAACTGCGGGGCGTGGTCGACAATGCGCGGGCGGCGTGATCCACCGTGACGGGGGAAATGCCAAGGCTTGCGTGGATCACGGCGGTCACCGATTCACTGATGTTCTGCACTGGTGCGACCGCGCCGATGATCTCTTCCACATGGCGTTCCAGCGCGGCCAGCAGGGCCTGGTCTTCGGTGCGCACGTTGGTCAGGCATGCGCCCCTGTCGACGATGAAACGGTTGAAGGGTTGGGAAAACCGCACCGGGCAGCGAAAGAAACGTTCCAGCGGGCGCGGATCAGCGGGGCTGTCGTGTTCGAAATGAACCTCCTGCGGTGCCCATCTGGATTTGAAGTTGTCGCGCACGACCTGCACCAGCGACACCAGCGAACATTCCGCATCCTGTCGCCGGGGCCAGATGTTCGGATCCTTCAGGCGGTAGGTAAAGACCCAGGAGTCGCCCTGCTGAATCCATTGGGTCTCGGCGCCGTCCTGCAGGGCATTGGCGTAACTTGCAAAGCGGGTGATGCCGGTTTCGATGTTTTCCGACAGGGACAGGACGATGCCGACGGGCCCCATGTCACTGGCCGTCAGCTGCGCGCCGATGCGCGCGCCGATATTGTCGTTCCTTGTCTCAAGTGCGGCAGCTTCCAGAAATTCGACGAATTGCGGCAGGGGAATAGCGCCGTAAGGGTCGTTCAGCTGCGCAAGGGTGATGCCGGTCCGGTTCAACAGGGGCTGGGCCTTGGTGCCCGTGGCCTCGAACCGGGAGACCAGCGCCGTCAGGAAAGAGGCGCGGACCGAGGAGAACCGCGCAGTCGGCGGAAGGGTTTCACGTTTCATCGGGCCAGACTTTCAGGTTTGGCGCATATTATCAGATTTCTGGCGTTTAACGCAATGGATCGTCGCATCCCATGCCGCCAGTCTGTTTCTCGACCCCGAAGAGCGGGAGCCAATAGACCGAAGCGGCCACACAGGTGCGGCGCCGCGGTGCACAGACTGGGAGAAGGCGCGATGCGCGACAATGAGAACTTCCTGCGCGAGCAGAACACACGGCATCAGTTTCATCCGATGACCCATCCGATCATGAGCGCAGAGCATCCGCCGCAGATCATCACCCATGGCGATGGCTGCTATGTCACGGATATCGACGGCACACGTCTGGTCGATGGTCTGGGCGGGTTGTGGAACGTGAATGTCGGCCATAACCGGGCGGAGGTGAAAGCCGCCATCACCGAACAGATGGACAAGATCAGCTATTATTCTTCCTTTGCAGGGACCGCCACGCCGCCCTCGATCGAGCTGTCGGCCAAGGTCTGCGAGATGGCGACGGCGGAAGATGTCTCCAAGGTGATGTTTTCCGCCAACGGGTCGGATGCGGTGGAGACCGCGCTGAAACTGGCCCGCCAGTACTGGCAGCTTGAGGGGCAACCTCAGCGGACCAAGTTCTTGTCCCTGAAACAGGGGTATCACGGTGTGCATTTCGGCGGGATGTCGGTGAACGGCAATTCCTATTACCGCAGTGCCTATGAGCCGCTGCTGGCGGGCTGCTTTCACATCGACAGCCCCTGGACCTATCGCAATCCCTATTCCGAAGATCCCGAAACGCTCTGCGCAGCAATCATCACGCAGATTGAGCGCACGATCATGTTCCAGGGCGCGCATACCATTGCTGCCTTTATCGCGGAACCGGTGCAGGGGGCAGGGGGCGTCATCGTACCGCCCGCGTCATTCTGGCCGGCGCTGCGTGCGCTTTGCGACAAATACGAAATCCTGCTGATTTCCGACGAGGTGGTCACCGGCTTTGGCCGTTCCGGTTCGATGTTCGGGGCGCGGGGCTGGGGCGTGAAGCCCGATATCATGTGTCTGGCCAAGGGGATCTCATCGGGCTACGTGCCTTTGGGTGCCACGACCCTAAACAAGCGGGTGGCGGATGCCTGGTACAAGGAATTCAGCCCGGAAGGCATGATCATGCACGGGTTCACCTCTTCCGGTCATCCGGTTGCCTGTGCCGCCGCGCTGGCCTGTCTGGACATTGTCGAGAAAGAGGATCTGCCGGGCAATGCGGCCCGCATGGGCAAGCGGCTGATCGAGGGTTTGCGGCCCCTGGCAGAGACATCTTCAATCGTTGGTGAAGTGCGCGGCAAGGGCCTGATGGTGGGGCTTGATTTCGTATCCGACAAGGAGGCGCGCACGCCGATGGACCCCGGCACCGGGGTGGTCGAACGCATCGCGACATTCGCGCGCGAAGAGGGCGCGATGGTCCGCCCTGCGGGCAATGTCATCATCCTGTCGCCGCCGCTGGTCATCGAAGAGGCGGAGATCGACATCATCACAGAGGCGCTGACCAAGGCCTGCGCCCGCTTTGAGGCAGAGAAATGACTGCGATGGCCCGGCCATCCTGACAATCCTTCTCCCCGATCCCGGCCCGTGTTCCTATCGGGTCGGGAACGGGGGTGAGGCAAGAAACCGAAGTCGAAGACCAGGAAGAAAAACTCCCAGGATCGGGAGAAACAAACAACAGGGAAACCAGAACATGAACAAATTTGTACAAATCAGCCTTGCCGCTCTTGTATCGGCGCTGCCCATTGCCGCTGCGGCGGAATACCCCGAAAAGCCGGTGGAATTCATCGTGCCCTGGCCGCCCGGTGATCTTGAAGACATCCTGACCCGGATGATCGCGGATGGGTTGCAGAAGAAATACGATGTGCCTGCGGCCGTGGTGAACAAGCCCGGTGGTGGCGGTGGCCCGTTTCCCGGCGCGGTCGAAGTGGCGCTGGCCCCGGCGGATGGTTACACCATCGGGTCTTTCGTGATCGACGTTCCGATGGTGGGGCCCTATATCGGCATCCCGCCGCTGGAGGGCAACCCGTTTGAACCGGTGGGCATTTTCCTCAGCTATCCCTTTGTCCTGGCGGCATCTGGTGATGCGCCCTATTCCACGATGGAAGAACTGGCCGCCTACGCCCGTGAAAACGATGTGACGCTGGGCCATTTCGGCGATGTCACCAGCCCGGCACGCCATACTCTGGCAATGGCCAAGGCGCTGGATTTTTCCTATTCGGCGGACACCGCTTTCGATGCGCTGGATTGCAACACGCTGGCCTCCGGCGATGTGGATGTGATCAACACCACGCTGCAGCTGATCCGGCCCTGCCTGGATGAGCTGAAGATCCTGATGAGCGTCACGAATGCGCGCATCCCGCTGTTGCCCGAGGTGCCGACCGCTGCCGAAATCTATCCCGAACTGGGGTTCTCGACCTGGAACGGCCTGTTCGTGCACGAGGATACCCCGCAGGAGGTGCGTGATGTCATCGCCGGGGTGGCGCAGGAAGTGCTGGCGTCGGATGCTGCCAAGAAGGTGGCGGAAGACACCGGGGCCGAAATCTATTGGCTTGGGTTCGATGCCTCCAATGAGCAGATGGAAAAAGACGCGGCCACGATGCAGCGGATCGCGGATTTCCTCGGAGAGTAAGGCAAGCGGGGCCGGCACTGAGGTGTCGGCCCGATCATATTGCGGAGACATGCAATGCAGCGGGTTCTGAATTTCCTCGCCCTGTTTCGTCGCGAGCGCAAGCCGGGTGACCTGATCTTTGCGGCCGGCTTTCTTGTTCTTGCGCTGGCCTGTCTGGTGGCGGTGCCCTGGCAGGCGCAGTTTCTGGGCAAGAAATCTCTGGTGGAGGAACCGGGGTTCTGGCCGACGGTTGGTGTTGTCATGATGGTGGTTTTCGGGGCCATCCACTTTGTCTGCACCTGGAATGCGCCCCGGCTGCCGGGGCGGTTGAAAGAGGTCATCGTCTGGGCGCGATCCCTCGAATTCGTGGTCTGGTTCATTGTCTATGTCACCGCCGTGCCGGTGATCGGTTACCTGCCTGCGACGCTGCTGTTCGCGCTGCTTTTGACATTTCGGGCCGGATACCGGTCCCTGCAGATGCTGGGCGCGGCGGCGGGGCTGGCGCTGGTGACGGTGCTTGTCTTCAAGACCGGGCTGGGCGTGAAGCTGCCTGCCGGTGCGGTCTATCAGTATCTGCCGGACGGCATCCGGTCTTTCGTCATGGTCAACTTCTAGGAGCGCGTCATGGAGACGATTATTCAAGCCGTTGAGCTGATGTTCAGCTGGCCGGTTCTTGTGGCACTTCTGATCGGGTCGATCGGCGGCGTTGTGATCGGCGCCATTCCCGGTGTCGGGCCGGCGGTGGCGATTGCCATCCTGTTGCCCGCGACATTCTCGATGGAACCGCTTGTCGGCCTGACGTTGCTGCTGGGGATCTATGGCTCGTCCATGTATGGCGGTTCGCTGCCCGCGATCCTGATCAACACGCCGGGCACGGCGGTGAATGCGCTGACCACCTATGACGGCTACCCGATGACCAAGCGGGGCGAGGCGCTGCGCGCGCTTGGGCTGGCATATGGCGCGTCCTTTTTCGGGGCGGTCCTGTCGATCCTCATTCTGATCCTGCTGTCGCCGGTGCTGGCCAAGGTCGCGCCGATGTTCGGCTCGCGCGAGATTTTCCTGGCGGCGCTCCTGGGCATCATTCTGGTGATCATCGCGCACAAGGGGCAGATGGCGGCGGCCGGGATGCTCG
This sequence comes from Sulfitobacter sp. PR48, assembly GCF_028807335.1. Taxonomy (NCBI): domain Bacteria; kingdom Pseudomonadati; phylum Pseudomonadota; class Alphaproteobacteria; order Rhodobacterales; family Roseobacteraceae; genus Sulfitobacter; species Sulfitobacter sp. PR48. Next base: position 282,893 of record NZ_JARAMM010000006.1, on the reverse strand, counting down.
CCGGTCTTGGCATCCTGTTGCAATCGGTCGGGATGGAGCCGGTCAATTATACCATGCGCTATACCTTCGGCCTGGACTGGCTGACCTCGGGGCTGGATCTGATTGTTGTCGTGCTTGGGCTCTTTGCCCTCAGCCAGGCCTTTCAACTGATTGTCGAACCTGACAGCGCGCCGGATGCGCAGCCTGTGTCTGGGTCCATGTTCAGGGCCATGTGCGAGATCTGGAAATACCGGCGCACGGCGGCGACGGGTGGCGGGTTTGGCGTTCTGATGGGGATCATTCCGGGGGTGGGCGAATTTACCGCGCAATTCCTCAGCTACACCGCCGCGCGCAAACGGTCCAAGACGCCGGAAATGTTCGGGCGCGGCAGCCCGGAGGGGCTGGTTGCCTCTGAATCCGCGAACAACGCGGTGCCTGCTGCCGCGATGATCCCGCTGCTGGCCCTCGGCATTCCGGGCGAGGCGCTGACGGCGATGATGCTGTCGGTCTTCTATGTGCACAATGTCGTGCCGGGGCCGGGGCTGTTCCAGAACCAGCTCGACTTTGTCTACGCCCTCTATCTGTCGCTGCTGCTGCTCAATGTGATCGTGATCCTCTGGATGGTGGTGTCGTCCAATCTGCTGATCCGGATCATCCGCATCCCCACGCGCTTTCTGGGGATGGCGATCCTGGTGCTCAGCTTTGTCGGCGTCTATTCGCTGCGCAATTCCGCGATGGACTGCATGATTGCGGCGGGGTTCGGGGTGTTCGGCCTGATCCTGAAACGTCTGAACCTGCCCACGGTGCCGATCATCCTCGGCATGGTTCTGGGCGGGATCATGGAGGTCAAACTGCGCGCCTCGATGGGTCGCATCGACTCTCTGCTTGATTTCGTCAACCGCCCGATTGCGGCCCTGCTGGTGCTCGCCATCATTGTCATCGTTGGCCAAAGCATCCGGACCTCGATCCGTGATCTGCGCGCGCGGCACGAAGAATCCAACAAACCCCACCAGAACAAGGCCTGAAACAGGCCCATCACGAGGAGATATTTCATGCGTATCGGAATTCCGGATCAGGCCCCCAGTGGCATCAGCTCCGATGTGACAGCCTTTCTCAAGGCCCCGAAGATGCTGATCAACGGGCAAAGCGTTGGCGGTGAGGCGCCCGGCTTTGATGTCTTCAACCCGGCGGACGGATCGGTTCTGGCACAGGTTCCGACGGCATCGGAAGCCGATGTGGACCGCGCCGTGCTGGCCGCCAGGGCGGCGATGGCAGGCGCCTGGGGCGGGATGCCGGGTTCGGAGCGGACAAGGCTGATGCTGAGGCTTGCCGATCTGATCGAGGAGAACGGCGAGGAACTGGCACAGCTTGAAACGCTGGAAAACGGCAAGTCGATCATGCTGTCGCGTCTGGTCGAAGTGGCGTCCTCGGCTGAATATCTGCGGTACATGGCCGGTTGGGCCACCAAGATCCGGGGCGAGACCTTTGACGTCTCAATCGCCGTGCCGCCGGGGACGCGTTACACCGCCTATACCCGCAAGGAGCCGGTTGGCGTTGTCGCGGCGATCACCCCGTGGAACTTCCCGCTGAACATGTGTGTGTGGAAAGTGGCCCCGGCGCTGGCGGCAGGCTGTACCGTGGTGCTGAAACCGGCGGAGGAGACGCCGCTGACCTCGCTGCGCTTTGCGGAACTGGCGCGGGAGGCGGGCTTTCCCGATGGGGTGGTCAACGTCATCACCGGGGATGGGGCCACGGGCGCCGCGCTGGTGCAGCATCCCGGTGTGGACAAGATCACCTTTACCGGGTCGACCGAGGTCGGCAAGAAGATCGGCACCAAGGCGATGGAGACCGTCAAGCCGGTGACGCTGGAACTGGGCGGCAAGGCCCCGATGGTGTTCTTTGACGATATGGACCTGAACCTGCTGGGGCCCGCGACAGGCATCGGCATGTTCTTCAACTCGGGCCAGACCTGCTGTGCCGGGGCGCGCATCTATGTGCAGAAGGGCATCTATGAGGAAGCTGTGGCGACGCTCAAGGCGATTACATCGTCGCTGCCAATCGGGGATGGGATGAACCCGGCCAACCAGATCAACCCGGTGGTGTCGGCCAAACATTTTGATCATGTGAAGGGGATGATTGCCCGGGGTATCGCTGACGGGGCAACGCCCCTGCTGGACATCGCCGCACCGGGGCAGGGGTACTACGTGGCACCACAGCTTTTTGCGGATGCGCGTTCAGATACCGCGATCATGCAGGACGAGGTCTTTGGCCCGGTGGCGACAATCACCCCCTTCGAGACCGAAGAAGAGGCCATCGCGATGGCCAATGACACCCGCTACGGGCTTGGCGCGTCGCTGTGGACTCGCGACATCAACCGGGTGATGAAGCTGGTGCCGCAGGTGCAGGCCGGGACGGTCTGGGTCAACAGCCACAACATCCCCGATCAGAACATGCCTTTTGGCGGGTTCAAGCAATCAGGCATCGGGCGGGAGCACGGAACAGGCGCCCTGGACAACTACCTTGAGACCAAATCGGTCTGTGTCGCCTATAGCTGAGGCGGCTCAGGCCCCGTTCACAATGGGTGGGCGGGGCCTGCGGCACCCATGATCTGACAACATGCTGACTGCGGCGTATCACAATCGGCGCGGTTTTCCTGAGCGGCCTTTCAGAGGTCGTGAACGCGGATTTTCTTCAGCATCGCCTGCATCACTTCAACACAGACGGCCAGCTGCGCCGGGTCAATGCCGTCGGTCATGTGATGATAGTTCGCGTTGACCAGCGGCGCCGTTTCCCTGAGCTTTTTGCGGCCCTTGGCGGTCAGTGAAACGCGGCGCACACGCTGGTCGGATGCGTCGATTTCGCGCTGCGCCAGGCCGGCTGTGACAAGCTGCTCGACCAGCCTGCTGACAGTGGATTGTTCTGTCACCGACAGCACGGAGACTTCGTTTACCGTAAGTTGCTTATACGCGGCGAGGCAGGCCATGATCCGCATCGTCGCACCCTGGATGCCAATGTTCTTGAGGTCTGCATCCTGTTTGACCTGCCAGCGGTTGGTCAGCCGCGTCATGAGATAGGGCAGGTATTGCGACAGTTGTTCCGGCGTTTTGAAGGGAAAGCCGAGGTCATCACTTTTCTTAGTCATTGTCTGTCGGAGCCTTGCCGCCTGGTTTCTTGATGATCGATTTCAGCATGGCGGTGGTTTCCGCAAGGTTCTTGGCGTCGAGATGCAGGAAACATTTTGCCAGGACGTCGGCGTGAACGGCCGCTGCTTCCTCGAACCGCTGGCGACCTGCGGGTGTCAGCACGGCGACAAAGGAGCGCCTGTCATCAGCCGACATGGATTTGTCCACCAGTTCGTCCTTGCGCAGCCTGTTGACCAGGCCGGAGACATTGCCGTTGCTGACCTTGAGCCTGGCCGAAAGTTCGCCCATGCTCAGACCGTCGGGGTAGCGGGCCAATTGTGCAAGCACATCGAATTTCGAAACGCTGATGCCCGTCTGCTCCTTGAGCTGCCGGTTCACTTCGGGATAGACGAAATTATAGACATCCAGCACGCTGAGCCAGAGCCGGGTGTCGTCCTTGCGGTGTTTTGAACTATCCTGAGCCGGGTCACGGGCCATCATCGATCTATCTGCATTTCCATATTTTTACATACTAGGCATTATCCGAGAATACATATTGGTTCAATGCACCTCTCAGGTCGGCTGGTATGTCGATGGATGAATGCGTGTCCAGGCAGGTGGTCACGGTTGTAAAGAGCCCGCGTAGGGCCTCTGTCTCGCCAAGCATCGCGTTCAGTTCCAGCGCGTAAGACTTGCTGCCGATCCTGGAGACCCGGATGAAATATTCGACTTCCTCGCCCATTTTGACCGGCGAGAAGAATTCGGCATGGGCGTTGACATAACCCAGCCCGGTGCGGCGGGGGCCGAGGAAATCATAATAGGAAAGGCCAAGGCAGTCGGAAAACCATGCTTCGATGGCGTGGTTGAACACGTTGAAGAATTCGGGCGTATAGACAATGCCCGCAGGGTCGCATTGGCCGTGGCGGAATATGTGCTTGTAGCTCCAGCCGGGAAACGGGATATCCGCACGATCCAGAGGACGGGGAAACGGCGCGGGTTTGTCGATCTTGTTCATGTGCTCGAAAAACTTTCAATTGTCATGATCGTGCCGTCCAGATCCTTGCTGGACGGATCCTTGATCGCAGAAGTCAAAAGACGTTGCGCCCATTCCGCTGCGTCATCGCGGGCCGCGATGGACTTTGTGGTCTGCATGACCTTGTCGAACTTGGAATGCCCCCGGACATGGGTGTCTGAATAGCCCTTGATCAGGCGGCGGAAGGTGAGCATCGCGATGCCGAGATCATAGTTGCGCGCCAGCGCCTGCGAGGCATCGGCCAGCCAGGCATCGCGGTGGGCGACTTCTGATTTGTGGCGCAGGGATTTGCGGCGTATCACCTTGAGCGCACCGACAAAATGCAGCGGCAGGAACCCGGTCAGGCGGTAGGTGTGCACGCGGCGGCCCTTGTTGATGCGGCGGTCCAGCCAGGCATAGAGGGATTTGCGCGATTTCAGCCAGGTGGCCAGCCCGGCGGGCAGGGTTGATGCGGCTTCTTCCATGCGGGGGTGCATGAATTCGGTGGTGTTGAGGACCTGACCGTCCTGCAGGCCGACTTCATCTGCCACGCGCTGGCGCCGTGCGCTTTGCGTCTTGATGCGGGCGACGCGGATGACGTCGTCATATGCCATCGCATTGGCAAGGTATTTGGCAGCGGTTGCGGTGAAGGCAAAGCCGTGTTCGGCGCCATTTGCCGCGCTGTCCGACTTGGTGAGATCGCGCAGGATATCGAGATATTCAGCGCCATAGGCGGCATCCTGAAAATCGACGACCTTTTGCAGACCCAGATAGGCCATGGCATGGGCCTGTTCGGGAAGTTCCGCACGCAGACGGGTGAGCAGGGCGTTGGCCCGTTTGTCGCGCAAGCTGTCAGGCAGTGCGGCAACGGGGGTGGCGGTGTCTGCCGCATCGGTCGGTTCCGGGTCTGTGCCGTTTGTGGTCCGGTCATAGGCGGCGTCAAAGGCGCGGATGCTGGCCTCGATGCCCTTGCCGCCCTTGCGGATCACATCGTAATAGGCCTCCCGCTCAAAAGGCAGGGTGCCTGACGCGGCAAGGCTGCCGAACATGGCGGAGGAGATGACAGAGCCGTTCCTGACTGCCATCGCGTTCATGTCGAAGACGATTTCCTGTTTGGCGACCACGCCGATGGCATCACTGACAGCGCTGCTGTCCGCGATGCTGTCGCCGGGGGCCATCTTTTCGCTGATCGCAAGCGACCGGTGGCTGGAGGCAATCAGGGTGGTCCGGTCGGGTGTCACGATCCCGCGCAGGATCGAGCGGCCGGCTTCCATGAATTCCGATGCGATCACCACATCGACATCGCCGGGCGTGGGCATCTGCGCCAGCACCGGTTTTTGTCCACCCGCGCCGGGACGCATCATCTCGACGTAATAGATGGTGGCCCCGGTTCGCTGGGCCACACCGGGCACGGAGGTGGATTGCGCCACCCAGCCGTGGGCTTCTGCAAGCGCCACGATCCAGCCGGTCAGAACGCCGCCGCCCTGACCGCCCATCGCGACAATGGCGATGGAAATCGGCCGCTCTGTTGCGGGGCCAGCGGGCTTCAGGCCCAGTTTGACGGTGTCATCTTTCATCTGTCTATGCCTCAAAGCTGACCGCGCGCTTTTCGCGGCGGTCTTGCAGGTAGCGGATCACGGAGCCGGAGAACCTGGCCCGGAACCTGTCCCAGCCAGTCGGGTTATGGGTGACCTCGGCGCGGAAGAAGGAGGGGCAGAGCACGGCGGCATCCGCAACCTCGCCGCAGTTGCCGCAGGCCACGCAGGTGTCGTCGATGGAGGCGACCGGATCGTCGCGCAGCGGATCGTCCAGTTCCTTGATCGACAGCGAGGGGCAGCCTGACAGCCGCATGCAGGCGTGATCGCCGGTGCAGACATCTTCGTCGACGCCGAATTTCTCTTTGATCACCCGCTGGCCGCCCTTGATCGCCTTGGCGACCTTCGGCTTTTCGCGGCGCTGTTTGTTCAGCATGCATTCTGACGACGCCACGATGATCTTGGGCCCTTCGGCATCGGTGGTCAGCGCCTCGTTCAGCACATCGCGCATCCTGGTCACGTCATAGGTGTGGTCCACCTGACGGACCCATTTGGCACCGATCCCCTTGACCGCATCCACGATGGAATTGTTGGTGTTGCGGCGCTTGTTCAGCGCGCGGGACGACAGGATGTCCTGACCGCCGGTGGCCGAGGAATAGAAGTTGTCGACGATGACAAAGACGCCGTCGTGCTTGTTGAACACCGCATTGCCGATGCCGCTGGTCAGCCCGTTGTGCCAGAACCCGCCGTCGCCCATGATCGAGATCGAGCGTTTGGCCCCCTTGACGTTGAAGGCCGCCGCCGAAGCCGGGCCAAGGCCAAAGCCCATGGTGGTGGCACCCAGATTGAAGGGCGGCAGGATCGAGAAGAGGTGACAGCCGATGTCCGCCGAGACATGGTGTGTGCCGGTTTCCTCGAACACCATTTTCATGGCGGCAAAGATCGGCCGTTCGGGGCAGCCGGTACAAAGGCCCGGCGGTCGCGCCGGGACAACCTCGCCCAGCCGTTCGATCACCGGGTTGGTCAGGATCGGGACGGGATCGGGCACCGGGGCGCGGTTGCCAAGCTGTTTTGGCTCATGATCCTCAAGGAAACGGCCGATCCCTTCGGTCAGGACGGCGGCGGTATAATCGCCACCCATCGGCAGGTAATCCTTGCCATGCACCTCTGTCGGGCTTTTCGTGCGGGCCAGAACCGTCGAGATGGATTGTTCGATATATTCGGGCTGGCCTTCCTCGATCATAAGGACGGCATCCAGACCTTCGCAGAATGCGTCGACTTCGGATTTGATGGTCGGGTAGGCCACGTTCATCACGTAGATCGGCACGCGCGAATTGCCGTAGGCATCACAGAGCCCGAGGAACTGCAGCGCGCGGATGGTGCTGTTGTACATGCCACCGACGACGATGAGCCCGGTCTTGCCGGTCTTATCCTTGCCGGTGGGGCCGAAGAATTCGTTCAGCTTCTGGTCGCGGATAAAGTCGATGGCGGCGGGCATGCGCACCTTGATCTTTTCGACTTCATGCTCATAGGCGGCGGGCGGCAGAACGATGCGGCCCAGATCGCGTTCGGGATTGTTCATCGCGTCGCGCAGGGTGAATTCGGGGCGCTTGTTGTCCTTGCATTCAAATTCGCCCGTCATGTGACAGGACCGCACCCGCACCTGCAGCATCACCGGGGTGTTGGAGGCTTCCGACAGCTGGAAACCCTTTTCGATCAGATTGACCATGCAGGCCTGATCGGGGCGCGGGTCCAGCAGCCACATCTGCGATTTCATCGCAAAGGCATGGGTGCGCTCCTGCATGATGGAGGAGCCTTCGCCGTAGTCTTCGCCGACGATCACCATCGCGCCGCCGGTGACGCCGCCGGATGCAAGGTTTGACAGGGCGTCGGAGGCGACATTGGTGCCGACGGTGGATTTCCACGCCACTGCACCGCGCAGGGGATACATGACGGAAGCCGAGAGCATCGCGCCTGCGGTTGCTTCGCTGGCCGAGCTTTGAAAGACCACGCCGAGGTCGTCGAGGATGTCATTGGCATCTGCCAGCACGTCCATCAGGTGCGAAATCGGCGATCCCTGATAACCGCCGACATAGGCGACACCGGATTGCAGCAAGGCCTTTGTGATCGCCAGAATGCCCTCACCGCGGAACAGGTCGCCCTCTCCAAGCTTCAGGTCTTCGACTTCTTTCGCAAAGGATCGTTCAGCCATCATCGTCTCTCCAAAAAAAGTATGGTAATGAATAGATTTATATGTAAAATAAGTCAACGATCAGTTTTCTACTTCGAGCGAATAAATCGAATATGAGGAAAAAAACAATTCAGAATCATGTGGATAACGCCAGAGGTGCCAAGATGACCTCGTCAGCTGCGGCGTTGTCCTTCATGATCGATTCACGGAGTCAGGTGAGTCGTGCCACTTGCCCGCTCAGACGGGCGGCGCGCAGGCAGACGGGCCCGGACACGAACATCCTTGATGCCGATTCCCGCGCCCTTGCGCATGTCGGCGCAATCCAATCTGGAAGGTGAAGACGAAATGTTGCCATTGAATGACTTTCCGAAGTTCACGGCTGCGGCGGTTCAGGCGAGCCCTGTGTTTCTGGACGCGGCGCGGACGGTGGAAAAGGCCGTTAGCCTGATCGGCGAGGCGGCCGGTAACGGCGCGCGGCTTGTGGTGTTTCCGGAGGTGTTCATCCCCGGATACCCCTATTGGAACTGGATCACCGATCCGGTGACGGGCAGCGCGTGGTTCGAGAAACTTGTGCGGGCCTCGGTCTTTGCCGATGGTCCCGAAATGGCGAAGGTTCAGGCCGCCGCCAGGGCTAACAATTGCTATGTGGTGATGGGGCTGAACGAGCGCAGCCCCGTGTCGCTGGGCGCGCTTTACAATACCTTGCTGTTCATCGGGCCGGATGGCGCGATCCTGGGCAAGCACCGCAAGCTGGTGCCCACCTGGGCGGAGAAACTGACCTGGACGGGCGGGGACGGGTCCAGCCTCAGGGTCTATGACACGGAAATTGGCCCGTTGGGCGGGCTCGCCTGTGGCGAGAACACCAATACGCTGGCGCGGTTCACCCTGCTGGCGCAGGGCGAGCTTGTACACACCGCCAGCTATATCTCGCTGCCGGTGGCACCGAAGGATTACGACATGGCCGAGGCAATCAAGCTGCGCAGCATGTCGCACAGTTTTGAAGGCAAGGTCTTTACGGTGACTGCCACTTCGACGGTCTCGGACGAGATCATCACGGCGATGGAAGAGATCCGCCCGGATGCCCGCGATATGCTGGAGCGCAAATCCAGCGCCTATTCGGGGATCATCGGCCCTGACGGGCGCGAGGTTGTCCCCGGCCTGATCGACGACGAAGGCATCGTCTATGCCGAGATCGACCTGGGAAAATGCATCCAGCCCAAGCAGATGCATGACATCACCGGCCATTATAACCGGTTCGATATTTTCGACCTGCGGGTCAACCAGGTGCCGCAGGCTGCCGTCAATCTGAAAACCGGCCCGGCCCCCGCGCCGGACCTGAACGCTGTGCCGATGCCGGACGACAGCGAAGAATCCTAATCCAATCAAGACTGGAGGAAACCATGACTGATACTGCCGATAAAGACGACGTTCTGGGCCGCGCACGGGTGCGCGACACGCCGGAACTGGAGGCCTATTACGAGGATCTGGCAAAGCAGGACACCGGCGCGCTTTGGACCGTTGCCAATTCGATCGAGCCCTGGGAGCCGACGCCGACGTCCGATCCCGTGTTGTGGCGCTGGGACGACCTGCGTCCGCAGGTTCTGCGCGCGATTGATCTGGTGCGCCCCGAGGATGCGGGCCGGCGTGTTGTCTATCTGCGCAACCCCAAGCGGCGCGAGGTCAGCGCCGCCTGCGGCTGGCTGTTCTCGGGCATCCAGACGATGAAAGCGGGCGAACGCGCAGGCGCCCACCGCCACGCGGCCTCGGCCTTGCGGTTCATCATGGAAGGCACCGGCGCCTATACGATTGTCGAGGGCCACAAGATGAGCCTTGGCGCGAAGGATTTTGTGCTGACGCCCAACGGCACATGGCATGAGCACGGGATCGAGGAAGACGGCAGTACCTGCCTGTGGCAGGACGGGCTGGACATTCCGCTGACCAACGCGCTTGAGGCGAACTTCTACGAGGTGCATCCAGAGGATTATCAGGCCAGCAACCTGCCGCTGGACGACAGTCCGGCGACCTATGGTTCCCCCGCGCTGATGCCAGAGCTGGACAAATGGGACCAGCCCTATTCGCCGCTGCTGAAATTCCGCTGGGACCAGACCTATGAGGCGTTGCAGAACTACGCCAAGGTGACTGACGGGTCGCCCTATGACGGGGTGATCATGCGCTATATCAACCCCAAGACCGGGGCGGATCCGATGCTGACCATGGGTGCCAACATGCAGCTGTTGCGCCCGTCCGAGCACACCAAGGCGCACCGCCATACCGGCAACATCATCTATCAGGTGGCCAAGGGCGAAGGCTATTCCGTGATCAACGGAAAGCGGTTCGACTGGAAGGAAAAGGACATCTTCTGCGTGCCGCCCTGGATGTGGCACGAGCATTGCAACACGCAAAGCGGCGATGATGCCTGCCTGTTCTCGTTCCACGATCTGCCGACCATGCGAAAGCTCGGCTTCTACGCGGAACAGGCTTTGGAAGACAACGGCGGCCATCAGGTCGTCAACGGATAAATACAGGATACCAAAATGAAACTAGTTACCTATCGCGACGGCGTCGCAGCCGAAGGGCGTCTTGGCGTCGTGCAGGACGGCCTTGTCATCGACGTTGAATATCTGGGCGAGGCGGTCGGCGCGGCGCTGCCCGCTGACATGCTGACATTGATCGACCTCGGCCCCGATGCGCTTCGGGCGATCAAGCAGGCCCTGTCGGATACGGCAGATGCGCGGCCCGCAGGGATTGCGGTGCCGGAGGAAAACGTGCGCCTGCTGGCGCCGATCCCGCGTCCGCGCAAGAACATCTTTGGCATCGGTCTGAACTATGTCGAACATGTCGCGGAAAGCGCCAAGTCGCTGGACACCTCCAAGGACCTGCCCAAGGAACCGGTGGTCTTTTCCAAGCCGCCGACCAGCGTGATCGCAACCGGTGAGCCGATCCAGCACAATGCGTCGATGACGCAGATGCTGGATTGGGAGGTGGAGCTGGCCGTGATCATCGGCAAGCGCGCGACGCGGATTTCTAAGGATGACGCGATGAGCCATGTGTTTGGCTATTCGGTGATCAACGATGTTTCGGCCCGCGACAACCGGCGCGCGGGGCAGTGGATTTTCTCGAAAGGGCAGGACAGCTATTGCCCCTTTGGCCCCGCGATCGTGACCGCTGACGATATTGCGGACCCGCATGACCTGACGCTTTGGCTGAAAAAGAACGGCGAGGAAAAGCAGCGGTCGAACACCAAGCATCTGTTGTTCGATATCCCGACGCTGATTGCCGATATCTCTTCCGGCATCACGCTGGAGCCCGGCGATATCATCGCCACCGGCACCCCGGCAGGCGTGGGTGCGGGGCGCGATCCGCAGGAATGGATGTGGCCCGGTGACGTGATCGAATGCGGCGTCGATGGCATCGGCGTGCTGCGCAATCCGGTTGTGAAGATCGGGGACTGACATGGAAAACATGCATCAGACCCTGAAGATCGGGCAGATCGTTCCGTCGTCTAACCTGACGATGGAACGCGAGATCCCGGCGATGCTGCGGTCGCGTGAAACGCTCTATCCTGAGCGGTTTTCCTTCCACTCCAGCCGGATGCGGATGAAGAAGGTCACCAAGGAAGAGTTGGCCGCGATGGACAAGGACAGCGACCGTTGTGCGCTGGAGCTGAGCGACGCCGCGGTCGATGTGATGGGCTATGCCTGTCTGGTTGCGATCATGTCGATGGGGCGGGGATATCACCGCGAAAGCCAGAAGCGCCTGCATCAGGTGACCGTGGACAACGGCCATCCCGCGCCGGTTGTCAGCTCTGCCGGAGCGCTGGTCGACGGGCTGCACCTGATGGGGGCCAAGCGGGTCTCCATCGTGACGCCGTACATGCGCCCGCTGACCGATATGGTCGCGGATTACATCACGGCGGAAGGGATCGAGGTGACCGACAGTATCGCGCTTGAGATTCCCGACAACCTTGAGGTCGCCGCGCAGGATCCGATGAACCTGACCGAGATCTACAAGCGTGCGAACCTAAAGAACATCGACGCGCTGGTGCTGTCGGCCTGCGTGCAGATGCCATCGTTGGCCGCGATTCAGAAGGTCGAGGATGAATGCGGGATTCCCGTGGTGTCGGCCGCCGTGGCGACAACCCATCAGATGCTGACAAAGCTGAACCTCAAGCCGCATGTGCCGGGTTGTGGGGCGTTGTTGTCAGGCAAATACCTGTAAACTGACAGGATCGAACGCGGCCTGACCTGTACCCGGGCCGGGCCGCGTTCCACATTGACATTATTGGTCGAGAGGGGCCGCAGGCGAGCAAGGGTCAGCGTTTTACCTTGTAGCCCGTGGTTTCCAGATCCCACATGTCCGGCACAATTCCTTCCTCGCGCAGCACGACCTTCTTGACCTTGCCGTTCTCGGTCAGGGGCATGGCCTGCATCTGCCGGACGTAGCGCGGCACCGCGAAATGGGCCAGGCGTGTTTCCAGATATTGGATCAGGTCCAGCGGGGGCAGGGTCTGCCCTTCCTTCAGCTGGATTGCCGTTGCAACTTCGTCTTCGCCCAGTTCCGATGGCACCGGATAGACCGCGCAGGCCTCTATCGCGTCATGAGTCATGATGGCCTGTTCAACCTCCCATGACGATACATTCTCGCCCCGGCGGCGGATCGCATCCTTCATCCGGTCGATGAAGCTGAAATAGCCATCGGGGTTGCGCACCACCCGGTCACCGGTGTGGAACCACAGGTTGGCCCAGGCCTCGACCGTCTTTTCCGGCATGCCGAAATATCCTGAAGCAAAGGAATGCGGCTCTGTCGGGCGCAGCAGCAGTTCGCCCGCCGTGCCGTCGGGGACCGGCATGTCGTGTTCGTCGGCGACCATGGCATGGGCCCCCTTGGCGAGCTTGCCCATGCTGCCGGGACGGGGAGAGGGGTAGGGGTTGTAGAAGAGGAAATTGCTTTCGGTGGAGGCATAGCCGTCGACCAGCGGAATGCCGAAACGGTGAAAGAACTTCTCTTGATCCCGGGCGGGAACACCGCCACCCAGGGCGGTGCGGATGACATGTTTGCGGTCCCCGGGCCGCTCAGGCTGGGCCATCAGGATCGCGGCCATTGCCCCCAGAAGATAGGTCACGGTGGCACGGCATTCCACCGCGGATGTCCAATAGCCGGAGGCCGAGAATTTCGGCAGCAGCACATATTCGCAGCCCATCAGCAGCGCCTGGTAAAAGGCGTTGAGCGCGTTGGTGTGGAACACCGGAAGGGCGGTCATCAGCACATCGCCTTCGCGCACGCCCAGTGCGCGGGCCGAATAGATGCCCCACCAGAAGAATTGCGCCTGCGGGCAGCAGACGCCCTTTGACGGGCCGGTGGTGCCCGAGGTGTAGAGGATTGCGGCGGTATCGCCCGGCTGCACGGCAATGGTGTCCGCCGCGTGCGCTGTTGAACCGCTGGTCTGAATGCCGTCTGCCGTGACGGGCCAGAGCAGCGGGGGCAGCTGCGCATCCGCGCCCAGATCGTCGTAGGCGTGCTGAAACTGCTCTTCCACGATCAGCAGCTTGGGCCCGGCGTTTGCCAGAACATGGGCAAGCTGTGCGCCGCGAAAGGCGGTGTTGACGGAGGTGGCGATGGCCCCGATCCAGGTGGCCCCCAGGTAGGCCTGCAGGAATTCGGCGCGGTTGCTGCAGTGGATCAGCACGCGGTCGCCCGCGCTGATCCCCGCCGCACCCAGCCGCGCGCCCCAATCGCGGGCGACCTCGGCGGTGCGGGCAAACGTCCAGCTGACGCCGCCGCAGGTTACGAAAGGCCGGTCGCCGTAGCGGTCGGCCTGACGTTGCAGCATTGTCCCCAGTGTCCGGTCCTGTGGCGCAAATTCGTCCACGACGTCGTCGTAACGGTCATGGCAGGCGGGATGCGTGACGGGCGGTGTGTCTGCAGACATGGATTGCAGTCCTACTTGATCAGGTTGGGAAGCCATGTGGCGACCGACGGCACGAAGATCAGAAGCGCAAGCACCGCCAGTTCGATCAGGATGAAGGGCAGTGCCGAATTGATGATCTGGCCGATCGTGATCCCTTCCGGCGCGACGCCCCGCATGACGAAGAGCAGCAGGCCGAAGGGTGGCGTCAGCAGCCCGATCTCCATCGTGATCAGGATCAGGACCATGAGCCAGATCGGATCAATGTCATAGATCGCCTGAAGCGAGGTTTGCCCCAGCAGGAAGAACGGCAGGGTGAGCAGCAACATGCTGACCTGATCCATGAAGGCCCCGAGAAAGAGCAGGATGAGGATCATGAACAGCACCACCGAGAGCGCCGAAAGATCGAGTGCGGTCAGGGCCTGGAGCAGCCCCTGAGTGGCACCCGAGACGGCCATCGCCTGGGTAAACACCAGCGACCCGGCGATGATGAAGATGATCATGGTGTTGACCTTGGCCGTTTCCATCAGCGCCTTGCCAACCTCGGCCCAGCCGAAATCGGCGCCTTCGATGCCGGTGATCGTGATCGTGCTTTTGAACAGCCGGAAGAACAGGCAGGCACCGAATGCAGCGAGGCAGCCCATTGCGGCGGCTTCGGTCGGCGAAGCAAAGTTCGTCAGGATGCTGCCGACCACAACAATGAAGATACTGAACAGCGGGAGGATGTAGATGATCGTCGGCAAGAGACGGTTCACCATGCGCAGCGAGCGGCCCTGGTATGTCCAGGACCACAGGGTGCGGCGCCGGCTGTTGACCGTGATGGTCAGAGGTTTGTCCAGATAGCTGGTATCGGTTTCGAAGGGGGGTGCCAGATCAGGGTTGATGGTGCATCGGATGATCACATAGGCAAAGAAGCTCATCGCCATCAGAAAGCCGGGGATGATGCCGGCGACCAGAAGCAGGGCCACGGATTTCTGCGAGATACTTGCCAGCAGCACCGCCAGCGACGAGGGCGGGATCAGCATGGCAATGCCCCCCACCGCCATGATCGGGCCCATCGCGATGGCAGGTTTGTAGCCGCGCCTGAGCATGTCCGGCAAAAGGACCTTACCCAGGATTGCGGTGTTGGCCACGGTCGATCCGGAGAGGGAGGAAAACACCGTTCCGCCGACGATGGACACGATGGCCAGCCGGCCCGGCACCCGCGAGATCATGCGCTCGATTGCGCCGATGGCCTTGAAGGCGACCCCTGTCTCAAGCAGGATTTCCCCCATCAACAGGAACAGGGCGATGGTCGCGAGGGAATAGGATATCGCCTCGTGAAATTCCATCGGCATGCTCTGAAGCGACAGGGAGGCAATCGTCCAGTCCCCCATTGTCGCAAGACCACCGATGAACAGGGCGGTGCCGATGATGTTCGCGGCCATGAAGGCAAAGGCAACCGGCAGGCCGAGGAACAGAAAGAAGCAGACGATCCCGAGCAGCAGGACAAGGGCAGAATACCATTCCATCATCAGAATCCTATGTCTGTAGAGATTTTATGGTCGGACATTCCCGCACGTCGAAACCGGAACAGGAATTCGATGGCGAGCATGAGGAATGACAGTGTGAAGACGGCAAGAACAATCCAGTTGGGGATTTGCAGGTCCTTGTCCGGCAGCGAGCCGAAGGCATAGCTGCTGAGCGTGCCGTTGGCCCCGAAATAGGCCATGCAGAGGCATAGCAGCGAGCCGAAGAGGTCAATTGCACGTTCCACCCTGGCGCCGAGCCAGGCTGGAATTGCGGTCAGGATGATGTCGACGCGCACATGGGCCCCTTTGTAGAGCACCCAGGCCGACGACAGGAACACCCCTGCGTAAAGCCCGTATTCAGCGCCTTCGTTCAACCATTCCAGACCGCGCAGGCCCAGTTTGCGCAAGAAAAAATCGAGGGGGACGAGGATTGCGAAAACGCCGATCGACCCGGCCACGCAGATGGCGACAAACAGGTTGAATTTCTCAAAGACGGTTTCGAATCTGTCGATAAGCGAAGGCATGACGTTCTCCGGCTCGTGTTGCAGGCGGCAAGCCCGGCAGACCATCAGGCGACGGTCTGCCGGAATTTGCGTTTGGTTGGTTTATTGGGCTGCTGTGAAAAGCTCTTTCAGCTTTGGCCCGGTCTCGGGGTTCTGCTCGATGAATTCGTCCCAGGCGGTTTCACGCGCCATGCTGACCCATTTGTCGGCTTCTTCGCCCTCAAGTGTGATGGTTTCGATGCCGTTTTCCTCGAACACCTTGAGCATCTCTGCATCCAGCTGCTTGGCATAGTCGCTGGTGCCTTCCATCTTGTTCTCCCAACCGATCACCACGTCGTTGATGACGGCGCGGGCCTCGTCGCTGAGCGCATTCCATTTGGTCATGTTTGCAACCGTATGGATGGAGGCGCGGTAGACGCCGGGTTCGACACGATATTTCGTGACCGGATACCAGGACGGAGAGATGCCGCGCACCGACCAGCCGTAGCCGTCAACCGCGCCGCTTTCCATCAGGGTATAAACCTCGGGCATGGAGGACCGCTGTACCGAGGCGCCCAGTGCCTTGAAGAAGGCCGTGTAGACAGGCGACACCCGCAGGTTCAGACCGGTCAGGTCGGCCTTGTCGATGGCCTTGCCCTCGGCGAGGAACAGGTTGAACGCGCCGTCATCATGATGGCGGCCGACGAACTGAACGTTCTTCTTGTTCGAGATCTCCTGGAAATAGTCGATCGCGCCGTTCTCGCGCAGTTCGGCAAAGGTCTTCTCCTGAAGCCGGAGCGCGGGCGCTTCGGGAATGATATTGCCAAAGAAGGCCTCGGGACAGCCGGCAATGTCATAGGCCCCCTGGGCCATGCGTTCGACAACCTGGAACGGGCTGCCGATGGCGGGCGCGCCGCCCAGAAGGTCGATCTGAACGATCCCTTTGCCCTTTTCGTTGATCTCGGTCACGAGATTTTCGAAGGGCACGCCGGGAGGGGCACCGATTGGAAAGCAGCTCACACCGCGCAGAGTAACCTCCTCAGCGGCCAGTGGCGTGGCAAGAATTGTGCCCGTCGCGATGATCGCGGCGAGGCCTTTCAGAAATACTGTCTTGGTCTTCATCATTTTTTCTCCCCTTGAGTGATGAATTTGAAATGCCGTCTGCGCTGCCCTGCGGTCTTCAACATGAAATCATGCTGTCCGGACCCGGCTTTTTTGCATTCTTCGGGCGAATCCTTGTTAACCGATAATGACGGCATCAAAGTATTTTACAAGTAAAAATATTTCTCAGCATATTATATGGCGGCGGGAATTATCCTGACAGACCCGGGCGACATGGCCATTTACCTGCAATTTGCGCCGACGATTTCCGGGTCACTTCGCCCAGGCCATCGCCCGGCCGAAGGTATCCGGGCGGAAAGACACGCCGATGCGGTCGCCCATTCCCGCGCCATCGTCCAGAAAGGCGATCATCGAGGGTCCGCAGTCGAGGATCACCAGGCCGATCCTGATCGGCAGGCGGTCCTGAAAATAGGGGTTGGTGGTGGCCCGGATCGTTGTTTCGCTGGCGATCCGACCCTGCGGCGGGGCATCAGCCAGCGGCAGATCGGTCGACAGGCAGGACGGACAGACATCATGTGCGGGATAGAGGAACTGCGCGCAATCCGCGCATCTTTGCAATGCGAACCGCCCCTCTGTGGCAATCGCATCATAGAATGCGCCGCTGGCGGATGGCGGGTAGGGCGGCAGGTTCTGATCTGAGGGGCGGTCGGTCATGCGCCCTCCCCCGACAGAATGACCGCGCAGGAGGACAGACCCCTGGTATAGGTCATCATCCCGAAGCCGGACGCCAGGGCAAGGTTTGCGCCCTTGACCTGTGTGTCGCCTGCCGTTCCCAGAACCTGGCGCACCGCTTCGGTCAACCCGACATAGGACCCCCCTGCGCCGGCCTGTCCGCAGGACAGCTGGCCGCCGGAGGTATTGTGGGGGAAGTCGCCTTCGATCCGCAGGTCATGGCTGCGGACAAATTCCGCCCCTTCACCCTTCCTGCAAAAGCCCAGATCTTCCATCTGCATCATGCAGATCACCGGATAATCGTCATAGGTCTGCACCACGTCGATGTCATCGGGTCCGACACCGGCCATGCTGTAGAGTTCGCCCACGTCCTCCACCCAGCCGCCGGAGGTCTGCATGGGATCAATCGATCGTGCGTTGTGGCGTTCGATACTGCTGCGCAGTCTGGCACCGGCAATGCCGCAGGCCCGGGCCGTGTCCTGCCGCATGACCAGCACCGCCTCGGCCCCGGCGCAGGGCATCACGCAGTCGAACAGATGGATCGGATCGGCGATCGGCCGTGCATTCATGTATTGGTCGAGCGTCAGTGGCTCTTTCATCAATGCATTTGGGTTCTTCAGGGCATTGGACCGCTGCGCCACGGCAATGCGTCCCAGATCCTCGCGGCTTACATTGAATGTCTCCATGTAATTGCGGGCGATCAGGGCAAAGCTGGCATTGGTGCCGCCCGCGCCATAGGGATAGACCGCATCCTGCGAGAACCGTGAAAAATTGGCCAAGGTATTGCCGAATGACCCGCGCTGGTTGGTGTCGGCACCGATGCAGGCCACGACATCGCAGTCACCGGATTGGACGGCGCGTGCGGCACGTCGGACCCCGGTGATCCCGCTGGCACCGCCAAGGGGTACATGGTCCAGCCACCGGACGCTGAGCCCCAGATGTTCGGCCAGGCCAATCGCGGTGTCGGGCGCTGTGGTGAAACTGGACAGGCAGAAACCGTCGATGTCGCGCGCTTCAATGCCCGATCCGTCCACCAGGGCCCGCAAGGCCCGTCCGATCCACCAATGCGCGGATTGTTCGCTGTACCTGACGTAGGGAAGACTGACGGGCGTCGTGATCACCACGTCGTCATAGGCGCGACGGTCGATACTGAACTTTCCCATACGGTTGGTCATATCTCTCTTTGCGGATCGTCGCCCGGTTCGGAAGGATCTCCAAAAAGGCGTCTTGCCGGATTTCCGAAGATACCGGCTGAATTTATTTTATATATAAAATAAATTGCTGTCAACGTGCCGGAGGGGTGATCTGATTGAACCTGGCAGGGGGCCGGTGGCATCAACGCTGGCCGAAAGCGCACAAAAATCAACCTGATCTGAAATGGACCGCCATTTTTTGCATCATTAGCCTTTTGACTACATATGCTTTGGGAAAGGCCATACAGATGTTGAATTCAATCAGAAATGGATGCCGCGAAGGACCCTCCGACGCCCCTGGACCCCGCGCAAGAGCTGTAGCCGCAGCAGAGGGCGTGACCCGTGCCCGCTTTCTCCGCCTCCTAGGTGCAGGGTTTCTGGCCAGTGGTGCGGGGCTGTCTGCAAATGACCTCTTTGCACAGACCACGGGCGATACTGCGCCGGTCACCGAGTTGGAGAAAGTCTATGACGCCTGGCAGGAAAGATTCAATGCAGGCGACCTTGAAGGTCTGGTTGCGCTTTATGCTGAGGATGTCACCTATATCAATCCGGACGGTGCAACGCTTCACGGCAAGGCGGCGACAAGGGGTGATTACGAGGCGCTTCTGGCGCTGAAACCCAGGATCGAGATCGGCAACCGCATCCATGTCCTCCATCAGGACATCGCGCTGTCAACCAATCACTGGAAGCTTGAGCTTACCGATCCGGAAGGGAAAGTGCAGAACCTCACCGGCGGCGGCATCGAAGTGCTGCGTGATTACGGCGCTGCCGGATGGCAATTCATCATTGACGATGCGTCGCGGTCGGCCTCATAAATCTCGCCCGGCCATCGCTGCTTCAGGCGTCAGGGATGGCCGGAATGCCTGCCAAGCGCACAGGCCAGGTCAGGAGGGCTGCCCGCCAAGACTTGCGCCGCCACAGACATACAGCACCTGACCGGTGACAAAGCTGGCATTTGTATCCAGAAAGAACCCGGCCGCGTTGGCGATGTCTTCGGGTGTGCCGATGCGCCGGACCGGCACGCCATTGGCGATTTTTTCCTGCAACTCGCCGTCCCTGGGCACGATGCCCCAGAAATTCTCGGTCAGGACCGGGCCGGGGGCGATGGCGTTGACCGTGATACCGCTGGGGGCCAGTTCAAGCGCCCAGGTGCGCATCAAACCATGCACTCCGGCCTTTGTCGCGGCATAGGCGGAGCGGGTCGGCATCCCCATCGAGGCGCGGGAAGTGATGAACAGGATGCGCCCGAACCCACGTTCCGTCATGCCCGGCAGGACAGCCTGTGTCAGCGCCATGGGGGCGGCCAGATGCAATTGCGCCAATGTCAGAACGTCATTCGGATTTGCATCGGACAACAGGGCGGGCAGGATCGCACCTGCGTTGTGGACCACGGCATCAATCGCATGATCGGCGGCAATCTCTGCTGCCACCTTGGCGGTGGCCGCCGCATTGGTCAGATCGACCGTATAGCCATACAGATTTTCCTGCCCGGCAGCGGGCATTTCCAACCCCAGCGACACGACCCTTTCGCCCCGCGCGCGCAGCAGATCGCCGATTGCGGCGCCGATGCCGGAGTTTCCCCCGGTGATCAGAGTTGTCTTCACGCGGCTTCTCCTTCGACGAGGGCGACCACGCGCAAGGGGCTGCCCGAACCGCGCTCGATCTTGAGCGGGCATGCCACGATGATCGCGCCGAAGGTCGGCAGCTTGTCCAGGTTGGTCAGGCATTGCAGGCCGAACCTGCCGTTGCCATGCAGGATCGAATGGGCGGGCAGGGGCGGATTGAATGTGCTTGCCTGTCCGGCATCGGTGCCGACCGTCTCGACCGCCAGGCCGACGCATTTGCGGTCGTGAACCAGAAACTCGACAGCGCCTGCATCCGGCCCGGGCGAATGCGCGCCGTCTTCGAGCAGATTCAGATACTCCGGCGTGCCGACCCGTTTGTACCAATCCGTGCGCAAGGCGATCCAGTGGTCCGGCGGGATGGTGCCGTGTTCCGTTTCCCAGTTTTCGAGGAAATCGCGTGTCAGGACAAAATCCGCGTCTGCCTCGGATTCCGCCGAGATGTCGATCACCACGGCAGGTGCAACAAATTCCTGCGCCGGGATGGCGTCAACCGTGTTCGATGGCAGATCCTTGCCCGTCACCCAATGCGCGGGGGCATCGAAATGGGTGCCGGTGTGTTCGTTCATCGAAATGTTGTTCCAGTACCAGGCCGGCCCGTCCGCGTCGTAGCGTGAGAGTTTTTCCATGCGGAACGGGGCGCATTGGCCGAACTCGGCCGGCAGCACGATGACCGGGAAATCCGGGCTGAGCGTGTTGGTCAGGTCGATGACGCGCACCTGGCCAGACGCCAGGGCCACCGCAAGATCCGCAAGTACGGTTTTGCTCATTTGTTTTCCTCACGAATTGTCAGAAGCGGATCGTCCTGCCAGCGGGTCAGCACATCCTTTGCGACCTCGTCGGCACAGATGGTTTCCTGCCCCTGCTGAAGGGCGGTCACGACTGCGCGCGCGATCTGGGCGGGTGCGGTTTTGGGGGGCGGCACGTTCTGATGCCAGCCGTCATCCACCGGGCCTGTCAGGACAGAGATGACACGAATGCCGGTCCGGGCCATCTCACCCCGAAGGCTTGCGAGAAGGGAAAGCCGCGCGGCGGCAGCGGCGGAGGACCCGGCAAAGCCTGCCCGGCCGGTCAGCCCGTGGATGGAGGCGATATCGACAAAGGCCGCGGCGGAGCGATCGCCATCGTCCGAGCGCCCCGAAAGGGCAGGGGCGAACCCCTGCGCCAGCCGCATTAGGCCCGTCACTTCCAGATCCAGCCCGGATTGCAGATCGTTCAGATTGCCGCCGAAACCGACGCCACCCTGGCGGGCGAACTGCGCCGTGTTCACCACGATGTCCACGCGTCCGCCCAACTGCCCCGCCAGCGCCTCAATGCTGCGGGTATCGGTCAGGCTCAGCCGGACAGGTTCGATCCCTGGGGTGGCCTCGATCCGGTCCTGACCGGGATAACGCATCAGGGGGTCGGCGTTGCCGAGGAAGACCGTCTTTGCGCCCGCCTTGAGCAGGGCTTCGGCCACTGCCTGTCCGGTTTCCGTCCGGCCATCGGTCACCAGAATGCGCCGATATTTAGGGTCGGCGGTAAAGACCCGCAATTGGGGATCGTCAGCCATATGTGGCGTCTCCTTTTCCGGCATGGCAAAGAGTGCCGGATTGCCGGATCTGTCAAGCTTCAGTTCCATTCTGACGCGGTCACCCTGACCCACATCCCCATGCAGATGCACGGTTGCCATCGGCCCCGCATCCAGCCGGGCCGAACCGACGCGCCAGGGAAGATGGTCCTTGAAGAAGAGGTCGATGGAACTGCGTATCGTGGTCTCCGCCTCGATCACTGCGCCGTCGGGCTGATCCTGCCAGCGCAATTCGCCCCAGCAGAACGGGCAGCGGTCACGCTGCGGATAGGTTGCCCGCGCGCAATCGTCACAGACCTGCAGCACAAAGCGCCCCAGACCGGCGCGCGCCGCCATCGCCGTGGCCGCGCGGCTGCGCAGGGCAGGAGGGACATGGCCCGCACGGGTGACGACCAGCGGGTCCTTGCGTTTTGGCGGTGTCAGCGGATCACTCATCGCAGCACCTCCTGCTCAAGAACGGCGGCACCGGTGCAGATGCCGCGATCATAATTCACCAGACCAAAGCCCGAGATCAGCGCGCGTCTGGCGTCGGGCACCTGATCGCCCAGGGGCGTCTGCAGGATCTGTCGCAACCCTTCGGTGACGTTCTGAAATCCGCCGGCGGCGCCGGCCTGACCCGCAGAGAGTTGCCCGCCGTTGGTATTGAGCGGCAGAGTACCAGAAATCGTGAAATCGTTGTCTGCGATGAACCGGGAAAGCTCCGGCTTTTCGCAAAACCCCAGATCGGCCAGTTGCATGGCCACGATCACCGGATAATCGTCATAAAGCTGGACCATATCCATATCCTGTGGCCCACAACCCGCCGCCGACCACAGATCGTCAATGTCGCGCGCCCAACCGCCGCGCGTCTGCACCGGGTCTTCGGGAAAGGCATTGTGCCGCTCGATCGTCGCGACCAGCCGCGCGGTGGACAGGCCCAGGTCCCGCGCTTTTTCGGGTGTAGTCACGATAAAGGCCTCGGCCCCGGCGCAGGGCATGACACAATCGAACAGATGGATCGGGTCGGAGATGGGCCGCGCCTGCATGTATTGCTCGTGGGTCAGAGGCTTTTTCATCAGCGCGAAGGGGTTGGACAGCGCATTGTCCCTTTGCGCGACGCAGAGCTTGGCAAAATCATCGCGCGAGACGCCGTATTCCCGCATGAAGTTATCGGCGATCAGCGCAAAGGTCGCATTGGGTCCGCCGAAGCCATAGGGATAGGTGGCATCCTGCGAAAAGCGCGAAAAGCCCTGCAAGGTCTGGCGGAAGCTGTCGATCTGGTTGGTGTCGGCGGCAACACAGGCCACGATGTCGGCATCGCCCATCTGAACCGCGCGGGCCGCGCGCCGCAGGGCCATGACGCCGCTGGCACCGCCGGTGGGGATGTGATCCATCCAGCGCGGGCTGAGCCCCAGATGCTGCACCATGCCGACAACCGTGTCCGGCCCGGCCGAGAAACTGGCAAAACAGAAGCCGTCGAAATCTTCTGGCCCCAGCCCGGTCTGGCGCGACAGGGCGGCCAGGGCGCTGCCGGTCCACCAATGCGCGGTCTTGTCGGAATACCGCGTATAGGGAACGGTGACCGGCGCGCAGACGACAACGCCGTCATAGGGCTTTTGCCGGGCCATCAGCTTGTGCGTTTCTTCAGGTGTCTGGTGTCGATGAAACCATCGGTTTCAAAGGTCTTCACCAACAGGTCTTTCAACTGACCCCGGAGGATTTTCTGCGTGGCGGTCAGCGGCAGATCCTCGACAAAGGCGATCCAGCCGGGGGCCTTGTAGTATGCCATCTGATCCAGCGCCCAGGTCACGATCTCTTCGGCCTTGGCGTTGTTGCCTTCGGCGGCGTCCAGAATGATGAACACGGCCACTTCGTCGCCGCGTACATCGTCGGGGGCGGCAGCGGCGGCGCAGGAGGCGATCTCGGGATGACGGTTCAGGATCGATTCCACTTCCACCGCCGAGATGTTCTCGCCCGAGCGGCGGATCACGTTCTTCTTGCGGTCGACGAAGTGCAGCGATCCGTCTTTGTCCTGCTGCACCACGTCACCGGTATGGAGCCAGCCGCCTTCCCAAAGCTCGTCGGTTGCTTCGCGGTTTTTCAGATAGCCCGAGAAGAAGCCGTAGTGCGGATTGTCCCCGGCGCGGCGCACGAGCATTTCGCCGGGTGCGCCTGGTGCCACGTCCTTGCCTGCATCGTCGACGACGCGAACTTCAACCTCCTTGGCGGGCCGCCCAAAGCAGGCGGTTCCCGTCTTGCGCGGTTCCTCATTGGCGCAGATGACCCCACCCGATCCGGTCTCGGTACAGGCCCAGGCCTCGATCAGGGGGAAACCGTAGCGTTCTTCGAAAGGGTCATGCAGCTTGGCGTCCACGCCTGCGCCAAATCCGAAACGGACATCGTGATTGCGGTCGTCTTCGGAAGGGTCGGCGCGCATCAGCATGGGCGGCATCACGCCCAGATAATGCACCACCGTCGCGCCGCTTTTGCGGACCGAAGCCCACCAGCTGCGCGGATGGAAACGGTCCAACATGATCAGGCAGCCGCCCACCGTGATCATGGCCATCACCGAAACGGCCATCGCGTTCATGTGGAAAACGGGCAGGGGGGTCAGCATCCGCTCCTCGCCCTGACGCAGGCTGATGTGGCCACCGGCACCGGCGTACCAGTCACCGGAATAGAGGTAATATTCGTTGGACAGGATGCAGCCCTTGGGCTTGCCCGTGGTCCCGGAGGTATAGAGCAAGGCACATTCCGTCGCCGTGTTCGGCGCCGCCTCTGCCGCGGCGGGCCGGATGGCCTTTGGCAACGCGCCTTCGGGTGCTGTGACAAGGGTGGGAATGCCGGCGTTTTCCACGGCGGTCTTCATCTCTTCCAGCCGGTCGGAGAGGACGATCGCCAGGATCATTTCGGAGTGTTCTGCCAGGTATTCCAGTTCCGCCAGCCGCAAGTCCGGGTTGATCGGCACGACAGAGGCACCAATCGCGTTCAGCGCCAGCCAGATCTCCAGAAACACGGGACGGTTTTCCAACAGCAGCCCGACGCGATGGCCCGCGCCATATCCGGCATCCATGAAACGGTTGCGCCAGTCCTCCACTCTTTGCGCCATCTCGTCATAGCTGATGTCGCCCTGCGGGATGCCATAGACCTGTGCCGTTTCCTCCAGCACATGCAGAAAGGGGGCATCGCCCTGCATCGCAGCGGTGCTCTTGAATCGGGTGTAAACTGTTTCGGTGTTCATGCCTGCCTCAGATAAAGAGCTGGATGTTGCTGAATGGCGCATCGAAGTTGATCAGATCAATGCGTTTCAGCTTGATCTGCAATGCCCCGTCCACCTCGACCAACTCGTGACTGACCCAGCCGGAATAGCGTTCCAGCAGGTCACCCCGCGTTTCGGTATATATGAATGAAGTGCGCAGTCTATGCACGCCCCCGTCTTCGCCCATCGAGAGGATGCGCGGCCGTTCCATCAGGTGATGGCAGCGGCTTTTGGGTTTCTGGCTGAAGGTGCGCTCACCTGCCAGACGCTCAACCCGGACGGTCAGCAGCAACCGGTCCTCATACATCAGCGAGGGCTGAAGGATCGGATCTTCCTGCTGCCATTCAAGCGGCATCCAGTAGCGTCCGTCCTTGTGAAACAGCGCCAGCCAGTCGTCCCAGCGCATCTGGTCAATCGTGGCGGCCTCGTCATAGACAAAATCGATCAGGTCATCGCGGTTCATTCTGCGGCCTCCACGGCTTGGTCCATGTTCTGAACCATGAACTTGCGCCAGGCATAGAACTGGTTGCGCATCTGGCGTTCGGATGTGCCGTTGACGACTTCCGTTGTCTCTTCGGCCTCATCATCCTCCCAGAGGCGGCGCAGGTTGACCCATTCGTTGCCGTTGGAGTGCAGACCTTCCTGCGCGCGTTCGTACATCTCCAGATCGTCGTGACCGACAATCGACGTCGGCGCGTTGATGAAGCGGTTATACATCAGGCCGCGCTCATAGAGTTTGTCGGGGGCACCCTTCAGCTTGAACACCCAGCTTTCCACCAGGGTCTTGTCGACCCCGAGCGGGATGAAGTTGCGCAGGATGCCGACCGGCCCCTTCACCATGATGTTGGGAAAATAGATCGTGTTGTGACGGATATCGCCCAGGATCTCCTGGGCGCGTTCCTTGCCATAGGCCTCGATCATCATGTCCTGATAGCCGTCCACATCCTCGTAGTCCTGGTGGATCGAGCCTGACACGCCGGTGTGGCCGTGGCCATTTGGCCAGACGCGAATGCCCGCCCCTTCATAGAACTCATAAGGGCTCATGAAAGGTGCATAAAGCTGCACGGCCATGGGGGTTTCGGTGAAGTTGTCCTTCTCGCGTTCCCAGACGCTGACCGCCGTCCCGGCAGAGCTTTCATGCGCGACCATCGGATGGCAGGTGTCAGTCTGGTTCTCGACCAGCATCTTCCAGTTGCAGGTGTGCATGTAGCGGATCGGCTGGCTGATCACCTCAAGTTCACCCTCGGGCGAGCGGTCGGCCATGTTGTCGATCGTGGACAGGGATTCGCCAAAGAACTCTTCGAAGCTGAGGCCTTCTTTCGCCAGACGCACGAAGATCAGGCCGCGGTAGATTTTCACGTTCTCGATCCGCGTCAGGCCCTTGGCCGCCTGATCCGCGTCAAATCCGGTGCCTTCGTAGCCCTTCTTCAGCGGGATCGCCAAAAGCGAACCATCGGTCTTGAACGACCAGGCGTGGTAAGGGCAGCGAAAGAATTTGCCGGTGTTGCCGCAAGGCTCTGAGGCAATCTTGACGCCCTTGTGCGGGCAGCGGTTGTGCAGCACATAGACCTGCCCGTCCCGGTGCCGGGATGCCAGAACCGGCTGGTTTCCGATCTTGGAGGTGATGAAGTCGCCGGTGTTCTTCAGCTGGCTTTCATGCCCGATGTAGATCCAGGAATTGGGAAAGAGCTGCTCCATTTCCAACTCGAAGATTTCCGCGTTCACGTAGACGTCGCGGTGAACGGCGTGGCCTTTGACCAAATCGGCGATGGCTTGGGAATTTCCGCGATAACGGTCCATGGCAGTCTCCAGTAAAGATCAGATATCAATGACAAGTTTGGGCGTTTTCGAGCGCGATACGCAGATCTGCATGACGTTGTTCGCCGCCTTTTCGCTGTCGGTCAGGATGACATCCCGGTGGTCGGGGATTCCGTCGATCACATCACATTGGCAGATCCCGCAGTCGCCGCGCTGGCAGTCGTAAAGCGGGTCGAGACCTGCTTCTTCCAGCGCCTCGATGATCGTCTTGTCGGACGGGACATGCACGATCTGGCCGGTGCTGTGGATTTCGACGTCGAATGCCGTGTCCTCCGCCGTATTGGCTGCAGCCGAAAACAGCTCGTAATGCACCCGCTCGACGGGCCAGCCCAGATCGGAGGCGACGGATTTGACCGCCTCGATCATGCCGGCCGGTCCGCAGAAGTAGACATGGGCACCATCGGGGGCCTGTCCGAGAATTTCGTTCAGATCCATCTTGCTGGGCTGATCGTCATAATGCAGATGCAGCCGGTCGCCGCAGATTTCCTGCATTTCATTCACGAAGGCGAGCGTCCCTTCGGAACGCCCGGCATAATGGGCCTCGAATGCGCGCCCTTTCGCGGCGAGTTCCGCCGCCATGGACAGGATCGGCGTGATGCCGATGCCGCCCGCGATCAGTACGGCGGGTTCAGCATGGTCGCCCAGTTCAAAATGATTGGTCGGGTTCGAGATCTGAACCCTGTCACCGGGCTTGAGCTCATGCATGAAGATCGACCCGCCCGTGCTTTGCGCCTCGCGCAGCACGCCAAGCGCCAGATGTCCGGGTTGCAGGCCCGGCAGCCGCAGCAGGGAGTACGAACGGTCACCGCCGTCGCGCAGGCTGACGCGAACATGTGCGCCCGCGGTCCACACCATGGGGATCGGCGCCGACGGCTTCACTTCGATCCGTTTTACATCTTTGGTCTCGCTCGAAACGGCGATGACTTCGTAGCCTATGGACGGCATGACGCCCCCTTAATCCCACTCTATGCTTTTGCATAGTTTTATATATAAAATAAAAAACCGTCAAGGGGTTGATTGTTGAACAGGGCACGGGATGCGTCGCGGTGGCATGCGGCCGGGCCAACCCCCTTGGTCGCCATCGGTTCATCATCATTAAATACCACCCGATGCCTGCATTCCACATCGGGATGTCAGGCACCGCAAGGAGAAAATGCGCTGTCGATCTGCAATTAACGGATGAGGGTTGCATTCAGGGTCGATCCGGAAACCCTCGAATGTTTCAATCCTAAAATCTACGCTGCGCTCAGACATCTTGTAGCGAAGCCTGCGGTGGTCGGATAAGCTCTGGACATGACATTCACCCTATCGAACATCCAGGACGACCCTGCCATGCAACTTCTGTTGCCGTCCTGGGTGACGTCCCGCCGCAGTGAATCGCTTGAGGATATGGCGTTCTTGTCCGGCAGCGCGCTGAGCTGTCTGCATCAGGTCATCAAGCAGAGTGATGTGCCGCAGGCGTTGTTGCGGGATCGCCTGGCGTTGCAGGCGGCGGAGGCCTGTATCCTGTTTTCCGGACGGCCCGAAAGGGCAGGGGAGTTGCGGGATGCCATCCACCTGCTGCGTCCCGGTGACCTGCCGGGCCCCGCAGGAGAAACCTATCTTGCCTGGCGGCGTGCGGCGGAACGACCCCTCTCTGTCAAGGCGCTGCACCGTGCCTTGCCCGAGGTGGAGGCCACACGAATCGCGGCCTGGCTGAGTGCCGGAAAGGAACGTGGCGCAGGGCAGGCGGGGCCCATCACGCGCGTGGCAAAGGTTCTGGAAGCCGTTCTGACGGAAATGCCGCGGGCTGAGGTGCCTGCATTGATCCTGGCAGATGCGGCCCTGGCGCAGGCGCTGGGATGGGATCACATCCTGCCCCTGTTCGCGTCGGGTCTGGTGCGTGTTGACCTGACCAGACGTGGCGATGCATTGCGGCTGGCCTGCCACGGCGCGGTGACCACCGCGACCCCGCAGGCCCTGCGCATGGCAGCAGATCTGTCGCGACGGGCGGCGCGGTTGAAGACGGTTGCGCCCAAATTGCGGGCCAAGACAGCGCCTGCCGCGGTCGAGGTCTTTCTGAGCCGGGATGCCGTTGCACCCTCGGCCCTGCCGATGCCGGACCGGGCCGCCCGCCGCTTCTGCGACAGGCTCGTCGATCTGGGTGCGGTGCGCGAGCTGACCGGGCGCGACACCTTTCGCCTTTACGGGGTGTAGGCGTGGCCGTTGTCCGACCTGAACCAGAGCTTGACCGCGAATTGGCCGACCTGCCGCCGGAGCTGCGCTGGCGGGAATGGATGCTGCGGATCGAGGCCGTGCTGTTTGCCAGCGCCACCCCGGTGCCAAGGCAGGATCTGGCGCGGGTGGTCGGGCAGGATGCCTCCGTCGATCTGCTGATCGGGGATCTTGCCGCGGACCTTGAGGGGCGCGCCTTCGAACTGGCGCAGGTGGCCGATGGCTGGGTGCTGCGGTCGCGGACGGCCTTTGCCCCGGCGATCCGGGCTGCGGCCGATCTGGACGATCAGCTGCTGGACCTCAGCGAATTCGATATCGCGGTGCTGGCCGCCATTGCCTATTACCAGCCCGCCACGCGCGACATGCTGAAAGACATTTTCGGCAAGGAGATCAGCCGCGATCTGATCGGGCGGCTGCATGCGCGGGGGCTGATCGGGACCGGGCCGCGCAGCCCCAGCCGGGGTGCGCCCTTTACTTTTGTCACCACGGAACACTTCCTGCTGGCCTTCGGGCTGGAAAGCCTGCGCGATCTGCCGGACCGGGAGGAATTGCAGGATGCGGGCCTGACGCAGGGGTGAAAGCGGCGGTGGTATCTCGCGGCTGATCGCTACGTCTGGCCGACATCCCCGGATGTGAACATCTCTCTGAATTGATCGCGCAGGATGTTCTTTTGAACCTTGCCCATCGTGTTGCGCGGCAGTTCGTCCATGATGACCAGTTCGCGGGGGTGCTTGAAACGGGCAAGAGACCGGCGAAGACTGTCCATGATAGCCTGCCTGTCCGGCGCGGCACCCGGGGCGGGAACAATCACGCCAAGCACGGTTTCGCCGAAATCGGGATGCGGCACGCCGATTACTGCGCTTTCCAGCACGCCAGGCTGATCATCGAGCAGCTGTTCGATTTCCTTTGGGTAGACGTTGAATCCGCCGGAAATGATCAGGTCCTTGTTGCGGCCGACGATATGGACATATCCGTCCCGGTCGACCTTGCCCAGATCACCGGTGATAAAGAAACCATCCGCGCGCAGTTCCTCTGCCGTTTTTTCCGGCATCTGCCAATACCCCTTGAAGACGTTGGGGCCGCGCACCTCGATCTGTCCGATTTCACCTTCGGGCAGGGTCGTGCCGGTCTGGGGGTCGGTGATCTTCAGCTCGATCCCCGGCAATGGATGACCCACCGTTCCGGCACGACGTTCGCCATCGTAGGGGTTCGATGTGTTCATGTTGGTTTCTGTCATGCCATAGCGTTCAAGGATGCGATGGCCGGTGAGGGCTTCGAACCTTGCATGGGTCTCGGCCAGCAGGGGGGCCGAACCTGAAATGAACAGGCGCATATGCGCGGCCAGATCATGGGTGAAACGGGCGTCCCCCAGCAGGCGGGTATAGAAGGTCGGAACACCCATCATGGTGGTTGCGCGGGGCATCCAGGCGATCATCTGGTCCAGATCGAATTTCGGCAGAAAGATCATGCTGCCGCCAGCGGCCAGCGTGATGTTGGTGGCAACAAACAATCCATGGGTGTGAAAGATCGGCAGGGCATGCAGCAGAACGTCGCTTGCCGTGAACCGCCATTCTTCCATGAGGGTCCAGGTGTTCGACAGCAGGTTGTTCTGGGTCAGCATTGCGCCCTTGGAACGCCCGGTTGTCCCGGAGGTGTAAAGGAATGCCGCGAGGTCGTCGCCCTGCCGCGCCACCGTGGCAAAGACCGTATCCATCTCGCGCGCCCGATCCATCAGACTGCCGCTGCCATCGCCGTTCAGGGTTTCGATCCTTGATCCCAGCGTGGTGGCGATCGGGGCGAGGTTTTCCGCATTGCTGCCGTCACAGACAATCAGCGACGCGCCGCTGTTTTCGATGAAATACTGCAATTCGTCGACAGTATATGCCGTGTTCAGCGGCAGAAAGATCAGCCCCGCCTGTGCGCAGGCGGCATAGAGCGCCAGAGCTTCCGGCGATTTCTCGATCTGGGCGGCGACGCGGTCGCCGGGCTTCAGCCCGATTTCCCTGGTCACATGTGCAATGCGGGAACTGGTTTCGAGGAACTGCTGATGACTGATTGTCTGACCGTCCGGAAGATGCAGGAACGGCGTCACCTTTCCCGCATGGATGCCAAAGAGACGATCATAGAGTGGATTGGCCATCAGGTTACCTTTTCCTTTGGTTGGAAACGCGGTTTGCCTCACCATGGATCGGGCGTTCTGTTTGTGGCGATGGCTGGCGGGTGGTTACACTATCCGTGCCCGTCGCGGCAACCCGCTGCTTGCCTCCGTCCCGTTGAGCGCTTTGCCTTGCGCGCCAAGGGCGAATGATCAAGATTGCGGCGACGCTTTGAAGGACAACCATGACAGCTGACGCCAATACCCGTGACATTGCCATCATCGGTGCCGGTCTGATCGGGACAGCATGGGCCGCGCTGTTTGCACATCATGGGTTCAGGGTGCGGCTTTGGGATCCTCACGCGGCGGCGCTGGACAAGGCCGTGGGTCACATCCCCGGGTTGCTGGCACAGCTTGCGCAGATCACGGAGGCGAAAGGCGGGGCCGAAAGGATCACCCGCTGCGACAGGCTTGATGATGCCGTCGCAGGTGCGACGCTGATCCAGGAGAACGCGCCAGAGAACATTCCGCTGAAGCACGCGCTTCTGGCCGAGATCGAAGAGGCCATGGCGGTGGAGGCCATCATCGCCTCCTCGACCTCGGCCTTGACCTGGTCGGAACTTGCACCGGGTTTGCGTGAGCCGGCGCGGCTGATTACGGCGCATCCGTTCAACCCGCCGCACCTGGTCCAGCTGGTTGAACTCTTTGGTGCCGATGACGCGCGTCTCGACAGGGCCGAGGCGATTTACCGTGCTGCCGACCGCATGCCGGTCAGGCTGCGGAAGGATGCCACCGGACATATTGCCAACAGGCTCGCCTCTGCCCTGTGGCGCGAGGCTGTCTTCATGGTGCAGGAAGGTATCGCGGATGTCGAAGCCATAGATGCGGCGCTTGTCAACGGACCTGGCCTGCGCTGGTCCGTGCTGGGCGCACATATGGCGTATCATCTTGGTGGCGGCGCGCAGGGCATGGCCGGATATCTGGCGCATCTCGGACCCAGCCAGGAGCGCCGCTGGGCCGCGCTGGGGGCACCGGTTCTCAGCCCTGAGGTCTGCGCGGCGCTGATCGAAGGCGTGGAAACTGCCGCAGGGGGGCGCAGCATTGCCGAGCTGGAGCAGGACCGCGATGCGGCGCTGATCGCCCTTCTGCGTGCCAGGGCAATGAAGGACTGAGGGTCAGCCGATCACCTGCGGATCACGCGGCAACTGGGTGAGGGACCGGGCGCCGTCTTCGGTGACCAGCACGTCATCCTCGATACGGACACCCAGCACGCCGGGGCGATAAAGGCCCGGTTCGATGGTGATGACCATACCCGCCTCCAGCGGTGCATGGTTGCCCCGCATCAGTTGCGGCGCTTCGTGGATGTCGAGCCCCAGTCCGTGACCGAGCTTGTGCCGGATATCCGCCGCGAAACCCGCGTCCCTCAGCGCCTGTTGCACGGCTGTGTCCAGATCATGCGGGGTCACGCCGGGTGCTGTCATGTGGCGGCCCAGGCGGTTTGCTTCTTGCACGGCCTCATAGAATGCGCGGTGTTCCTGCGGGATTTCCTCGCAGAAATAGGTGCGGGTGATGTCCGCGCTGTAACCGTTCAGGGTTGCGCCGAAGTCGAAAAGCAAGGTGTCACCGCGTTTCAGCCGGCGGTCGGATGACGGCACACCATGGCAATCCGCCGCCGCCGGACCGGCCAGCACGATCAGGTCGAATGCGGCCCCATCTGCCCCTCTTTCCAGCATGTTGATCAGCAGCCTGGAGCGGATTTCCGTCTCTGTCAGCCCCGCACCGATCTGCTTCAGGGTCGCGACCAGCGCATCTTCACTGATCTGCACCGCCTTTTCGATGGCGGCGATTTCCGAGGCGTCCTTGTTCAGCCGCAGCGGCAGCAACATGTCTGTCCCGTCTTCCGGTGCCGTGCCAAAGGCGCGGGCAAGGGCCGACGCCTCGAAATGGCGCATGCGGCCGCCCTCTACCGCGAGGCGGGTCAGCCCGGTTTGCCGCGCAAGCTGGGCCAGCGCATCGGCATAGCCGTCGGCATCCTGCCAGAAGACGGTCCGGGCCTGCGGCATCCGGGCGGTCCACATGTCCTTTTCCAGCGCGGGAATTGCGGCGTGAACCTCGCCTGACGCCGTGACGATCAGGATCGTGGGCCGTTCCATCAGGCCCAGCCGCACGCCGGTCAGGTAGAAAAAGTTCGGACCCGGCACCATCGCAATGGCCGGACAGTCATGGCGTTGCAAAATGGCGGCGAGTTTGTGAATCCGGGCGTCAAAGTTCATCGGGGCTTCCGTGGATCAGGATGTTCGGTGCGATGCGCCCGAACCTCGCGTATCTTGAAACGGATGCCAAGCCCTGCAACGGGATTGCTTGCGTCGCGCCCGAACGCGGGGGTTCAGGGACAGCGCGGCGGAGGTCCGGCATGCGGTCTGTTTGATGTGAGATGCCAGACCGGGCGGGGCGCTTGTGGCGGCCCGCCCCGGTGGATCAGTCGAGCGGCAGGCCGACGTAGTTTTCTGCAATGGCGCGTGATGCGGCCTCTGAGCTGCGAAGATAATCGAACTCGGCCCGCTGCATGCGTTTTTCGAATTCCGAATTCTCGGGGAACTGGTGCATCAGCGTGGACAGCTGCCAGGAGAACCGTTCGACCTTCCAGACCCGCCGCAGCACGGTTTCGGAGTAGCTGTCGATGAGACTGTCGTTGTTGTCCTTGTAATGTGCCACCAGCGCACGGTGCAGGATGCGAACATCGGCAGCGGCAAGGTTCAGGCCCTTGGCCCCGGTCGGCGGTACGATATGGGCGGAATCGCCAGCCAGGAACAGATTGCCATAGCGCATCGGTTCGGCCACGAAAGACCGCAGCGGCGCGATGCTTTTCTCGAATGACGGGCCGGTTTGCAGGTTGGCTGCAGTTTCCGGGCCAAGGCGCGTGGCGAATTCCTCCCAGAAGCGGTCATCGGACCATTGCGCCACATCGTCGTTCACATCGCATTGAATGTAGTACCGGCTCCGGGTGTTGGACCGCATGGAGGCCAGCGCAAAGCCGCGTTCGTGGTTGGCATAGATCAGTTCATGCGCGAGGGGCGGCTTTTCCACCAGGATGCCGAGCCAGCCAAAGGGATAGACCCGCTCGAACGTTTTCAGCACGTCAGCCGGGATCGCCTGGCGGGAGACACCATGAAATCCGTCACAGCCTGCGATATAGTCACATTCGACAACAATTTTTGCGCCGTCATGGGTGAAATGGACGGAAGGTCGGTCAGACTTGAGGTCGGTCGGCACCACGTCATCGACATTGAAAAAGAACTGTTGCCCCTCGGCCGTGCGTTTGTCGAACAGGTCCTTGGTCATTTCGGTCTGGCCATAGACCATCACCGTCTTGCCCGTCAGCCCGGCAAGGTCAATCCGGTGCCGGTCGCCGTCAAAGGCCAGCTCAAACCCGTCGTGCGGCAGCCCTTCGCGGTGCAGGCGCTCGGCGGCACCGGCTTCTTCCAGAGCCTGGACTGTCCCTTGTTCCAGCACGCCGGCGCGGATGCGCCCTTCGATATAGACGCGGTCCTTTCGGTCGAGCACGACAGTGTCGATCCCGGCATTGGCCAGCAGCTGCGACAACAACAATCCGGCGGGACCGGAGCCAATGATACAGACGGATGTTTTGATGGTACGGGTCATCGCGCGGCCTTTGTTGTTTCATCAAAAAGCCGATCAGGCGCGGCCTTATCCGGGCAATCATAACGCAAATTGCAGGGCGCCGAATGGACAGCAGCAACCAATTTTTGTACTATCCGATCAAAGTGGCGCTGATAGGGGCGGAAAAGCTCCGGAAAAGGTAGTTTCCTTGCCAGATACCGTTCCGACATATGAACTTTATGGTGAATATCTGGCGGGTACCCGCGCGGATCCGGTGCATCATGAGACCATCGTAGAACGCAGTATGAAACATGACTGGAACATCCGGCTGCACCGCCACTCTAGGCTTGCGCAGGTTTTCCTGTTCCAGACGC
This sequence comes from Sulfitobacter sp. PR48, assembly GCF_028807335.1. Lineage (NCBI taxonomy): Bacteria > Pseudomonadati > Pseudomonadota > Alphaproteobacteria > Rhodobacterales > Roseobacteraceae > Sulfitobacter > Sulfitobacter sp. PR48. The sequence continues at coordinate 247,617 of NZ_JARAMM010000006.1, read as the reverse complement.
CGGGTGTGTTCACGCGCCTTGGCGATATGGATTTTCGCAGCGCCGGGCCGGTGATCCTGGTGGTCCCGCCGGGTCTGGCGCATGGGTTCCGGTTTCCCCCGGACATCGAAGGCGATGTGATCAGCCTGCGACTGGCCCTGTTGGATGACGACAATATCGCGCGAATCCGGCGGTTTGCCGATACCGGTGGTGCGGTGCTGCCCGAACCGGATGCCCCCCATTTCGCGGTGATAGACATGCTGATGGGCCAGTTGCGCGAGGCCCTGCGCAACTTCGGGACCGGGCGCGCGGTCTTGCTTGAAACACTGATCCGTCTGATGCTGATCTATCTTGAGAGCGACCGGAGCGAGGCGCGTCCTTTAGGGACATTGCCTGCGCGGCAGGAACAGACATTGCATGAAAAGCAGGCGCAGGCATTTTGTGCGGCGGTCGAGGAACATTTTGCGAGTGCGATGACGCTTGGCGCCTATGCCCGCGAAATCGGAGTCTCGACCGCACATCTCAATCGCCTGTGCCGCCGCATCCTTGGCGCTACCCCCAATTCAGTGATCCGCCAGCGCCGTCTGGTCGAGGCAAAGCATCTGCTGGAATTCACCCGTCATTCCATGGCTGACATCGCCGCGCGCGCAGGCTTTGCCGATGCCGGCTATTTCAGCCGCACCTTCAAGTCGGACACCGGGCTGACGCCGGGCATGTACCGGAGGCAACAGGACAACGGATAGCCGAAGTTCCACTGCCAAGCGCTGTGCGGGGGCGGCAGATGGCGGCCGCCGCGCGCCCTCCGCAGTTCGGGGTTGCCAATCAGACCTGACTGGAAAACACTGTCGGAATAGAAAAATATCGGGAGTTCATAATGACCAAGACGCTTACACTGATGTCCACGGCATTGCTTTTGTCCACAACCGCGCTGGCCCAGGCCGAGACGCTGAGATGGGCGCGGTCCGGCGATGCGCTGACCCTCGACCCCCATGCCCAGAACGAAGGGCCGACACATACGATCCGGCACCAGATTTACGAGCCGCTGCTCATCCGCGACACCACCGGCGCGTTCGAGCCTGCCCTGGCCACCGAATGGGCGCCCAAGGAGGACGATCCGAACGTCTGGGTCTTCAAGCTGCGCGAAGGGGTCAAGTTCCACGACGGCGCTGATTTCACGGCTGAGGATGTCGTGTTCAGCTTTAATCGCGCCATGACCGAGAATTCGGACATGAAAGAGCTGATCAACTCCATCACCGAGGTCCGCGCAGTGGACGATTACACGGTCGAGATGGTCACGGATGGGCCGAACCCGATCCTGCCGTCCAACCTGACCAACCTGTTCGTCATGGACAAGGACTGGACCGAGGCGAACAACACCGTTGATGTGCAGGACTTCGAGGGCGGCGAACTGACCTATGCCACCACCAACACCAACGGCACCGGCCCCTACAAGCTGGTAAGCCGGGAGCAGGACGTAAAGACGGTCATGTCACTGAACGAGGACTACTGGGGCAAGGACCAGTTCCCGCTGGAAGTGACGGAAATTGTCTATACGCCGATCCAGAACGCCGCGACCCGCGTTGCCGCCCTGTTGTCGGGTGAGGTGGATTTCCTTCAGGATATGCCGGTGCAGGATCTTGAGCGCGTCAACAGCGCCGACGGCCTCGTGGTCAAGCAGGCCCCGCAGAACCGGGTGATCTTCTTTGGCATGAACATGGGCGCGGACGATATCGAGGCCGACAACGTCGAAGGCAAGAACCCGCTGGCCGACGTGCGCGTGCGCAAGGCGATGTCGATGGCAATCAACCGCGACGCCATCCAGCAGGTGGTGATGCGCGGGCAATCCCAGCCCGCCGGCATGATCGCACCGCCCTTCGTCAACGGCTGGACCGAGGAAATGGACGCGGAATCCAAGACCGACATCGAAGGTGCCAAGGCATTGATGGAAGAGGCCGGCTATGCCGACGGTTTCTCGATCCGTCTCGATTGCCCGAATGACCGCTATGTCAACGACGAGGCGATTTGCCAGGCTGCTGTCGGCATGCTGGGCCAGATCGGCGTGCGCGTTAATCTGGATGCCAAGCCCAAGGCGCAGCACTTCCCGCTGATCACCGACGGCAAGACCGACTTTTACATGTTGGGCTGGGGTGTGCCGACCTACGATTCCGAATATATCTTCAACTTCCTGGTGCACGGGCGTGAAGGGGATATCGGCACCTGGAACGGCACCGGCTATGACAACGACGATCTGGATGCCAAGATCAAGAGCCTCGCCTCCAACACCGATCTGGAAGCCCGGAATGCCGACATCGCCGAGATCTGGCGGGTTGTGCAGGACGAGACGCTCTATATCCCGATCCACCACCAGGTATTGAACTGGGGCATGACGGAGGGTGTCGGGATCGAGGTCGATCCCGAGGACCAGCCCAAGGTCAAGTATTTCACGATGAACTGAATCTAGCGTTTCTCGAAACGCTATAGCGTGACAAACGACAAGGGGGCGGTGCCGGGGTGCCGCCCCTTTTTTGTGCCCCTGTCTTTTGACACCGGGCGGGCGGGACTTGTCCCATGACACCTTTGTGAGCCCGGCAGGTTCCGATTGCTTCTGTCGTCGCAGTCGTTAGCCTGACTGTTGCCATCCATGCCCGAAAGGAACCCGCCATGCTGAGACTGACCACGGCGCTTGCGCTTTGCCTGGGCATGACTGCCCCCGCCATGGCCAAGGAATTCACCTGGGCCGAAACCACCGATCCGCAGACGATGGACCCCCATGCGGTCAATTCCGCTGCGGTGCTGGGTTTTCTCAACAACGTCTATGAGGGCCTTGTGCGCCGCAACAAGGAGATGGAGATCGAGCCTGCCCTGGCCACCTCATGGGAGCCCATCGGCGCGGGCGATGGCTGGCGCTTTCACCTGCGGGAGGGTGTCAAGTTTCACGATGGCAGTGATTTCACGGCTGAGGACGTTTTGTTTTCCTACGAACGCGCCAGTTCCGAACAGGCTGATACCTCAAGCTGGTTCGCGCCGGTGTCCGAGGTCAGGGTCGTCGATGATTATACCGTCGACATCATGACCACCTCGCCCAATCCGATCTTTCCCGACAGCATCGCCAACTGGATGATCCTCGACAGTGGCTGGGCAGCAGCGCATGATACGGGCCGCCCCGACAAGGAAAACGGCAACTTCGCGACGCTGAACACCAATGGCACCGGCGCCTTCCGTGTCACTGCGCGCGAACCGGGTCTGCGTACCGTGCTGGAACCCTTCGTCGGCTGGTGGGACGAGGCTGCGCATAACATCACCCGGGCGGAACTGACGCCGATCCAGAACCCGGCGACCGCCGTGGCGGCGCTTTTGTCGGGGGACATCGACTTTATCAACCCGGTGCCGATCCAGGATACTGAAAGGCTGAAGCAGAACCCGGATGTGAAAGTGATCCAGGGGATCGAGGCGCGGGTCATGATGCTGGGCTTCCCGCATGAGGCCGACAGGCTGAAATTCTCGACCGAAACGACGGATAAGAACCCCTTTGGCGATGTGCGGGTGCGCCAGGCGGTGGCCCATGCCATCAACGTGCCAGCCATCCTGCAAACCATCATGCGCGGCAATGCCGAGGAGGCCAGCCAATTGGTCAGCGCGGCGATGCGCGGCTATAGCGATGAACTGGCGCCCCGGCCGGTCTACAACCCCGATCAGGCCCGCGCATTGCTGTCCGAGGCTGGCTACCCCGACGGCTTTTCCTTTGGGCTGAAATGCACCAACGACCGCTACCTGAACGACGAATCCGTCTGCCAGGCGGTCACCGGGATGCTGGCGCAGGTGGGGTTGCGGGCAACATTGGATGCGATGCCGGTACAGAACTACTGGCCCGAATTGCGTGCCGACAATTATGACATGTTCCTGCTGGGCTGGTCCCCGGGCACCTTCGACGCCGAACATCCGATCCGGTTCTTGGTTGCCACGCCGGACGAAGAAGCCAAACTGGGGTCATGGAACTTTGGCGGCTATTCCAGCGCGCGGGTGGACGCATTGCTGCCGCTGATCCAGTCCGAGATTGACGAGCCGAAACGGCAGGCGATGCTGGACGAGGTCGCGGGGATCCTGCAGGAAGAAATGGCCTATGTGCCGCTATATGTTCAGCCGCTGATCTGGGGTGCGCAGGCGAATGTCGAGCTGACCCAGCGGCCTGACAACTTCTTTATCCTGCGCTGGGTGACAGTGAACTGAACAGGCAGGGCCGGAATGTCGTCTTGCCAGACAGAGCGGGGTTGCGTATTCCGGCAAATTCCCGGCTTCCGCCGTGTAATCCTTGACCTCCGGCTTTACAGATAGTCCACTCGATCAATGCTTGCTTTCATCATCCAACGTATCGCGCAATCCGCCCTCGTCCTGTTGGTCGTGGGGTTGGTGGCCTTTTCGATGTTCAGCTTCGTCGGGGACCCCATCGACAACATGCTGGGTCAGGAGCGCACCCAGGCCGACATCGACCGGTTGCGCGGCCAGCTGGGTCTCGACCAGCCGTTCCCGGTGCAATACGTCAAGTTTCTCGGCAACGCCGTGCAAGGCAACTTTGGCATCAGCTACCGGCAGGGGCGGCCCGTGGCCGACATCCTGCTTGAACGCGCCCCGGCCACATTGGAACTGGCGGCAGTCTCGGGCTTTCTCGCCATTTTCATGGGCATCGGGCTGGGCGTCTTCACCGCCATCCGCAGAGAGGGGTTTGCCGCCAATGCGATCATGTCGCTGTCGCTGATCGGGGTCTCCCTGCCGACCTTCCTGATCGGGATATTGCTGATCTACCTGTTCTCCGTCGAACTGGGCTGGCTGCCCAGCTTCGGGCGCGGCGAAACGGTGCGGGTGGGTGGCTGGACCACCGGGTTCCTCACCGAATCCGGGCTCAAGGCGCTGATCCTGCCCTCGATCACGCTGGGCCTTTACCAGATGACACTGATCATGCGCCTGGTGCGCTCCGAGATGCTGGAGGTGCTGCGCCAGGACTATATCCGTTTTGCCCGTGCGCGGGGGCTGCGGGAGCGGGCGGTGAACTTTCGCCACGCGCTGAAGAACACGTTGGTGCCGGTGATCACGGTCACCGGCCTGCAGCTGGGCAGCATCATCGCCTTTGCCATCATCACCGAGACCGTTTTCCAGTGGCCGGGCGTCGGCCTGCTGTTCATCAACGCGATCCAGTTCGTCGATATCCCGGTGATGGCCGCATATCTGATGCTGATTTCCGTCATGTTTGTGGGCATCAACCTGATTGTGGACCTGCTGTATTTCTCCATTGATCCCCGCCTGCGGGCGGACCGGACAAAGGCGCATTGAGATGACGGACAGGCAAGTACCCCCCGATATGCCCATCGTGGTCAAAGACCCGTCGCGGCTGAGCATCGCCCTGCAAAGCGATTTTTTCTACACGTTCAAACGCTCACCCGTGGCGATCATCAGCTTTGCCGTGGTGGTGATCATGGTGCTTGCCGCCATTTTTGCCCCGCTGGTGGCACCTTACAATCCATTCGATCCGGCATCGCTGAACCTGATGAACGGCTTTTCCCGGCCAATGACGCCGAATGCCTTTACCGGCGATACATTCTGGCTGGGCACGGATGATCAGGGCCGCGACGTGTTTTCGACGATCCTTTACGGGATGCGCATTTCGCTTTTTGTCGGGGCCGCAGCGGTGCTGTTTGCCATGATCCTCGGCATCACGCTTGGCCTGCTGGCGGGTTATGTCGGCGGCTGGACAGAGACAATCATCATGCGCATTGCGGATGTGCAGCTTACCTTTCCGGCGATCCTGGTCGCGATGCTGATCTTTGGCATCGCCAAGGGGGTCACCCCGGTGGAGAACCGCGACCAGATGGCGATCTGGGTGCTGATCATCGCCATCGGCCTGTCCGATTGGGTGCAGTTTGCCCGCGTGGTGCGGGGCGCCACGCTGGTGGAGAAGAACAAGGAATACGTGCAGGCCGCCCGGCTTATCGGGCGGCGGTCGCCCGCGATCATGGTGCGACACATCCTGCCGAACGTGCTCTCGCCGGTGCTGGTGATCGCCACGATCTCATTGGCGTTGGCGATCATCGCCGAGGCGACGCTCAGCTTTCTGGGCGTTGGCGCGCCGCCCACGCAACCTTCGCTCGGCACGCTCATTCGCATCGGACAAGGCTTCCTGTTCTCCGGTGAATGGTGGATCCTGTTGTTCCCGGCGGTCACATTGCTGGCGCTGGCGCTGTCGGTGAACCTGCTGGGCGACTGGCTGCGCGACGCGCTGAACCCGAGGTTGCGGTGATGAGCAAACCCATTCTTTCCATCCGCGACCTCACGGTCGAAATTCCCACCCGCCACGGGATCCTGAGGCCCGTGGACGGGATCAGCTATGACATCGGCCGGGGCGAGGTGTTGGGCATCGTCGGTGAATCCGGCGCGGGGAAATCCATGGCGGGCAATGCGGTGATCGGCCTGCTGTCGCCGCCCGCGCGCATCGCCAAAGGGGAGATCCACGTGGGCGGCACCCGGATCGATCACCTCAAGGGGGACGCCATGCGCCGCCTGCGGGGCAAGGAAATCGGGATGGTGTTTCAGGACCCGCTGACCTCGCTCAACCCGCTTTTGCGCATCGGCGATCAGTTGACGGAAACCATCCTGGCCCACCTAGACGTGTCGCGCAGCGAAGCGGAAAAACGCGCCGTCGCGGCACTGGATGAAGTCGGCATTCCCGGCGCGCGGGAGCGGATCAATTCCTATCCCCATGAATTCTCCGGCGGGATGCGGCAAAGGGTGGTGATCGCCCTGGCGCTTTGTGCGGAGCCGTCGCTGATCATCGCGGATGAGCCGACAACCGCGCTGGATGTGTCGGTGCAGGCGCAGATCATCGCGCTGTTGAAATCGCTTTGCCGCGAACGGGGCACGGCCGTCATGCTGATCACCCACGACATGGGTGTCATAGCCGAGGCGGCGGACCGCGTGGCGGTGATGTATGCGGGCAAGCTGGCCGAGCTTGGCCCGGTGCGCGACGTGCTGACCACGCCGCGCCACCCCTATACCGACGGGCTGATGGGGTCGACGCCGCTGGCCTCGCGCGGGAAGGCACGGTTGCACCAGATCCCCGGTGCGATGCCCCGGCTGGATGCGCTGCCGACGGGCTGCGCCTTTCATCCCCGCTGCCCCTATGCACAGGACAAATGCAGCGCCGATCCTGGCCCGGATCTGGCCGACGGCAATGGCGCCGCATGCTGGTTTCCGCTGCCCCATGACGCAAAGGTGGCATGATGGCACTGGTATCGGTTGCAAATCTGACCCGTATCTTCGACGTATCCAAACCCTGGCTCAACCGGCTGGTGGAGCGTCGAAAGAAGGCGTTTCTGACCGCCGTCAGCGATGTCAGCTTCGACATCGAGGAACGCAGCGTCTATGCGCTGGTGGGCGAAAGCGGCTCGGGGAAATCGACCATCGGCAAGATCCTCGTGGGTCTGCTGCCGCCCACCGAAGGGTCGGTCAAGATCCGCGATGTGGACCTGGCCCGCGAACGCGATGCCGCCCGCGTGGATGCGGTGCGCGCCGATATCCAGATGATCTTTCAGGACCCATATGCCTCGCTCAATCCGCGCTGGCGGGTGCGCGACATCATCGTCGAACCCGTCGCGGCGCGCGGGGGCGAGACCAGGGGCATGGCGGAAAAGCTGCTGGAGCAGGTGGGGCTTTCGGCCCGGGACGCGGGCAAGTTTCCGCATGAGTTTTCCGGCGGGCAACGCCAGCGCATCTGTATCGCCCGGGCGCTGGCGTCAGAGCCCAGGCTGATTGTCTGTGATGAGCCGACCTCGGCGCTCGACGTGTCGGTGCAGGCGCAGGTGTTGAACCTGATGAGCGATCTCAAGGACGATCTGGGGCTGACATATCTGTTCATCAGTCACGACCTGACCGTGGTGCAGCATATCTCCGACAAGGTCGGGGTGCTCTATCTGGGCCGATTGGTGGAAGAGGCGGCACCGGACGAACTGTTCGACGACCCCAAACATCCCTATACCCAGATGCTGCTGGAGGCCGCGCCCAAACTGGGTGAATTCGGACGCGAGGTTGATCCGCCCAAGGGAGAGATCCCCGATCCGATCAACCCGCCGCCGGGCTGCGCCTATCACCCGCGCTGCCCGCTGGCAGAGGACATCTGTCGCAAGGAACGGCCCGAAATGCGCGCCCTGCGCGGCGCGCGGGTTGCCTGCCACATGGCCGAGTAGGAGCCTGACCCTAAAGGGTCAGTACCATTTCGCCATCGGCGGCAGGCTCATCAGCACGGCGTCAGGGTCGTGCCCGGTTTCCAGCCCGAACTTCGTGCCCCGGTCATAGACAAGGTTATATTCCGCATAGAGCCCGCGGTGGCGCAGTTGCGTGTCCTTGTCCGCGTCGTCCCACGGGGTTTCGCGCCGCTTGTCCGCCAGCGGCAGGAAGGCGGGCAGGAAAGCGGCACCCACGTCCTGTGTCAGCTTGAAATCCGCGTCCCAGTCGCCGGTGTTGCGATCATCATAGAAGATGCCGCCAACTCCGCGCGCGCGTTTACGGTGCGGGATGTAGAAATATTCATCCGCCCAGGCTTTCAGCTCGTCATAAAGAGCGGGGCCATGCGGGTCACAGGCGCGCTTCATCTCGGCGTGGAAATGGGCGGTGTCCTCGGCATATTCGATACAGGGGTTCAGGTCGGCGCCGCCGCCGAACCACCAGGCATGCGGGGTCCAGAACATGCGGGTGTTCATGTGGACGGCGGGGGCATGTGGGTTTTGCATATGCGCCACCAGGCTGATGCCAGAGGCCCAGAAGCGTGGATCCTCCTTCATCCCCGGCAGGCCCTTGCGCGCCGCCATCGCCGTCTGCGCCCGCTCGCCCAGGGTGCCGAAGACGGTCGAAATGTTGACACCAACCTTTTCGAACACGCGGCCCCCGCGCATCACGCTCATTTCACCGCCGCCTGCGTCCGATCCGTCATCGGCAGTGCGGGTGGTGGCGCGGACTTCGAATTGTCCGGCAGGGGTCGGGCCGGGCTGCCGCGCTTCCAACCCGTTGAAGGCGGTCACGATGTCATCGCGCAACTGGCGGAACCAGGCTGCAGCCTGGGTTTTCTCCGCCTGGAAATTCTCTGTCATGAATGTGGCACCTGAACTGTTTGCGCCAACGTAACATCGGTGCGATGGCGGATAAAACCATTACCACCCGGCACCAGGGCGCGAAAGGGCCTGCAGGGGCTGGCATCTTGTCGCAGCTTTCCCTGCCTGATCCTCAAACCCGGCATTTCAAACGCTTAGCGCAGGCGTCTCCCCTGTTGAGGGGAGTGAATGAGGCGGGGAATTTGCCAAAAACGGACAAGGCCGCAGGATTTCGCGTGGCTTCTTGGATGCGGGGGCCAACAGCGGCACGCCGCCGGGGGATTGGGTGTGAATTTCTTTCATGGTTTGATATTGAGCTTTCCCGGAACGTCATGCGCTTGCCGGTCATGACTTTGGCAGCATTGACCCGGATCCTGAGGCGGGCAGGGGTCTTTTGTGCCTTTTGCCTTGTGCTTTGCGGCGCGCCGGCCCGCGCCCAGCAATCGCCGGATGAAACCTGGCTGGCAGCGGTGCGCCTTGTGCAGGCGGGTCAGCACGCGCAGGCGTTGCCGCTGGTGGAACGGCTGGTCTCGGCACAGCCGCGCAACAAGAAATACCGCTTTGAACTGGCGCTGGCGCTGTTCCGGCTGGGTCGCGACGGGCGGGCAAAGTTCCACCTTGAACAATTGCGTGGTGCGAACCTGACGCCGCAGGAAAGGCAGATCGTCACGCGGATGATCGGCGCGATTGAGGCGAGGCAGGTCTGGTCGGGGTATTTCAGTTTCAACCTGCGGCCGGAATCGAACGGGACCAAGCAGACGGAGGACCGTGTGCTTGTGATCGGGGGTCTGCCGCTGACCCTGGACGATACAGCAATCGGCAAGGCCACGGTCAGCACCATCGTGACCACGGGGTTCAGCTATGGCCCGACAATCGGCGAGGGGTTGAAGGCGCGGTTCTCGCTGGATGCCTATCTCAAGTATAATCCGGAAGTTGCCTTGCGGGATTATCAGGTGACCGGGCGGGCGGGTCTGGCCTTCACCACGCCGCAAGGACGCTATTGGGATGGCGGTATCCTGATGGGCACGCGGCGTTCTGCGGACCGGCCCTATTCGGAGACATTCGGACTTTATCTCAACCACGCGCGGCGGATCGGAAACGCGGGAACGTTGCGGCTGGGGGGCGAGCTGTCGCGGTCCTTTCGCAAGCGGGGGCTGGCGGATATCGACCGGACTTTCCTGTCAGTCGGATATGCCCATGCCATCGGGGGCAACGCGCAACTGTCCTTCACCGGCTTTGTCGAAAACAACGCGTCCGACCAACTGACCACCGACGGCCTGCGGCGCGGGCTGAGCGTAAGCGGGCTTTATGCCTTTGACGGCGGGTTGATGACCAGCCTGACCCTGCGCGGGGAGACCGATGACCGCACCGGCGTCAGCCGGCTGTTCGGTGCCGCGCGCAGCGATCGCAAGATTGCGGTCGACCTGCGGGTCTATCACAGGGATTTTCGCATTGGCAGATTTGCCCCCGAGGTTCAGTTCGGGATCGAGAGGAACCGCTCGAACATCCCGCTGGCGGATTACACGAACCGGTATCTTTCGCTTGGCCTGACCCGTCGTTTCTAGGGTCACAAAGATGTTGTTTTTTTATTTAATTAACATAACGATAGTTCGAAATCGTCCCCCGTTCCGCCCATTCTACCAGACCGGGAAAAACCGAACTCGTCTTTGCAATGCCCCTTAGCGTGTGAGCACAAAACATGTCCAGGTTCCTGTATCGTCTGTCCCCCACCGCAATCATGCTGACAGCAGCGATGATTGCCCTGATCCTGACCAGCTCTGCGGTGCTGTTGTCCATCGACCGACCCTACCTTGACCTTCCGCAGGGGGCGACGCCGACAGTCGTGGGCGATGTGGTGCTGGAGGAAACAGATCTGATCAGCGAGCCGGATTTCCTGGGCACCTATCCCCGGATGACGGCATTTTTCGCCCGGCAGGACCTGATCGCGGCGCAGCTGACCAAGCCGGACGTATCCGTCACTTACACTCTTCCCGATGGTGCGACGGAAACCGGGATGTTCACCCCGCGTCCGCGACAGATCGGTGATCTGCCGTTTCCTTTCTGGTTCCAGCAAGGGGTCGGCATTCTCGCGCTGTTGGTGGCGGGTTGGGTGATGTCGCTGCGGCGCGAGGACTGGGGTGCAAGGATGTTCGCCCTGACCGGGCTTTTCGTGCCGGTATTCGCCATTGCGGCATCGGTCTATTCGACCCGTCAGATCGCCTTGCCGGGTGACGTCTTCAAGATGCTGTCGCAAACCAACCATTTCGGGGCGGGATCCTTTGGTATCGCGCTGGTCGGGCTGTTCCTGATGTACCCAAAGCCGCTGTTCCATCCACGCTGGCTGTTGCTGCCCCTGGTGGTCTTCGGCACCGGGATCCTGCTGGATCTGATGTATGTCGGCACCGACATCTGGCTGAATCTGGTGGTGCCAACCCAGACCCTGGTGGCACTTGTTCTTGGCGTGGTGCAATGGTGGCGCGCGCGGCGTGATCCGCTCAGCCGGGCAGGGCTGCGCTGGTTCTTCCTGTTTTCGCTGGTGGGCGTTTCGCTGTTCGTGTCGCTGTCGGTATTGCCGCCGGCGCTTGGCATTGCGGACGGCGGTTTCATTCCACAAGCCTATGCCTTTGGCTTTTTCAACCTGATGCACATCGGACTGGCCCTGGGAATCATCCGCTGGCGGGTCTTCGAACTGGATCGTTATGCCTATTACGTCTGGGTCTGGCTTGCCGGTGCGGTGCTGATTTTTGCCACTGACCTGGTGCTGCTGCTGTGGCTGCGCGAACAACCCTGGGCGTCGCTCTCGCTGGCACTGCTGATCGGGGGGTTCCTCTATTTCCCGCTGCGTCAGTTGCTGCTGGTGCGGCTTTTCGGAACAAGGGTGCCACAGGCCTCCGGCATGATCCCGGAGGTGATTGATGTGGCGCTGGCACCCACCCAGCGGTTGCAGAACGAACGCTGGGACGCGCTCCTGCAGGAGACCTTTTCCCCCGCCGCGCAGATCGAGGTGCTGGAGAATGCGCCGGAGACAGTGTGTATCGCCGAGAATGGCGTGGCGCTGCTTCTGCCCGCGCTGACGGGTGTTGCCGGGCGCAGAATGCGCTATGCGTCCGGTGGCAGGCGGTTGTTCAGCTCCGCGGATGTGGCGGCCGCGGCGACGCTTGTCCGCATGCATGGCGTGGTGCGCGAAAGCCATCTTGCCTATGAACGCGGTGTCAGTGTCGAACGGGACCGGATCAGCCGCGATGTGCATGACAATATTGGCGCGCAGTTGCTCAGCGCGCTGCATGCCGCCGAAGGGTCGCGCAAGGACGGGCTGCTGCGCGATACGCTGACCGATTTGCGCCAGATCATCAGCGACGGTTTCCGGTCGAATTACAAATTGTCCGATACCACTGCCGACGTCAGGGCAGAGATGGCCGACAGGCTCGAGGTGCATGGCATCACCCTGAACTGGCCGGCCGCCTCGCTTGAGGATTTGTCCCAGGTTTCGGAAACGCAGGTGCCGTTCCTGATGGTCAATACCCTGCGGTCGCTGACCCGTGAGATCACCAGCAACATCATCAAACATGCCAGCGCAACGGAAGTGACGGTAAATCTCACCTTATCAGAGGATATGTTGCGCCTGGAATTTCTCGATAATGGGCACGGATTTGAGACGGAGGACGTTGATCGCGGGGCAGGGCTGGACAACATGGAAGAGCGGGTCAGGACCATTGGTGGCACGATCCAGTTCCGGCGCCTGCCAAAGGGTATGCGCATCAATGTCAGCCTGCCACTCGATGTCTATACCCGTTCGGAAATGGCACAGGCTGCAATGTGATAGAAAAGATACTGATCGTCGAAGATGTGGCACAAAGCCGGGCATTCATGACAGCTATCCTGTCGGGAATTTTTTCCGACGCGGAGATACTGGAAGCGGCGGACATGCGCACAGCCTTCTTTCTGTGTGAACGGCATCAGTTCAACCTCGCGCTGGTGGATCTGCAGCTGCCGGACGGTGACGGCTATGGCGTGTTGCGCAAGCTGGATCAAACGCAGGATGATGTGACGGCCATCGTGACAACGGCCATGGGCAGCGACAGCGCGATCGTGGCCGCATTGTCAGCGGGGGCAGATGGTTATCTTCTGAAAAGCGATCCGCCCGATTTGATCGCAAGCCATCTGCGGCAGATACCTGACGGCACGCCGCCTCTTTCACCAGCGATTGCCCGGCGCGTCATGGATCATTTTCGCCAGACAGGGCCGAGCGTGGATGACAACGCGACGCTGACCCGGCGCGAAGCGGAAGTACTTTCGCTGGTCGGCCGCGGGTTGCGGGTTTCGGACGTGGCAGGCGCGCTTGAACTCGCGCCCAGTACGGTGTCGAGCCACATCAAGTCGATCTATCGCAAGCTCAACATTTCAAGCCGGGCCGAAGCCGCCTATCAGGCGGCCCGCCTGGGTCTGCTGACCGGGGACAGGCCGCGATAGTCAGGTATTTCATACCGCGTGGCTGCCAATCCCTCGATAAATAATCTCAAATCTTCGACATCAGGCCCAGGGTGCGACAGGTTGCGATGCCGATGCGGATATGTTTTTCAGATGCCTCCTGCGCTGTGGCGGCGTCACCTGCAGCAATGGCATTTGCGACCGACATGTACCCTTGGGCTGCCAGCGCGCGATGCTTCGGGCTGGCCATCATGTGGGCCCGCAGTTGCGCGAGCCTGTCGTGATAGAGCAGTACCGATTGCGCCATCACCCGGTTGTCGCAGAGTGATGTGAGGATTTCGAAGAACCGGTAGATCGCCGCGTTGAAGCGGTGAGGCGTTGCATCATCCGCCGTTTCGCTGGCCTCTGTGATACAGGCGACCAGCCGGTCGGCACCTTTCCTGTCGCTTGTCATCGCGGATTTGGCCGCGACTGTTGGTTCCAGCAGCAGGCGCAGTTCGAACAGATGACCGACCTCTGTCTGGTCGAGTTCAGACAGTTTGAAACCGCGGGTGGTCGTGTCCAGCAGCCCTTCATGGACCATCAGCTGCAGCGCTTCGCGGACCGGGGTGCGTGAAATATTCATGTCGCGCGCCAGTGTCGCGTCGACCAGCCGGTCCTGTGGCGTCAGATCTCCCTGGCGCACGCGGTCGCGCAGAATACGGTAGACCTGATCCTTGAGGGCCAGCGGGCGGTCGAATTGGGGTGTCGGCATCTGCGGTTCCTGATGGTGGTGTGGTCCCGAGCATGGCGCAAATAGAGGTTGCAGGAAAGTTAAAAGTGAATACAGTATTCTGAATATCGAAACCACCATATCAGCGGCCAGGGATGGCAGCCGACAATTTTTAAGGTCCAAGCGTGGACAGAGCAAAGGACGCTAAATGCCGAAATCCGAAATCCTGGCCGAAGTGCTTTTGCCCACGCAGGAACTGCGCGATGATCTGCCTTTTTTCACCAAGACACTGGGGATGAGGCTTGAGAACATCTTTCCCGCAGACGATCCTGCCGTCGCCAGCTTTTCGGGTCATGGTCTGCGGGTGCGGATTGAAAAGGGGGCCGATGTGCCGCCGGGGCGGTTGCGCATCCTGACCGACGCGCCGGAGGACTTCGCCGAAGGACAGCGCCAGCTGACCGCGCCAAATGGCACGGTGATCGACGTGGTGCCCCTGTCACCTGTGGTCGAGCAACCCGTAACGCAGCATGAATTCGCCGTGCGCCGCCTGCGGGACGAGGCCCCCTGGGTCATCGGCCGCGCCGGGATGCATTACCGCGACCTGATCCCGACGCGGCTGGGCGGGTCGATCATCGCCAGCCATATCCGCATCCCCGACGGCGGTCCGGTTCCCGACATGGTGCATTACCACACCGTCGGGTTTCAGCTGATCTTTTGCTACAAGGGGTGGGTTGATGTGCTCTATGAGGATCAGGGGGACGTGATCCGCTTGCACGCAGGCGATTGCGTGACACAGCCGCCGGGCATCCGGCACCGGGTCATGCATGCCTCCGCCGAGATCGAAGTGATCGAGATCGGCGTGCCAGCGGAACATGTCACCACCATCGACCACGACTTTACCCTGCCCAACGGCAAGGGCGATCCGGCACGCGAATGGGACGGGCAGCGGTTTGTGCACCACGTCAAGGAAGGCGCGCGCTGGCATCCCTTCCGAATGCCGGGGTTCACGATGCGTGATACCGGGATCGCCGAAGGAACCAGGGGTGTCGCGGGCATTCAGGTGGTGCGCCCAGACGGTGGCACGACAGTGCCCGCAAAACATGACGCCGACATCCATTTCACCTTTGTCATGGAAGGCACCATGACGCTGAGCGCCGAAGGCCAGGAAGACCGCGACCTGCAGCCCGGAGATGCCTTTGTGATCCCGCCGGGCATGGTGTCGCAATACCGCGAGTGTTCGGAAGATCTGGAGCTGCTCGAAGTTGCGCTGCGCGGTGATTTCAACACAACACTGCTTTGATTGGCAGGGCGGGGCAAGAAAAACATCGCCGGCACCGTTGACTTCTGCGGTGCAGAAAATATGTTCGCCATATAATAAGCTAACCTTAGTATATTGCGAGTGCCTCCATGGCTCCGAAAATTGACCCCGATTCACCGGGATTCCTGGTCAGCACCACTGCCCGCCTGATGCGGCTTGCATTCGAGCGTGAGATTGAGCGCGCGCAGATCGGTGTGACTGCCGCAGAGGCGCGGGTTCTGGCGCATATGTCGGTCTGCGGCGGCATGCGCCAGCATCACCTGGCCGAGAGGTTGGGATGCGCCCCGATGAGTGTCACCGCTTTTCTGGACCGGCTGGAACGCGCGGGCCTGATCGAACGCTGCGCGGACCCCAAGGACCGGCGCGCCAAGATTGCCCGTCTGACACCGGAGGCGGGGCAGATACTGGAACAGATACAGATCGCCGGGGAACGGTCGCGGAAGATCGCCTTTGCCGGGGTGAAGGCGGAGGATTTCGCGGCCTTCAAATCTGTGTGCCTGCAAGTGCGCAGCAACCTGGAAGAGCCGCGCAGTCTGCGCGATACGCAGATGGTGTCGGAATGACCGCCGCGCCGATCATGAGCGAGAGGCGTGTCAGCTTCATTGGGGCCTCCCTGGTGGCCATCGGACCGGTTTCGATGGCGCTGTACACGCCGGCAATGACCGAACTGGTGGCCGCTTTCGGAACCTCCGAATCCGTGATCAAGCTGACGCTGACACTCTATTTCGGGGGGTTTGCCTGTGCGCAGCTGGTTGCAGGGCCCTTGTCCGATGCGCTGGGGCGCAGGCCGGTCACAATTGCGTTTCTGCTGCTTTATTGTGCCGCCAGCGTGCTGGCGATGCTGGCACCCACGGTCGAGATGCTGATCCTTGCCCGGTTCGCACAGGGCGTCGGTGCGTCAGTGGGTGTCGCGATATCGCGTGCTCTGGTACGCGATCTGTTCACGGATGAAAAATCCTCGCGGATCATGAATCTGATCGGGATTATCCTGGCACTTGGGCCCGCGCTGGCCCCGACCCTGGGTGGGCTGATGCTGCTGGTGTTTGGCTGGCGGTCCTTGTTCGTGGTGATGACCCTGATCGGCCTGGGCGCGATCATGGCGGTGCTCTTGTGGATGAAGGAAACCGTTGAACGGGATCTGTCGCGCCTGAACCTCCGCGCATTGGGGCGCAGCTACCGGATGCTGCTTGGCAACCGCCAGTTCCTGACCGCCGCCGGTGTGATTGGTGGCGCATTGGGAGCAATCTATGCGCAGGCGACTTTCCTGCCCTTCATCCTGATCGACAAGGTCGGGTTGACACCGCAGCAGTTTGGCCTGGCGATGCTGGCCCAATCGGGCAGCTTTTTTACGGCATCACTGATCATGCGCGCCTTGATGAACAGATTCAGCGCCAAACGGCTGGTCCCGATTGGCCTTGCCCTGATTGCCCTTGGCAGCCTGGGGACCATGAGCCTGCTGATCTGGCCACCCAGTTTCCTGCATGTGATGATCCCGGTTGCAATCTATGCCTTTGGCATCGCATTCGTGATGCCCGACATGTCGACAGTCGCGCTGGCCCCGTTCCGGCGCGAGGCGGGCGCGGCGGCAGCGATGCTGGGCTTTATCCAGATGGGCTCTGGCCTCTTTGTGGGAACGTTGGGGGCGCTCCTTGGGAATGCGGTACTTGCGATGGGGCTGCTGATCCCGGCGATGGGGGCAACGGCCTGCTTTGCCTATTTCCTGCATCGGCGTACCAATGTGATCATGCATGCCAGATCCACGCCCCCGCCCGGCGGTGCCGGACCGATGGGCCCCAGAACGACCCCGGTCACCGGGCCGGACCGCTAGGCTCTGGATCCATCATGCTTTGCTGCATTGAAGCAGCCCGCCAATTAAATCATAACACATCCATAAAGTACCCGACTGGACCTGATACCATGCCTTCGATCCATATTCTTCGGCTGTTGACGCCCCTGTTCGTGATGCTGGCCCTGGCCGGTTTTCCCCTGGCCGCGCAACAGCAGGGCAGGCCGCCCCCCACCGTCACGGTGCAGACCGTTCAGCCACAGGACCTGACCCTGACCACCACATTGCCGGGGCGTGTCGTGGCCTCCGGCATGGCGGAGGTGCGCCCGCAAGTCGCCGGGATTGTGACGGACCGGCTGTTCCAGGAAGGCGGACGCGTCGAAGCGGGTGATGTGCTTTATACCATCGACCCGGCAAGCTATCAGGCGGCAGTGGCACAGGCTGAGGCCGCCGTTGCACAGGCCCAGGCGCAGCTGAACGCGGCGCAAAAGGAAGAAGTCCGCCAGCAGGAGCTCGCCTCGCGCAATGTGTCCAGCACCGCGGCGCTTGATGCGGCAATTGCGGCGCGGGATTCCGCCCTGGCCGGGTTGCAGGCCGCCCGCGCGCAGCTGAATGCGACGCAGATCGAATTGGACAGGACAAAGATCAAGGCCCGCCTGTCGGGAGAGATCGGCCGGTCGCTGACCAGTCAGGGCGCATTGGTGACGGCCAGTCAGGCCAGCCCGCTGGCTGTGATCCGCAACATAGATACCGTCTATGTCGATGTGACCCAATCCGCCGCAGAAATCATCGAATGGCGGCGTGGCAATGCCGGGGCGCGGATGGGAGACAGCATGGCCGAGGTCAGTCTGACCCTGGCTGACGGCAGTGTTTATGACCAGAAGGGCAGGCTGACTGCGGCGGAGCCGGATGTGAACGAACAGACGGGCGTCGTGGTTCTGCGCATGTCTTTCGACAACCCCGACAAGCTGTTGTTGCCGGGCATGTATGTCCAGGTGGAAATGCCGACACGCATCGCAAAGGCGGTTTTCCTGGTGCCGCAAGAGGCCGTGAGCCGCAACCGGCGCGGGCAGCCCGTTGCCATGGTCGTGGGGGCAGAAAACGTGGTGGAGGCGCGGCAGCTGACCGTTGTGCAGGACATGGGCGGTGACTGGGTGGTCTCGGACGGGCTGAATGCCGGTGACAGGATCGTGACGGTCGGCCTGCAGATGGCCAGCCCGGGTGCCACCGTCACACCGGAGGAGCCTGCCGCCGCTGCGCCAGCCGCATCCGGGGATGCGCCCGCCGCACCCGCGGCAACACAAACCGAATAATCAAGAGCCGGGAAACCCATGGCACGTTTTTTCATCGACCGACCGATTTTTGCCTGGGTCATCGCGATTTTCATCATGGGCGTGGGCATCCTGTCCATCCTGACCTTGCCGGTTGCGCAATATCCGCAGATCGCGCCGCCAACAGTGTCGGTCAATGCGGCCTATCCGGGCGCCTCTGCCGATACGGTGGCCAATACCGTCACCCAGGTGGTTGAACAGCAGATGACCGGGCTGGACGGGCTGCGATACATCTCGTCCAATTCGACATCTTCCGGCAGCTCCAGCGTGACTCTGACCTTCGAGACCGGGACCGATCCGGATATCGCGCAGGTTCAGGTCCAGAACAAGCTGGCCCAGGCCACCGCACTGCTGCCGGAGGTCGTGCAACGGCAAGGCGTGACGGTGCAGAAGTCCTCCTCCGGCTTCCTGATGGTGATCGGGTTGATTTCCGAAGATGGAAAGCTCGACGCCACCGATCTTGGCGATTATCTGACCACCAACCTGGTCAATGAACTCAGCCGGGTCGAGGGGGTGGGCAGTGTCCAGGTATTTGGTGCCCAATATGCCATGCGCATCTGGCTGGATCCCGCCAAACTGGCGGCATTCGAACTGACCCCCGGCGATGTTGTTGCCGCCGTCTCTGCCGAGAACGCACAAATTTCCGCAGGGGCCTTCGGTTCTCCGCCGTCGGTTGAGGGACAGCAGCTGAACGCGACAATCACGGCGCAATCGCTGTTGCGCACACCCGAGGATTTCCGCCAGATCGTGCTGCGCGCAGAAACCGACGGCGGGCTGGTGCTGGTCAATGACGTGGCACGGGTCGAAATCGGCGCGGAAAGCTATGCCACCATCTCGCGCTACAACCGCAACCCCTCTACCGGCATGGCGCTGAGCCTGGCACCCGGGGCCAATGCGCTTGAAACCGCGAATGCGGTGGAAGCCCGCATGGAGGAACTGGCAGCGTTCTTTCCCGAAGGGGTCACCTATGTCGTACCCTTCGACACCACGCCCTTTGTCACCATCTCCATCGAAGAGGTGATCAAGACGCTGGTGGAAGCCATCGTGCTGGTTTTCCTGGTCATGTACCTGTTCCTTCAGAACTTCCGCGCAACACTGATCCCGACACTGGCCGTCCCGGTGGTGCTGCTGGGCACTTTCGGCGTGATGGCGGTGCTGGGTTTCTCGATCAACACATTGACCATGCTCGCCATGGTGCTGGCCATCGGTTTGCTGGTGGATGACGCGATTGTCGTGGTCGAGAACGTCGAGCGGATCATGGAGCAGGAGGGTCTGAGCCCGGTCGAGGCGACCCGCAAGTCGATGGATCAGATTACCGGCGCGCTGGTGGGCATCGCGGTGGTATTGTCAGCGGTTTTTGTCCCCGTGGCCTTCTTTCCCGGCTCAACCGGTGTGATCTACAAACAGTTTGCGGTGACGATCATTTCGGCCATGTCGCTCTCTGTCGTTGTGGCACTCACGCTGACGCCTGCGCTCTGCGCGACGCTGCTCAAATCCAATGGCCACGGTAAAAAGCGGGGTCCGTTCAAATGGTTCAACAGCGGCTTTGACCGTTTGCGCGGCGGATATACCGGGCTTGTCGGGGGCATCGTCCGGCATCCGTTCCTCAGCGGGATATTCTATCTGGCGATCATTGCGGCGATGGGCGCTCTGTTCCTGCGGACGCCACAGGGCTTTTTGCCGGATGAGGATCAGGGCATTCTCTTTACGCTTGTACAGGCGCCCACCGGGGCAACGGCAGACCGCACGCTCGACGTGATCAAACAGGTCGAGGATTACTATCTCACGCAGGAAACCGAGATGGTTGAATCGGTCTTTGGCGTTGTTGGCTTCAGCTTTGGCGGGCAGGGGCAGAACATGGGCCTTGTTTTTGTCCGGCTCAAGGACTGGGACGAACGCACCACGCCGAACCTCAGCGCGCAGGCCCTTGCAGGGCGCGCATTTGGCGCGTTCAGCCAGATCAGGGATGCGATGGTATTTCCCGTCGTGCCGCCTTCGGTGATCGAATTGGGGAACGTGTCTGGTTTCGATTTCTACCTGCAGGCGCGGGGCGGACAGACCCATGAGCAGCTTCTGGATGCGCGCAACCAATTGCTGGGCATGGCCGCTCAAAGCCCGCTGATCGCCTCGCTGCGCCCAAGCGGGCTGGAAGATGCGGCACAGTTCAATCTGGACATCGACTGGCGGCGTGCCGGGGCAATGGGTGTGACGGCAAGTGACGTCGGGAACCTGCTGACCATCGCCTGGGCGGGACGCTATGTGAACGATTTCATCGACGAAGGCCGCATCAAACGGGTCTATGTGCAGGGCGAAGCCGACGCGCGGGCGCTGCCATCGGACCTGAAGAAATGGCGCGTGCGCAATTCCAGCGGTGGTCTGGTTCCTTTCGCGAATTTCACCGATGCAAGCTGGAGCTTCGGCCCGCAGGGTGTAAGCCGCTACAACGGGGTCCCGGCGATGCAGATGCAGGGATCGCCCGCAGCTGGCGCCAGCACCGGGGAAGGGCTGGCAGAGCTGGAGCGGCTGGCAAGCCAGCTTCCTCCCGGCTTTGCCATCGCGCCCACGGGCCTGTCGCTTGAAGAACAGGAATCCGGAAATCAGGCACCGTTGCTCTATGCGCTTTCGCTGGCGGCGATCTTCCTTGCGCTGGCGGCACTTTACGAAAGTTGGTCTATTCCGTTTGCCGTGATGCTGGCCATGCCAATCGGGGTTCTGGGGGCGCTGACTGGTGCCTGGCTGGGCGGTTTCGAAAACGGCGTGTTCTTTCAGGTCGGCCTGCTGACAGTGATCGGCCTGACCGGCAAGAATGCCATTCTGATCGTGGAATTCGCCCGCGACCTGCGCCAGGAAGGCGAGAGCATCATCGAAGCCGCGCTGGATGCGGCAAGGCAGCGGTTCAGACCGATCATCATGACATCGATGGCCTTCTCACTGGGGGTCTTGCCGCTGGTGCTGAGCAGCGGCGCCGGATCTGGCGGGCGCACGGCGATCGGCAGCGGGGTTCTGGCGGGGACCATCGCGGCAACGATATTCGGTGTGCTTTTCGTGCCGTTCTTCTTTGTGATCATCGCGCGCCTGACCCGCGGCAGGAAAGCCGCGTAGCGCCGGCGGGATCAAGATTTTTCAGCCCGGTGGCATGAAAAACCGCCGGGCTGAAAAATGCGGCAGGCTCACATCGAAACAAGATGTGATCTATTCCCGATAAGCATAGTTATGTAATATATTCCGTTGCCTGCTGCGCGCGCCTTTGGCCTCTCGGCGTTTGCCACCAAAAGCGCATCTGTTCGACCTTGACGAATGATCCAGAAAGGTGATCGAATCTGGGCAAATGATAAAAAGCCGCATCACCCTGAAGCAATTGGAAGCCTTTGTCGGCGTCGTTGACATGGGGTCCTTTCGCAAGGCTGCAGCCATTCTCGGCACGACACAGCCGAATATCTCCAGCCGGATTTCCTCACTGGAGGAAAATCTTGGTGTCATCCTCATGCATCGCGACGCGGGTTCCGTCAGGCTGACCGAAAAAGGCAAGGCACTGCTGGTTTCTGCACGACAGGTGCTATGGAATGCCGAAGCCTTTCTCGAAGCGGCCGAGCGGCGGGATCTTGTGGAGGACCGGCTGCGGCTTGGGGTTACGGAGCTGATCGCCTGTACCTGGCTGCATGCCTTTCTGCGCCGGTTCAGAGAGGTCTATCCCTCGGTCGGGGTCGAACTGGAGGTCGGCCTCTCCTCCGAGATCGAAAAGCAGCTTGCAACGGGTCAGATCGACCTGGCTTTGCAGATCGGGCCCTTCGACTACGATATCGGCAGCGCGCTGCCGCTGCGGACCTACCGCTACGCCTGGATTGCAGCGCCGGAACTGGCCGGAGACAACGCCGGGCACAGGCCGATGACGGCTTTGCTGAAATCTCCTGTTCTTACCCACGGCAGGCACACGCTGGCCACGCGGGAACTGGCAAAATTTGCCGAGGCTGGAAACCTGGCGACGGATCAGATCGTCTATTCCAGCAGCCTCGCCTCTTGCGTCCAGATGGCGATTGACGGCGTGGGCTTTGCCCTCTTGCCCGCCGCATTGGTCCGCGACCAGCTGAAGGCGGGAAACCTGGTCGAAGTCGCGACGGACTGGCTGCCAACCGCGCTTGAGTTTCACGCACGCTTCGATGACAGCCGCGTGCCGAGGTTTGTTTCGGTGGCCGCCGGATATGCGATTGAGACTGCAGATGCCTGGGATGAATAGATCAAGAAAATTTATCACCCTTAGAAGATATAACAATTTGTCTTGATCTGAGGTCTGTGCAACCTCGGGGCAAGTTCACCCCCGCCGCAGCGCCCGAAATGACACGCAGCTGCGCCGGATCAGAGATCATCTTTTTGCCCGATCGTGAAAGAGAGATAGAATGAAGTCAGCAACAAATCGTCTTGGCGTCGACATTGGCGGAACCTTTACCGATGTCGTGTTGGAAATAGGCGGCGTGCCCTACTCTACCAAGGTGCTGACCACATATGCGGCCCCTGAGAATGCGATCATCGACGGCATGCACCAGGTCTGCGCCAAGGCGGGGATTGCACCGGGCGATATCGGGCAGATCATCCATGGCACGACCCTGGCGACCAATGCGCTGATTGAACGGCGCGGTGCAAAGACGGCGCTGATCACGACGGAAGGGTTCCGCGATGTGATCGAAATGCGGACGGAAAGCAGATTTGAGCAATATGACCTGAACCTGACACTTCCCGAACCATTGCTGCCGCGTCAGATGCGTTTCACGGTGTCTGAGCGAGTCAATGCGCGCGGCGAGGTCATGATCCCGCTTGACCGTGCGGCGGTTGAGGCCGTTGCCGACCAGATTGCGGAAGCAAACGTCGAAAGCGTCGCGGTCGGTTTGATCCATTCCTATCTCAACCCCGATCACGAACGCCTGATCCGCGATGTGCTGGCAGAGCGTCTTCCCGATGTGGCGGTGTCGATTTCTTCCGAAGTTTCGCCCCAGATGCGCGAATACGAACGCTTCAACACGGTGGTCGCTAACGCCTTCATCAAACCGTTGATGGCCTCCTATCTCGGTCGGCTCGAAAACCGTCTGCGCGACGAGGGTGTCGATTGCCGCATTTTCCTGATGCATTCGGGGGGTGGCATCATTTCCATTCAGAACGCGGCCGAGTTCCCTGTGCGTTTGGTTGAAAGCGGCCCCGCCGGGGGTGCTGTCTTTGCCGCGCATATCGCGGCGCGCTACGGGCTGGACAAGGTGCTGAGTTTTGACATGGGGGGCACCACCGCCAAAATCTGTCTCATCAAGCACCAGACACCCAAGACCAGCCGGGTGTTCGAGGTTGCGCGGACTTACCGGTTCAAGAAGGGCTCGGGCATGCCGATTTCGATCCCGGTGATCGACATGGTCGAGATCGGCGCGGGCGGCGGATCGCTGGCGCATGTGGATACGATGCGCCAGATCCGCGTCGGGCCGGAAAGCGCCGGGTCCGAACCCGGCCCTGCCTGCTATGGGCGCGGCGGTGAACGCCCCGCGGTGACCGATGCCGATCTGGTTCTGGGCAAGCTCGACCCCGACAATTTCGCGGGCGGGACGATCAGGCTGGATACCGCGAATTCGCATGATGCCCTGAATGCCCACATCGGCAGCAAGCTGGATATGGAAGCGGTGGAGGCTGCCTTTGGCGTCGCCGAAATGGTGGATGAGAACATGGCCAATGCCGCAAGGGTCCATGCGGTGGAGAATGGCGAAGACCTGTCCGAATACACGATGATCGCCTTCGGCGGCGCCGCCCCCCTGCACGCCGGGCGGCTCTGTGAGAAACTGGGTGTGAACCGTCTGATCGTGCCGCCCGGTGCCGGTGTCGGTTCGGCCATCGGCTTTCTGCGCGCGCCTTTCAGCTTTGAGGCCAACCGCTCCGTCTACATGCGGCTGAGCGACTTTGACGAGAGCCTGATCCGTGATCTGCTGACCGAGCTGCGGGACGAGGCCACCGGTTTCGTGCGGACCTGCGATGAGGTCAGCCCGATCCTGGCGGAGTTCAAGGTCTACATGCGGTACGCCGGACAGGGCTGGGAGATTCCCATCGGCCTGACCGAAGCCCAGGCGATGAACCCCGACGCCGCCACATTCCTCGCGCGGTTCGAAGAGGAATATGCCAAACTCTTCGGGCGCACGGTGTCCGGCATGGATATCGAGATCACGGTCTGGTCGGTCAACGCCACGACGCCGCCGGAAAAGGTGGCACCCGTGGAGGCTACCGAAAGCCGCGCTGTTGCGGAAGCCAGCGGCACAAGGCAGCTTTTTGACGCGGGCCTTGGGGCATTTGCCTCGGCGCAGGTGGTGGAGCGGAGCAATCTGAAATCCGGCCATACCGTGCAGGGCCCCGCCGCGCTGACCGAAGACGAAACCACGATCATCATTCCCGACAGCCGCGCTGCCATTCAACGGCCCGACGGCTGTATCGACATTGTCCTGAAAGGAGCCTGAACGATGGCAACCAAACATTCCAATGTCTCGTTCCAGGTGATGTGGAACCGTCTGATCTCGGTGGTCGAGGAACAGGCACAGGCGCTTGTCCGCACGGCCTTTTCCACCAGCGTCCGCGAGGCGGGCGATTTGTCGGCGGGCGTCTATGACACCCATGGCCGGATGCTGGCGCAGGCGGTGACGGGGACGCCGGGGCACGTCAATGCCATGGCAGACGCGGTTGCGCATTTCATCCGGCGGATCGGCCGCCAGAACATGTTTGAGGGCGACGTCTACCTCACCAACGATCCCTGGGAAGGCACCGGCCACCTGCACGACATCACCATGGTCACGCCCTCCTTTCACAAGGGTGTCCTCGTCGGCTTCTTTGCCTGTACCGCCCATATCGTCGACATCGGCGGTCGCGGTTTTGGTGCAGATGCGGCCAGTGTCTATGAGGAGGGTCTCTATCTGCCGATCATGAAGTTCGCCGAACGCGGTGAGGTGGACGAAACCCTGATCCGGATTGTGCGTGGCAACGTGCGCGAACCCGACCAGCTGATCGGCGACATGTACGCGCTGGCGACCTGCAACGGGATCGGCCATCGCCGGCTGATCGAGATGATGACGGAATTCGATCTGGCCGATCTGGAGGGGATCGCGACCTTCATCCTCGACAACTCCCGCCGCGCGACGCTGGAGCGCATTGCCGCCCTGCCCCGCACCTCGGCGGAGGGTGAGATGACCGTTGACGGATTCGATGTGCCGATCACGCTGAAGGTAAAGGTCACGGTGCATGAAGACCGGATCGTGTCTGATTTCACCGGGACAAGCGGGCTGGACAAGAAGGGCATCAACTGCCCGCTGGTCTATACCAAGGCCTATGCCTGCTATGCGCTGAAGGTGGCGATTGCGCCGGAGATTCCGAACAACCACGCCTCCCTGGCCCCCTTCGAGATCGAAGCGCCAGAGAACACCATCGTCAACGCGGTGCATCCCGCGCCTGTCGCGCTGCGGCATATCGTGGGCCACTTCGTACCGGACACGGTGTTCAACGCCTTTGACAAGATCGTGCCCGGCCTTGTCCCGGCGGAGGGCGCGGGCTGTCTGTGCAACTTTCAGGTCTCGCTCCGGCCCCGGTCCGATGGGCCCGCGCCCGCCGATGCGCGGCGGTCCGAGGTGCTGACCTTCAACTCCGGCGGTTCAGGGGCGCGGCCCGAGTTCGACGGGCTGAACGCAACCGCCTTCCCCTCCGGTGTGATGACCATGCCGATCGAGGCGACAGAGCACGCAGGCCCGGTCATCATCTGGCGCAAGGAGTTGCGCCCCGACAGCGGCGGCGCGGGCCGGACGCGCGGCGGGCTGGGTCAGTTCATGGAAGTGGGCGCGATGGAAGGGCATGAATTCGACATTCAGGCCATGTTCGACCGGGGCCAGCATCCGGCACGGGGCAGTCGCGGCGGCCTTGATGGCGCGCCCACCACCATCGCGCTGGACGATGGCACGGAAATGCGCGTGAAGGGCAAGCAGTTTGTTCCCCATGGACGGAAGGTCGTCATGGCCTTCCCCGGTGGGGCCGGCTACGGCGACCCCAAGAGCCGCGACAAGGCTCTGGTCCGGCGCGATCTTGCGCGTGGCTATATCTCTGCCGAGACCGCTGCCCGCGACTACGGGCTGGGCGCAGAAGAGATCAGGGAAATCGAAGCTGCGATACGAAAAGGCGAGGACCTGTGAAAACACACAGGCGCCCCGCCGCCGGGGCGTCTATCTTCCCATGGTGTAGAATTCCGCGTTCGGCCGCATCGACGTGAAATTCGCCATCCGGTTCGACAGGCCGAAGAAGGAGGTCACACCGGCGATGTCCCAGATATCCTCATCGGTGAAACCATGCGCGCGCAGATCTTCGAAATCCTGCGTGCAGATCGCCTGGGCATTGTTCGAGACCTTCATGGCAAAATCCAGCATCGCCATCTGGCGCGGCGTGATGTCGGCCTTGCGGTAGTTGATGGCCACCTGATCGGCAATCAGCGGATCCTTTGCCCGGATGCGCAGGATCGCGCCATGGGCAACCACGCAATACTGACAGCCATTGTCGTTGGAGGTGGCGACGATGATCATCTCGCGGTCCGCCTTGGTCAACCCGCTGTCCTTTTCCATCAACGTGTCATGGTAGGCCATGAAGGCGCGAAACTCTTCCGGGCGGTGTGCGAGGGTCAGGAACACGTTGGGGATGAAGCCTGCTTTCTCCTGCACGCCAAGGATCGTTTCGCGTATGTCCTCGGGCATGTCCTCAAGCGCCGGTGTCGGATAGCGGCTGATGGGTTTGTCTGTCATGTATTGTCCTTTGGGAGAGTGATTTCGGTCATTGCGCGTTCAACCTTCCGGGCCTGCGGGGAAATCATCCGCTGCCCTGGCGGACCAGCGCGTCGATCTCTTGCTGGTAGACCTCGGAGCTGTCGCGGGTGTTCGCCGCCACGACCTCCACATTGACCATGCAGGTTTGCGCCGATGGCCCCTGCCCGAAGGCCGAGGTCGGAATGTCGAGGGTCAGGACATTGGGATTGCCCGACAGGTCGAGCCCGCTCTCCGGATCCCGCGTCAGCCAGGCCCCGACCGGCAGCACCAGAACGCCCTGACGCAGGGTCTCGGTCAGATGGGCCGTTGCGATGCATTGGCCGCGCGCGTTCCACAGCCGCACGGTATCCCCCTCCCCGATCTGACGCGCCCGGGCGTCTGCCGGATGCATGCGCACCTGTTCGCGGCCCTTGCGCTTCTGCTCAAGGCTGGATGGGCCGGTTTCAAGCTGGCTGTGCAGGCGGCCCGGCGGTTGGCTGGAGATGAGGTGAAGCATATCATCTGCCTGTGCCATTCCCAGCCATTCCGCAGGCTCCTGCCAGGCGGGATGGCTGGGAAATCCGGGCAGGTCCAGCTCGGCCAGCTTTTTGCTGCCAAGCACGATCTTCCCGCTTTCCGTTCGCAGGGGGTTCGCCGCCGGGTCGTCCCTGAACGCGGACAGATAGGTGTTGTCCCTTGTCATCGGCACCTGCACCCAGCCCTGTTCCCAGAAGTCATCGAAATCTGGCAGCCGGGTATCGGTGGCGGTGCGGATGTAATCCGCGCTTTGCTGGTAGAGATGGCGGATCCAGCCCATTTCGTCCCGCCCTTCGGTAAAACCCGCCTCGACCCCCAGATGGCGCGCGAGGGCGCTGAATATCTCGTAGTCGGAACGGGCCTCGCCCATCGGCTCGATCACCTTGTGCATTGCGACATAATGTTCAGAGCGCCGTGACCCGGCGATATCGTTGCGCTCAAGCGACGTGGTGGCTGGCAATATGATATCGGCACGGCGCGCCGTCGCCGTCATCATTGGATCCTGCACGATGATGGTTTCGGGGCGCTGCCAGGCCTCTTGCAGGCGGTTGAGGTCCTGATGATGGTGATAGGGGTTGCCCCCCGCCCAATAGACCAGCCGGATGTCCGGATAGCTGTGGGTCTCACCCTGATAGGTGAAGGGCGCCCCCGGTGACAACAGCAGGTCGCTGATGCGGGCCACCGGAATGAAACTGTCGATGGGCTTCGGCCCCTGTGACATACCGGGTGAGACTCCTTCCCCGAACGGGCCGCCAACCCCGTTGAGCGACCCGAAGCCATAGGCGACGCCGCCGCCCTTCAGCCCGATCTGCCCGATCAGCGCGGCAAGCCCCAGCGCCGACCAATAGACATGCTCGCCATGATGCGCCCGCTGCAAGGCCCAGCTCAGCGTCAGGAAACTGCGGGTGGCGGTCAGGCTCCTGGACAGGTCCCGAATGTGCGCGGCGGGAATGCCGGTGATCGCTTCGGCCCATTCCGCGTTCTTCTCGACACCATCCGTCTTTCCCGAAAGGTAATCGAGAAACTGCCCGGCCCCGCTGGTATGGCGATCCAGAAAGTCCTGATCGTGGCGGCCATCGCGCAGGATTTCACCCGCCAGCCCCAGCATCAGGGCCGCATCGGTGTTTGGTCTAATCGGCCACCAATCGGCCTCCATCCAGTCCGGCAGATCGTCCTTGCAAGGCGAGACGTGGACGATCCTGACCCCGGCATCGCGCAGCTTTCTCAGCATCTCGGGCAGCAGATGCGTGGCCAGACCCCCGGCTTCGGATTGGGCTGTGCGGGGGGTGAGAGCGCCGAACACCACCAGAGTCTCTGTGTTGCCGGGCAGCGTATCCATGGTTGTCGCCCGGCCAGAGCAGGCGTCGGCGCTGCCCAGAACATGCCGCAGGATCACCGGACCTGCGGCAATCGAATAGGTATCGACATGGCCGGTATAGCCGCCCACGAGGTTCAGCATCCGCTTGAGCAGGGTCGCCGCATGGTGGAACCGCCCGCAGCTTGTCCAGCCGTAGGAGCCGGCAAAGATCGAGGCGTTTCCGTGATCCTGGCTGACGCGCCCTATTTCCCCGGCCACCAGCGAAAGCGCCTCCTCCCAGCTTACTGGTATGAACCTGTCATTCCCGTTGCGGGCGCGATTGCCCGCAGCCCCGCCGGGTTGCCAGCCCTCGCGCACCATCGGTTGCAGGATGCGACGGTCCGTCTTGGTCCATTCCGTCACCGAAGGAATGATCGGGGACGGGTCCGGATCGCCCTTGAACGGCTCCGTGCCGACAAGGCGGCCGTTTTCGACCAGGCAGGTGAATGCACCCCAGTGAGTGCAATGCGGGATCCGTTGTGCCATCGGGATTTCCTTTGTCGGGGTTCGCGGGCCGGGACCGCGGCGTGGCCCGCGGGTTCTTTTCAGGACAGAGTAATAACGTTTGAATGCTTGCGCATGAAGTCTTCGTTCAGTTCCACGCCGAGCCCCGGCCCGTCCGGTACGGCAAAGTGTCCCTTTACCGGCTGAAGATCCTGCAGACAGATGTTCCGGTTGCCATCCAGCGTCGAATAGATGTGATGCTCGTGGATCTCGAAATTCGGGATAGAGGCCTCCACATGCAGGGCAGCGGCGGTGGAGATCGGCGTGCCGCAAACATGCCCCTGCACCGTCACCTCATAGATATGCGCCATGTCGCAGACTTTCTTGCCTTCGGTGATGCCCCCGACAAGGCAGAAATCCGGCTGCACCATGTCGAAGGCACCATCCTCCAGATATTCCCGGAACTGCCAGCGGGTGAAAATGCGTTCGCCCCCGGTCATGCGGGTCGAGGGCATGCGTTGTTTGAGTACCCGTGCCGGGAGGGCGCTGTTATAGTTCACGGCCTCTTCGACCATGAAGAGATCAAGATGCTCCAGCGCCTCCACCAGCCGCTGGCCGCCGGTGATGGAGGTCAGCGAATGCAGTTCAAGGATAATGTCGATATCCGGGCCGATGGCTTCGCGGATGGCAGTCATCCGGTCGACCGTGCGGTCCACGATCTCTCGTGTCAGCGCGCCTTTCAGGGTAAGCGGCGGCTGGATTTTCTTTTCCGTGTCGATCATCACCGGATCGACCTTGATGGCATCATAGCCTTCATCGACCGCGCGCATTGCCGCTGCGGCATATTCCTCGACCGAGCCGCAGGGGTCCATCCCGTCATTCCAGCCGAACTGGGTCTGGCTGGCATAGGTGCGCAGGTTGTCGTTGACCTTGCCGCCCAGCAGTTTCCAGACCGGCATGTCCAGCGCCTTGCCGATGATGTCCCAGCAGGCGATGTCGATGGCGCTCATTGCGCCATTGACGATCGGGCCGCAGGCACCGCCCCAGAAGGTCTGCCGGGTCAGGGTGTCAAAGATCTTTTCGCGTTCAAACGGGTCCATCCCGATGACGAAGCCTTCGACGAAATCGCGCAGGGCACCGACCCCGCCATGATGCGCGGCCCCATAGGCAAGACCTACCTCGCCGATGCCGGTCAGCCCCACGTCGGTCGTCAGTTTCAGGATGATCGGCCGCCAGCCGGTCTTGGTGTTGTGACGCTCCGAAAGACGGATGGTTGCGCTGTAGATTTCTGCCGATACGATCTTCAAGGCCGTGCTCCAAGTTTGAATGTGTCTGTTGTTGCCACCTTCAGGGCAATCTTACGCCCTGTGTCCGCCCGCCGCATTTCGTCTGCCGAAGCGCGGCGGCTCACGCCCGGGCGGGGAATGACGCGCGACGATATCTCTGGCTGGCAATCGACTGCTGTCACGAAAGTCGGGATCGGGCAGAACCACGGAACCGGCGCGAACCCGGTCAGGGCCACATGAGCCGTCTTCAGCAAGTGTTTCACAATTTCCCAGCTTTTATCGGATAGCGATTTTGTATTTTGTATATCAAACTAGTATCCTCAAAACTGTGCGGTCAATAATAATTTTTGACCTGGGATGCCCGTTCGGCTTTAATGCCCCTCAACTTTCCGAAGAGAATGGGGAACCTGGCGATGGGGTCGAACGCGCTTCTCAAGGCGATGCAGGTGCTTGAGACCTTTCAGAACGACAATGGCGCGCTCACGGTTCAGGATATGGCCGATCTGACCCGGCAAACCAAAAGCTCCGCCCAACGCAGCGTCTATACGCTTGAAAAGCTGGGGTATCTGGAACGCTACGACGACGGTGCCCGCTATGTGCCGGGGCGATCCTGCCTGGGTCC
Source organism: Sulfitobacter sp. PR48 (assembly GCF_028807335.1). Classification (NCBI taxonomy): domain Bacteria; kingdom Pseudomonadati; phylum Pseudomonadota; class Alphaproteobacteria; order Rhodobacterales; family Roseobacteraceae; genus Sulfitobacter; species Sulfitobacter sp. PR48. The sequence continues at coordinate 215,897 of NZ_JARAMM010000006.1, read as the reverse complement.
GGCTTATGGGTTTCTGCAGAACAACCGGTTGCTGGAGGCCGCGACACCCTTCCTGCTGGACCTCTCCGAAAAAGTCGGCATGCGGGCGCACCTTTCCGTGCTGGAAGGGACCGATATCATCTACCTGTCCCGTATCCCGTCGCAGGAAGAGCGGCTGACCCTCTCGCCGCTGGGAAAACGCTGGCCTGCAGTCAATGCCAGTTCCGGCCGGGCGATTCTGGCGGCCCTGCCCGCAGAGGAACGGGAGCGCATTATCACGGCATCACGGTTGAAGAAGATCACATCCCAGACGCTTGTCGATCTGCCCTCTATCTCCGAGGCCATTCAGAAAGCGAAGGCTGACGGCTACGCTTACCAGCGCGAGGAGGTTCTGCCCGGCGTCGCCTCTGTCAGTTCGGCTGTTGTCGGAACAAATGGCCAGGTGTACGGCGCGGTCATTCTGAGCGGCCCCGTGGCCAGGTTCCAGGATCCCGAAGATAGGCACAGGTTGGGCGAGGCGGTTGTGCAGGCCACATGTTCAATCGGGGCATGCAACCTGTCATGAGAATGGTCGAAGCTCTGGACAACGCGCAGCGGGACGGCGAAAAGCAGGACCCGAGGTTTCTGACCTCGGTGGCGCGCGGGTTCCGGGTGCTGGAGGCCCTGTCGGCGCACTACGGTGCGATGTCGCTGACCGAACTGTCGCGCAAGACCGACCTGACCGTCCCCACGCTTCAACGCTTGACGGCAACCCTTGTCGAAGCCGGTTACGTTGAAAAGGAGCCGAGTTCCAAACGCTACGGTCTGACGGTCAAGACCGTCGACCTGCTGTTCAGCTACCTTTCCCGCAACCAGTTCGCCGAACGCGCCTGGCCGCATCTCGTGCACCTCAGGGAAACCCTGGGCGTCAGCATTTCGATGTCGATCCCGCTTCAGGATTCGATGATCTATGTCCACCGCCTCGCGGCCTATGCGGGCGATTTCGAAAACACGCTGCCGGGGAAAAAGATCCCGCTGTGCCTGTCCGCCGCTGGCCGCTGTGTCCTGTCGCAGCAGCCCCGGCAGGTCGTGGAACGCTACCTCGCGCAGGTTACCATACCGGCCCTCACCCCCTTCTCTCTGACCGATCCCGAGAAGATCCTGGCCGAAATCGACCTCTGCCGCGTGCGGGGCTATGCCCTTGTCAAACGGGAGACCTCCCCGGGGCTGATGACCATCGCCTGCCCGGCGATGCGGGGTAAAACCGCCATCGCCGGGATTTCGGCGCATGTCCCCCTGGCAGGCAACGATGAGGAGGCATTTGTCGCCAAAGTGTTGCAGCCCGTCGTCTCGGTCTCTCATGCATTGAGCGCCGGATGAAGGCGGGTGGTGCAATCAAATTCTCCGGTTACCTGCCGGAATTCGGAACCTGTATCGTCAATGAAACCGGCAACGTGAGATCATGAACCTGCGCTTCCTCCGGACCGTCGTCGAACTGGCGCAAAGCCCGTCGTTGAACGCCGCCGCCAAAAAACTCAACCTCAGCCATTCGGCGGTGAGCCTGCAGATCAAGGCGCTGGAAGACGAACTCCAGTTCGCCATACTTGATCGGTCCAAGCGCCCGCCCATCCTGACCCCGCAAGGGCTGGCCCTTGTCGAACAAGCGCGCCGGATGGAGGATGTCGTGAGCGACATTCAGGCGCTGGCGGACACCAACCGGTTTTTCGGCAGGGTCTCTGTGGGTGCTGCCCCCTCCACCATCCAGACGCTGGTGGCGCCGACACTCGCCAGGCTCAGCGTCGAACACGCGGACCTTGAGATCGAATTGATCGCCGGGCTGTCCCATGACCTGATCAACATGGTTCTGGACGGGTCGATCCATGTGGCGCTGGTGACCGATCCGGGCGCATCTTATCCAAACCTTGCCACCTTGCCGGTCTGCAGCGAACCGTTTCAGCTGTGGGTGTCGGATCTGGAGACATCGGACGATTACCATACGATCCTGCGCACCCGGCCTTTCATATGGTTCACCCGCAGCACCGCCCTGTCCCGTCGCGCGGAGGCTTACCTGCAAAGGAACAGGATCAATGTCCTGTCCAAAATGGATGTGAACTCCTTTGAAGGTGTCGAAGCGCTGGTCCGTCACAATCTGGGCATTTCGATCCTGCCCAAGCGGGCGCTTGCACCGCCTCCGCGCGGGATAAGGGCCATTGATCTGGAGGGCGGGGAGCTGAACCGCGAAGTCGTTCTGGCGAGCCGAAGGAACTCTCCGCGCAAACAGCTTGTCCAACGGATACATGAGGTGCTGCTGTCACTGATTGAAGGGCAATCGGCGGACGCAGATGGCGGTACGGAAACCAACACACCACTGGTGTAACCTCACCACACAGGGCGATGCTGCGCATCTTGATCCGGGCTCTGGTGCTTGCCAGCTACAATGAAAGTTTTTTCAACATTAGATTAAAGAATTTCAACCTAACGTATGAATATCTAACGGCCCTATGATCAGCGAAAGATGGTCAAAGGAAAAACCTGATGAGCAACGCATCCCTGGGCAATCTCCGGATTCTGGATCTCAGCCGAATTCTCGCCGGACCTTCCTGTACCCAGATGCTTGGCGATCTTGGCGCGGATATCATCAAGATCGAACGCAAGGGTGTTGGTGACGATACCCGCACCTGGGGACCTCCCTTTGTCACCCCGAAGGAAGGCCGCGCGACGGAAAGCGCCTATTATCTTGCCGCCAACCGCAACAAGCGGTCCGTCGAAATAGATTTCAACGACCCGGAGGATCTGGCGCGGCTCCTTGCGCTGATGGAAACCGCCGATGTCGTTGTCGAGAACTTCAAGACCGGGGCGCTGAAGAAATACGGGCTGGATTATTCCCAGCTGGCAGAACGCCTGCCGCGTCTGGTGTGGTGTTCGATCACGGGCTTCGGGCAGACCGGGCCAAATGCCCATCGGCCGGGATACGATCTGCTGGCGCAGGGGTTTGGCGGGTTGATGAGCATCACCGGCGAGGCTGGCGGTGAGCCGATGAAGGTCGGGGTCGGCATCACCGACCTCTGCACCGGCCTGCACGCCTCCGTTGCGATCCTGGCGGCGCTGCGCCACCGCGATGCGACCGGCGAGGGACAATTGATTGATCTGGCTCTGGCGGATGTGCAAATGGCAATGCTGGCCAACCAGGGCACCAATTACCTCACCTCCGGCACCTCGCCCACACGCGCGGGCAACCAGCATCCGAACATCGTACCCTATCAGGTTTTCGAGGTCCGCGACGGCCATGTGATTGTCGCTGTCGGGAATGATGAGCAGTACAAGCGGTTTTGCGGGTTGATCGGGCGGCCGGACCTGGCCGAAGATCCGCGTTTCGTCACCAACCCCCTGCGGATCGAAAACCGCCATGAAATCGTCTCGCTGATTGCCAAGACACTGCTGGATATCACCCGTGACGACCTGCTGAAGGGGATGGAAGAAAAGGGAATCCCCGGTGGGCCGATCAACACGGTCGGGGAAGCGCTTGAAAGCGACCAGGCCCGTGCCCGCGGCATGAAGATCGAAATGGCGCAGGAATACGCCCAGTCCGGTTCGGTCAGCCTGATCGGCAATCCGATCCGAATGTCCAGAACCCCCGTCACCTACAGGTTCGCCCCGCCGAAACTCGGCACGGATACGCCCCTGGCGTTCTGGGCGGATGCGCAACCCAGCAAGATTTGAGGACCAGATGAACACTCACACCGCATTCAGCACCTACAGGCTGCCGGATAATCCCTGGCTGAGCAAAATGCAGGCCCTGTCAAAGGATATTGCCAGCCGCGCTGCCGAATGGGATCAGACCCGCAGCTACTGCTGGCCCGTGGTCAGGGATCTGGCCAAGGCGGGGCTGATGGGGATGTCCATCCCCCAGCGGTTCGGCGGCGGCGGGGCCAGCTTTCTACAGGTTGCGCAGGTGGTCGAGGAAGCCGCGCGCAGCTGCACGCTGACCGCCCGCATCCTTGTGGAAGCCAACATGGGCGGCATCAGCGCCGTCATGGCCTATGGCACCGACCAGCAGCGCGAGTTCTGCGCGCCGATCGTGCTGGCCGGGGACAAGCCGGCGATCTGCATCACGGAGCCGGATGCCGGAAGCGCCGCAAGCGAGATGCAGACCCGCGCCGACAGGAAGGGGGACCGCTGGGTCCTGAACGGCTGCAAGCACTGGATCACCGGCGGCGGTGTCTCAAAACTCCATCTGATCTTTGCCCGATGCTTCGACGAAGGAGGCGCGGAGCTGGGGATCGGCGGATTCCTGGTCCATGTGGACCCGGAGCAGAGTATCGACCCAAAGGGTTTCGAGGTTACCCGCCGCGAACGCACCATGGGGCTTTGCGGGATGCCCGAAGCCGAATTGCGGTTCTCTGATCTTGAGGTTTCCGAGGAGATGCGGCTCAGCACGCCTTCCGGGTTTGGCCGGGGATTTGCCGACCTCATGACCGCCTACAACAGCCAGCGCGTGGGCGCCGGCACCATCGCGATGGGCGTCGCGGCTGGCGCGCTGGACCATGCAAAACGCTATCTGGGCGAGCGCAAGCAGTTTGGCCGCCCACTGGCCGAATTCCAGGGTCTGCAATGGATGATTGCCGATATGGATGCGCAGGTTCACGCTTCCCGTCTGATGTTGTTCGAAGCGGCGCAATCGGCGGAATGGGACGGCAACCGCTTTCCCGACATGATGATGGCCGCCCGTGCGAAGGCATTTGCATCCGAAAACGCGATCAAGGTCGTGAGCGATGCGTTGCAGATGTTCGGCGCACGCGGATACGGTGATCAGGAACCGCTTGAAAGAATGTACCGGGACGTGCGCATGTTCACCATCGGCGGCGGTACGGCGCAGATCCTCAAGACACAGGTGGCAGGTGCTGTGCTGGGGATCAAGACTCCGCAAAGCCGCAGTGGCTATGCGCAGAACAAATTCTGACGCGGGGAGGACAACAGAATGTCGATGAAACAATACTCTGACCCCTACGGCCTCGCATTCACGGCGAGCGCTCCCGACAGCGTGGAGACGATTTCCAGGTTCACCACGTCCTACATGGGGTTCCGCCGGGAGACGGGCGCCATCCTGAAGGATTTGACAGAGAGCGACCCGGATATGCCCATGGCGCGCTGTGCCAAAGGTTATCTTGCAAAGCTGATGGGCAGTTCCAACCACTCGGCCCGCGCGGTCTCGATCTCGGAAGATCTGGATGCGCATCTCGAAAAGGTGGGCGCGAACGACCGCGAGAAACTGCATGCTGCCGCCCTGGCAGCCTGGTGCCGTGGAGACCTGGACAAGACAACTTCGATCTGGGAGAAAATTCTTCTGGATCATCCGATGGATGGTCTGGCGCTTCGGCTGGCGCATTTCACGCATTTCTATTCGGGAGACGGCCGGAAAATGCGCGACTCCATGGCGCGGCACCTGCCGCTCTGGCCGAAGGACCACCCGAACTACGGCTTCCTGCTGGGCATGTATGCCTTCGGGCTGGAGGAATCCGGCCAGTTCGAAAAGGCGGAACGTTACGGACGGGCCGCTGTCGAACGGAACCCGAAAGACGCCTGGTCCGTCCACTCCATTGCCCATGTGATGGAAATGACCGAGCGCCAGGAAGAAGGCATCGCATGGATTGCCGGGCTCGAAAGCGACTGGTCGACGGTCAACAACTTCCGCTTTCATCTCTACTGGCACAAGTGCCTGTTCCATCTGGAACGGGGCGAATTCGATCAGGTCCTGAAACTCTATGACGAACAGATTTCCTCGGATATTGAATCGGATTTCTACCTCGACATCTGCAATTGCTCCTCGCTGCTCTGGCGGCTTGAGATGTTCGGCGTCAATGTGGGCGACCGTTGGCGCGCCCTGACGGACGTGGCGCGCAAGCACCTGCATGACCGCGATCTGATCTTTGTGTCGCTGCACTATCTCATGGCATTGGTCGCCAACGGGGACCGCAAGGCGGCGGATCAGATGATCGAGAGCATGCGCGAATGGGCCCAGCTGGATGAAACACAGGCACGGATCTGCGCCACCGTTGGCCTGGCCGTGGCCAAAGGGCTGCAACTGTCGCGTGACGGCAAATATGCCGAGGCGGTCGCGGCAATCAAACCCGTGCGCTACGATCTGGACCTTGTGGGTGGCAGCAAGGCACAACGGGACGTCTTCATCATGATCATGCTGGATGCGGCCAAGGCCAGCAACGACGCGCTGGTCGCGCGCGCCCTGTTTTCGGAACGCCTGGGCGAAAAAGTGCATTCCAGCTGGACCTGGAAGAACTACAGCACGATCCTGGAATCCAGCGGCAAGTCCGAAGAAGCGGCATTTGCCGCCGGCAAGGCGCAGGAGATCCGCGTAAGCTGAGCTGACGCTCCGGCCCCCCGTGCCGCTTCGCGATGAAAGTGCATTCAGCCCGCGCTGGCCACAGCCTCTTCGAAGGTGTCGACCATCTCATCCACATGACCCGTCTCAAGAACAAAGGGCGGCGAGATGATGAAAGTGTCGGCAAGGTTTCGAATGATCACACCCTTTTCCCTGCAGTGGTCCGAAATTCGGCCGCCGACTTTCCGGGAGATGTCAAAGGGCCGCCTCGTCTCCGGATTGGCAAGCTCCACCCCGATCATGAGACCCTGACCGCGCACATCGCCGATCATGTCGTGGCGGCTTTGAACCTCTTTCAGGCGTTTCAGGAAATAGGCCCCGACCCGGCCCGCGTTCTCGGGCAGGTTTTCGTCTTCCACGATCCTGAGGCTGGCCAGCGCCGCGGCACAGGCCAGCGGATGCCCGGCGTATGTATTGCCGTGCGCAAAGGCCTTCGGGCTGAATTGCGCCGTGTCCCCCGTGTCAAAGGCTTCGGCCACTTTCGCATTCATCATCGTGGCGCCCAGGGGAATGTAGCCGCTGTTGATGCCTTTGGCGAAAGTCATGATGTCGGGTTTGACGCCCCAGTGGCGGCTGCCCATCATCGTACCCAGTCGGCCAAACCCGGTGACAACCTCGTCCGCGATGAGCAGGATGTCATACTTGTCGCAGATCTCGCGCAGGCGCGGCCAGTAGTTGGCGGGCGGCACGATCACCCCGCCGGCACCCTGTACCGGCTCGGCGATGAAGGCGGCGACGGTGCCCGGACCCTGATACTGAATCTCGCGTTCCAGCATATCGGCACAGATCCGACCCAGTTCTTCGTGATCTTGCGTGTAGGGGTTGCCATAAAGATGAGGTGTTTCGACCTGTATGAAACCGGGCAGAAGCGGTTCGAAATATTCGCGATTTGACGTGATGCCGTTCGCGGACAGGGCACCAAGCGTGACACCGTGATAGCCGCGCTTGAGAGAGATGATCTTGGTCTTCGCAGCCTCGCCGCGCAGACGCCAGTACTGGCGCACCAGTTTGAACGCGGCTTCCACAGCTTCGGAGCCGCCCGAGGAAAAGAAGGCACGCACCATCCCCTCCGGCCTGGTCAACTGGCACAGACGTTCCGCAAGTTCGACTGACGGCATGTTCGTCGTGCCGCCAAAGATCGTGTAATAGCTGATGCGGTCGAGCTGGGCCTTGATGGCTTCCTTGATCTCCTCCCGCCCGTGGCCGACATTGACGTTCCACAAGCCGGCCTGGCCGTCGATGTAGCGTTTGCCGGTGGAATCGGTGATGTACACGCCCTCGCCGCTTTCGACGACGACCGGCGGATTCTCGGTCAGGTGACCGATGTTCGCGAAAGGATACAGGATGCTGTCTGCCAGCCTGCTGTTGCTCCGGGTTGCCATTTCAAACCTCCTGGTGGGCCTGCGAAACAGGCCGATATTCTGCGGCAGGAACCGTCAGCCAGCCCGCATTGCCGGGTCGGCTGAACGCGCCTTGCCTGCCCGGACGGGGATCGCCGGGAAATTAACGTAAGATATACGATGCCGACCGCGTGATACGGCAGGGTCGGGGCGCGCCCATGTCCGACGACGCGCCTCGTTCCGGTCCGCCTACTTCAGCAGCTCGGTCCAGATCTTGGTATAAAGTGCCTGAACATCGGCCGGGCAGGTCTGCATGAATGAACCGGCATCGAGATGCTCCTCGGGAATGACGATTTCCGGCGCATCCTGCATGTCTTCGGGCATAAAGGCTGCGGACCCTTCGATGCCATTGGCATAGCGCGCAAAGGCCGAAATCAGCGCGGCATTCTCGGGCGCCATGATGAAGTTCTGGAACAGCTTGGCGTTCTCGACGTTCTGGGCCTCTTTCAGGACGGCGACATTGTCCATCCACAGGGGGTAGCCCTCCTTCGGATAGCCATAGACGATATCCGGGTTCTGCAGGCGCGCGCGCATGGTCGCACCGCTCCACCCGGTGCCGCCGGACACATCGCCTTTGACGACCTGCTCGATGGAATCATATTCGATCGAGATCCACTTCGGCTTGGCGGCCTGCAGGGTGTCGCGGACCTTCTTGAGCACTTCCAGGTCGCCGGTGCAGGGCTCGCCGCCTGCATAGGACACTGCCATATGCATGACGTCGGACAGCTCTGGGATGACCGTGACCTTGTCGATCAGTTCCTGCGGCGGATCGAGGAAGATGGCGGAAGTGTTCGGATCGCCCGAATAGACGGATGTGTTCACGAAAACGCCGGTCGATCCCCATTGCCATGGGACAGAGTAATGTCGGCCCGGATCGAAGGGCACGTCGATCCAGCGCTCCGCCACATGCTCGAAATTCTCCATCTGGTCAGGGCGCGTCTCAAGCAGCAGATCTTCTTCGATCCAGATGTTCAGGACGCTGGAGGAGGTGACCACCATGTCCAGCCCGTGACCGCCCTGGCGGACCTTTGCCAGCGCCGTGTCGTTTGAATCGAAATCCGTGAGCGTGACCTTGACGTCATATTGCTCTTCGAATTTCTCGATCAGTTCGGGATTGGTGTAATTGCCCCAGTTGAAGATGTTGAGGGTGCCTTCGGCCTGCGCCGCGCCGCTGAAGGCGATCAGCGCGAGGCCCGTTGCGGTTGTTCCGGATTTCCAGTTCATTTTATAGTTCCCTGTTGTTGTTGTCGTGTTAGTTCCGTTTCCTGCTGACGATGAAGAAGAGGGTGACGATACCGACAGAGATCAGCAGGAAGACCGTCGATATCGCATTCATTTCAGGCGTCACGTTGCGCCTGAGCTGGCCAAGCATGTACGTCGGGAGCGTGTCCTGACCGGCCGATTTCACGAATTCGGTAATGACCACGTCATCCAGCGAGATGACAAAGGCGAGCATCAGTCCCGCGAGGATGCCGGGCCAGAGCAGCGGCAGCGTGATCCAGCGGAACGCCTGCCACTTCGTGGCGTACAGGTCCGCCGCCGCCGTTTCGAGCGAGAGATCCGTCATCTCCAGCCGTGCCCGGATCGGAAGATAGGCAAAGGGAATGCAAAAGGCGGCATGGGCGGCGACCAGATAACCAAGGCCGGTGTAGCCGGTGGCAAGCTTGATGCGCGAAAAGAAGATCAGCAGCGCGACGGAGACCACGATTTCGGGCACCATCAGCGGCATGTTGAGGAAGGCATATTTGGCGTTCAGCCCGCGATAGGGCCGGGTGCGGGTGGTGGCCAGCGCCGCCATGGTGGCCGCGGCGGTGGCGATAAAGGCCGCGCAGGTCGCGATCCGAAGAGAACGCCATGCGGCGTCCAGCACCTGTTCGTTGTTCCAGGCAATAGTGAACCAGCGCAGCGAGAAACCTTCCCAGATGGCCACCGACGCCCCGGCATTGAATGCATAGACGACAAGCGCGCCGATGGGCAGGTAGAGCAGGAAGAAGCAGATCAGCGCGACAATCGGAAAGCCGGACTGATGCCTGACGTCGAAAGACCCTTTGTCAGCCATGGTTCTGCCCTCCACTGCGGGTGGCGACGCGGACATAGACCATCAGCGCCAGCAGGACGATGGCCAGCATTGTCATGGAGAGTGCCGCACCCAGCGGCCAGTTCCGCCCCTGCCCGAATTGCAGTTCGATCAGGTTGCCCAGCATCAGGTTGCGCCCGCCGCCCAGCACGCGCGGCGTCACATAAGCGCCCAGGGTGGGGATGAAGACCAGGATCGATCCGGCGATGATACCCGGCCTGGTCAGCGGCACGATGACATGCCGCAGCACGTGCCAGCGGGTGGCGTAAAGGTCATAGCCTGCTTCGACGAGGCGGAAGTCGATCTTTTCCATGCTGGCGTAAAGCGGCAGCACCATCAGCGGGAAATAGACATAGGCCATGCCCAGCAGAATCGCGAAATCGGTGAACATCATCTGGATGGGCTCACCGATCACGCCGATCTTGATCAGCAGGTTGTTCACGATGCCTTCGTTACGGATCAGTTCCTGGATGGCGAAGGTCCGGATCAGCAGGTTGGTCCAGAAGGGAATCGTGATCAGGAACAGCCATATCTCCCGTGTGCGGGCGGAACGTGTGGCGATGAAATAGGCGGTCGGAAAGCCAAGCAGCAGGGCGATCAGCGTGGTCAGGAACGACAGCCGCAGCGACCGCCAGAAGATCGACAGATGTGCATCCGCAAAGGACAGCGTGTTGTCGAAGATGTCACGCTTGAGAAAGACGGAAAGCCAGGCGTCGGGCGAGAATTCCCAGATCACGTCGCCATAGGAACCGGGGGCGAGAAAGGAATAGACGAACACGATGGCAAGTGGCCCGATGGAGGCCAGCGCGATGATGACAAGCGCGGGTGCGGACAGAAGCCACCTGCCCCGGATCTCGCGGGTCTCGGCCTGTCGGGCGATGTCAGCGGCGGTTGCCATGATGCCTCAATCCTTCAGTATCTGTGCCGCGCCATCGTCGATCCTGATGCCGACGACCGTGCCGTTTTGTGGTGTGGCAGCCGCGCTGCGGCTGTTCTGGCGGCGCAGGATGAACTGCCTGCCCCCGTCGAGCCTGATGTGAAAATGCGTGTCGGTTCCGAAATAGACAGTGTTCTCCAACGTGCCGGCCAGATGGGCCTCCGGCCCCGCTTCGACGATCTGCGCATGTTCGGGGCGCACGACGATGCTGACCTGCCCCGAGGGCCGGAAGCCTTCGGCCACAAGCGCGGGAATGCGCTTGCCGCCCGGCAGCGCCACCTCCGCCATGCCATCGGACGAGGACAGCACATCGGCCTGCATGAAGTTGGTCTCGCCGATGAAGTCCGCCACAAAACGCTCTGCCGGGCGGTCATAGATCTCGCGCGGGGAACCGATCTGCAGGATCCGGCCCGCCGACATGACCGCAATGCGGTCCGCCATGGTCAGCGCCTCTTCCTGATCGTGGGTGACAAAGATGAAGGTGATGCCGGTCTCATGCTGCAGGCGCTTCAGTTCGATCTGCATTTCCTTGCGCAGCTTGAAATCGAGCGCGGAAAGCGGTTCGTCCAGCAGCAACACCTTGGGCTGCGGGGCCAGCGCGCGGGCCAGCGCCACACGCTGCTGCTGGCCGCCTGAAAGCTGAGCGGTCTTGCGATCCTTCAACGCCTCAAGCTGCACCAGCTTCAGCATCCTGTCGACGCTGTCACGAATCTCCGTCCTGGAGCGTTTCAACATGGCGAGGCCGAAGGCGATGTTCTCGCTCACCGTCATATGCGGGAACAGGGCGTAGTTCTGGAACACCGTGTTGACGGGTCGCTTGAACGGCGGCAGGGCGGCGATGTTCTGACCGTGCAGCCTGATGTCGCCCCCGCTCGGATAGCTGAAGCCGGCGATCAGCCGCAAAAGCGTGGTCTTGCCGCAACCCGACGGCCCCAGCAGGGTGAAGAACTCGTTCTCCCTGATCGCCACCTCGACATCGTCGAGCGCGGTGAAGGCACTGGCACCCGCCCCGTAGACCATGCTTACGTTGCGTACCTCAATGGCAAATTCGTCACTGGCTGAATGGGGCATCGTTCATTCCTCTCCTGATCCGAGGATGTCGTCCGGCTGGTCCGGAAACGGTGATTTCCGGACCAACTGGCTCATGACAGACCGTAGACTTCGGCGGCGTCTTCCGTGGTCAGCAGGCCCTGCGCGATCTCGCGTTTCAGCACCTCACGATCCCGCTTTTTCGGATCGCCATAGCCGCCGCCACCGGCGGTCTCGATGATCAGCCTGTCGCCCTTCAGCAGTTCGGTATTGCCTTTCGATGGCAGGCTGAGACGTTTGCCATCCCGTTCGACCGTGAACCGCGAATGCTGACCACTTTCGCCGTCGAACAGGCCCCAGGGCGCGACCTTGAACCGGTCGGAATAGGAATTGAACGTCACATCGTCCGCGAGAATGCGATAGACCCGCCGGGCACCAAGGCCCCCGCGCCGCTCCCCTGCCCCGGCAGAGCCGCGCCGCAGCGAATATTCCTCGACCCGCATGAAAGGGTAATCGGTTTCCAGCGATTCAACCGGCACGTTGGAGCAATTGCCGACATAGCCGTCCACCACATCAGCGCCGTCCGCGCCCGCTGAAGCGCCCCAGCCGCCGCCGACGACCTCCATGTAGACGCGGTAGCCTTCGGGCGACATATGGCCCATGCCGATGGCGTTGGTCGTGTCGTGGCCCGAGGCGAGAACCTGGTTCGGCACCACCTCGGACATGGCCAGCATGATGACGTTATAGACCCGGTGACAGGCGTTGTTCCGGGCGCGCACGGCACGCGGTTCGCTGGGGTTCAGGAAGCTGCCGTAAGGCACATTGATCGCACGGATCGGGCGATAAAGCCCGTCATTGACCGGGATGCGACCACCACCCAGCAAGATGCCGATGGCGCCGTAGGCCGCCGAAATGGTCGCCGCCAGGGGCGAGTTGATGATGCCCTTGGTCTGTGGCGCGCTGCCCTCGAAATCAAGCTCCAGCGCATCGCCGTCCACCTTGATCTTTACCGCCACGCGCAGCGGATCGGGGGTAAAGCCGTTGTCGTCGACAAAATCCTCGGCCTGGTAAATGCCATCGGGAATCGCGCTGATCGCCTCGCGGGCCAGACGCTCGGAATAATCCTGCAGTTCCGCCGCGCCGGCCAGAACCGTCTCTTCGCCGAACCGTTCAAGCATCTCGATGAACCGTCCCTCGCCGGTCCGGTTGGCGGCGAACTGGGCATAGATATCGCCCATCACCTCGTTCGGCGGGCGCACGTTGATGCGGATGAACTGCTCCAGCAGACCATCGCCCATGTCGCGATGCACGTTGAAGCGCGACAGCGGAATCCGCAGCCCCTCGGAATAGACGTCATTGGCCGAAGCATTGGGCCCCGCGGCACCGCCACCGGTGTCGATATGGTGACCCAGCGAGGCACTGAAAGCGACCAGCTTGTCGCGGTAGAACACAGGCGTGAACAGGATGATGTCGTTCAGGTGCTGCGCACCGCTGTAGGGGTCGTTGGTCATCAACCCTTCATCTGGCTGGATCGTGGACAGATCGAACTTGTTCGCAAAAGCCTCGAAGACCTTGCCGAAGGAGTTCATGTGGATCGGGCAGAACTGCGCCTGCGCGATGATCCGGCCATTGCGGTCCAGGAAAGAGGTCGAACAATCCCGCGCCTCGCGGATGATCGTCGAATAGGCGGAGCGGACCAGCTTTTCGCCCATTTCCTGCGCGATGCCGTGCAGCCCGTTGCTGATGATGTTGAAGGTGGCTTGCGTGAGTTTCTCGGACATCTGATTACGCCTCGCTTGTCAGGATAAGGGCGCCGGTGCGGTCGACCGTCGCGGTCCAGCCGGGCGGCACCAGCGTTGTCGCCGTCGGCTCTTCGATGACGGCAGCACCCGTGATCTCGGTGCCCGGCACCAGATCGCCGCGCCAGTAGTAGCTGCAGGGGACCGGCGCGCCGGCAAAGGTGATTTCCCCGGTGTCCGCAGGCTGCGCATCGGCGGTCGGATCAAGGGGTCGGGTGAGCGAGGACATCACGTCGCTTTCGGTTGCGACAGAGGCTGTCAGCCGGAAGGTCACGATCTCCACCTCACCCATGGAAGCGACGGCGCCATAGCGTGTCTCATGTGTCGATTTGAAGAGGCCCAGGACATAGTCCTTGCCCTCCCGCTCCAGCCGGTCGGGATCGACATCGGACAGCAGCTCGTAGCCCTGCCCCTTGAAGCGCATCTCAAGTTCGTATGCGAAGGCGATGTCCTGGGGCTTGCCACCAAACTCGGCGAATTCGGCCTCCGCCTGCTTGCGGATGCGGTCGAAGGCGGCGCGCACGTCATCCGCGACGCTGTCGGTGACGCGCATCAGGTTGGTTTCGCGGTAGATTCGCTTGAGGTCGGCGACCAGAAGCCCAAGGGCTGAAAACAGCCCCGGATAGGGCGGCACAACGACACGTTGCGCCTTGAGCTCTGTCGCGGCGAGCGCCCCGATCATCGGCCCCATGCCGCCATAGGCATAGATCGCATAGCCCTTGGGGTCATGCCCGCGCTGCACCGACACAAGGCGGATGCCCTGGCTGACATTGGCGACACTGATGTCGATCATCGCCTGCGCCATCGCATCGGCGGTCTCGTTATTGCTTGCGCCAAGGGCGGCAAGCGCCTCGGTTGCGCGTTCGGGCTGAAGCGTCATACGCCCGCCCAGGAAGCGCTGCGGGCGGATCCAGCCCAGTTGCACCAGCGCATCGGTCAGCGCGGGGTCGGTGCCGCCGTGGCCATAACATGCGGGCCCCGGACGCGCCCCGGCAGAGCGCGGCCCGACCTGCAGCATGCCGCCCCCGTCGACCCAGCCCAGGCTGCCGCCACCTGCGCCGATGTTCGCGATGTCGATGCTCGGCAGGCCTACGGGCAGGCCATCCACCTCGGTTTCCGAGGTGATCTCGGGTGCGCCGTTGGCAATCAGGCAGATATCGGCACTGGTGCCACCTACGTCCAGCGTGATGACATTGTCATCGCCAATGGCCTCGGCCATGCGCACCGCGCCGATGACACCGGCCGCCGGGCCGGAATTCAGCATCTCGACCCCACGTCCGTGTGAGCCGCTGCTGGGCAGCACACCGCCCGAAGATTGCATGATGAACAGGTTGCATCCGGGCGAACCGGCGTGGAGGTGCTGCTCAAGCCGTTCCAGATAGCGCCCGACCAGTGGCACCAGATAGGCCGCCATGGTGGTGGTCGAGGCGCGTTCGTATTCGCGGAAGGTCGGCAACACGTCGGAGGACAGCACAACCGGCAGATCCGGGGCGCGCTCGGCGATGATCTCGCGCACGCGCTGTTCGTGCTGCGGGTTGCGGTAGGCGTGCAGCAGGCAGATGGCCAGCGCCTCCGGCTGCTCCTTTTCCAGCAGCAGATCCAGCGTCTCGATCAGGGCCGCCTCATCCAGCGGGGTGACGATATCGCCCTTGGCATCCACCCGCTCGCGGGCCTCAAAGCTCAGGTTCAGCGGCACCAGCGGCTCGGGCTTGTGACAGGCAATGGCATAGACGTTCGGGCGCAGCTGCCGTTGAAGCTGCAGCAGATCCTTGAAGCCTTCGGTGGTCAGCAGTGCGGTGCGGCACCCCTTGCGTTCGATGACCGCATTGGTCGCCACGGTCGAGCCGTGAAACAGGCGGTCGAGCCCTGAAAGGTCACCTTCCAGCGCCGAGTTCAGCCCGTCCAGCACGCCGATGGAGGCGTCATGCGGCGTGGAGGGAACCTTGTGGCTGTGTACAACGCCACCTTCGATCCAGATAAGGTCTGTGAAGGTGCCACCAACCTCGATTGCCATTTTTACCATGTTTTCCGTCCTGTTTACCGCATCCGGCAGAATGTAGTTTTCCTTTGGCGCGACACGCTGCGTCGCGCCCTGCGTGCTGGGCACGCCGGTGATTGTTCTTTGATCGGCATGTTCCGCCCCGTTCAGGCGACCGCACAAAGCGCCACCTGTCCGGTCGGACGGCAGGTTGACCTAGAAAGTCCCCTGCCCGATCCCTGTGTTGAAATGATTATTGGTTAACTGAATTGATGCAAGATAATAATATTAACCAAATGTGTGAACTGATTTGACGAATTTTGAGTGCCGCATTACTGAAGGTTCATTACAGCAACCGGCACGACGGGCGACCGCCTGACACGGTAAATTTGTCAAAATAACTCTCATAGTTCGCGAAGTTTATTGATTTGCGTCAGCCAAATTCATGACGCTACCCTTCTCGCAACACGCCTGACGGGCGCAGACGCACAGACTCGGCAATGACCCGACCTGCCGCAGGCAGGTCACATCAGGGTCGTCAGACGGAGAAGATGATGCACAGAACCAGACTTTATATCGACGGCACCTTCACAGCCCCCGGGGATAACCGGCATTTCCCGGCGGTCGACCCCGCCACGGAAGAGACCTTTGCCGAGATTGCTGCGGGTCAGGCCACGGACATCGACCGCGCGGTGCGTGCGGCACGCCGTGCCTTCGATTCCGGCGCATGGCCCGGGATGGATGGAAAACAACGCGCCGGTGTGCTGCGCCGGATCGCGGAGGGCATTCGCACACGGTTGTCCGAGATTGCCCTGCTGGAGGTTCGCGACAACGGCAAGCCGCTGCCCGAAGCGGAATGGGACATCGGCGATGCGGCCTTTTGTTTCGACTATTACGCGGAGCTGGCCGAACAACAGGCGATCCAGCCGCCAGAGACGGTCGATCTGGGCGATCCGCGTTTCGAAGGCAAGATCCACCGCGAACCGTTGGGGGTGATCGGTGCCATCACGCCGTGGAACTTCCCGCTGCTCATGGCGGTCTGGAAGGTCGCGCCCGCCCTCGCCGCAGGGTGCACCATCGTTCTGAAACCATCCGAAATTTGCTCGCTGTCCTGCGAGGTGCTGGCCCAGGTGATCGACGCTGCCGGGGTGCCGCCGGGGGTCTTCAACCTCGTGACCGGCACCGGACCGGACGCGGGGCAGCCGCTGGCCGATCATCCGCTGGTGGACAAGCTGGCCTTTACCGGGTCGGTCGCCACGGGCCGCAAGGTCATGCAGGCTGCCAGCGCCGGGATACGCACCGTCTCATTGGAACTGGGGGGCAAATCGCCCTTCATCATCTTTGACGACTGCGACATCGACAAGGCCGTCGAATGGATCATGTTCGGCATCTTCTGGAACAAGGGAGAGGTCTGTTCGGCCACCTCGCGGGTTCTGGTCCAGCGCGGGATTTTCGACCGGCTGCTGGACCGGCTGCGCACCGCAGCGGAGGCGATCAGGATCGGGCCGGGGGATCAGCCGGGCGTCAAGCTGGGGCCGCTGGTGTCCAGGGGGCAATATGACAAGGTGCGTGCCGCCATTGATGCAGGTCGGTACTCCGGTGCGCGCCTGGTCACGGGGGGAGACCGTCCGGCAGGCTTTGATCACGGCTATTACCTGACGCCGACCATCTTTGCCGATGTGCCAACCGATGCGGATATCTGGCGCGAAGAAGTGTTCGGCCCGGTCGTCTGCGTCAATCCCTTCGACACGGAAGAACAGGCGCTCGCATTGGCCAACGACAGTGCCTACGGGCTGGCCGGGGCGGTCATGTCGGACGACCTTGACCGCTGCAACCGCGTCGCGGCAAGGCTGCGTGCGGGGATCGTCTGGATCAACTGCTCGCAACCGACGTTCACGCAGGTGCCCTGGGGCGGCTACAAGACATCGGGCATCGGCCGCGAGTTGGGCCGCGCCGGGTTCGATGCCTGTTTCGAGACCAAGCAGATCACCCGCTTTGACCACAAGGAACATTGGGGCTGGTACCTCGATGTGCCGGATTGAGGCGGTGGGCCAATGACCAAAGCACTTGAAAGCCTCGCCGCCGCGACCCGCACGCCCTATTGGGCAGAGACGGCGGGGCCGCAACCGGATTGCCCGCCGCTGGAAACGGACACGCGCTGTGACCTTGCCATTGTCGGGGGCGGATTCACCGGCCTCTGGACAGCGCTGGAGGCGCGCCGCCGCATGCCGGATGCGCGGATCCTGCTGGTCGATGCCGGGCGCTGCGGCAACGCCGCTTCGGGACGCAACGGCGGGTTCTGCGCACCGTCAATCTCGCACGGCATCGGCAACGCGATGCAACGCTGGCCGAAAGAGGCCGAGGCACTGATCCGCCTTGGCATGTCCAACCTTGACGATCTCGAAGCGGATATTGCGACCTACGGCATGGAGGTTGAGTTTGAACGCTCGGGCAAGCTGACCGTCGCCGCAACCCCCTGGCAGGTCGAAGGGTTGAAGGCGCAGCAGGCCCTTCGCCGCCGCTTTGGCAGCGAGTCCCATTTCCTCGAAGGGGATGCCCTGCAGGAACGGCTGGACTCACCCGTCTATCACGCCGGTCTTTTCGAGCCGAATTATGCCCTGCTGAACCCCGGCAAGATGGTGGCGGAGCTGCGGCGCATCGCGCTGGCCGGGGGGGTCGATATCCACGAGGCCACCCCGGTGACCGGCGTGGCAAAGCGGCAGGACGGGGTTGAGCTGATCGCACCGGGCGGACGTATCGCAGCGCGGCAGGTGGTTCTGGCGACCAATGCCGCGCCGCCGCTCCTGCGCCGGTTGCGCAGCGCATTGATCCCGATTTTCGACTATACCATCGTGACCCGACCGCTGCATGATTCAGAGCTGGCCGCCATAGGCTGGACTGATCGCTACGGGATTGCCGACAGCGGGAACCAGTTCCACTACTTCCGCAAGACGGCAGACAACCGCATCCTCTGGGGTGGTTTCGATGCGATCTATCACTTCGGGTCGCGCCGCGACGATGCCTTTCTGACCGAGAGCGGCAGCTTGGCCCGCCTTGCCGAAAACTTCGCCCGCGCCCTGCCCCCACTGGCGGATGTGCAGCTGACCCATGCCTGGGGCGGGATCATCGACACCTCTGCGCGCACCACGTTCTTTGCCGGAACCGCGCAAGGCAGGCGCGTGGCCTATGCGATGGGCTTCACCGGACAGGGTGTGTCTGCCAGCCGGTTCGCGGCCCTGACGATGCTCGACCTGCTGCAGGGGCGCGAGACCGAAAGGACGGCCTTGCAAATGCTGCGCCGCAGGCCTTTTCCCTTCCCGCCCGAACCCTTCCGCTGGCTTGGTATCCGCCTGGCGCAGCACGGTCTGGCGCGCGAGGATGCCACCGGGCGGCGGTCCGCCTTCAACAGGACGCTCGACAGGTTCGGCGTCGGCTTTGACTCCTGAAAGGAAACCGCATGGCCCGGGCTCCCCGCCACGTTCTCGACTTCAACGATCCTTCTGTCACGGCGGTGGAAAGCACCGTCTCTGACCCCGCCATCGTCGACCAGCCCTACGGCGCCCGCAGCTGGCGTCATTTCCAGCGCCCCGAAAGCGGGGCCCTGGCGGGCATCTGGGAGGCCGAGGCGCATCTGGAACGCGTTGACTGCGACTATGATGAGCTGTGCCATTTGCTGGAAGGCAGGGTGCGCCTGACCGATGCGGAGGGCGTCTCCCAAGAGTTTGGCCCGGGCGACAGTTTCGTCGTTGCTGCCGGATTCCGTGGCACCTGGGAAAACCTGACACCCGTGCGCAAGGTCTTTTTCATCCTGCAACCAAGGTGAGACCACAGGCAGGCCGCCCCTGCCGTCAGCCCATGAGCGACGGCAGGTAGAGGCTGATGATCGGGAATGAAATCAGCAGCGCCAGCGTGATCAGGTCGACCGCGATGAACCAGCTTACCCCGCGGAAGATCGAAACCAGCGACACCCGTTCACCAAGCGCGCCCTTGACGATATAGACGTTCAGGCCGACCGGGGGCGTAACCAGTCCGATTTCCAGCAGCTTGACCAGGATGATGCCGAAGTAGATCGGCTCGATCCCGGCTTCGCGGGCCACGGGCAGGATGATCGGCATGGTCAAAAGCAGGATGCCGATGGAATCGAGAAAACAGCCCAGGATCAGGTAGAGCACGGCGACCATGGCGATCACGATCAGTTCGGTTGATCCGAGCGAGAGCAGCGATTCCGCGATGAAACTCGGCACGCCGCTCAGGGTCATGAACTTGCCCAGCAGGGTTGTTCCGATCACCACCATGAAGATGCCCGCCGTGCTGGTCAGCGTCGCCAGACCGCTGCGGTAAAGCGACTGCCAGCTCAGCGCCCCGCGCGCGGCACCCAGCGCGATGGCCAGCGCCGCACCGATGGCCCCGGCCTCGGTCGGGCTGAACAGGCCGATGAAAATTCCCACCAGAACCCCGACGATGATGGCTGGCAGCGCCCAGATCTCCCTTGCCGCGTCAAGGAAATCACGCCGGGTGAAGGTTTCGGAAACGGCGGGGGCCAGACGCGGGTTGAACGAACAGCGGATGACAATCATTCCGATGAACATGGTTGCCGACAAGAGACCGGGCAGGAAGCCCGCCATGAAGAGTTTGGCGATGGAGACCTCGGCGAGATAGCCGTAAAGCACCATCAGGATGCTCGGCGGGATCAGCGAGCCAAGCGTACCAGAGGCCGCGATGACGCCGGTGGCAAGGCCGGGGTCGTATTTGTAGCGCAGCATTTCCGGTGTGGCGATCCGGGCAAAGGCGGAGGACGTGGCCACGCTGGACCCCGAGGCCGCCGACAGCATTGCGCAGGCTCCGACGCTTGCCACAGCCAGCCCGCCGGGAAGCCAGGCCAGCAGGATGCGCATCGCCCGGAAAAGGCCCGCGGAAATCCCCGTCTCTGACGCGACGAACCCCATCAGCAGGAACATGGGGATCGCCGTCAGATTCCAGTCGCCGACAAAGTTGAAGGGCACCGCCGTCAGCATCCCCCAGGCCGCGCGCGCGTTCAGCAGCACGCCGATCCCCACGAAGGACACGAGACCCAGCGCGACCCCGATCTGCACGCGCAGCAGCAGCAGGATCAGGCCCGCGCCCAGCCCCAGAAATCCGATTGTCAAATTTTCCATTGCTGTCCCAGTTCAGGTCTCGGCGTCTTCGGGTGTGTCCGGCGACGGGTTGAAATCGGGGTCCGTCGCTGCCTGCCACGCGTTCGCGACAACCATCAGCAGCGCCGCGGCAAATCCGATGGGCAGGGCCAGCTTTGCCGGCCAGATGGTTACAAAGACCGCTCCCATCATCATTTCGTTCATGTTGAAAGACCGCAGCGCGTCCGTGCCGGTCTGCCAGGCCAGAAAACCAAAGAAGGTTGCCGTGATCAGGTAGCCGGCCACGAGCACACAGCGCTTCAGCATTTCCGGCAGCATTCGGTAAACCAGATCCACCGCGATAGGCTCTTTCTTCAGCTCCACGAAGGCCAGCGGCAGAAACACCACCAGCACCATGTGATAGACCGAGATGATCTCAAGATTGCCGGGGATCGGGCGACCGGCCAGATTGCTGGCCAGCACGTCGATCACCGTCTGAAGCATCATGAGAAACAGGCTCATGATCGCAAGGGCGGCCAGAACGATGGCGAGACGTCTTATCCAGCGTAAAAACATCCGCTTCTCCTCTCTGGCCGCCCCTTGTTCCCGCTGCTCAGTTCACGCCGTAGCTGGCCACATCGACCTTGCCATAGATCTCGTCCTTGAAGACCTTTTGCAGGGCGGCGGTATCGCTGCGGTCCACATCTGCCAAAAGACCCTCCCATTTTTCATAGACCGCGTTGAAACGCGCGATCAGGTCTTCGGCGCCTTCGACATTCAGCCTGCCCGCCACTTCTGCCGCCATCGGTGCCACCTGCTCGGCTACAAAGCTGTCCAGCGAGGCCTGCAGATCTTCGCCCGGTTCGTGGACAGTCACACCGTGATCCCCGGCTTCGGCAAGCGCCTCGTCCACGGATTGCTCAAACGCGGTGGTCATGGTGACCAGGTTGTCGGAGATGCTGTCGACCAGCAGCTGCCGGTTCGCTTCCGACAGGCCCGACCAGGCCGGTTGGTTCATCGCGTATTGCCACCCGGCGAAATACTGCCCCAGGTCCAGCAGCGTCACCTCCTTGGCCACATCCCAAAGCGAGCGTGACTTGAGATCGTTGGGTGAATTGGCAGCACAGTCGAGCTGACCTTTTTCCAGCCCCGTGAACATTTCCGACGATGGCACGTTCACCGCAGCCGCATCCACCGAGGCCGCCCAGGCCGCATGAATTGGGCTGGGCATCCTGATCTTCTTGCCTGCGATGTCATCCAGCGTGACCACGGGAGAGGTGCACATCAGCGCATAGGAGGGCGAGGCATAGCTGCCTAGAAAGACGACACCCTGCTGGCGGAACATCTCCTGCATCTGGGCATCGTTGAGGTAGAAGTCCGCGACAGCCGCCGTCAGGACCATGCTGTCGTTGAACGAAATTCCCAGCGCCGCCAGAACGTTGTCCGCCGGAAGGTCAGAGGGCGTATAGGTGCCCGCGTGATAGGTCATGTCGACGATCCCGTCGCGCAGGCCGGACAGGTGGGCACCCGGCGGAAGCACGGAATCGCCTGTATAGACTTTCAAGCTCAGTTCCCCGCCCGATTTTTCCTCAAGCGTCCGGGCCAGGGCCTGATAGCCGTCCGTCACCAGCGGGTAGGTGTCCGGGAACCAGATGCTCGCGGTGATCTCCTGCGCCGAGGCCGACAGGGCCGTGACGCTGCACAGCCCGGCAAAAAGGGCTCCTGCAAAGTGTTTCATATCTCTTTCCTTTCCCTGTTGTTCGCGCATTGCGCATGTCAGACCGGTCGTGTTGTCCCGACCGTGCGGTTCTTTTTCGTTGCCCCACCGGACGTGGTCCGGCCGGACTTGGTTGCCTTGCACCGGGCCGCCCGACGACAGGACCGTCCCGGCCCTAACCGGTCGCCAGCCCTGCCAAAGGCCACTGCGTCAATAAAGTCTGGATCTGCATCTGGCCTTCTCTGGGTGCGCGGCACCCGGACCGATTGATGCACGATCATTCCCTAGGCGTGACGTTTCCGCGGAACGCTGCTTTTGGATTTGCCTGTCCGGCTCTCCCCCGAGCCAGCGATTGGTCTTGACTTGCAAAAAAGATTATTCATTAGTCATATTCACGCAAGATAAAAAAATTGCTGAAATATGTTAGTTCAATTGTCGGTTTCGGGGTGATTATGCTTAATTTGACAGCACTGAACACGTTTCACGAGGTCGCCCGCAACGGGGGTATCGCCGGAGCGGCTTCGCAACTCAATGTCACCGACGGTGCCATCCGTTACCAGATCAGACGGCTGGAAGAGGATCTGGGCGAACTTCTGATCGTGCGCAGCAAACGGACGCTCACGCTGACCTCGGCGGGTCTGTCATTGTTCGAACGGCTGAACCATGCCTTTCAGGACATGGAACGGGCCTGCCAGTCCCTGACATCCACCTCCGGCATGGACGGCGAGTTGAACATCGCCTGCGCCCCTGCCTTTGCGGGCTCGCGGCTTCCTTCGGTGATAAAGGCATATTGCCAGCAGTATCCGCTGATGACTGTGCGGGTCTTTCCCGTCGGCATGGCCGACGACAGCATGGATGTGGTCATTTCCTATGGGGAACGCCCAATGCCCGGCATGCGCGAGGCGATCCTGCGGGACGAGATGTACTTTCCGGTTTGTCGGCCAGAGCTGAAATATGAGTGGAATATCAACAGTCCCGACGACCTGGTCCATTGTATTGCGCTCCACGCCGATCAGGGGGCGGACTGGATGCGGCTGCTTTCCATGGCGTCACCCAAGACATTGCAGTTCGCCCAGCAGATCTATTTTCCCAACGCCGGTGTTTCGTTACAGGCAGCGCGGCGGGGCTGTGGTGTCGCGGTGGGCACCTCGATCCTCTGCGCCGACGATCTGCGCAGCGGCACGCTGGTGAAGCTGCTGGACATCGAGGTCCCTGCGCCAAACCCCTATTTCGTGATCCAGCCCGGGCAGTCCGAAAAAGAAAGTGCCGAGCGATTTGTCGAAACCCTTTGGGCCGAGGTCGAAAAAGCCTAGGGCGGCGACATCCTCGCCCTGGCCCGCCTTGGAAGACCGGGCAGTTCAACGGTTGCCTGTAATAGCGCTCGGGCAAATCAAGACGATTGCTGAAGCAACCGTCTTTCCCAGCTAAAGCGGGACGAATTTCATCGGCAGACTTCGGAACCCGCGCAGGACATTGTTCAGTTCGAACTCGGGTTCGCCTACTTCGATGCGCGCAACCTTTTCGACCATGACCTGCAGGATCGACCGCATTTCCAACCGGGCAAGCTGCGCACCCATACACATGTGAATGCCGTGGCCAAAGCCGACGTGGTCAGACACCTTGCGTTCCACATCAAACCTGTCGGGCTCCGTCCAGCGCCGCTCGTCGCGGTTGGCAGAGGCATAGAGGATCAGCACGCGTTCGCCCTTCGGAATAGTTACCCCGTCGACGTCGTAGTCTTCTTTGGCATAACGGGTAAAACCACGGATCGGACTTTCCAGCCGCACGGCCTCGTTGATGGCGTTCGGGATCAGCGCGGGATTGGCGCGCAGCTTTTCCCATTGATCCGGCGCATTGCCCAGTTGATGCATCAGATGCCCGGTTGCAAAGATCGTCGTATCGAGACTGGGTGCGATATAATCGCGCGTGAACATCGGCACGAGCGAAGGGTCTATCGAACCTTCGTCCACCGCTTCGAACAGGCGTGCCACCCAGCTTCCCGGACGCACTGTATCGCGTCTGACATCATCGGCGCAAAAGGCCCGCAACTCCATTATGGTTGGAAAGGCATCCTCGGCGCGGGCATTGTCACCGCCCAGGGCGTCAAAGGTCGCCGCAGCCCATTTGAGCATGTTCTGGCGGCCGAATTCCGGCAGGCCCAGCAGTTCAGACACGATCGTCAAAGGCAGGATCTGTGCCAGATCGGTCATGCCGTCAAATTCCTTGCGCTGAACGAGGGTGTCGATCATCTGCTGCGCGGTTTCCTGGATGCGTGGTTTGACCTCTGCAAGGCCGGTCGGCATCACGGGTTGGGAAATGACCTTTCGCAAGGGCCGGTGTTCTGGCGCATCCGTCATCAGGATATTGGGTGTTGTGATGGCATTCAGGCGCGGGTTGGCCGCCACGCCTTTGCTTGAGATCAGAATCTCGTTGGCAGCCAAGGCGGCGACAGCATCGTCAAACCGGCCAATCGCCCAGAGATCGTTTTCCGGAAGCCAGACGGCCGGTGCCGTGTCGCGGATCTTTTGGTAAACCGGGTAAGGATCGCGGATGACATCATCGGCATAGAGGTCGGTGTCGACGCTCGGACGGGTCGCCTGGATCATTTCTGTCATTCGGTTTTCCTCCTCCATACTGAAGCCTATAACAACGCTTGTCCGTGAATCCTCTGGCATGCCGGGGTTGTCCGTCACGCGGACGCGCAGGCGCGCATTCTTTCAGATCTCGACAGGCACCGTGAAATGCGCGCCGTCCATTTCGGGCGTCACCGTGATCTGGCAGCTCAGCCGGCTGGTCTCGCTGCGTTCAGTCGCTGCGAAATCCAGCATGTCATCCTCGGCATCAGAATGGGCGTCCAGCGTGCGGAAGGTCTCCGGGTCCACAAACACGTGACAGGTGGCACAGGCCATGGCGCCGCCGCAGTCGGCCAGGATGTCTTCGATACCGGCGTCCCGGGCGGCCTGCATGACCGAAATGCCACTCGGTGCCTCAACGGTTTTCTTGTCGCCGCTTGGCAGGGTGAAGTGCAGTTTTGGCATGGTTTTCCTTTGCTTCGCGCGCGCCTGCGACGCCGGAATCAAGGCCCGCGGCGCTGGCGCGTCATGTCTGGTGTCGCCTGGATCAGCGGCTCTCGTCGCGGATGGGGTTGGACAGGGTCCCGATGCCGGAAATCTCGACTTCGATCCGGTCGCCGTCTTTCATGAACAGCTTGGGCTCGCGGAACAGGCCAACACCGCTGGGTGTGCCCGTGGCGATCACATCGCCCGGCAGCAGTTCGGTCACGATGGACAGATAGGCGATCAGTTCGGGGATATTGAACGCCAGATCCGAAATCGGCGTCGATTGCATAACTTCGCCATTCAGACGTGTTTCCATGGTCTGCGCCGCAGGATCCTTCATCTCGTCCGAGGTCACGATCCAAGGCCCCATCGCGCCGCTGTCGACAAAGTTCTTGCCCGCCCAGAACTGCGTTGTGTGGCGCTGGTAATCGCGGATCGAACCGTCGTTGAAACAGCTGTAGCCGCCCACATGGTCCATTGCCTCCGCTTCGGAAATGTTGCGCCCCGCCTTGCCGATGATCACCGCAAGCTCGCCTTCAAAATCGAACCAATCCGATGCCTGCGGGCGGATCATCGGCACCTCGTGGCCGACAACCGAAGACGGGTAGCGCGTAAAGATCGACGGCTTGGCCGGTTTGTCGCGCCCGGTTTCCTTGATGTGGGTCATGTAGTTCAACCCGATGCAGATGATCTTGTCCGGGTTCGGCAGGGGAGACAGCAGCGTGACCGAGGCCATGTCCAGCACTTCGCCGGTTTTGGCGGCGGCCTCAAGTTGATCCAGCGCACCGGCCGTCATCACTGCCCGCAGGTCGGGGAAGGTGCCGCGCAGCGCCTTGCCTGCGTCGTGCAGCTTGCCGTCCTGTACAATGCCATATGATGCGGTTCCGTCCGCGGTGACATAAGAGGAAATTCGCATCTGTTCGCTCCGTTGATTGGATGTTGGTCGGGTTTTAACCCGGGCGGCAGACTTGGGCCGCAGCACTTTGGGTCATGTCCGCTCTGCGGACATCGCTGATCTGAAACAGCCAAAATGATCTTGCCGATGTGAGGGGGCGTGTCCATGTCCCGACATGCGCCCGGCCCGGGCTTGGTCAGCGGGCAGAATGCGCACTCATTCCGGCCGGGCGACCGATTCCAGCCAGGCACAGTTGGGCACGGGGTCCGCCGCGCGCATCCCGCGACGGGCCGCGTCCAGCCGCATGTCGCGCATGCGTTCGCGGGCCGGGTCACCTTCGGGCAGATGGACCCGTTCGTGACCCCAATAGCTCGGCCCGTCGGTGGTTTCATGGGCCTGCCATGTCCCGAGCTCGATCACACGAGCGCCCCAGCCGTATTCGACAAAAAAGCCGGAGGGTGTGGTGGCGTAAAAGCTCATCATGTGATCGTTGGAATGCCGCCCCAGCGTATAGGCCAGGCGCCCCTCTTCCTGTTGCGCAAGGTCATAGCCCTGCCCCACATCGTCCAGCGATTGCAGTTCGACCATGAAATGATGCAGCCCCTTCCGCCCCGATCCCACCATGGCAAAGCTGTGGTGCCGCCCGTTGATGTGGAAGAAATACAGTGGAAAGGGCGTCAGCCCGTAGTCGGTCACGCTGAACCCCAGAAGGTCGCGGTAGAATGGCAAAAGGGCGGTGGCATCCTCGACATGCAATACCGCATGACCCATGCCCAGCGTGCCCGTCTTGAACCCTGAAATGGGCCGCGCAGGGACAAAGGGATCGCTGGCAATCTGCGGTTTCCAGAACACCTCGATGTGATTGCCATCGGGATCGTTGAAGGAGATCAGCTGGCTGACCAGTCGCTGATCAGCCAAAGCCGCAGTTTCCACCCGAACCGCAACACCCGCGTTTTCAAGCCGGCTGGCCAGACGGTCCAGATCCTCGGGGTGGTCCACTTCCCAGCCCATGAAATCAAGGCCTTCTTGCCCGTCATCGGTGACCAGAAGCCGTTGCTTGCGATCGTCCATGCGAAAGGCACGCGCATTGCCGCCGCGATCCACCTGCTGCATGCCCAGAAGTTTGGTGGCAAAACTGCTCCAGTCCTCGGTCTTCGAAGATCGGATGCCGATGTATCCAAGCGCGCTGAGGGTCAAGGGACGGGTTCCTTTCGGGCATAATCATGTGCTTCGGGTCATGGTAAACCAACCACGGGCATCTGCACCGGTGGCCCCGTGTTTGTCCGCTGGGCGGACAGATCGGATGGCGTTGTCTGCCAGAGGCCGCCGTTTATTGACATGGCCGGTGCCGGTGCAATGATCATCCAAGGCGTGGCGGGATCATCGGGAGAAAGCACATTTCAAATTTTGGATCTGTCCGGTCGCTTGAGCGGGGATTGCTCATCCTTCAGACATTGAACCGGCGCAACGGCCTGAAAGCGGCAGAGGTTGCAGCCGCCACATCCATTCCGCGCCCCACGGTGTACAGGCTGCTGGAAACCCTGGAGGGCCTGGGTTTTGTCAGCCGCGATCATTCGTCAGAGAAATGGCGCCCGACCCTGCAGGCAAAATCGCTGAGTTCGGGGTTCCGCCATGAGGATTGGGTCACGCAAGCCGCCGTGCCCGAGATGGTGCGGCTGGGGCGGGAGATCCTCTGGCCGCTCGATCTGGTGACCTTTAACGATCACCAGATGGAAATCCGGGAGTCGACCCATAACATCAGCCCCTATTCCATTGATCACGGCATGGTCGGGGTGCAATTGCCGGTGCTGGATACCGCGGGCGGACGGGCCTATCTGGCCTTTTCGCGCGAAGAGGAACGCGCGCAAACCCTGGCGGGTCTTCGGGCCAAGCTGGGCCTGCAAAATCCGGTGATGTTGCAAGACGGGCCATTGATGCATGTGCTGGACAGGTGCCGTACATTGGGTGTGGGTTATCGCAAGGAAGGCTACAGGCTGAGCACCCAAAGCATCTCCGCCCCGATCTATAGCGGACCGCGGGTTCTGGCCTGTCTGACCGTGATCTGGACCAGCAGCGCGCTGAGTTTTGAAAAGGCGCTGGATCAGTACCGCGACAAGCTTCTGGCGACCGCCAGGGGGATCACAGATGCGCTTGAACAGCTTGAAGTGCCGGACTAATCCGCACAGCCGCCTTTCAATACCCAGTGCTGCGCATTCCGGATCAACGCCGCCGCTTCGGGTGTGCCGTCGCAGATGATGCCGTCCTGCAACGGCCGGCCCGCTGACAGCAGACGGTAACCCAGATAGCGATAGGGTTCGGGTACTTTGGAAAAATCGGTACGCTTCATGAAATCGTTGAATGCGGCACCGGGGACCACCGGATCAAACCGGTCTTTCTCATAGATCGCGACGCGTGCGTGAATGCGCCATCCATCGGCCGTGCGCACCAGCCGATCCAAAAACCGCGCATGGCTGGTATAGTCCACTTGGGTCTGCGCAACGGCGAACCGCCCGAGGATCTGGACATTGGTTTCAGCCACCGCCCGGTTCCCCTGGACCTGAACGACGGGCAGCGCGATCAGGTGTTTGACCCGTGGCGCGGCAGGCAGATGCATTTTTTGCGAGGCTTCGACAAAATCCGCGAACCAGCCCCGAAACCATGTGACAAAGATCGTGCCGCCCGGGGTGAAGGTTGCTTTCAGATCGTCCCAGCGCCCCTGATCGCGGCAGAGACCCCACTTCTGGATCAGCTGGGCAATCTCGGTGATGTCCTTTGTCTCATCCATTGCACGACGCCATGTTTAAGAGAACAATCCGGCGCCAACGGCATTGTCGGCGCCGGAACAGGGTATCAATTCGCGGCAGAGGCCTTGTCGATGGCAGCAACGAACGCGTCATAGAGGGCCTGACCATTCTCATGGCCGGCAATCCATTCGGTTGTGGAAACGGACAGCGCGTCTTTCCATTGCTGCGTCAGGGCTTCATCCGGTTCGATCTCCGTGATGTCGTTTGCGGCCAGGACCCGTTCGCGGGCTTCGCCGACGTATTGGTCGAAGGATTTGCCAAATTCTTCCGAGAACACCTTGCCCGAATACTGGTCGATGGCGGCCTTGGCCTTGTCCGGAAGGCTGTCGAACTTGGCCTGGTTCATCACGATCAGCATTGGCGTCGCCCCCAGGGGCATGTCCAGATAATAGCTTACCGTCTCACCCACGCGGAACGTCTCGATCGCGCCGTATTGGGTGAATGTCCCCGCGATCAGGCCACGGCTGATCGCCTCTGCCAGCCCCGGTCCGGTGATCCCGCCCACGGGCACCGCGCCCAGTGCGTTGATTGCGCCCAGCATGGTCGGCCCGGGCGCGCGAAAGTTCAGGCCCTTCATGTCGGCAGGCGTGCGCACTTCAACCGTGCTGGCCACGGCATTGGGAAAGGAGGTCATGACCCCGATCAGCTTGAACTTTTCATAGTCGCCGGTAAGCAGCCCCTGTTCGTACACCGACCACATCGCTTCAGAACCGACAGTGCCATTTGGCACCAGAAACGGCAGCTCGCCGATGGTGCCCTGGTCAAAGCGTCCGGGCGTATAGCCGGGGATCACCCAGGCGATGTCTGCCACGCCGTCTTCCACCAGCTTGAGCTGCTGCGCGGGGTTGCGCCCCAATGTGCCGCCTGGAAACATCTGGATATCCAGCGTGCCTTCCGAAGCGGCATTCACCTTTTCCGCCCATGGCGTCAGGATGTTCTTGGTGACATGCGCGACCGGCGGCTCAAAGCTGGAAAACCGCAGGATCTCGGCGGTGGCGGTGGTGCCGAATGCGAAGGTTGTAACAGTCGCGATCAGGAAATCTCTTAGTTTCATGGTATCCTCCCTTTTATGAACTCACTGTGGCGCTGAAGGATCATTTGCTCGACTGTCCAGCCAAAGCTGTCCGCTTGGCGGACAGGATGATTACCCCATGATGCCGGGCAGCCAAAGCGTGAGCGCGGGAAACAGCACCAGAATGGTCAGGCGCAGCAGATCAGCGACAAGAAACGGCACGATGCCGCGGTAGATCGTGGTTATTCTGACATCGCGGTACATCACGTTCAGCAGCATTACGTTGATACCGATGGGCGGGGTGATCATGCCGATACCGATCACCACCACGTTGATGATGCCCCACCAGACCAGATCGTAGCCCAGCCCCTGGATCACCGGGATAACGAATGGCAGCGTGATGACCATCGCCGCGACCTCGTCAAAGAACGCACCGAGGAAAATGTAGAGCAGCAATATGCCGAAGATCACCATCAAAGGCTGGACCGGCGCCTCCGAGATTACCCCGACAAGAAACGACGCGCCCCCGGTGACCGAGATGAAATAGGAAAAGATCGTTGCCCCGAAGACCATGATGTAGATCATCGCGGTGGACCCGCTGGCCTCGGCCATCACACGCAGGAACGTGGCACGGTCCAGCCTGCGGCGCAGCAGCGCAAAGAGGAAAGCGATGACAACACCGATGGCCGCGGCTTCGTTCACGGTAAAGATGCCGGAATAGATGCCGCCCAGCACAACAACTGCCAACAGGATCACACCCCAGGCGCGCCCAATCGCAGCCAGGCGATCCTTGAACGGCAGCTTGTCCGATCGCGGTGCGCTTTCGGGCCTGCGCATCACGGTCACCTGAACGGCAATGGCATAAAACAGAACCGCCAGCAGCGCCGGGATGATCGCGGCGGTGAACAATTGCAGCACCGATTGCTCGGTCAGCACCGAATAGAGGATCATCATCGCAGAGGGCGGCACGATAATACCCAGCGTGCCCCCCGCAGCGACGGCCCCCGAGGCGAGCGACGGATCATAACCGCGTGTCAGCATCTCGGGCATGGCAACCCGCCCGAAGGTGGCTGTTGTCGCCACCCCCGACCCGCAGATCGCGCCAAAGCCTGCGCTGGCCACCACGGTTGTTGTTGCCAACCCGCCCCGGCGGTGGCCGAACAGCGCATTGGCCATGTCATAGACATCAGAGGCCAGCCCGCCTGCCGCCGCAAGGCTGCCCATCAGCATGAACAGCGGGATCACCGCCAGATCCAGCGATCCCATGGCCGACGCCGGTTCGCTGGCCAGCAGCGAAATCGCAGGCCCCCAGCCCGCGACCTGGGCAAAGCCCACAACGCCGACAAGTGCCATGGAGATGCCAATCGGCACATGGAGCAGTATCAGCCCCATCATCGCGGCGCAGCCAATCACGGCAATAACAAGAGGATCCATATTCGTTTCCTTAAGGTCTTTGTCCGGTCAGAGCTGGGAAGAAAGGTCGTCACGCAAAGCCGCGCCGCTGTTGGTGCCGTCAAACAGGGATGCAAGGTCGATGATCAGCACCATCGCCTGCACGAAGGCCGCCAGCCAAAGCATCACCGTCGCGACGGCCCACCATGGCCAGACCTGCCAGCCCAGCACCCATGTGCGGTCGCCGTTGATCTTGAGCGAGCCGACATAATCGAGGAATTGCCAGGCCATCAGGGCGATCAGAACAAAGGTCAGGGCACTTGAAAACACTTCGAGCAAAGCCTTCGTGCGCTGCCCCGCCACCGCGCCGAAAACTTCGACACGGATGTTCTGCTTCATCGCCAGGTTGGCGGGGATACAGGCCGAGATGACCACCGCCATGACAACCGAACTGACATCGTTCACGCCCTGAAGCGGGGCCTTGAACAACCAGCGCATCAGCACATCCGAGGTTGTCATCAACGCCAGCACCAGCAGGCCGGTGAAACCGACCAGGGCCAGCACGCGGGCCAGCGCCTTTGACCTTTTCCAGATGATCTGCATTGGGTCTCCTCCTCCCTCGCAATGTCTGTGTCGGCACATGGCCGCTGTTCTTCAGGCCGTCATGTCGGCGGCCTGCACTGTCGTATCTGTGCGTGTCAGCTGCGCGGTGTATCGTTCCAGCGCACCCTTGAGCGCCTCGGGAAAGAATGCCGCGGCGCAATACCGGTCGGGCCGGACCAGCATGATCTGGTCGCGGTGGGTCAGAAACGGGCGGACCGCCTGAGGATCGACAGGGCACAGGGCCGCCGGATCTCCGCCGCCCAATGTGTCCAGTGTGATCGTGGTCAACGGCAGTCCCAGCAGCCTGTCCTGCTTCAGCGCCGCCAGCGCCCTTGTGCCAGCCGCGCATTGCGCGATCAGGCAAAAGCCGGGCCCGGTGACATCGTCCAGCAACTGAATCTTATTGCCTTGCCGCACCTCGGGCTGGGGGATCATCTCGCCCACCAGCGAACCCTCGAACAGGGGGGTATCCAGATCCAGAAACAAACCTTCAAGATACCGTGGCTTGGGTTTAAACCGCATGTGCACCAGCCAGTCTTTCACAGCCGGAAAGGGCTCAAGCGCCTGCATCATCAGGTCGCGGAACATGATCTGGTCGCGCCCGGCCGGCATCACGATGCTGCCCATCGCCACGGCCAGCTGAATCATGTCCCAGGCGGGCTTGCGCCGCTCGGCCTCGTAGCTTTGCAGAATCTTTGCGCTGGCACCGCCGCGCAGGATCGCGGCCAGTTTCCAGGCCACATTGTGCGCGTCACGCAGGCCTGCGTTCATGCCCTGACCGGCAAAGGGCGGTGTCAGATGCGCCGCATCCCCCATCAGCAGAATGCGCCCCGCTTGGAACTGCTCGGCCATGCGGGCATGGAAAGTGTAAACGGTCTTGCGCAGAATATCTTCGGTCCTGAAAGGCCGGTAGGGGGCCATCAGCCCTTCAAGGAACCCGTCCTGCAACACTTGCTCTCGGGTCTCTCCGGGTTGCAGCATGAATTCGTAGCGCCGCCCGCCATGGGGTGCAGGGACACTGACCGTCGGGCGCGAACCGCTGCAAAAGAACTTTGAGTACAAAGTGGTGTCGGGATCGTTCACCGTATCCACGACGATCCAGTCTTCCTCATAGGTGTTGCCTGACATCGCGATGCCCAATCGCTCGCGGATCGGGCTGCGCCCGCCGTCACAGGCCAGCACCCATTGGGTGCGGATCTGATGGCTGTTCCCCTTGGCGTCGCGCAGGGTCACTACCGCGTGGTCAGCGGCGGTGTGCACATCTGTCACCTCGGCGCCGAAATGCAATGTGCCAGGGGCCGTTTGCGCCGTTACATCGCGCAGTGCCGCTTCAAGCTCGGGCTGGAAAAAGAACTGTCGCTTGGCAAAACCGAGATTGCGCGGCCCTTTGCCTGTCTCGGCAAAGCAATTGCCCAGGTCGTCATAGTACCGCGAGCCGTCGCCTTCCATCGTGTCCTTGAGATAGGTCTTGTCCAGGCCGAAAACCTGCATGGTGCGCGCGCCCTCATCATCAATGACGATGGCGCGCGGCAGGTTCATCGGGCCTGCGGTTTTTTCGAGAACAACACAGTCGACCCCATAGACGGAAAGCAGGTTGGCCGCTGTCAGGCCCGTCGGGCCCGCGCCAACGATGACGACCGGAATATCTTTGGGGTAGGCGGGCATCGGCGGGCCTTTCGGTGTCTTACTTGCTTCACAATCTGTCTTGTTGTGACGTGCGGGTACGTGCGGCGTCCATGACTTGCCCCAGGCTGTTCACAGGGCGGACAGCCCCGGGTCCGCGCAGGATTTGCGCGCCAGCTTTGCCCTGCCACGCAAAAAGCCGCCCTGAGACGGCTGAGCGGTCTTGATCATGTTCATCGGCATTTCAACCTTGCGGGCGTCTCAAAATAGGTGCCGCCGCAAGACAGGCGGGGCGTGCCCTGATCCGGGCCAGACACCTTTCAAGATTGGCAGGCAGGTCATATCCACCGTCCTGTTCCGCCCAGTCGAGCACGTAGAAAAGGGCAGCGTCCGCTGCGCTGAAGTCACCAAGCAGAAAGGCCGAATGTCCAAGCGCGTTGGACAGAAACCCAAGACCCTTGGCAACTTCCGCACGGCCATGCGCCCTTAGCGTCGCCTGCCCTGCCGGATCGGAAAGAAATTTCTGCGGCATCTTGTCAAAGGTGAAACCGCGCATGTGGACAGATCCGACGATGTAATCCAGCATCTCCGAGATCCTCGCGCGTTTGATCGCGCTCTCAGGGGCCAGGCCCGCTTCGGGAAAGCTGTCGGCAAGCCACATGGCGATTGCAGGAAATTCCGTCAGAACCGATCCGTCCGGAAGCCCAAGGGCTGGAACCTTGCCCTTGGTGTTCTGGGCCAGATATTCCGCACGCCGCTGATCGCCGGCACGCAGGTCGATGATCCTTGTCTCGAATGCGGCGCCGACCTCGTGCAGCAAGAGCAGGATACCGTTGGAACAGCTTTGCGGTGAATGATAGAATGTCAGCATAAACAGTCCCTATAGACCCAATAGACCCAGGCGCGCCCGGACCTGTTTTGGTGTTTCCAGTTCAAAGCCCAGTTCGCGCACGATCCTTGCTGCTTTCTCTACCATCGCGCGGTTGGATGGTGCCTTCACACCTTTCTCCAGCCAGACGGCATCTTCCATACCGATACGTATGTTTCCACCCATCAGGGCCGACTGCGCCACCATGGGAAAGGCCATCGCGCCGGTGCCGAACCCCGTCCAGATCGCATTGCCCGGCAAAAGACCGCGCGCGTACAAAAGCGTTTCCGGCAGCGGCACGAAGCCGAACTTGACCCCCATCACGATGGAACACAGCGGCGGTTTCTCGAAAAACTGCTCGGCCATCAGCGTGTTCAGGATCGCCACATCACCGCTGTCGAACAGCTCGATCTCGGGCCGCACGCCGGCCTGCTGGATCAGTGTGCCCATGCGCCGGATCGACGACAGGGTGTTGATCACCACCTCCTCGCCGAAAACCATGGTGTTCAGGTCCAGTGTGGCGATGTCCGGTTTGATGGCCAGAACATGCTGCACCCTGTCATCGGGCAAAAGCAGATTGGTCTTGGGCCCGGCGATGGCGGGGTTTTCGGTCGACGGATCGTAGCGCCCGCCATTGCCGGTGGTCAGGTTAATGATCAATTCGTCATTCTTGTCACGAATGCGGTCAACGACTTCCCGGTAAAGAGCCGTCTCCATGGAAGGCAGTTCAGTCTCGGGGTCGCGCACGTGAATATGCACGATGGCGGCCCCCGCCTCTGCGGATGCCAGCGCATCTCGTGCAATTTCCGCGGGCGTGATGGGCAGATTTGCGTTCTGCGCTCGCGATGAAAAGTTACCCAGCAAAGCTGATGTCAGGAAGAGAGATGCCAATCGCGTGCCTCCGAAAAAACAGGTATCGTGATTGTCTGGCAACAAATGGGTCTAGGACAGCAAAAGCCCGAGACTGTTCGTCTGACGGACGGTGGATGGCGCGAAGGCGCTATCCGCCGTGCGGCCTGCTCAACTGTTGTTGCGCCCTGGCGTTGAAACTTCCGCTTGCTGGACAGCCCATTTCTGGCGGTCATCTTCGCGCTGGCAACCGGGCCGACCAGCAGCACGCCTGTAAGGGGCGGCAGTTTCGACCGCCGCCCCTTTTGCCTGACCAATGGTTTCAGTTCTGAACGTCTTTCAATGCCGCGACATAGGCATCGTAGAGTGCCTGACCATTCGGATGATCGGCAATCCAGCCATCAGTCACCGTCTGAAGCTGCGCGTCCCACTTGGCCTGCTCCGCATCCGACAGTTGCGTGAACACGCGGCTGTCGTCCTGCATCGCGGCTGTCCGGAACTTTTCGATCCACGCATCGAATGCTTCGCCAAACAGCTTTGCAAAGGCGGGGCCCGAGTGCTTGTCGATGGCGGCGCGCGCCGCTTCGGGCAGACTGTCATATTTTTCCCGATTGATCATGACCATGATCGGTGAAGACCCAAGGTTTACATCCAGATGAAACTTTGCGGCCTCCGCGATGCCGAAAATCGTCAGTGCGACCCATTCATTGATCGAACCGTCAATCAGCCCGCGCGAAAGGCCTTCGGCGATCTGCGGTGCAGTGATCCCGCCAATCGGTGTCGCACCAAGCGCCGTAATGCTGGCCAGCAAGGTCGGACCCGCACCGCGCAGTTTCAAATCCCTGACCTCTTCCAGGGTTTCGATTTTCCGGGTCGTGGACAACAGGCCCGGCGCGGTCGAGAACATGCCAAGAATCTTTACCGGCTCCATCCCTTCGCCCTGCCACAGACCGTCTTCGACCATCTTCGTCGCGGCGAGGGAGCCATGCAGCGCGTCCGGCACCAGGTTCGGCAGCTCCAGTAGTGTCGCTTCGTTCATCGCACCAGGTGTATAGCCTGGTACGACATAGGCGATATCCGCAGTGCCACCACGCACCATGTCCAGATGCGTTGCAGGGTCACGGCCCAGTGTTCCGGCCGGGAACATCTGGATCGTCAGCGTTCCTTCGGAATCCGCAACAACCCGGTCGGCCCAGACCGACAGAATATCGGCATAGATGAACGATTGCGCGGGTACGCTGGTGGTGAACCGCAGATTTTCCTGCGCCGATGCCCCCTGCCCCGCAAGAGATATCAAAAAGGCCGCGCCGCATCCAAGCAGCGTCTTTGTCATCTTCAGTTTCTTGAGCATATTGTCCTCCCTATGCCGGAAACAACTCCGTCGCGGCCCCATCAAAGGAACCGCCCTGCGGAAGGCCGACATCAAATCTGATCCGGCCCCATTTCCAGGTTTCAGGCTATGGGCCGCACGGGTCCAAACAACGTCAAAAGCCAAACTGTTCGCCTGCTGATAATGGGGTGTTGCCGGGCAGGTGACCTTGCGTCCGCAACCAAGGCGCGCCACTTCGGTCACATCACGCTGGGCAACCACAATGTAACCTGCGGAAACAGCACCAGAACCGCGATCCGCAGACAATCGGCAAGAAAGAAGGCGAGGATACCGCGATAGATCGCAGCCAGCGGGATGTCAGCGCGCATGGAATTCAACAACATCACGTTGATCCCGATGGGCGGTGTCAGCATGCCCACGCCGATCAGCGCCACGTTCAGGATGCCCCACCAGATGGGATCGTAGCCCAGCGACAGTATGATCGGCAGCACGAATGGCAGGGTAACCACCACTGCCGCCACTTCGTCAAAGAACGCCCCCAGCACCAGATACATCAGCACCAGCAGAAAAATCACCCCCAACGGTGGCAGGCCAAGCCCGTTGATGATGCCCATGATTTCCGCGCTGACCCCGCTCAGGCTGACAAAGTAGGAAAAGATCATCGCGCCGAAAACGATGACATAGATCATCACGGTCGCCACGCTTGCTTCTGACAGCACGGCGACAAAGGTGTCACGGTTCAGGGTGCCACGGCCCAATGCGAACAGCAGGGCAAAGACCACTCCAACTGCCGCCGCTTCGTTCACCGTGAAGACCCCGGAATAGATGCCGCCCAGAACGATCACCGCCAGGGTGATCGCGCCCCAGGACCGCCCGATGGCGCGCAACCTGTCGCGCAATGGCAGGCGGGCCGACCCCGGCATGGCGTCCGGATTGCGCCGCGCCACGATTGCTATGGCGACCAGATAAAGCGAGACCGACAGGATCGCGGGAATGATCGCCGCGGTGAACAGTTTCAGTACCGATTCCTCGGTCAGCACGCCGTAAAGGATCATGATGCTGGACGGCGGCACGATGATGCCAAGTGTGCCGCCCGCCGCGACAGTCCCCGCCGAGATGCCCTTGCCATAACCGCGGTCGATCATCTCAGGCAAGGCGACCCGGCCAAAAGTGGCGGTGGTGGCGACAGATGATCCGCAGACCGCCCCGAAGCCTGCGCTCGCGACGATGGTGGTCGCCGCCAATCCGCCAGGTCGGTGCCCGACCAGCGCCTCTGCCGTGGCGAAGATGTCCTTCGCCAGCCCGCCAATCGCTGCAAGACTGCCCATCAGCATGAACAGAGGGACGACCGCAAGATCGAGGTTGGCCATGGTCGCGGCTGGTTCCGATGCCAGCAACTGGATCGCCGGCCCCCATCCCGCAATTGACGCAAAACCGGCCACCCCGACAAGCGCCATCGACACGCCGATGGGCACATGCAGCGCAATCAGGGCAAACATGCCGAGGACACCGAAAAGGGCGATCATTGTCGGATCCATCAACGGTGTTCCTCGCCGGGCAATGTCGAGACCTTGGGCGACGGGCGCAGGCCCGCGTCAGTGCCCCTGATCAGATCCAGCACGTCATGCACGACGTTGGAAAGCTGGATGACGGTGGCATAGACAAGAAAAACGGTCGCGGCCGCCCACCATGGCCAGACCGTCCAGGCCAGCACCCATGTCCTGCGATTGCTGTCATGCAGGCCTTGGGTGAAGGGTACAAATTGCCATGCCATCGCCGCGATGAAGATCAGCACGACCAGGCTGGACAGCAGCCGCAGCCAGCGGTTCGGCCGGACTCCCAGGACGCCACCCAGAACCTCGACCGAGATGTTCTTGCGCTCGGCGAGGTTGGCGGGAATGCAGCTGGCGATCACCACCGCCATGACCACGGCAGAGACATCATTGACGCCCTGGATCGGCGCCGAAAAGAAGGATCGCAACAGCGCATCCAGTGTCGTCATGCTGGCCAGCACGACAAGCCCGGCAAATCCGATCAGGGCAAGCCAGCGGGCCCCCCGGCGCATCAATTCATCAAATCTGTGCAAAGAACCCCACCCCAAGGCATTGTCTCGTCCGCGAACCTTACGGGGAACTGCAGGCAGACATGAGGTTGATTTGCCGGGTGTTCGCCTGGCGAACGTTGTGGCCGGATCTTCAGCCGGCCGCGTGTAGCCCGGCTATTTCTTCCGATGACAGTTTATCGACCAGATCGCGCGAGATCGCATCCGCCGTGCGCAGCAACTTGCCGCGATACAGTTCCAGGCTCCGCTCGAAGGACATGGATCTGGTGGACCAGATCAGGGTCAGACATGCCAGGATCCGGTCCTCATACCAGATCGGGGCAGAGATGCTGGCGGTCTCGGGGGTGAAATCACCCTTGCGATAGCCGACCCCCAATTCGCGTGTCCGCGCCAGGATCACCGGCAAGGCACCATCCTTCATGACGAAAGGTTCCTGCATGCCGGTCACCTCTGTCACATGGCTCAGCAGAGCGCGTCGCTGGTCTTCGGGCATGAAGGCAAGCATCGCACGCCCGCTTGCGGTCTCCAGCAGAGGCATCTGCCGTCCGACCATGCCGTGGTTGACGGAATAGGGGCTGATCTGATGCGTGGATTCCCGAACCTCCATCTGGTGATTGCGAAAGGCTGCCAGATCGACAGGCCACAAGACATCGCGCCCCAGTTCGACCATATGCGGCACGGCGATCTGGCAGACCCAGTCTTCGTCCCGGTATCCGGACGACAGCGATTTGACATGAAGCGTAGGCCGCCACCGGTTCGAGAAATGGTCCTTCGAGACCAGCCCCATCTCTTCCAGGGTCTTGAGCAGCCGATAGACCGAAGGACGCGGAATATCCGTGACCGTAGCGATGTCCGCCGGTCGCGCACCATTCAGCTGGTTGAGCGCCTGCAGGACGGAGATGCCCCGCTGTAGTGCCCTGATGGACGATTCCGAAATCGGCTCTCTCCTCTTTTCCGACCTTTGCAAATGGCCAGGTTGCGGACCTGTCGCAGCAGCGAGAGTACCCAAAGGGTCAATGCAACTGTTGCATTGCAAGTTTGCGGTCCCGCCGTGAGAATCGTGACCCATCCAGATCTAGCATTGATATTTTTGAATACAAAACTTCGAACGGCTCCTTATTCAAAGCCGGTTCGTTGATGTTGTTCAGCAGCCGAACACTCTCCAGTTTGCGGGCGACCCCCTGAAGCGGCCTGGCTAGACAGGTTGCAACCAACCCGCAAAGACCTGCCCGAACCTTTCGGCCAGGGTGTCGTGACTGGAAAAGGATTGCACATGTCCATCGCATCGCTTGGTTATATCGGTGTCAACTCAAGCAAATTGGATGACTGGGATGGCTTTGCCACCCAGCTGCTTGGGATGCAGAAAGTTGACCAGGGCGGTGACATGCGCCTGTTCCGCATGGACGACCGCAAGCAACGTCTCATCGTGACCGGTGAGGGTGAAGAAAACCTTGCTTTCATGGGGTGGGAAACCAATTCACCTGCCGATCTGGATGCGCTTGCCTCACGGCTGGAAAACGCGGGCGTCGCGGTCACATGGCACGGGCCCAACCTTGCCGATGCGCGCCACGTCGCGCGGCTGATCTCTTTTCACGACCCTGACGGCAACCGGCTGGAAGCCTTCTGCGGCCCCGAAATCGCCAGCGACGGGTTTCTGTCCGGGCGTCCGATCTCTGGCTTCAAGACAGGCTCGCTGGGCATGGGTCACGTGGTGCTGCATGTCGCCAACGTGCAGGGCATCCTGCACTTTTACCGTGACATACTGGGCTTCAATGTCACGGACTACGGACAGACCCCCTATCCGCTTTACTTCTTTCACGTGAACGGGCGGCACCACAGCTTTGCCATGGTCGGATCGGGCCGTAAGGGCATCCATCATTTCATGGTCGAGCTGCTGTCGCTCGATGATGTCGGTCAGGGGTATGACATCGCTCAGGGCCGCGACGAAGGCGTTGCCTATTCGCTGGGCCGCCATTCCAACGATCACATGTTGAGCTTTTACACCAAAACGCCGTCGCAGTTCTTTGTCGAATACGGCTGGGGTGCGCAGGTCATAGATCCGCAGACCTGGGAGCCGTTCGAGACGCACGAAGGCCCCTCCACCTGGGGCCACGAACGCCTGCACCTGCCCGAAGACGACCCGGTGCGCATCAAGATGCGCGAGATGCGCCACGCAACCGCGCAAAACGGATTTCGCGCTGCCGACCCGAAACCGAATTGCGCCTGGCTCGACAGCATCGTTCACAATGAATAATGCGCCGCCGCGCGGCATAGCTGTGATTGCAGAAACCTGACCCTTGAAGATTTCCCCCTTGGTTCTTCCGGGTGGCACCATCGCCACCGGCACGCTTTCAAGCCCGGTGGCCGACGAAACCTAAACGACAGTTCGCGACAAGGAATACCAGA
This sequence comes from Sulfitobacter sp. PR48, assembly GCF_028807335.1. Taxonomy (NCBI): domain Bacteria; kingdom Pseudomonadati; phylum Pseudomonadota; class Alphaproteobacteria; order Rhodobacterales; family Roseobacteraceae; genus Sulfitobacter; species Sulfitobacter sp. PR48. Next base: position 174,588 of record NZ_JARAMM010000006.1, on the reverse strand, counting down.
TGAGCAAGTCACACACCGATATCGCGATCATCGGCGGCGGTCCTGTAGGGCTGTGTGCGGCAAACCTGCTGGGCCAGCTTGGCATCAGGACGGTCCTGTTCGAACAGAACGCGACAACTTCCTTCCACCCGCGTGGCCACGTCGTGAACACGCGGACCATGGAGATCTTTCGCAGCTGCGGGCTGGCCGAAGACGTCGATGCGGTCGCCCTGCCACTGGAACGACACGCCGGCATCGGCTTCGTTACCAGCCTTGCGGGTGACACGATCGGCGTCATCGAAACCCGTGGCGATCCCGAATGGGCAAGGATCGAGGCCAGCCAAAGCCCGGTCTTCAAACGCTCCTGCCCGCAGGACAAACTGGAACCGGTTCTGCGCGAACATGCGCAGCGCCGCGACAGCGTTGCACTGCATTTCAGCCACAAGGTAACGGGCGTCACACAGGATGCCACTGGCGTGACCCTGACTTGGGAAAACGGCGAGGGCGCAACCGGCGCGACACGGGCGGCCTATGTGATTGCCGCCGACGGGCCGCGCAGCCCAACGCGAGAGGCGGTTGGCATCGGCATGGACGGCAAATCCATCGGCCAGCAAATTGGCCTCTACTTCCATGCCGACCTTTGGAAATATGTCGTTGACCGGCCTTACCTGCTGTACTGGATATTCAACGCGCAGACATCGGGTGTGCTCATCTCTCTCGATGGGCGCTACCGCTGGACCTATAATTTCGGCTATCACACCCATGAATCACGCGGTGATTTCACCAGGGAAAGGTGCCTGAACATTTTGCGTGCCGTGATCGGTGACTCTGACGTCGAGATCGACATCAAGAGCATCATGCCCTGGCGCATGCAGGCGCGCATCGCGGACACATTTTCCGCCGGGCGGGTGTTCATTGCGGGCGATGCCGCCCATCCGCTGCCCCCTACCGGCGGCCAGGGCATGAACACCGGCATTGCAGACATTCACAACCTGATCTGGAAACTGAACCTCGTGCTGGATGGCGCTGCCCCCGCATCTCTGCTGGCGACCTACACCGAAGAACGCCGCCCCATAGCCAGCTTCAACGTCGCGCAGAGCGAACGCAATGCCATGGCCATGGCAAAGCGCGGCCTGTCGGGGATGTTGGCGAATGACAGCGAACTTCTGTCCAGCCTCGAAGGTGCGCAAGGCGCTGCCAACCGCGCCAAACTGGCCGAGGGCATCCCGGAACAGCGCGAACACTTCGATTATCCCGGGCAGACCTTTGGTTTCTCTTACGAGTCCAATCTGATCACATCGGATGGCACACCGTCTCCGCCGTTTTCGGTCAGGAGTTACACGCCCGCCGCCCGCCCCGGAAACCGCGCGCCACATCTGCCTGTCACGCTGGATGGCAAGGCCGCCTCGCTGCTTGATCTCTTTTCCCTGGACCGTTTCACCCTGTTGTACGCCGGCGACGGGCAATTCTGGGCCGATGCCGTCACTGCGGCGGACCTGCCCGTGCCGCTGCGCAGCTTTGGATTCGGGGATGGAGGGTATGTCCAGACCGATACAGGGGCCTGGCTCGAACTCTATGGCCTGACCAGAACCGGGGCCGTTCTGATCCGACCGGATGGTCACGTGGCATGGCGCTCTGCCAGGGCCGGTGACCCGGCAGAGCTGATTGCAGCCTGCCTGACGGCGGCAGGCACCACGGCCAAGGCCATTTCACCAACGACAAATCTCAAAGGGTCGACATGATGCACATACCGAAGACACAGACAGCCATCGTCATCTCTGGTCCCGGCGGACCTGATGTTCTGGTTCCCAGGGAGCTACCTGTTGAAACGCCCGGCGCCGGAGATATCCTGATCCGCGTGACCGCCGCGGGCATCAACCGCCACGACATTCACCAGCGCGCCAGCGGCAAGCACAGCGACGGGCGTGCAGTGCCCGGGCTGGAGGTCTGCGGCACGGTCGCGGCCCTGGGCTCCGGGGTCACCGGCATGACGCAGGGGGACAGGGTCATGGCGCTGGTGCCGGGAGGCGGCTACGGCCAATATGTCATTGCGCCTGCCCCGCTAGTCATGCCCGCTCCCGACGGGTTTTCAGATATCGAAGCGGCCGCAATCCCCGAAGCAGTCTTCACCACATGGTGGAATTTCTTTCACCTGATGTCGCTGCAAAAGGATCAATTCGCCTTGTTTCACGGCGGCACCAGCGGCGTCGGCCATATCGCCCTGCAAGCCATGTCGGCGTTGGGGTACAATGTCATCGCGACGGCCGGCAGCGCGCAAAAGGTCGCCGCCTGCGGCGACTTCGGTGCCATGGCTGCGTTTTCCTATGATGACCCGGAGCTTGCCACCAAGGTGATGGAGGCCACCGGCGGTGCCGGCATATCGACCTTGCTTGACGTGTCCGCCGGGGCGCATCTTGCGCAGGATCTGGCGATGATGGCCCCTGACGGCACGATTGCCCATCTGTCGGGTGGCGGGGGCAGCACACTTGATCTGCCGGTGCGCGATCTGATGGCAAAGCGCATCCGCATTACCGGCTCGCTGCTGCGGCCACTGCCGCTTGACCGCAAGTCACAGGTGGCCGATGCGATCCGCCGTGACGTCTGGCCGCTGCTGGGCACCCGCGTCCGTCCGTCGATTGCGCAGGTCTTCCCCCTGACCGATGCCGCCGCCGCACATGCGATGATGGAAACCGGCAGTCACATCGGTAAGATCATGCTGCGCCTCACGCCTGACTGAGACTCCCCAGGTCTGGTGGCGGGTGATCGTCAGCTGACACAGCCACCGTAGCGCCCGATGGATGCTGCGGATGCTTCATATCCGCATCTACCAAAGTGACCTTTTGTAAGCCGCGTCAAGCACCGTGTCGAATTCCTCCGCAGTTGCAGATAGTTCCGCATGGTCCTTCAATATCTCGCCCAGCGTCGGCATGTCCGACCGTGCGGGCCAACTGTCCGGTGCCCAGAGCCTGGACCGGATAAAGGCCTTGGCGCAATGCATATAGACCTGCCGGACCTTGACCACCATCACCGCCAGGGCGGGCCGGTTGTTGACATGTAACTCGGCGCAAAGCCCAGGATCGAGGGTCAGCCGCGCCTCCCCGTTGATGCGCAGAGTCTCGTTCATGCCGGGGATCACAAAGATCATCCCGACGGCAGGGTTCTCGATGATGTTTTCCCAGGTATCGAGCCGGTTGTTGCCGGGCCGGTCCGGGAGGGCCAGGGTTGTGTCATCCAGCACTTTGACAAACCCTGGCATATCGCCTTTGGGGGATACATCCGCAGCCCCTTTGCCATCTTGCGATCCGACAAAGACAAAGGGGGAGCGTGCAATAAACCGTCGGGCATGTTCGTCGATCAGACGCAGCTCTTTTCGAACGGCAACGTCGTGAACGTCATCGAATGCCGCTCTGAGCTGGTCTTTGGAGGTGATGTAATCCATTGTTCTCTTCCCTTGGCGTTGAGGCCGCCCGAGCCGGGCAAATGAAACCTCGCACCTATCTGTCAATCCGGTCAACCTGCCCTAGACTGTCGCGGGTTCCGCCTTGCCCAGCATCAGCACCGCAATCGCGGGCAGCACGATCAGCATGGAGACAATGGCGACCACGGCCCAGCCAAAACCGGTTACGACCAATCCGGCGGCGAAAGCGCAGATTGTCGAAACAAGCGCGATCAGCGTGTCGTTTAACCCCTGCACGGCGGCTTTCTCTCCGTCTGTCACGGCGGTTGCCAACATGCTGGTTGCCCCGATGAAGCCAAAGTTCCAGCCGACACCAAGCAGGATCAAAGAGCCGTAGAAATGGGCAGAGGACAGGCCCGCTGCAGCACCGACCGCGGCGATTGCCAGGATCACCAGACCGGCCACCGCAATACGCTCCTTGCCGAACCACTTGATCAGAAACCCGGTCACAAAGCTTGGTGCGAACATCGCAACGACGTGCCAGCGGATAACATCGCCTGCGACCGCTTCGGTAAATCCGCATCCCAGCATCGCCAGCGGTGTCGGGATCATCATGAAAATCATCACGCCCTGTGAAATGGCCGCGATGCCGATTGCCCGCCGCACCGGCCCGCGCCGCAGCACGGCGAGAGAGGCAAAGCGCTTGGCCCCCGCGACGCGGCTTGCAGCTGGCGCCCTTGGTATCCGGACAAGAGCGAGCGGGACCATGCCGACCAGAATGACAACGGCCAGCGCCACATAGGCACCTGCCAGGGGAATGGGTGCCAGGGCGTCTTTGGCCATGATGAAGACCTGCGGTCCGCCTATCGCGGCCACCAGGCCAGAGGTCAGCATCAGCGATATCGCAACCGGTTGCCACTCGGGGCTGACCACCTCGGCGGCGGCAAAGCGAAAATACTGAAACGAAGACAGCGCCGCGCCAAGAATGAAATGGGCCAGGCACAACAGAACGAAGTTGCCGCTGACCAGTGCCGATGCGCCAAGCGCCGTGCCGGCAAGGGCCAGGACCCCGCCCGCCGCAAAGCCGATCCTGCGGCCAAACCGCCCCATCAGCAGTGAAAAGGGTGCTGCCGCCAGCATCCCGGCCAGGGTCTGGACAGATGCGGGCAGTGTGACAAGCGCCGCATTGGGGGACAGGTGCAATCCCGTCAGGCCGCCCAGAATAAGCAGCATCGGCATTGCAAATCCCAGAATCGTATTGGCCATCAGAAGGCCGATAAAGTTTCCGTTTCGGGCAAATCGTGCAACGGGCATCTGCATATTCCTGTTCGGCTGGCTTGACTCAGTCAGCTATAGGAGAGATCACATATGTCTTAAATGACAATCAGGTGTCGAAAATGGACAAACATCGCAACGCCCGGAACATTGATGTCCTGCTGTTTGACGACATAAACCTGCTGGACGCGGCAGGGCCGGTGCAGGCGTTCGAGGCCGCGAATACGGATAATCGCATCAGATACCAGACCCGCTATGTCTCGCTGGACGGGGCACCGGTGCGTGCAGGCTGCGGGTTGCGGCTCGTTGCCGATGCCCGGCTTTCCGCCGCAGCCGGGGGTGCGGACCTGCTGATCCCCGGCGGTGCCGGGGTGGATGCACTGACCACCAACACCGGCCTGCTTGAAATCATCCGAAAACGGGCCGGGACAGAAGGCCGCCTGATTTCTGTCTGTTCCGGGGCATTGGTCCTGGCCGCGGCGGGCGTGTTGGACGGGCTGAAGGCAACGACCCATTGGTCGCGTGAGGAAGACACCCGGAACTACCCCGGAGTTTTCTGGGACCTGGACCGTATCAACATCACCCAGGGCAAGGTTTTTACCTCTGCCGGCGTGACCACCGGCATTGACCTTGCGCTGTCGATCATTCAGGCCGATTGCGGGCCAAAGGTTGCGCTTTCGGTCGCGCGCGAACTTGTTGTCCAGTTGCGCCGCACCGGCGGGCAAAGCCAATATGCCTTTCATCTCGCCGGACAGTTCGCAAAGGGCGAAACCCTGACCGAACTCATTGAAAAGGTTGTTGCGGCCCCGCATCTGGACTGGTCGCTTGATGCCCTGGCCGATGCTGCGGGCATGAACGCGCGCACGTTGACCCGCCGCTTCAAGCGCGACACAGGCGAAACACCGGCGCAATTTGTGGAGAAGGTGCGCGTCGATCACGCCCGCGGCCTGCTCTCGGGAAAGCTGCCGCTCAAGCAAGTGGCGGTCGACTGCGGATTTGGTGACCTGCAACGTCTGAGACGGGCGTTTCAGCGGCAGTTTGGTGTTCAGTTGAGCGACTATCGCAATATGTTCACCTGACCCTGCGCTGATGTCAGAATTGTTCCTGATCTCAAGGCAGTAGGCGCAGGGCTGCGTTACCTCGCCAAAAGGGGCAGATACCCGACGTAACACAGATATACCCCGGCCAGGATAAAGCCGACCGTACTTGCGGTAAGGACCCTGCCGGTTGTCTTGGGAGTCTGCAGTGTCATCTCCGGCACGGCGATCAGCGCCGCCCCTTTTGCAGCGGCAGCGATGCCGATAATGCTGACGACAATCTCGGCAAGCCCCGACCATCGGAAATGATTATTCAGCACGATCAGCCCGACAATGAAATGCACGGCCCCGGACAGGTTCAACAGGATCGGGTCGGCCTGTGCGTTCCCCATGACCATCCGCTGATAGAAGTTGCGGGAGACCGCGAAACCCAGACCGGTCAGCAGCAGATATGGCCCGGCTATTCTTGCGATAAGTTCTGTCATCGGGTCCTCTCCTTCCATCGCGGGCCCGACGGCATGGGCCACGAACAATGCAAAGGCTATGGCGCAGCCGCCGGTTTCGTCAACCAACCCGCACCGAGGTCGCCCTGCGCCATTACTTTCGCAAGGCCGGACGTTTTGCCCGCCAATACAGGGTCACCCATGTCGAGAACCCATCCAGCAGGCTGGCCCGGGCGGCCATGCAAGTACCAACGGAAAGCAGATAGCCATGGCTCGGCGCGCATCTGTTATGCCGTCAGTCCGCCGTCCACACGCAGTTCCACCCCCGTGATATAGGCGGCTTCCTCCGATGCCAGAAACAATGCCGCCCGCGCGACGTCCCAGGCGGTCCCCTGACGGCCCATCGGCACCATCGCAGCCCGGTTTGCCGCCAGCGTGGCCGGGTCAGTTTCACCATCGACAAAGGCCGTGACATGCGGCGTGTCGATGACGCCCGGCAACAGAACATTGGACCTTATCTGATAGGGCGCATTCTCCCGCGCGACGGACCGTGCCAAGCGCACCAGCCCCATCTTGGACACTTCGTAAGAGACATAGGAATAGGGCGCGGAATAGACCGCAGCCAGTGACGAGACAAAGACGATTGCCCCGCTTTTCTGCGCCCGCATTGCGGGCAGGACCGCGCGCACCATCCGCATCGCACCGGTCAGGTTGATGTCGAACACGCGCGCCCAGGCTTCATCATCGGTATCCAGAACGCCACCCGCCTGGCTGATCCCGACGTTGTAGTCCAGAATGTCGATACCGCCCCACAGCGCCTGCATCCGCGCCATCACCTGCGCCCCGGCTTCAGGGTCCGTCACATCGGCGGCCAGCACTTCGGCTGTGCCGCCCTCTGACCGGATCAGTGCGGCGGTAGCCTCGGCGGCATCTTGGTTGCGGTCCACGCACAGCAGACTGGCCCCCTCGCGCGCAAAGAGCGCTGCGGTGGCCTTGCCATTGCCCCAGCCTTCCCCGACCGAACCGGCCCCGATGATGGCTGCGCGTTTTCCTGCAAGCCGGTTCATTTCGTCAAGACCTGCGCGGGCAGCCACAGCGCAATCTCGGGCTGCCAGATCAGGATGAACAGCACCGCGATCTGCAGCAGCACAAAGGGAATGATGCCGCGATAGATATCGCCCATCGACACCAGATCACCCGCCGCCCCCTTCATGTAGAACAGGGCAAAGCCGAAGGGCGGCGTCAGGAATGAGGTCTGCAGATTGACCGCAACCAGGATGGTGAACCAATAGACCAGATCCGCCTTGGCGATATGATCACCAAGATCCATCAGGTCGACGATGGGTGCAAAGATCGGCAGCAGGATCAGCGTGATCTCGATCCAGTCAAAGAAGAACCCCATGACAAAGACGATCGCCATCATCATGAACAGCAGCGTCCAGTCCCCGAGGTTGAGCGACCGTGCCAGTTCGATGATGAAATCATCCCCGCCGATCTTGCGAAAGACATAGGCAAAGGCCGTTGCGGCGGCAAAGATGAAGAACAGCAGTGCGATGGTCCGCAGCGACCCGTCCACCGCCTCGCCCAGAACCTTCATGTTCAGCCGGCCCCGGACCAGACCCAGCACCAGCGCCGCAAAGGCGCCCACGCCAGAGGCTTCGGTCGGGCTGGCGAAGCCGCCGATGATCGACCCCAAAACCGCGATGATCAGCAAAAGCGGAAAGGAAACCGACACCAGCGCCTCGCGCCACAACCCCTTGCTGTCTGCCGCGCTGAGCTTCGCGGCGGGGGGCGTTTCCCCTGGCCGCAGGAAAGACCGTGCAACGATATAGACCAGATAGACAGCGGCCAGGAACAGCCCCGGCAGGAAGGCCGCGACAAATACCTTGGCCAGGTTGAGAGACAAAAGATCGGACATGAACACCAGCATGACCGAGGGCGGGATCAGGATGCCCAGCGTGCCCGCGCTGGCGATGGTCCCCGTTGCCAGTGGTGCGGCATATCCCGCGCGCATCATCGTCGGCAGCGCCATCACCGTCAGCATCACGACCGAGGCCCCGATGATCCCGGTGGCGGCGGCCAGGATCGTGCCCATCAGCACCACCGCCAGCGACAGCCCGCCCGGCACCCGCGCCAGCAGCTTTTGCAGGGTCAGCAGCAGGTCCTCGGCGATCCGGGTTTTCTCCATCATGACGCCCATGAAGATGAACATCGGCGCCGCCACCAGCACCGCATTGTCGATCACGCCGCCATAGATCCGCGTGGGGATCAGTGAGATATGAACAAACCGCATTTCGCCCAGGGCCAGCGCGATAAAGGCGAAGATCAGCGTGATCCCGGACAGAACGATCGGCACCGGCAAGGCGGAAAAGAGCCCGACAATCAGGCTCAGGAACATGATCGCAGGCAGGAATTCGGTCAGCGCTTCCATAGATCACGTCCGGTAAAAGGATCAGAGATCAGATCGGGCCGCCTGAGCACGGCCAGGATGCGCAGCGCCACGGCGGTACAGCCCGCAATGGTCAGCAGGGCAGAGACTGGCACCAGCGATTTCACGATCCAGCGATGCGGCAAGCCGCGCCCGCCATTGGCCCCTTCCCCGCGTTCAAACGCGCGTTCGGCGAATTCGTAGCCATACCAGACGATGAAGGCGAAGAACGGGATCACCAGCAGCACCACGACCCAGAATTCCATCCAGAGGCGGAACCTCTCACCCATCTTGTCGGCCAGAACGTCGATCCGCACGATGGCATTGCGGGTATAGGCGTAGCCAAAGGCAAATGTGGCCACCAGCCCATGCATATGCCACTCCAGTTCCTGCAAAATGACGGAACCTGTGGCAAAGAGCTTGCGGCCGATCACATCGTACATGATGACAAAGACCAGCGCGATCATCACCACACCTGCCAGACGCGCCGCCCATTCGCAGACCCGCGTCAGCCCGTCGGCCAGTTTCAATGCAGCCTGCATCTGTCCCTCGCTCGAAAATTCAGGAAAACCAGGGGCACGCCCGCCGCGCCCCCGGCAGCGATGGTTGGACCATCACTTCAGATAGCCGATTTCCTTCCACTGGGAATAACTGTCCCGGAACTGGTAAATGCTCTCCCATGCGCGTTTGAAATCCGCGTCCTGGGCCGATTTCTCCGCCGCGACCTCGTTCCATGCGCTCTCGAAGGCGCCAAGCATCTCATCGGACCATTGGTGGATGTTCACACCATGCTCTTCCTCCAGCTCGCGCAGCGCCTCAAGCTGTACCGCCTCACCCTCGGCCATGGTGCTCAGCACCTGTGCCTCGCAGGCGGTGTTGATGACAGCACGTTCCTGGTCGGTCAGGTCGTTCCATGTGTCCAGGTTCATGATCACGCTGAGAAAGCTGGTCTGCTGGTGCCAGCCCGGCAGATAGTAATGGTCCGCGTGTTCGTACATGCCGATCATGTTGTCGAGGAAGGGAAAGCCCAGTTCGGCGGAATCGATGGCGCCCGTGTTCAGCGCCGACATCGTGTCAGCCAGCCCCAGCGATTGCGCTTCGACACCCAGTTTACCCATGACACTGGCACCCAGACCAAAGAAACGCATCTTCTTGCCCTTCAGGTCTTCGACGCTGTTGATCTCCTCGCGGAACCAGCCTGAGGCTTCGGGCACCAGCGTGCCGCAGTGGATCGTCTTGATGTTATAGGTGTCCTCGGTGATCTCCGACCACATTTCCTTGCCGCCGCCATAATACCACCAGGCCGCGTATTCCTTTACATCCGGGCCAAAGGGAAAGGTCGTGAACAGCGGCGCGGAGGGCACCACGCCCTCGGCAAAGCCGATGGAGTACCACGCGCTTTCGACCGCACCGGTCGAAACCGCATCCCAGACCTCGCCGGTGGAAACGATCTCACCGGGGTTTTTCACATCGAAGTGAATCCCGCCCGCGGTCAACAGGTCGACCTTTTCCGCGATGTCCCAACCCGGTTTGCCCAGCAGCGGCAACGTCTGCGGGAAAATTGCCTGCATTTCGATGTCCCGGGCGATGGCCGCCCCCGACATCAGGCTTCCGGTCATCAACGTGGCCGTGCAGGTGCCTATAACTGTCTTGGTCTTCATGGTTCTCCTCCCAATTTCTTCCAGTTATGTCCCGCGTGAGGTCAGGCCACGCGGTCGCCTTTCTTGACTTGTACGGTACGGTTATCGACGGCGGGCAACATGCGCGACGGATCGCGTGTCACCATCACGTCGATCACGCTGGGCCGGTCCTTTTCGGCAAATGCCGCCTTCAGCGCGCCTTCCAACTGGCCCGGTTCCTCCACCCGGACCCCGTGGCAGCCCATCGCGCGGGCCACCTCGGCATAATTGGTCTCGGCCAGGTCGGAACTCTGATAATTCCCCTCGCCGTACATCAGGTGCTGCAACGCCTTCACATATCCCGAGGCTGCGTTGTTCACGACAATGATATTGACGCCAAGACCCATCCGGCGAGCGGTCTCAAGCTCTCCCAAAACCATGTTGAAACCGCCATCGCCGGTCAAACCGACAACCACCGCCTCCGGGTCGGCCAGCTGTGCGCCCATGGCACCCGGCAGACCATAGCCGATCGAGGCAAAGCCACGGTCCGGCACAAAGCTGCGCCGCGCCTTTTTCGAGTTGAACAGCAGCCCGCCCCAATGTGCGGCAAAGCCGCCATCGGCGATCAGGTAGCCATCCGCAGGCAGGTGGTTGTTCAATTCGGTCACAAGCCGCGCCATGTGAACCGGGCTTTCATCGGAATAAAGCCGGTCGGCGGCGACCTCGTCATGCCAAGTCTGCATCTTTGCGGGGATCTCTGCCAGATAGGCCGCGCGCATCTCGCGCTGGCTTTGCGCCCGTGTTGCAAGTGCCGCCGTCAGATCGTCCAGCCCCTCGCGCGCGTCACCCCAGAGTTTCATCGTCGGGTCATAGGTGCGGCCCATCTCTTCGGCGACGTTGTCGAGATGGATCACAATCTGCCCCTTCGCGGGAATCGTGAAACGCTTGGTCGCGATTTCACCCAGCTTGCAGCCCGCGACGATGATGCAATCGCTTTGCTCGATCAGCGCATTGGCGATCCGGTCATAGCGCCCGAACAGCCCCGCCGACAGCGGCGAGGTGCAGGCGATGGCCCCCTTCCCGCTCATGGTGTGGGCAACGGGTATGCCATTGGCCTCGGCAAATCGTGTCACCGCGGCGGTCGCCCGGCTGATGTGAATGCCCCCACCGCAGAGCAGGATCGGGCGCGCCGACGCCGCGATCATGTTGGCGGCCTTTTCCAGGCTCTCGCGCTCAGGACGGCAACGGATGGCGGGTGCTGCCTCGTGGGCCGCATCGACATCGAAGTCACCCTCGTCGAACCCCCACAGGCCATGGGCAATATCCTCGGGCACATCGACAACGACAGGGCCGGGTCGCCCGGAAGTGGCCAGTGCAAAGGCCCGGCGCATGATCTCGGGGATACGCTGTATCGTTTCGATCCGCAGCAGCGCCTTGCAGGCGGGCCGCAGGATCGACACCTGATCGGTTTCCTGCGTCATGTTCTTGCCCGCGTGATCGCGCTGCGCATCGCCAATGATCGCCACCATCGGCGAGCCGGCATTCAGCGCCTCGACCAGCCCGGTCACCAGGTTGGTGGCGCCCGGCCCCAGCGTCGCATCGACCAGCCCGACCCGGCCCGACACCTTGGCATAGGCATCCGCCGCAAAAACGGCACAGCGTTCGTCATTGATCAGGTTGTGGTTCAGCCCCAGCCGCCGCGCCGCATCATAAAACGGCAGCAGTTGGAAACCACCCATGCCGAACATCGGCCCGGCCCCATGCGCCAAGAGCATCCGCACCAGCGCCTCGCCGCCGGTCATTTCGTTGGATTGGGTCATGCCGTTTCGAACTCCATCGTCTTGTTCGCGGCGGCGGCAATCATGTCCGCCGTCACCCGCATCTGATCTTCAAGATTGGGGGCATAGGCGATCAGCCCCCGTGGACTGCCCAGCCGCACGGGTGGCGCTTTCAGCACCATGGTCTGCGCCACGGTTGCCACAACCTCGGCCCCGAACCCCGCAACGCAGACCGCCTCATGCGCCACCACCAGACGGCCGGTTTTTTTCACGCTGGCCAGCACCGCCCGCTTGTCCCAGGGCCAGAGGCTGACAAGGTCGATGACCTCCGCATTGATCCCGTCCTCCGCGAGCCTGTCTGCGGCCTGGACACAAAGGTTGGCTGTGTTCGACCAGGAGACCAGAGTGACATCCGTGCCCGCGCGCCGGATGCCGGCCTTGCCGAACCGGCCCGGCAGGCTTGTATCCACCTCGCCTTCGGTGGCCCAGATGTCCTTGTGCTCCAGATAGACAACCGGATCGTCGCAGGCGATGGCCGCTTTCATCATCGCGTAATTGTCCTGCGGTGTGGCCGGGCAGCAGACCACCAGACCGGGAATATGCACATACCAGGATTCCAGCGACTGGCTGTGTTGTGCCGCCGAGGACCGCCACATGCCCATGGGTTTGCGAATGACCATGGGCGCGCGGCTTTGCCCGCCGAACATGAACCGCGCCTTGGCTATCTGGTTCACCAGTTCGTCCGTGGCGCAAAGCGCAAAATCCGCAAACCGCATCTCGACAATGGGCCTTGTGCCCGCCATCGCGGCACCAAAGGCCGCACCCATGATCGCAGCTTCGGAAATCGGCGCATCACTGATCCGCCTGGGGCCGAATTCCTCCACCAACCCGGTATATTGCTTGAACACCCCGCCCCGGCCCAGGTCCTCGCCCACACACCAGACCGTCGGATCTGCCCGCATGGCTTCGGCCACGGCCAGTTTCGCGGCATCGGCGTAGGTCATGCGCGCCATCAGAACGCCTCCTCGGTGGGGGAACCGATGTCCTGCACATCGGCAAAAACGCTCGCGGCAGCCGGCCAGGGCGCATCCCGCGCGGCGTCCAGCGCGGCGTCCATCTCTTCTTCCGCCGCCTGCCGCACCTGGTCCAGATCACCCTCTGCCGCCCCCGCCTGAACCAGTTCACCGCGCAGTTTCGCGATTGGGCAACGGGTCGCGCGCATTTCATCCGCCTCCCCTTCGGGCCGATAGGTTGCGGGATCGAAATAGGTGTGGCCCGACAGGCGATAGGTCCTGGCATGCAGGAATTCCGGCTTGCCGGTCTGACGGATCCGCGCCGTGATCTCGGCTGCGGTCGCAGCCAGCGAGGTCACATCATTGCCATCCGCCTCCGTCGTGGGCAGACCCAATGCGCGGGCACGGTCGGCCACGTTCCCCGAGGTCATGTCTGACGTCAGCGTAGAGGCGGAATAGCGGTTGTCCTCGCAGACAAAGAGGATCGGCAGATCAAACACCCCTGCCCAGTTCAACCCTTCCAGGAAGGGGCCACGGTTTGCCGCGCCGTCACCAAAGAAACAGACAACAATCTGGTCGCCGCCCAGCAGCTTGATCCCATGCGCGGCCCCGGCGGCGATGGTGATATTGGCCCCCACCACACCATTGGCCCCCAGCATGCGCACCCCGAAATCGGCGATATGCATCGACCCGCCCTTGCCACCGCAACAACCGCCCTCCCGGCCCAGCAGCTCTTTCATCATCGCCTGGGCATCGGCCCCCTTTGCCAGCGTGTGACCATGGCCCCGGTGGGTGGAGAGAATGTAATCATCGCGCCTCAGCGGCTCGATCACCGCTGTCGCCACCGCCTCCTGTCCGATGGACAGATGGATCGCACCCAGCACCAACGCCTCATCCACCGCTGCCCGCCGGGCGACTTCCTCGAAGGCGCGGATGCGTTCCATGGTGGCAAGGCGCGCAAGTCCCTTTTCACGATCAAAGTTGGTCAGGGTCACAGCAAGTTCTCCCGCTCAAGCTCGCTGAATTTTGCCGACAAGGTCGCCACTTCCTCCCTGAGCAATGGCAGCAGTTCGCCCTCGATCCGGTCCATCTTCATCCGTTCGTTGATCGCCCCGATCCCTATTGCCGCAACGATCCGTCCGGTGCCGGTCTGGATCGGCAGGGCCACGGCGCTCATCCCCGGGACCGGAATGGAGGGGTTGAAAGCAAAGCCCCGTTGCAGGAAATCAGCTGCCAGTTCCTCTGCCTTTTCTGGGGTGTAATTGTAATCTGCCATCCAGGCCTGATTGCTGCGCGCCGCGGCCATGCGCTTGGACTTCTCCGTGACCGCATAGATCGCCTGCCCGGTGGCCCCGACACCCAGCGGCAGCCGGTCGCCCGCGTCAAGGGTCAGCGTGCGGATCGGAAATTCGCCCAGCTCGCGGCAGACACAGATCGAAACCGCGCCCTCCGGTGCAGAGAGGAACACCGTGTCCTTTGTCCCTTCCGCAACCCGGCGCATGCTGCGCCTTGCCAATGCGGCAAGGTCGGAGCGGTTGGCGACCCGCGCCAATGCGGCCAGGGCATGGCCCAGGTGATACTTCCGGCTGCCCGGATCCTGATAGACGTAATGCACCTCCATCAAAGAGGCGAGCACCCGGTGGGTCGTGGTTCTGGTGAAATCGGTGCAGGCCTGAATCTCGGTGAAACTCGCGCCCAGCGGCATCCGCGCAAGGGCCGCAAGAACGTTCTGAGCACGCGCAATGGAGCCGACCGGCGTCTCTGCACTCAAGACCATTCCCCCCTTCTACTTCCGTTTATCGGAATAATTGTTTTGATTGGTGGAACAGATTGCCTTGCGCTGTCAAACAAATTATCGCTTTTGCCATGACAACGGATGTTCGCCTCTTTGACTCGATCACCGACGCAGGCCCTGAAGCGGCGGGCGCGGTGGCGGTGTCAGGCTCGCATGGCGGGCTGTTTGCGGCTGCCGTTGCCTCCCTGTCGGGGCTGCGCGCCGTCATCCTCAACGACGCGGGCCGCGGCATGAACGAAGCCGGGATCGCAGGCGTCCGGGCGCTGGCCGATGTGGGCATGGCGGCCTGCACCGTCGATTGCATGAGCGCGGAAATCGGATCGGCACGCGATGCGGCAAGCCATGGGGTCATCTCCTTTGCCAACGCCATTGCAGAGGCTCTTGGCATCGCGCCCGGCATGACGGCGGGCGATGCCCTCGACCTCCTCGCGGCTGCACCGCAACCTGATCGCCTGATGGCAAAGGTCCCCGAGACCCGCCAGGACAGAACCCTTGGCGGGATACAGGTGCTTTGCGTCGATTCGGCCTCGTTGATCACCCCGCAGGATGCGGGGCGGATCATCATCACCGGCTCGCATGGCGGGCTGATCGGTGGCGATCCTGCCCGCGCCTGCAAGGCCGACGCCCGCTATGTCGCCTTTTCGGATGCGGGGCGCGGCAAGAACGATGTCGGCATCGGCCGTCTTCCCGCATTGGACGCCCGCATGATCGCCGCCGCCACCCTGGACTGCATGAGTTGCGAGATCGGCAACGCCGTCTCCATGCTGGAGAGCGGCATCATCTCTGCCGTGAACCAGACCGCCACCCACTGCGGAATCCGGCCAGGAATGCGACACAAGGATGCGCTTCAGGCTTTGCTGCGGTCCGAAAGCGGCTAACCCCATCTGCGCGGTGACAGGCCGCCGTGTCCGATCAGGCCCGGCGGCGCATGCCACCAACCCCAAGGCACTTCTTGCGCTTTGCCTCGGGGATCGGTCACACTCGCAGCATAGGGACAGGCGCAAAGAGACACCGATATGACCCGGCTCAACATCGAACAGCTCCGCACCTTCCTTGAGGTCGTGCGCCTTGGCGGCATGCGCAAGGCGGCGCAGAGCCTGAACCTCACCCAGCCAGCGGTCAGCGCCCGGGTGAAATCGCTTGAAGATACGCTTGCCGTGGCCCTGTTCGACCGCCGCGAAGGTGGTCTGACCCTGACCAAGCGGGGCGACATGCTGGTGCAATATGCCGAACAATTCGAGATCCTGTCAGAACAGGTGACCGCCAATGTCATGGACCCCGACGGGATCGAGCGGCAGCTGCGGCTTGGCGTTGCCGAAACGGTCGCCCAGTCCTGGCTGCCCGATTTCGTCGCGGACCTGCACCACCAGTTCAACAAGGTCGAGATCGAAATCGACGTGGATGTGTCGACCAATCTGCGCGAACGTCTGCTCGACCGCGAGATCGACATCGCCATCCTGCTCGGCCCGGTGTCGGAGGCTTCTGTCAGCAACATCGCCCTGCCGGGCTTCGACCTTGCCTGGTATGTGTCCGCGCAGGCGGAATGGACACCGCAGGATCAGGCGGGGCTGATCGCGCAAAACCCGGTGATCACCTATGCCCGCAACACCCGGCCCTACCGCGAGATGCGGCGGGAGCTCTACGAAAGGGTCGGGCCGGGCACGCAGATATTCTCCTCTTCTTCCCTGTCGGCCTGTTTCCGGCTTGTCGAAGCGGGTCTGGGCGTGGCGGCCCTGCCCGAGATCCTCGGGCGTGAATGGGTTGCGCGCGGCCAGCTGCGCTGCTTCGATCCGGGGTGGTGTCCCTCGCCGCTTCAATTCACCGCGTCCTACCTCGGGGATCCCAAAAGCCATGTGGTCATGACCGCAGCGCGGCTGGCCCGGACGACGGCCCGGCGCCACGCCGATCAAAATAATCTATCACAAGTGCCAAAATCATTCGATTTGATTTGATTGCAAATGCCTGCGACGCTGATCCGGCAATAACCGCCGAGAGCCAGACCGAACATGTCGCAGAACCGCATCACCGTTGCCGTCGATATCGGCGGAACCTTCACCGACCTGGAATTGCGGGACGACACCACGGGCCAGTCCCACAGCCTGAAGTCCCCGACCACGCCCGATGATCCGGCCCGCGGTCTGGCCGATGCCTTGCTGCTGGCCGCGGAACGGTTCGGCTTTGCCCTGTCGGACATCGGCCTGATCCTGCACGGCACCACGATTGCTACCAATGCGGTGCTGACCCGCGATCTGCCCGATGGCGCGCTGATCACCACCGAAGGTTTTGAGGATGTGCTGGAAATCGGGCGCCACGCGCGGCGCGACATCTATGCCCTGCGTGGAGCCGACCGCAGCGTGCTGATCCCCCGCAGGCGCAGGTTCGGGGCCCCCGGCCGGATCGGCGCTGCCGGAGAGGTGGTGCGGCCACTCGACGCCGCCGCACTCGACAGGGTGATCAGCCGCGTTGCCGACAGCGGTGTAGAGGCCACGGCGATCTGCCTGCTGAACGCCTTTGCCAACCCCGCACAAGAAATCGCGATCCGCAAGGCATTGCTGGCGCGTTGCCCCGGGATGGCGGTTTCCTGCAGCCACGAAGTCTCTCCCGAGATACGCGAGTTCGAACGCACCGCGACCACGGTCCTTAACGCGCAACTGGTTCCGGTGATCCACCGCTATGTCACCGCCGTGCGCAAACGCCTGTCAGACGCGGGCGTGACCGCGCCGGTCTATCTGATCCAGTCGAACGGCGGTGCCATCAGCCTGGATGCCGCCGTGCAGGCCCCGGTCAAATTGCTGCTTTCCGGCCCTTCGGGCGGCGTGCTGGCGGCGCAGAAACTGGCGCGGTCGCTGAACACGCCGGATGTCGTGGGTGTCGACATGGGCGGCACGAGCTATGATGTTGCGGTCATATCCGGCGGTCAGCGCACGGTTGTGACCCAGGGAGAGATTGACGGCCTGCCCGTCCGTGTTCCGATGGTCGAGATGCATACGATCGGCGCGGGCGGCGGGTCCATCGCCTTTGTCGATGCCTCGGGCCGTCTGCAGGTCGGGCCGCGCAGCGCGGGCGCCGTGCCGGGGCCGGTCTGTTACGGGCGTGGCGGGCAGGAGCCGACCGTCACCGACATCAACCTGATCCTGGGGCGGCTCGACCCTTCGACCTTCCTCGGAGGCCGCTTTGCGCTGGACCTCGACGGCGCGCGCGCTGCCCTGCGCGACCGGATGGAAGTGCCGCTGAACCTTGATACCGATCATGCGGCATCCGGTATCCTCAGTGTGGTCAATGCCAAACTGGCCGCCTCCATCAAGTTCTCCCTGTTTGCCAAGGGGCTTGACCCGCGCGATTTCGCATTGATGAGCTTTGGCGGCGCGGGCGGTGTCCACGCCATCGAGGTGGCCGAGGAACTGGGAATCACACAGGTGATTTTCCCCCGCGATCCATCGACCTTTTCGGCGCATGGCATTCTGTCCTCTGACATTCAGCACGACCTGTCCCGCACCGAGATTCTGCCGCTTGCGCCCGCAAGCCTGGCGGCGCTCGCGGCGATGGCGGAGGACCTGTGCGCACGCGGCACGGCATTGCTTGACGCGGATGCAATCGCGCCTGAACGGCGGGTGCTGCGGCTCACTGCCGACCTGCGGTATCGCGGGCAGGCTTTTGAGCTGATGACGGACATGCCCGATGGCCCCTGCACGGAACAGACACTTGCGACCCTGCGCGAAAGGTTCGAGGAACAGCATCGCCAGCGCTTCTCCTTTGATGATCCGGACGAGGCGGTCGAGCTTGTGACGATGCGGCTGGTTGCCATCGGCAGGCTGGGCGACGAAGGCCGGACCGCGGCGCGCCACAGCCCGTCGGAAGATCGCGCGACCGGCACCCGCCCCGTCCATGTGAACGGCGCCTGGGCCAAGGTTCCGGTGCACCGCCAATTGTCGCTGGCACCGGGTGAGGTCATCGACGGCCCCGCCATCATCGAACAGGAATACACCACCCTTTTGATCCCCGGTCACTGGTCCCTGACAATGACCGAAACGGGTGACATGACCGCAAGGAAACAGCCATGAGCCGCCCCGATCCCGTCCTGCTCGAAATCGTCTCTGCCGCGCTTGTGTCGGTGGCAGAGGAAATGTCGGTCACCGTCTGGCGCACATCACGCTCGACCACGGTGCGCGAACTGCTGGATTATTCCACTGCTGTCTTCGATGGCCAGGGCCGCAATGTCGCACAGGCGGCGCGGATGCCCGTGCACCTCAATTCGATGGAGCTTTGCCTGCAACATATCGCGGCGCATCACATCCCGCTCGATGACTGGCGCGATGGCGATGTGATCGTGACCAACGATCCCTATTGCGGTGGCCAGCACCTGCCGGATTTCATCGCCTTCAAGCCGGTGTTCCGCGACGGCGAGCGGATCGCGATCACCTGCGTGCTGATCCATCACGTTGATGTCGGCGGCGGTGCTGCGGGTGGCTATAACGCGCAGGCGGTGGAAGTCTTTCAGGAAGGTCTGCGCCTGCCGCCGGTGCGGATCGTCCGCGATGGCAGGATGCAGGAAGACCTCTTTGCCACCATCCTGCAGAATGTCCGCGAACCGGAAACCTTTCGCGGCGATTTTCTGAGCCAGATCGCGGCGCTGGATGTGGGCGCGCGCGCCATGCTGCGGCTCGCGGACCGCTATGGCGTGCAGGCCCTGACCGAGATCGGGGCCGCGCTGCTGGACCATGCGGAACACGAGATGCGCGCGGCGCTGCGGGCCCTGCCCGACGGCACCTACGAGGCCGAGGATTTTGTCGACGGCGACGGGCTGGAAGAGGGCAACAAGCGCATCGCGGTCACCCTGACCATTGCGGGCGACACCATCGCGCTGGATTTTGCAGGCACGGCGGATCAGGCCCGCGGGCCGATCAACGCGACCCTGGCGACTACAACTTCTGCCGTCTATTACGCCGTCATCGCGGCCTGCGGCGTGACCGGAACGGTGAACGCGGGTTGCTACCGCCCGATCACGGTGACGGCCCCAGAAGGCAGCCTTGTGAACGCGGCCTTCCCCGCACCGGTGTCGATGCGGATGCTGCCCGGCCACAAGATCGCAACCGCCGTGCTGCGGGCCTTTGCCCAGGTGCTGCCCGACCGGATCCCGGCCTCCTACTACGGCACCACATTCAACCACGCGGTCAATATCCGCCACGCGGACGGGCGCCGTCAGGTCTATTTCGACAGCGAACTCGGCGGCTGGGGCGCGCATCCCGAGCGTGACGGGCCGAATGGTCTGGCGGCCGGGTTCCACAATGGCCAGAACACACCGGTAGAGATGATCGAGGCGCTCTTTCCCATGCGGTTTACCCGCTATGGACTGGTGCCGGATTCGGGCGGTGCAGGTCGCATGCGCGGCGGTCTGGGGATCGAGCGGGAATGGGAATTCCTGGCCGAGAGCGGGCTGCTCAACGCCTCTTTCGACGCTTTCACCTCGCTGCCCTATGGGCTGGACGGCGGTGCGCCGGGGCGTGGCGGAACCCTGAGCGTCACCCGCGACGGCATCACCACCCCCCTTGCCGCCAAGACAATCGGCCATGCCCTGCGTCCCGGCGATATCGTGCGGATGGAGACCCCGGGCGGCGGCGGCCACGGCGACCCTGCCCTGCGCGACAGCACGGCTCAGGCCGCCGACCTGGCTGACGGATATGTCACGAAGGGGGTTTCCGAATGACCCGGAAGATGCCCGCGATAAACGCGCCTGTCACCAATTGTGCGGACCGGCAGAGGCGCGATGGCGCGACACACTGGACTTGCCTCCAAGGGTGTGATCGGCTGATTTGCATGGAACAATCACTATGACAGAGCCGCTGCCGCAACGTCTTTCGCGATGGCTGGCATGGGTGGCGGGGGCCGTCATCCTGTTCGGCTGCGCCGTCCCCATCACCATCGACGTGGCCATGCGGTATTTCTTCAACCAGAGCGCGGTCGACAGTTTCGAGATCTCCTCCTACGGGCTGGCGATCTGCATCGGCCTCGGCATGGCTTTCACGGTCACGACCAAGGCGCATATCAGGGTCGATTTCCTGGCCGCTCGCCTGCCCTTCCCGCTGCGCGCGGCCTGCGATTTGCTGGCGGCCTTTGCGCTGGCGCTGGTCGCGGCGGCGCTGGCGTGGTTCGCCTGGGGCACGCTGGAACAATCCTGGTCAATGGGCGCGCGGTCCATGTCGCAGATGCGCGTGCCGCTGGTGCTGCCGCAGGGGCTTTGGTGGATCGGCCTGTTCTGGTTTGCCTGTATGGCGGTCCTGGCGCCGGTGCAGGCGGTGCTGCGCCTGATCCGCGGTGACCGGGCCGGGTTCGACGCTGTGGTCGGGTCAGCCGATCTGGACGCAGAGATCGCAGAAGCTGTGCATGCATCGGATGGCGCGCCATGATCCTCACCGCGTTTCTCTTGCTTGTCGTCATGCTGGTGCTGTCGCTGCCGGTGGCCGTTGTGCTGGCGATGACCGGCTACATCCTGTCGGAAAACTACGCCTTCTTTCCGATGACCGGCGCGGCGGGTGAGCTGGCCTGGAATTCCTCTGCCGATTTCATCCTGATCGCGGCCCCCATGTTCATCATGATGGGAGAGCTCATGCACCGCTCAGGCGTGTCGGGCCGCCTGTTCGATGCGCTGACACCCTGGTTCTCGCGCCTGCCGGGACGGTTGATGCACACCAACATCGCGGCAAGCGCGGTATTTGCCGCGACATCCGGGTCCTCCATCGCGACAGCGGCGACAATCGGCACGGTGGCCATCCCCAACATGGATGCCGGCGGCTACAACCGGCCCCTGTTCCTGGGGTCTATCGCTGCGGGCGGCACCCTGGGCATCCTGATCCCGCCGTCGATCAACATGATCATCTATGCGGTGCTGACAGATACCTCGGTCGCCGACCTTTATGCCGCAGGGTTCATCCCCGGCTTTGTCCTGGCGATGCTCTTTTCCGGGATCGTCCTGGCGCTGGTCCTGTGGCGACCGCATTGGGGCGGTCACCGGCTGGAGGGCGGTTCGCTCTGGCCTGCGCGGCTGCGCGGCCTGCCGCAACTGGTGCCACCCCTGGCGCTGTTCGCCATCGTCGTCGGCAGCATCTATGCCGGTGTCGCCACACCCACGGAAGCGGCGGCACTTGGCCTGATCGCCACCGTGGGGCTGGTCGCGCTGAACGGCAGGCTGAGCGTGCCGGTCCTTCTGGCCGCTTTTGAGGGCACTGTGCGCACCACCTGCATGATCATGCTGATCGTCATCGCCGCCTTCTTTCTCAACTTCGTCATGGTCAGCATCGGATTGGTGCAGGCGATCACCGACGCGGTGCTGAACCTGGGCTGGCCGCCGCTTGGCATGCTGCTCGCCATCATCTGTTTCTACCTGCTGCTGGGCTGCTTCATGGAGACGCTTTCCATGATGATCGCGACCACGCCCATCATCGTTCCCGTTGTGGTGGGGCTGGGTTATTCACCGGTCTGGTGGGGCGTCGTCTTTGTTATCCTGATCGAAGCGGCGCTGATCACCCCTCCGGTCGGCATGAACCTTTATGTGGTGCAGGCCGTGCGCAAGGGCGCAGGCGATTTCAGCGATCTGTTCAAGGGGTCAGCCCCCTTCCTGGCCGCCATGCTCGCGATGATCGGCCTGCTCCTTCTGTTTCCGCAGTTCGCGCTCTGGCTGCCCACCATCGTCAATCCAAAACCGGGCGGTTAACGCCCTTCCAAACCAAGGGAGACTATCATGAAAACACTGATTGCGACCACTCTGGCGGGCCTCATGGCACTGCCCGCACTTGCGCAGGACATGCCCGAGACCGAGTTCAATGTCGTCGGCTCCATCGGCGGGCTGTCGATGTACACCGACAAGGAACTGCCGTTCTGGACGGAACAGGTGCCCGCCGACACCGGCGGCAAGATCACCGCGAATGTGAAACCTTTCACCGAGCTGGGCTTCAAGGGCGGTGAGATCTTCCGCCTGGTCAGCAACGGCACATTGCAGATGGCCACAACCGTGCTGGCCTACAACTCCGGCGAAGTGCCGATGAATGAATCGGTCGACCTTGTTGGCGTGATCGGCAGTGTCGAGGAACTGGCGGCGGCTGTCGAAAGCTGGCGGTCATCCTATGCCGAATTCCTGGAGACAGAGCACAACATCAAGCTGCTGGGCTTCGGCACCTATCAGGCGCAGGTGATTTATTGCCGCGATGAATTCACCTCGCTTGCCGATCTGAAAGGCCGCAAGGTGCGCGCATCGGGTGCCTCGCAACAGGCATTTGTCAATCACCTGGGCGGCTCGCCCCTGTCCATCGCCTTTGCCGAGGTGCAACCGGCACTGGCCAGCGGCGTCGTCGATTGCGCCATCACCGGGGCGCTGTCGGGCTACAAGGCAAAGTGGAATGAATCGGCGCGGTTCATTTCTCCGATGCCGGTCAATTTCGGGCTGGCGGCACAGCTGGCAAACCTCGACTGGTGGAATGGCCTTGACGCCAGCGTGCAGGATTATCTGACCACCAGCCTGCGCGGCCTGGAAACTTCCATCTTCGAACTGGCCGCGACGGAGACTGCGACCGGTCTGGCCTGCAATACCTCCGGCCCCTGTTCCGAAGGGGACACTGCCGGGATGACGCTGGTGCCGATGACCGAGGCTGACGATGCGCTGCGCGCGGAAGCCGTCAAGGCGGCCATCCTGCCCGAGTTCGCGGACCGTTGCGGTGCCGATTGCGTCGCGACCTGGAACGAGACCATCGGCCAGACGCTGGGCATGACCATCGAATGAAGTAAACCGGGGCGGCAGTTTGCCTGCTGCCCCGATACCTTCCGGTCACAAATCGTCCCTGACGCCCCGCCTTAAACTTGAATTGCCGATACCCTGCCGCGCTTCGCGCTTCGCGCTCTCGGGACATCGGCGATACGGCGTGTATCAGGTTAAAGGCGGGACGCCGAAGTCAGACACGAAAGGTGTTTCCTCGTGCGACTGCAGGAAGGCGATGGTGCCATCCTCGAAATAGGCCTGGGCCACGCCCGGCCCTTTCGCCACCAGCCGGAACACATGGCGCTTGCCGTCTCTGAACGTCTCGTAGCGCGTCCAATAGGTGTCGCCTTCGAAGCCATAGACACCCTTGTCCGTCTCCCCGTTCACAAAGCGGGCGATGCAGGTGCCGCCAACCTCATAGTCTATGCAGGCCGCGACCTGCCGCGTTTCGGGGTCCAGCGCAAATACGCTGTGGCCTTCCAGGAATTGCTTTACTTCATCGGCCTTCATCTGGCGTATCTCCTTTGGTTCCGCTGACCCTAAGAGCGCGCGCAAGGTCTGAACAGCCCGAAGTGCGCGCGCATCCGACCCTGGTTGCAACGCTGTTCTTTATTGCGACCGCAACAGGCGATAGAGTGTCCCTGATCTGGTTCACGTCGGTCCGCAGCTCTATGCTGCAGCCGTTTCATACCGATCCCGATGATCGTGGAGGCCAAGAGACATGCAAACCCCCAGGATGACACTTGTTGTCGCAACCACTGCTGCACTGACCTCCACCCCCGTCACGGCCCAGACCCTGGCAGAAATACTTGCACCGCGCCCGGATACCTACGCCTGCTGGCAGCGCAGCTATTCGGCGGATCATCTTGCCGAACACCCCCTGCAAAAGGTCACCGAGGTCTTCTTTCACCTCAGCTATTACGAAATGGAGCATCACGAGGCGGGCAAGGGCAATTATTCCTTCTCGGTCGATTTCACCACCCCTGAGCGCAAGGGCGGGGCCGGCGGGCTGTGTCATCAGGATGATCAGGGCCAGGTGATCTGCGGCGGCGATTGCGACAGTGGCGCCGTGACGATCCGCAACGCCCGGACCGAAGGATCGCTGTTGCTGGAGCTGACATCGGGCGGCATGACCTTGACAGATTGCGGCGACGATACACCTTTTTACCTCCCGGCCGAGCCGGATGATACGCTTTTTCTGGTCCATCCTGCGCATTGCCCCGCAGATTAACAGGCACCGGCAAGTGACAGCAAAACCCCCAAGCCGCCTGTGGCAGGTGTTTTCCGGCCCCGAAGCATTGGAAGCCTTGCCGGACGACGGTCACCGCTCTCCCTGGAGCTTTCCGGCGCAGGTGCGCATTCCGATGGAGCATTGGGAGGCGATCTTGGGTTTTGCGCGCCGTCTTGATCCGGCGGGCGCGGAGTTGCTGGCGCATGCCTCCTTCCTTGACGGAACCAGGCTCGCGCCCTGCGCAGAAGCGGATTTTCTGGCGTTTCTTGAAACCTTGGCAAAAGCCGTTCTTGAGGCCGCCCCGCTGACACCGGATGAGAGCGACCCGGCCCTGATACCTGAACCGATGCCAAACACGTCACACGCGCAGATGCTGAGCGATATTGTCCGCCTTGCCAATCGCACGCGGAAACATGGGATGACTTTTGACAGCTGGGTCGATTGACCTGCCGGGCGCGCCTTACGGTGCGTCGATGGTGAGTGAAATATCGCGCGCAACCCCATCCGGCGCGGCAAGCAGCAGATAGAAATCACCACCAATCGCGATCAGCTGCGCTGTAAACTTCTGTTCCGCGCCCGGCGCGACATCTGTGCGCAGATACCCTTTGAGGATCAGCCCCTCTTCGGGTGGTTCCTGATTGCGCACCGGCTTGTCAACAAAGACGGCGGCCAGCTGCCACAGATCGACATCAACATGGCTGTAGACCTGCAATGCACCCTCGCCTGAACGGGCGGTGCCGCTGATCTGTATCTTTCTGCCATAGTACAGAGTGTTGTCGGTCCGGGCCAGTTTCAGGCGAAACCGACCCGTGAGTTCCTCGATCGAGACTGAGCCGCTGACACTGGATGACCCGCCGCTGGAAAAGCGGGTGGCAAGGTGTGATCTGACGCCTTGCGCACGGCCATTGTCGCCGGGGACAGCCTCAACAAAACCGCTTTCCAGATATTTCTCTTTAAAGGCAAGGGCCTGGCACCATTGCCGATCATGAGGGCTCAGCCGGTCATTGTTGTTGAAATCCGTGCAATCCGGACGCGGCGCGGCAGCGCCGGCGGAACAGGCCAGCAGGCCGGTCAAAAGTGCAGAGGCAAAGAATGACGTCATCTCACGTATCATAGGCGCTTCGTCACCTTGCTCCAAGCTCCTGTCTGGCGTGTCAGATCGGGCAGCATCGCTTTCCGGAACTTCCAGATCGAACAGCCCATATCGCGTGCTGATTGTTAACGCGTTATCTGTTGACAGGAACTTATTTATTTAACATGTTATATTTAATTCGGGAGGAATCATGCCGCATCTCACCATCGACTATTCTCCATCTCTTGAAGCGCGCGCGGACATTCCTGCCCTTTGCGCTGCGCTGCATAAGGTCATGGTGCGTTCGAACGTCTTCCCGACTGCCGGAATCCGTATCCGTGCCCACAAGGCGGATCATTTCATCGTCGCAGATGGACATGGGGAAAATGACTTTCTGGCCATGACGCTCAGCGTCGGGGCCGGGCGTGGCACGGACCAGCTGAAGGCTGCAGGCGATGCATTGTTCTCTGTCGCGCAAGAGGTCCTGAAAAATCCGCTGGCTTCCCCCCATTTTGCGCTTTCGCTCGAAATCAGGATCATCGACCCGGATCTCAGCTGGAAAGACACGCCAATTCACGCCCGCCTTACCGGCCATTCCTGAGGATGTCTTTGACGTCCGGCCGCCCAGATACACGAGGACTTCCATGACCGTTCTAGACAACAATCTGAAAATGCTCGACGGCTTCCTGGCCCGCTTTCGCGACACCGGCATCCTGAACCGCATTGCCGGGCAGGATGTTGCGGGCAGCGGCGGTGTTTTTCAAACAACCTCTCCGGTCGACAAAAGCGTGATTTGCGACGTGGCACATGGCACCGCGGAAGACATCGACGCGGCGGCAAGTGCCGCACATGACGCTTTCCCGGGTTGGCGCGACCTGCCAGCGCTTGAGCGCAGGAAAATCCTGATCCGGGTGGCCGAAGGCATCGAGGCACGGGCCGAGGAAATCGCACTCTGCGAATGCTGGGACACCGGTCAGGCCTATCGCTTCATGTCCAAGGCGGCGCTGCGCGGTGCCGAGAATTTCCGCTATTTTGCCGATCAGGTGGTGCAGGCCCGTGATGGCCAGCACCTGAAATCACCGACGTTGATGAACATTACCACCCGCCTGCCCATCGGCCCTGTGGGCGTGATCACGCCCTGGAACACGCCCTTCATGCTGTCCACATGGAAGATCGCCCCCGCGCTGGCCGCCGGCTGCACCGTGGTGCACAAACCTGCCGAAGCCTCGCCATTGACCGCGCGACTGCTGGTCGAGATTGCAGAGGAAGCAGGCCTGCCGCCGGGCGTGTTGAACACCGTCAACGGCTTTGGCGAGGGCGCGGGCAAGGCGCTGTGCGAACATCAGAAAATCAAGGCCATCGCCTTTGTCGGGGAAAGCCGCACCGGCAGCCTGATCACCAAACAGGGCGCCGACACGCTGAAACGCAACCATCTGGAACTCGGCGGCAAGAACCCCGTCATCGTCTTTGACGACGCCGATCTGGAACGTGCGCTGGATGCGGTGATTTTCATGATCTACTCGATCAACGGCGAACGCTGCACCTCTTCCTCGCGCCTGTTGATCCAGGACAGCATCCGCGAAGAATTCGAAGCCAGGCTGGTCGCGCGCGTGAACAACATCAAGGTCGGCCATCCGCTGGATCCGGCAACCGAGATCGGTCCGCTGGTCACCGAGGAACATTACAACAAGGTCACCCGCTATTTCGACATCGCCGTTGAGGACGGTGCAACCGTCGCTGCCGGTGGCGTCAAACTGGGTGACGAAGGCTATTTCGTGCGCCCGACCCTGTTCATCGGTGCGAACAACCAGATGCGCATCGCACAGGAGGAAATCTTTGGCCCGGTGCTCACCTCGATCCCCTTTTCGACCGAAGAGGAAGCCTTGCAGATTGCGAATGACATCCCCTACGGGCTCACCGGCTATGTCTGGACCAACGACCTGACCCGCGCGCTGCGCTTTACCGACAAGCTGGAAGCAGGCATGATCTGGGTCAATTCCGAAAACGTCCGTCACCTGCCGACCCCTTTCGGCGGGGTCAAGGCCAGCGGCATCGGTCGTGACGGCGGCGACTGGTCATTCGAGTTCTATATGGAACAGAAACACATCGGTTTTGCCACCGGCCAGCACAAGATCGCCCGCCTGGGTATCTGACGCCGCTTTGGACAATTGCGCGACAGTCTCGTGCAGCAGGAGAAATTCATGCCCATTCCCACCCCCAACCTTTACCCCGAGTTCAACATCATCCGGTTGAGCCATGTGTGCCTGAACGTGTCTGATCTGGCTGCTTCAAAAAAGTTCTACGCCGAGATCCTGGGCCTTCAGGTCACCGACGAAAGCGACAGCCACGTCTATCTGCGTGCGATGGAAGAGCGCGGGCATCACTGCGTGATCCTGCAGAAATCGGACCTGCCCGGCACGGTCGAAGTGATGGGTTTCAAGACTTTCGACGAGGCTGATCTGGACAAGGCCGAAGCCTATTTCAAAGGCAAGGGCCGCCCGACATCCTGGGTCGAGCGCCCTTATCAGGGCCGCACCCTGCTGACCTCCGACAACATGGGCATCCCGCTTGAGTTTTATCACAAGATGGACCGGCTGGCGCCGATCCACCAGAAATACGCGCTCTATCGGGGGGTGAAACCCCTGCGCATCGACCATTTCAACTGTTTCAGTCATGACGTCGATGCCTCCGTCGCCTTCTATTCCGACTTCGGCTTCCGGGTGACGGAATACACCGAGGACGAAGACAGCAAGAAGCTCTGGGCAGCCTGGATGCACCGCAAGGGCGGCGTGCATGACATGGCGTTCACCAATGGCACCGGTCCGCGCATGCACCATCTCGCCTTCTGGGTGCCAACCCCGCTGAACATCATTGATCTGCTCGATCTGATGGCAACTTCGGGCTATGTCGGCAATATCGAACGCGGACCGGGCCGTCATGGTATTTCCAATGCCTTCTTCCTCTATATTCTTGACCCCGATGGCCACCGGATCGAAATCTATTGCTCGGATTACCAGACGGTTGACCCGGATCTTGAGCCGATCAAGTGGGACCTCAAGGATCCGCAACGCCAGACGCTTTGGGGCGCACCCGCGCCGGAAAGCTGGTTCAGGCACGGAACCAGCTTTGTCGGGGTCGAGACCGCAGAGTCGGCGATCAAAGCCAGCCCGATCATCGCGCCATGAGTGACCCCATGAAATTTGCAACTTTCACATCCGGCGGCGAGACCTTTTACGGTGCGGTCACCGAAACGGGCATGATTGCCCTGAACGACGCATTCCCCGAATGGCCAACGCTGTTTGACGCGGTGCAGGCCGATGGTCTGGCCACGCTGGCACAGGCCGCCGAGGGCAAACCCGTCACGCACACAGGTGTGCAATATGAGATGGTCCTGCCCAACGCCCGCCGCATCCTTTGCGTCGGCGTGAACTTTCCCGACCGCAACGCCGAATACAAGGACGGCAGCGAACAGCCGAAGTACATGTCGCTGTTTCCACGTTTTGCCAGTGGCTTTACCGGCCACGACCGCCCGCTGATCCGCCCGCCCGAAAGCCACCAGCTCGACTACGAGGGCGAGGTTGCCATTGTCATCGGCAAGGGCGGGCGGCGCATCCCTCAGGCCAACGCTTACGACCACATTGCCGCGCTGACGCTGTGCAACGAAGGCACCATCCGCGATTGGGTGCGCCACGCCAAGTTCAACGTGACGCAGGGCAAGAACTGGGACAAGTCGGGCGCGATCGGCCCGTGGCTGGTGCCCTTCACCGAGGCCGCCCAGCTGGACGAGGCGCGCATCATTACGCGCGTGAACGGCGAGGTCCGGCAGGACGACGTGCTGTCGCGCATGATGCATCCGGTCCGCCGCGAGATCGAATATATCTCGACCTTCATGACGCTGGAACCGGGCGACATCATTGTCACCGGCACGCCCACCGGGTCCGGCGCACGGCTGGACCCGCCGCAATACCTGAAACCCGGCGACGTGGTCGAGGTTGAAGTGAACGGCATCGGCACCCTGCGCAACACTGTCGAGGATGAAGCGCTATGACCCCCCAGGATCACGCCCGCGCCGCCGCCGAGCTGCTGGCGGCAGAGGAAAGCGGCGACCAGATCGGCCTGCTCAGTCTGCGCCATCCGGAGATCGGGATGGATGACGCCTATGCCGTGCAGAATGCGATTTGTACGGCCAAGCTGGCCCGGGGCCGCAGGGTGATCGGCTGGAAGATCGGCCTGACCTCCAAGGCGATGCAATATGCGCTGGGGATCGACATCCCCGACAGCGGAATCCTGTTCGACGATATGGCCTTCGATCACGGCGCCACCGTGCCGACGGGCCGGTTCATCCAGCCGCGTATCGAGGCCGAGATTGCCTTTGTCCTGAAATCCGCCATTGGCGGCGCAGATGTGACCCGCGCCGATGTGATCGCGGCCACTGACTATGTCGCCCCGTCTATCGAAATTCTGGACACCCGGATTGTGCGTGTCGATGCCGAGACGGGCAAATCCCGCAGCGTCTTTGACACCATCAGCGACAATGCGGCCAACGCGGGTATCGTGCTGGGTCCGCAACGCCACGCGGTTGATGCCTTTGACCTGCGCTGGGTCGGTGCGATCACCACGCGCGACGGCGCGGTCGAAGAAACCGGCCTGGGGGCCGGCGTGCTGAACGATCCGGTGGAAAGCGTGGTCTGGCTGGCCCGCCGCATGGCGCAATACGGGCAGAGTATCGAACCCGGTCAGGTGGTCCTGTCAGGCAGTTTCATCCGCCCCGTCGAATGCCCGCCGGGCAGCGTGATCACCGCCGATTTCGGTGATTTCGGGGATGTAGCAATCTCTTTCGGCTGAAGAAACTCCGGGCCTGCGCTGCGCAACTGTTGAGACGCGGCAGCGGCAGGCGGAGTCGGCTGTTATTCGATCAGGTAGTCCTCTTTGAACCAGTGTTCTTCCAGGTTCGCGCCCTCACCGATACGGTCAACGACGGCAAAAAGACCAGGCTCCGAAAGCGGGGTCAGGACGCCATGCCATGTCCCCCGGTGAAAATTGATGGCCTGGCCGGGTGCCGTCAGAAACGCCCTTGGGTCCACCGGAGTGCCATTGTCGTCCCGGCAGACCACGACGAGAAAGGGATCGGCTGTCATCGGCACGAAGGCCTGGCTGCCTTCCGGGTGCCGTTCGACCATCTTCAATTTAAGCGGCAGGGTTTCCATTTCGCCCTTGAAAATGCTGATCCCCGCGCGCCCGTCAGAAAAGTCGAGTCGCGCCCGGTCGTGGTATCGGCCACATTTGCCCTGATTGATAAGTTTGTCGGCTGTGCCGGAAGCGTCCAGAAGGTCACCATAGGGTTCAAAGGACTTG
The DNA here is from genome assembly GCF_028807335.1 of Sulfitobacter sp. PR48. Lineage (NCBI taxonomy): Bacteria > Pseudomonadati > Pseudomonadota > Alphaproteobacteria > Rhodobacterales > Roseobacteraceae > Sulfitobacter > Sulfitobacter sp. PR48. Next base: position 143,420 of record NZ_JARAMM010000006.1, on the reverse strand, counting down.
GCCGTCAGTTTTTCCAGCTTGAGGTGAATGGTCATGATCCGAATTTCTCCAAAAGCCGCAGTTCCGCGATGCGTTCAACCTGTCGGCAGGCTTCGGCAAATTCCGTATCCCGGTCGTTGCCGATGCGTCGTTTGAAAGCCGCCCCGATGCTGGCCTTGGTATTGTCCTTGACCGCGATGATGAAGGGAAAGCCGAATTTGGCGGTGTAGGTTTCGTTCAGTTCGGTGAAGTCGGCGCGCTCCTGATCCGTGAGCTTGTCCAGACCCGCGCCCGCCTGTTCGGCGGTGCTTTCACGGGTCAGCCGCCCTGCTGCTGCAAGTTTCCCGGCCAGATCAGGGTGCGCGGTAAGCACGCTCAGACGCTGCTGCTCTGACGCGCCCCGAAACACGCCGGAAAGGGCCTGATGCACACCCTGCGCCGTGTCATGGGTCAGTCCCAGTTCACCGTCAAAGGCAGCTTCGGCGATCCATGAAGAATGCTCGAATATCCCCCCGAATTCCAAGACAAAGGTGGCGCGGTCCATCTCTGACGGTCTGTTGAAAGTCACAGGCGGGTTCTGCCTGATCCAATGCTGCGCGATTTGATGGCGTGTCGCGAACCAGACGTCCTCATGTGACTTCATGTATTCAATCACTCGGCGCAGGGCTGCGGCGCGGCCGGGCCGTCCGATCAACCGGCAGTGCAGGCCGATGGACAGCATCTTTGGCGCACCGCCCTCGCCTTCCTCGTAGAGGAAGTCAAAGCTGTCCTTCAGATAGGATTCAAACTGATCCCCGTTGGTGAAACCGGCCTGAATGGCAAACCGCATGTCGTTGCAGTCCATCGTATAGGGGACAATCAGCTGGTGCCGGCCCGCGAAGGTCATCCAGTAGGGCAGATCGTCGGCATAGCTGTCGGCAACATAGTCGAACTGCCCCGTTTCAGCGGCCAGACGCACCGTGTTGTTTGAACACCGCCCGGTGTACCAACCCCGCGGCGCTTCGCCCACGGCAAGTGTATGCACCCGGATCGCTTCGGCAATCTGCGCGCGCTCTTCTTCTTCCGGCATGTCCTTGTACTCGACCCATTTTAGACCGTGGCTGGCAATCTCCCAATCCGCGGCCTTCATGGCGGCAACCTGTTCCGGGGCGCGCGCAAGGGCGGTTGCCACGCCGTAGACCGTGACCGGTACATCCCTGAGCATCCGGTGAAGACGCCAGAAACCGGCGCGCGATCCATATTCATAGATCGATTCCATGTTCCAATGCCGCTGCCCCGGCCACGGTTGTGCGCCTGTAATCTCAGAAAGAAAGGCCTCCGACGCGGGATCCCCATGCAGGATGTTGTTCTCGCCGCCTTCTTCATAGTTCAGGACAATCTGAACAGCGATTTTTGCGCCATTTGGCCAATTTGCAGCTGGCGGTGTGGCACCATATCCGGTCATGTCGCGCGGGTATCGGGTCATTCTCTTCCTCCTGGTTGGACCGCTTGTAATTCAAAACAATAACAAGGATTTTCAAAAAAATCAGGAAGGAGCCTCAACCAGCTCCGGGTTTGTGAATCATGACGCCAGTTGACAGACTGTGCGAAACCAAAGGAGCATGCCATGTCCGGCTATTTGACCACCCACGTCCTCGACACAGCCAGGGGCTGCCCGGCCGAAGGGCTGAAGATCGAATTGTTCCGCATTGATGGAGAGCGCCGCACGAAGCTGAAGTCGGTGGTGACAAACGATGACGGGCGCACGGATTCGCAGATCCTGCCAGCCGAGGCGTTTGAAGTGGGCGTTTATGAACTGGTTTTTCATGCCGGTGCATATCTTGACCGTACAGGAGCGCCCCCGGAACAACCCAGATTTCTTGATGTCATTCCCCTTCGGTTCGGGATGTCGCAGGCACAGCATTACCATGTGCCGCTGCTGCTTTCCCCCTTCGGCTATTCAACCTATCGCGGAAGCTGATCCGGCAGCCTGGTGTCCTTGATGACGTCGGCGATCCGATCCGAGACGAAATCCATGAACAGCCGGGATTTCGGGTCCTGATGCCTGCGGTGCGTGAAAAGGCAGGCCATCTGGATGGGTTCCGGTGGGGTCTCCTCTCCGACGACGACAAGCGCACCGGATTCGAGATGCCGGGCCACTTCGAAAACGGGTTTCAGGGCGATGCCGTGACCCGCCAGCGCCCAATCCACCAGAACGTCACCGTCGTCGCATTCATAGCGTCCGGCGACGCGGAAACGCTTTGGCCCTGACGCGGTGATCAGCGGCCATTGGAATTCCGTCGCACCGGGAAAGCGCAGGTTGAGGCACTCGTGCTTGTCCCTGACAATCTCATGGCCGGAACGCGGATGCCCACGCTGCGCGATATAGGCCGGGGATGCACAAAGCACTCTTTGTACATCTGCAATTTTCTTGATCTTGAGATTGCTGTCCTCGGGCTGGCCGAGGAAATAGGCAAGATCCAACCCTTCGGTGGTGAGGTCGACCTTTCGGTCCGACAACCGCAGCCGCACGCTGACATCGGGATATTCCGCCAGAAATGCCGGCATCTGCGGCGCAATCAGCCGTCTGCCGACACCCAGGGGTGCAGCCACATAGAGCGACCCGCGCGGGCTGTCCGTGATCGCGGTGACTTCCGCCTCTGCCGCTTCGATGGATTCCAAGATCTCGCAGGCACCGCGATAAAAGGCCTGGCCCTGCTCGGTCACGCTCAGGTTCCTTGTGGTCCGTTGAAACAGCCTGACGCCAAGGTGGTCTTCCAACTGAGATATCCGTGACGAGGTGACCGCAGGCGAAACCCGCAGATCGCGACCGGCAGCCGACATGCTGCCAAGCTCGTAGACCCGGACAAAAGTGCGGATGTTCTCAAAATAGGACATTGTTCTGCTTTTTTTGATACAGCTTGGGCATTCACAGCAATACCAGAACAATTCTTTCTCGCCTAGTCTGTTGTCAGTTTCGATTCCAGGGAGGTGGAAATGTACGACTTCGCAATCATGTGGGACTGGTTCGCTTTTTCGATGCGATGGCTGCACGTCATCACGGCGATGGCCTGGATCGGCGCGTCGTTCTATTTCATCGCCCTCGACCTGATGCTCAAACCCGCAGAGGACATGCCCGAGGGTGCCTATGGCGAAGAGTGGGAAGTCCATGGCGGCGGTTTTTACCATACCACGAAATACCTGGTCGCGCCTGCGCGGATGCCGGAGCACCTGACCTGGCATAAATGGCAAAGCTATACGACCTGGCTCTCCGGTGCGGGGCTTTTGATGATCATCTACTGGGTGGGCGGAGAGCTGTTCCTGCTCGACCCGACCAAGGCCGACCTCGCCCTCTGGCAAGGTATCCTGATCTCGGGTGGTTCCCTGACCCTCGGCTGGCTGGCCTATGATTTCATGTGCAAATCGAAGCTGAGTGAAAAGCCGACAATCCTCATGCTGCTTTTGTTTGTGATCCTCGTGGTGATGTCCTGGGGCTATAACCAGATTTTCACGGGCCGCGCCGCCCTGCTGCATCTGGGCGCTTTCACCGCGACCATCATGACCGCCAATGTTTTCTTCCAGATCATGCCAAATCAGCGCATCGTGGTCGAAGACCTCAAGGCAGGGCGCACCCCTGATGCCAAATACGGCAAGATTGCCAAGGTGCGGTCGACGCACAACAATTACCTCACGCTGCCGGTCGTGTTCCTGATGCTCAGCAACCATTATCCGCTGGCCTTCGGGACCCAGTATGCATGGATCATCGCCAGCCTGATCTTTCTCACAGGCGTGACAATCCGGCATTACTTCAACACGATGCACAAGACCGGAACGGGCCCCCATTGGACCTGGGCTGTCACGGTCATTCTGATGATCGTCATCGCCTGGCTGTCGTCCGTCCGGCCCACCATAACGGTGGAGGACGCAGAAGCGCGTGATCTGACATCCTACGAGCAGAGGTTCGTGGCGGCCGAAGGGTTCGATGACGCTTACGACATCGTTCTGGGCAATTGTTCGATGTGCCACGCACGCGAGCCGTTCTGGGACGGGATCAGATGGGCGCCGAAAGGCGTGTTCCTTGAAACCCAGGGCGACGTGGCGCGGCATGCAGATCAGATCTACCTTCACGCCGGTGTCAGCCACGCCATGCCACCGCCAAATGCCATCGCGACAATGACCCCGGAAAACCGGGAAAAGATCATCGCATGGGTGCGCAACGCGCGCGCTGAGAAATAATCAGATACTGCAATGCTGCCAAGTCAGCCCGGGTGTCGGGACATGGCAGATTGCCCTTCGTCTCAATGACTGCAGGTCCGGCGCGGATGGCCAGCGCAATGGGCTGACCGTTCGACACCGTTGAAACCACCTGTCCTTAAAAATCAACCTCGATGGCGACACCCTTTTTCACGGCAAGCTCCACAACGCTTGCCGCCACGGCAAGATCCTGCAAGCCCACGCCGGTGCCATCAAACAGGGTGATCTCGCTCTCCGAGGTCCGCCCCTTGTGGGTGCCGTTTATGACAGCACCGATCTGGTGAACGTCGCTTTCCCGGATCAGGCCCTGGGCAACCGCATGTTGCGCCTCGCCGATGCTGATGGATTGCGCGATCTCATCGGTGAACACGGTGGATCTGGCAAGCAGCGCCGCCTCGACCTCCTGTTTTCCTTTGGTGTCCGTCCCCATGCAGGCGATATGCGTGCCTTCGGATATGTGATCGGCCATGATGCTGGGCGCAAATGTCGATGTGATCGAGATCACCACATCCGCCTCTGCCATGCCTTCAAGCGGGACCGCCTCGAAAGGCAGGCCAGCCTCTTGTGCGATCTTTTCGATGTTGGGCAGCATTTCAGGGTGATAGTTCCAGCCGATCACCTTCTCGAACTGTCGTTGTTCAAGGGCGGCGCGCAGCTGGAACGTGGCCTGATGGCCGGCACCCACCATGCCCATGACCTTCGCGTCCTTGCGTGCCAGATGTTTGATCGACACGGAGGAAGCCGCCGCCGTGCGCAGGGCCGTCAACAGGTTGCCGCCGACCATCGCCCTGACCTTGCCGGTGTCCGGGTCGAACAGGAAAACCGTCGATTGGTGGTTGATCAGGCCGTGCTTTTCAAGGTTGTTGGGCCAGTAACCGCCCGCCTTCAGACCCAGGGCCATGCCCGCTTTGTCAAAGCCGCCCTTGAAGCCGTAAAGCGCATCCTCATGGCCGATGGCCTCGCGGATCACCGGGAAATTATAGGCGTCTTTCGCGGCCATGGCGGCAAATACACCCTCGACCGCATCAAATGCAGCATCACGGGTCATCAGGTCGGCAATTTCGCGTTCAGGAACGATCAACATCGGTTTCTCCATTGGAATTCATGTACATGCGCGCGCCGCGACAAAGATCGGGCGCGCGCTAATTTTGGTCTCCGGCAGCGCGTTGCCGCCGGAAGAGAGGGATCAATAGGCTTTGCCGCGCGCCGATACCGGCCAGACGGTTTCAACCTTGCCGCCGCGCACGCCGACATACCAGTCGTGCACATTGCAGGTCGGGTCGCAGTGCCCCGGCACCAGTTTCAGCTTGTCATTGACCTTGAGCGCGCCGTTGGGATCACCAACAACGCCATGTTCGTCGGAACATTTCAGGTATTCCACATCGTCGCGGCCATAGACGAACGGCAGGCCGCTGTCGACGGATTGCGCCTTCAGCCCGGCATCCACAATCGCCTTGTCCGCCTTTGCATGGCTCATCACGGTGGTCAGGATGAACAATGCGTTTTCCCATTCGCCCTTGTCGATGCGGTTGCCGTCCTTGTCGAGGATCCGCCCGTAATCGGCATCCATGAAGGCGTAGGAGCCGCATTGCAGCTCGTTGTAAACATTCGATGCGCTTTCAAAGTAGTAGGACCCGGTGCCGCCGCCGCCAACGATATCACATTCCAGACCGTTGCTCTTGAGGCCATTCACCGCATCTGCCACCTGTACGATTGCCGCGTCCAGTTTTTCTTTGCGGTCAGTGTAAAGATCGAGGTGCTGCATCGCGCCCTGGTAGGCCTGGATGCCGGCAAATTTCAATCCCTCCGCCGCGTCGATCAATTTGGCGATGTGTACCACGTCCTGCGTGGTGCTGACACCACAGCGGCCCGCGCCGCAATCGATTTCAACCAGGGCCTCGATCTGGGTGCCATGTCTGACGGCCGCATCCGACAATGCCTTCACATTATCCGGATCGTCCACGCAGACCAGAATGCGCGCGCCCGATTTCGGCAATTGCGCCAGGCGGTCGATCTTGGCCGGATCGGTGACCTGGTTCGACACCATCACATCCTTGATGCCGCCACGTACGAAGACTTCGGCCTCCGACACTTTCTGGCAGCACACACCGACCGCATGGCCGAGGTCCTGCTGCAGTTTCAGCACGTCGACGGATTTGTGCATCTTGCCATGGGCGCGGTGGCGCATGCCGTGATCGCGCGCGTAATCGCCCATTTTCCTGATGTTACGCTCAAGCGCGTCAAGATCCAGGATCAGACAGGGTGTCTGAATCTCCGCCTCGTCCATGCCGGGCAAGGCCGGAATGTCATAGCCGACTTCGTATTCGTCCAGTTTAACATGCGTGTTCATAACTTGGGGTCCTTCACTTGAGCCAGGGCAGCAGGTCGAGGTCAACATTGCCGCCGGTGATGATGATGCCGACACGTTTGCCGGCAAATCTTTCCTTGTTCTTCAAAATCGTCGCCAGCGGCACGGAAGAGCTGGCCTCCATCACAACGCGCAGATGTTTCCAGCTCAGCTTCATCGCAGCGATGATTTCCTCTTCGGAGGCAGTCAGAATATCGGTGACGTGGTTGGAAACGAAATGCCAGGTCAGGTCCTTCAGCGGCACCAGCAACCCGTCCGCGATGGTCTGGGGGGCATCGTCCGCGATGATGTGACCCGCCTTGAAGCTGCGGTAGGCGTCGTCAGCCTGTTCCGGCTCTGCCGCGATGATCTGCGTTTCGGGAGCGAGGTTGGACAGGGTCAGGCAGGTGCCCGAGATCATGCCGCCGCCACCAATCGGCGCCACCATCATGTCAAGCCCGTCGGTCTGTTCAAGGAACTCCTTCGCACAGGTCCCCTGCCCCGCAATCACACGCGGATCATTGTAGGGATGCACGAAATCACCGCCGGTTTCTGCCTGCACCCTGGCGAATGTTTCCTCGCGCGAGGAGGTGGATGGCGCGCATTCGGTGATCCTGCCGCCATAGCGCGCGACCGTGTCCTTTTTGGCCTGCGGTGCCGTGCGCGGCATGACGACGTTGCAGGGGATTCCCCGCCGCATCGCCGCATAGCTCAGGCAGGAGGCATGGTTCCCCGAGGAATGGGTGGCCACGCCCAGGCGGGCCTGCTCATCGCTCAGCCCGAAGACGGCGTTGGACGCGCCACGCACCTTGAACGCGCCGGGTTCCTGAAAGTTCTCGCATTTGAAGAACAGTTCCGCACCCGTCAGCTCGTTCAGATAGGCCGAAGTGCGCACCGGAGTGCGCCGGATGTGCGGTTTGATCCGCTCATGCGCGTCCTCCATGTCCTTGAGCGTCGGGATATACATCGTGTTGTCCTTCATGCTGCCGCTTTCCTGGCCGATGCCTGACCGTGGCGATAGAACGCCTGCGCCGCGGCGACGCCGGAGCCCAGTTTGATGTCCAGACCCAGGTCCACCATCACCATCTCGGCGGTGGCCAGACCCGACAGCATCATCGCATCTGTCAGACTGCCCAGATGGCCAATGCGGAACACCTTGCCTGCAACCTCACCCAACCCGACGCCGAAAGCCATGCCATAGGTCTTGGCGGCGACAGTCACGATATCGGTGGCGTTGAACCCTTCCGGGGTGCGGATGGCGGAAACCGTGTCGGAATAGAATTCCGGCGATGTGGCACACAGCTCCAGCCCCCAGGCATCAACCGCCTTGCGCACGCCTTCGGCAATCCGGTGGTGGCGGGCAAAGACGTTCTCCAGCCCTTCATCCAGCAGCATGTCCAGCGACAGTTTCAGACCGTTCATCAGGCCAACCGGCGGCGTATAAGGGAAGGCGTTGTTGTCGTATCCCTTTTGCATGTCCTTGATGTCAAAGAAGGTGCGCGGCAGCGTGGCCTTGTCGCTTGCCCTGATCGCCTTGTCCGAAAAACCCAGGATCGCAAGACCCGCAGGCAGCATGAAGCCTTTCTGGCTGCCGGTCACGGCAACATCGACGCCCCATTCGTCAAAGCGGAAATCCATCGACGCGATGGAACTGACCCCGTCCACGAACAACAATGCCGGGTGCCCCGCCGCATCCATCGCCTTGCGGATTGCACCGATGTCGGATTTCACACCGGTTGCGGTTTCGTTATGCGTCGCCAGCACAACCTTGATGTCGTGGTTCTTGTCCGCTTTCAGGATCGCCTCATATGTCCCGGCAGGAATGCCCTGCCCCCAAGGTGTTTCAACCACCTGAACATCCAGCCCGTGTCGCTGGCACATGTCGATCCAGCGATGGCTGAACATCCCGTTGCGTGCGGCAAGCACCTTGTCACCCGCGTTCAGGCAATTGCTGAGCGCGGTTTCCCAGCCGCCGGTTCCGGTCGAGGGGAAGATGAAGATCTTCGCGCTGTCCGACTTCAGAACCTTGCGGACGCCTTCGAGGCAGGGATGCAGGATCTTGCCGAAGACCGGCGAACGGTGGTCGATCGTCGGCATGTAGCAGGCCTGACGGAGGGCTTCGGGCATGTTTGTCGGGCCCGGAATGAAAACAGGGTTCTGGAAGCTCATGATGGTCTCCTTTTCTGAGATTAACGCCAAATTAGCAAAGGCCGGGCATCTATGATATTTTTTTGAAATCGTTTTTCATTTTCTTGCGATGTCGAATAATTATTCATTGTCAGTGACTTGCATTTTTCATAATGTGAAGGTGTTTTTCAGATATTTGGGAATGCAGTTTATGGTTTTGCAAAAGAACGACAGCCAGGGCGCGCGGAAAACCCGTGGCCGCCCGCGCGACTGGGATGACAAGACGGAACAGAACACCATCAAATCGCTGGATCGCGCGATGGAGGTCTTTGAATTCCTGAGCGAGGCCCAGGGCAAGACGCTGTCCGGGCTGGCCACCGAACTTGGGCAGTCGCCCGCCACTGTTTACCGCATTCTTGTCACTCTGGAAGGTCGCGGCCTGGTCGAATTCGATCAGGCCGACCAGGTCTGGCACATCGGCCCCCGCGCCTTCGTGATCGGCGCCCGGTTTCTCAAACGCACCAGCCTGGTCGAACGCGCCCGCCCCTTCCTGCGGCAGCTGATGAACGAAACCGGAGAGACCGCGAACCTCGGGATCGAACAGAACCGCCATGTCCTGTTTGTCAGCCAGGTCGAGACCAATGCCAGCATCCGTGCATTCTTTCCGCCCGGCACCCTGTCGCGGCTGCACGCTTCTGGCATCGGCAAGGCGCTGATGGCACAGATGGACGCGACACGTATCGACAACATATTATCGAGCGGACCGCTGGAACGGTTCACGGAAAACACATTGACGGACCGCGACAGCCTGTTGGCGGATCTGGCCGAAACCCGGGCGCGGGGTTTTGCGATTGATGGTGAAGAACGCAATCTTGGCATGCGCTGCATCGCCGCGCCGGTGTTCGACATGAACAGCGAAGCAGTTGCCGGCATTTCGGTTTCCGGCCCGACCTCGCGGATCGGGCTGGAAACCATCGAAAATTTGGGCGTTGCGGTTGCCGCTGCGGCCCGTGATCTGACGGCGGCCATTGGCGGAGAGCCGAACCAGCGCCCAGGCTCTGGACCCATTGATCTTACACGCTCAGTTTGACAGATTTTTTCGCAGACTAGGAAAATCTGCGCAAGAATAGTGGTTCTATTTCAAGCAGATGTGACGCAGGCTGCGGGAAAATCCGTCAAACCCGAAGGGCGGCGATTTCACTTCATTTCAATGTCTCGGGTCGCTTGCAAATAGAACCTACCACTGCCCGGCAGTGCATTTGCAAGGCAAATGTCACGAGAGGGGATTGGGTGCACGCCCCAAACCATTGAAATTTCGTGAAATCGCCGCTGAGCATGTAAGATCAATGGGTCCAGAGCCTAGGTTGATCAGCCGCGTGCCTGTGGCACCCCTGTCGCCGGGCGCAGCGCCATCTGGCGGTTCACATCCTTGTACAGCAGGTAGCGGAACCGCCCCGGCCCCCCCGCGTAACAGGCCTGCGGGCAAAACGCGCGCAGCCACATGTAATCGCCCGCCTCCACTTCGACCCAGTCACTGTTCAGCCGATAGGCGGCCTTGCCTTCCAGCACGTAAAGCCCGTGTTCCATGACATGGGTCTCCAGAAAGGGGATCACCCCACCGGGTTCAAAGGTCACGATGGTGACATGCATGTCATGGCGCATGTCGGCAGGATCGACAAACCGTGTCGTTGCCCATCGGCCATCGGTATCGGGCATGACGGTTGGTGTGATGTCCTGTTCATTGGCAATGACGACATCGGGCATATCCAGCCCTTCAACCGCTTCATAGGCCTTCCTGATCCAGTGGAACCGCAGCATGTCGTCACCCCGGTTGTGCAGGGTCCAGCCACATTCAGGCGGCAGATAGGCATAGCCGCCGGGTGCAAGGCTGTGTGTCTTTCCATCAACGGTAAGTGTTGCGACGCCCTCGACCACGAACAACACGCCCTCGGCGCAGGGGTCGCTTTCTGCCTTGTCCGATCCGCCGCCGGGTGAAACCTCCATGATATATTGCGAAAAGGTCTCGGCGAAGCCGCTGAGCGGGCGCGACAGCACCCAGAGCCGGGTCTTGTCCCAGAACGGCAGGAAACTGGTCACGATATCGCGCATCGTTCCCCGGGGAATGACCGCATAGGCATCGGTAAAAATCGCGCGATCCGTGAGGAGCTGATCCTGACCGGGATGACCGCCCTTTGGGGCATAATAGCTGGCCGTCATGACGACTCCTTGGCTGATCTACATTCAGATCGAGTCTAGATGACGCGCCGCAGAAAACCATTGCACCGGTGCCGACAGATGTATTCGGTTTTTTTTGATAATGCGCGAGAATGCCTTGGAAAACCGAAACCCCCTGCTTCGTCTTTTCAAACCGCCGAGAGATGTTCCCGGCACCGCTTGATCAAGTAATCTATGAAAAGGCGCACTTTGCTGTCCTGCAACCGTCGGTGCGGATAGAGGCATCCGAACATGGCAGGCTCCGGCGGCGTGTCGGGCAGGATTTCAACAAGATCGCCGCGCTTCAGATGTTCGCGGACTTCGAACAAGGGCTTGTTGACGATCCCGCGCCCGGCAAGCGCCCAATCGGTCAGGACGTCGCCGTCATCTGAATCGTAACTGCCGGACACATCCATTCTCATGGGTCCTTCCGCTGTCGCCAGGGTCCAGAACCATTCAGGCGATCTGGGGTAGCGCAGCAGCAGGCAATTGTGGTTGCGAAGGTCCTGGGGAGTTTGCGGCACACCACGCCGCTCAAGGTAGGCAGGCGCGGCACACAAAAGGCGCGGCGTGTCCAGGATCTTGCGCAGCTTCAAGTTCGAATCCGGCGGGCGGCCGATAAAGAAGGCCACGTCCAAACCATCTTCCAACAGGTCCACCTTCCGGTCCGACAACCGCAGGCGGACCGACACTTCCGGATATTCATCCACGAAATCGGGGATCAGGGGGGCGATCAGGCGTTTACCGACACCCAGCGGTGCCGTCACCTGAATGGTGCCATGCGGATTCTGCGAAAAGTCAGAGACAGCAGCCTCGGCGTCTTCCAGCGATTGCACGACCTGTCGGGCGTGATCGTAAAAGGCATGGCCCACTTCGGTGGGCGACAGCTTGCGCGTCGTGCGGTTGAACAGCCGCACATCCAGACGGCGTTCCAGCTCCTTGATCCGGTTGCTGGCCACGGCAGGCGTGAGGCGCAGGTCACGCCCGCCTGCGGTGATACTGCCCAGTTCCACAACCCTGACAAAGACCTTCAGACTTTCGAGATAGGGCATGACCTTCTCCGATTATATACGATTCGTTGAAAGAGCATACGCGACTCCGCCGTATTTCAGATGCCAAAAATGAAGGATACTGACGGCGCCCGCAGAGTCACAGCTGCGCCATGGGAGGATTCATGACCACCAGATCAAACATACGCTTTGTCCTCAATGACCGCGACATCACGCTCGACAGCGTCGGTGCAAGCGATACCTTGCTGGATTTCCTGCGCATCGACCGCCGCCTGACCGGCACCAAGGAAGGCTGCGCCGAGGGGGATTGCGGGGCTTGCACCGTCCTGGTCGGTCGCCTTCAGGATGGCGTCTTGCGTTATGAGCCGGTCAACGCCTGTATCCGGTTGCTTGCCTCGCTGGATGCCTGTCACGTCGTATCCGTTGAACATCTCTCGGGCCCGGACGGTAGATTGCACCCGGTCCAGCTAGCGATGGTCGAACATCATGGCAGCCAGTGCGGTTTTTGCACGCCGGGCTTCGTCATGTCGCTCTATGCGCTCTGGATGGGGAACCCGGACCCGTCAGAAACCGAAATCGAAACAGCCCTGCAAGGCAATCTGTGCCGCTGCACCGGTTACGAGCCCATCATCAAGGCCGCCAGGGCCGTGACGGTGCACGGCAGCCCGGCCGACGATGCGCTGACCCTTGAACGCGACGCAATGACCGCAAGGCTGTCGCACTTGCGTGACGGTATGCGCGTCGACACTTCCAAGGACGGCAGCCGCTGTATCCTGCCTGCCTCCGTCGACGACCTGGCGGATGTCCTGCAGGAAATGCCGAATGCCACGATCATTGCCGGGGCCACGGATGTGGGCCTCTGGGTCACGAAGTTCCTGCGCGATATTTCTCCGGTGGTCTTTCTGGGCCATCTTGATGCGCTCAAAAAGGTCGAGCGGCGCGACGACACGATCCATATCGGCGCCGGCGTCAGCTATACGGACAGCCGGGCCGTGATGGTCGCGGATTATCCGCATCTTGGCTCGTTCTGGGATCGCATCGCCGGCTGGCAGATCCGCAGCATGGGCACCATCGGCGGCAATATCGCCAATGGGTCGCCCATCGGGGACACGCCGCCGGTCCTGATCGCCCTTGGCGCAACCATCACTTTGCGCAAAGGCGCGGCGCGCCGCAGCCTTCCGATCGAGGCGTTCTTTATCGACTATGGCAAGCAGGACAGGGGCGAGGGAGAGTTTCTGGAAAGCATTTCCGTGCCCCGCCCCAAGGCGGATGCGCGCCATGCGGCCTACAAGATTTCCAAACGCCGGGACGAGGATATTTCATCCGTCTGCGCGGCGTTCAACGTCACTGTCGAGGACGGCGTGATCACTTCCGCCCGCATCGCTTTCGGCGGCATGGCGGCAACGCCGAAACGGGCCACGCACGCCGAAACCGCGCTGGTCGGTGCCGAATGGAGCGAGGCCGCGCTGCTCAAGGCCGCCGCAGCGCTTGGGGATGACTTTGCACCCCTCACGGATTGGCGCGCCTCGGCGGAATACCGGCTGCTGGTGTCCAAAAACCTGTTCCGCAAATTCTGGCGCGATCAGCAGGACAGCGACGTAGCCGTTCAACTGACCGCGTGAGGGAGGATCCGAAGATGAGCACCAAGGACACAATTGAATCCGTCATTGACACGGACAAACGCAAGGACCCGCCTGTCGCGCAGCATCTGATGCGCGGCGATCAGGGTCGCGTCACCATCCGCGGCGGGGTCCATACCGACCTGCGCCATGAAAGCGCGATCAAACATGTCACCGGGCGCGCGGATTATTGCGATGACATTCCCGAACCGGTCGGCACGCTGCATGCCTATCTGGGCCTGTCCACCCGCGCCCATGCGGTGATCCGCGCGCTGGACCTGACAGCGGTCCGTGCGGCCCCCGGTGTCGTCGGTGTCCTGACGGCAAAGGATATTCCCGGCGTCAACGACGTCTCCCCCACGGGGCGTCATGACGAGCCGATCTTTGCCACCGAAAAGGTCGAATTCTGGGGTCAGCCGATGTTCGCCGTCATCGCAGACACGCGTGATGCCGCCCGGCGCGCGGCCCGGCTTGCCCAGGTCGATTACGAGGATCTGCCCCATGTGCTTGATCCCGAAGCGGCACGGCAAGCGGGCATGGAGTATGTCACACCGCCACTCACGCTCAAGCGGGGCGCGGCCCGCGATGCCATGGCCAGGGCGGCGCATCGCATCAAGGGCAAGTTCCGCATCGGCGGTCAGGATCACATGTATCTGGAAGGGCATATCGCCTTTGCCATCCCGGGCGAGGACGAGGATGTGACAGTCCATTCATCCACCCAGCATCCGACAGAGGCGCAACATATGGTCGCCCATGTCCTTGGCGTGCCCTCCAACGCCGTGACGATCAATGTGCGCCGGATGGGCGGCGGGTTTGGCGGCAAGGAAACCCAGATGAACCTGTTCTGCGCCGTCGCGGCGGTGGCAGCAAAGAAGTGGAACCGTGCGGTCAAGATCCGGCCCGACCGGGACGACGACATGTCAGCGACCGGCAAGCGGCACGATTTTGTCGTCGACTACGAGGTCGGCTTTGACGATGCGGGCAGGATCGAGGCGGTCGCGGGCGATTTCGCGGCACGCTGCGGGTTTTCTTCGGACCTCTCGGGGCCGGTGACGGACCGGGCGCTGTTTCATGCGGACAACGCCTATTATTACCCCAACGTTTTGCTGAGTTCGCACCCGTTGAAGACCAACACAGTCTCCAACACCGCGTTTCGTGGCTTTGGCGGCCCGCAGGGTGTCATCGTCGCAGAGCGGATCATGGAAGAGATCGCCTATCATCGTGGCGTCGACAGCCTGGAAATCCGCAAGCGCAATTTTTACGGCGAGAAGGGGCGAGATGTGACGCCCTATCATCAGACGGTCGAAGACAATATCGCACCGCAGATCGTGCGGGAGCTTGAGGAAAGCGCCGATTATCAGGCGCGCCGCAAGGCCGTGCTTGACTGGAACGCCAGAGGAGACACGATCCGGAAAGGCATCGCGCTCACCCCGGTGAAGTTCGGCATTTCATTCACGGCGACCTGGTACAATCAGGCCGGGGCGCTGTTGCATGTGTATTCGGACGGATCAATCCACCTGAACCATGGTGGCACCGAGATGGGTCAGGGGCTGAACACCAAGATTGCGCAGGTCGTCGCAGATGCGTTTCAGGTGGACTTCGACCGGATCAAGATCACCAGAACCACGACGGAAAAGGTGCCGAACACCTCTGCAACCGCGGCCTCCTCGGGATCAGACCTCAATGGTATGGCCGCGCAGGATGCCGCAGACCAGATCAAGGCGCGGCTGGTCGCATTTGCCGCCGAACGCTGGCAAACAGAGGCCGGCAACGTGCGTTTCATTGCCAACGCGGTGCAGATCGGCGAGGAGACGATCCCCTTCGCCGATTTCATCCGCATGGCCTATATGGCGCGGGTGCATCTGTCGGCTGCGGGCTTCTACAAGACGCCTAAAATCCATTGGGACCGCGACACAGGCACCGGGCGCCCGTTCTATTATTATGCCTATGGCGCTGCCTGTTCGGAAGTGACGGTTGACACGCTGACGGGGGAATACCGCGTCGAGCGGACGGATATCCTGCATGATGTCGGCAGATCCCTGAACCCGGTCATCGACAAAGGCCAGGTCGAAGGCGCATTTATCCAGGGCATGGGTTGGCTGACCACCGAGGAATTATGGTGGGATGACAAGGGGCAGCTACGCACCCATGCGCCCTCGACCTACAAGATCCCCTTGGCTTCCGACCGTCCGCGCGTTTTCAACGTCGAACTGGCAGCTTGGTCCGAGAACCGCGAGAACACGATCAAACGGTCCAAGGCCGTGGGCGAGCCGCCCTTCATGCTGGGCATATCGGTGTTCGAGGCCCTGTCACATGCGGTCGCAAGCGTGGCAGATTACAAGACCTGTCCGCGCCTTGACGCGCCCGCGACGCCCGAGCGTGTGCTGATGGCGATTGAGCGGTTGCGGGGCTGAACCAATGCGCCTGTCTCAGTTCCTTGACACCAATACGGACATTGTCCGGGTTTCCCTGTGCCGCGTGCGCGGGTCGTCCCCGCGCGAAGCCGGGGCAGAGATGTTCGTGACGCCCAACGGGCTGCACGGGACTATCGGTGGCGGACAGCTCGAATACATGGCCATTGATCAGGCCCGGAAAATGCTGGGCGGCGGACGCGATTTTGACCGGATGGACGTGCCGCTTGGGCCGGAGATCGGGCAATGCTGCGGCGGGCGCGTCGAACTTGCCCTGCGGCGGATGACCCAGGCCGATCGTGCGCAGGCCCTGGCCGCCGATGCGGAACGACAGGCGGCGCGGTCGGATGTCTATGTCCTGGGTGCAGGCCATATCGGGCGCGCGCTTGCCCGGTTTTTCCAGTTCCTGCCCGTGCGCTGCATCCTCATCGACAGCCGCCCGGAGGAGCTGGCGCTTGTGGATGCAAAGGTTGAAACGCGCCTCACGCCCATGGCGGAGGCCGAGATCCGGGCCGCCCCGCCCGGCAGCGCCTTCATCGTTCTCACCCATGACCACGCGCTCGACTTTCTCTTGACCTCCGAAGCACTGGACCGGCGCGATGCTGCTTACGTCGGCCTGATCGGCTCTGCGACCAAACGGATGAAATTCGCGCGCTTTCACCAAAGCCACGCCGCGCAGAGCGATTGCACCGGGCTGATTTGCCCGATCGGAGACGCCAGCTGCCCTGACAAGCGCCCCGAGGTGATTGCGGCCTCGGTCACGGCGCAGGTCATGAGCGTGCTGACCACCGCCCAGAGCGAAGACGTCAAACTGACAATCTGAAAGAAGCCCGCGCGGCACAGCCAATTGCGCCGACGGGGCCAGACACTTTACGGGAGGAGACCCAAAATGTCGGACACCACTTACACCTACAAGCTATTCAACAGGAGCGATTTCAACGCTTTCTGGGCGCTATTCACTGATAACCTCGTCAATCTGCTGATCCTGTCGGGTGTCTGTCAGTTTGTCTTTCAGATGCCAGCCGACATCGTATTCGGTCGGATTGTCCCCGGCGCGGCCGTCGCCATCCTTGCGGGCGTCGTGGTCTATGCGCTGCTGGCCAAACGGGTCGCCAATCGGCAGGGCAAGGACGTGACCGCGCTGCCCTACGGCATCTCGACCCCGGTGATGTTTGTCTATCTCTTCGGGGTGATCGGCCCGATATTCTGGGCAACAAACGATCCGCTTCTGGCCTGGCAGGTCGGCATCGGTGCCGGCTTCATGGGCGGTATTGTCGCGGCATTCGGGGCCATCATCGGCCCGTTTCTCAAGCGGATCACACCCCGGGCCGGCATGTTGGGCACCCTCTGCGGTATCGCGCTGGTCTTTATCGGCTCCGTCCCACTGGCAGAGATTTTCGAACATCCGCTGATCGGTTTCACGTCGCTGCTGTTCATCCTCTGGGGTCTGATTGGCCGCTTCCGGCTGCCCGGGAATGTGCCTGCCGGCCTGGTTGCCATTGCCGTTGGTACAATCATTGCAATCTTTCTGGGGCAATCGTCGTTCAGCACCGAGGGCGTTGGTTTCTACCCGCCGGTCCCCTATTTCAGCGATATGATTGCAGGCATTCAATATCTGTTTGCCAATCCTGAACTGTTCCTCGTCCTGATCCCCGTCCAGATCTACAACTTTATCGAAACCATGAATAACGTGGAATCGGCAGAGGCTGCGGGCGACACCTATCCCGTCGCCCTGTGCCAGGTGACCGATGGGGCTGGCACGATGATCGGCGCGCTCTTCGGTTCGCCCTTCCCGACCACGGTCTATATCGGCCACCCGGCCTACAAGCGCATGGATGCGCGGGCGGGCTACATCATCGGCGTGGCATTTGTCATTGCCGCGGCGGCATTCCTTGGCTTTCTGTCGTTCCTGGCAGGGCTGATCCCAATCGCGGCGGCTGCCCCGGTGCTGGTCTTTGTCTCCGTCAGCCTGATCACCAACACGGCATTTGCCGTCAGACCCGCCCATATGGCGGCGGTGGCCTTTGCGATCCTGCCGCATATCTCGGAGTTCCTGATGGTCAAATGGGGGTCGTTGATGAATGCCCTGCGCACATCAGGCGTCGAAGGTCTGCCCCCGCTTGGCGACAATGCGCTCACCGCAGCCCTGCTCAGGGAAGGCGCGCATTACGAGGGGCATCTGGCCCTGTCACAGGGGGCCATCATCACCGGCCTTGTCTGGGGGGCAATCGTTGCTGACGTCATCGACGGGCGGCACCGCCATGCGGGCGGGTTCGCCATCGTTGCTGCCATCATGTCATCGGTCGGGATCATCCACAGCTATACGCTCCAGTTTCCGCAATTCGATGGCATCACCACCGGCTACCTGATCATTGGTGCCTTCCTGATCTTTTATCCGATGGTGGCACCCCGTGAAGATCTGGAACGCCGGATCATCGTACCGGACGAGCCGGACTTTCTGGACGACAACACTCCGGCCTTCGAACGGGCCTGAACAAAACGGGCGCGGCGGCCATCTGGCGCCGCGCCCCGGCCCCTCTCTCAAAGGAAATGATTCCATGACCGACATTTTGCTGCGCGGACGGCTTCTGACGTTTCACCAGGAACCGAAAGATGCCGATGACAGTGAGGCTTACAGCTATGTTGAAGATGGCGCGATCCTTGTGCGCGACGGCAGGATTGTCGCGTCGGGAGAGTACCGTGACAGCGCTGCACGCGCGCCTGATGCCAGGGTCGTGGATCACCGCCCACACCTTCTGATGGCCGGATTTATCGACGCACATATCCACTTTCCGCAGGTTCAGATCGTGGCCAGCTGGGGCAGCCAGCTGCTTGATTGGCTGAACGGCTATACCTTCCCGGCAGAGGCGGATTATGCCAATGCGCAACATGCAACCGCGATGGCGGGCCAGTTCTGCGATTTGCTGACCGATCACGGCACCACAACTGCCGTTGCCTTCTGTTCCGTCCACAAGGCGTCAGCCGAGGCATTGTTTTCCGCAGCTGCAGACAGGAACATGCGGATCATCGCGGGCAAGACCATGATGGATCGAAATGCGCCCGGATCTGTTCTGGACACGCCCCAGTCAAGCTATGACGACAGCAAGGAGCTGATCGCCAACTGGCATGGCAAGGGCCGCGCCTCCTATGCAATCACCCCACGCTTCGCGATCACCTCAACCCCGCAGCAGATGGAGATGGCGGGCGCGCTGGCAGGGGAACATCCCGACTGCTACGTCCAGACCCACCTGTCCGAGAACCACGCAGAAATAGCCTTTACCGCAGAACTTTATCCCGAGGCGCGCGATTATCTCGATGTTTACGAAACCCACGGTCTCATGGGCAAAAAGACCTTGCTGGGCCACGCGATCCACCTGAAGGAACGTGAAATCGCCGCCATTGCCGAGGCCGGGGCGCATCCGGTTTTCTGCCCCACCTCAAATCTGTTCCTAGGCAGCGGTCTTTTCGACGATGCCGGATTGCGCGCCCATGGCATTTCAAACGGTATCGCAACGGACATCGGGGCGGGCACCAGCTATTCGATGCTTCAGACCCTGAATGAAGGCTACAAGATCCTGCAACTGCGGCACCAGAAGCTGCATGCATTGCGTGCATTCCACTGGATCACCCGCGGCAATGCCGAGGTGCTGGGCATGTCCGACAAGATCGGAACACTCGATGCCGGAACAGAGGCGGACATCGTTGTCCTGAATGCCCGGGCAACGCCTGCCATGGCACTGCGCATGGGCCGGGCGGAAACGCTGTCCGAAGAATTGTTTGTGTTGCAGATGATGGGCGATGATCGCGCCATCGTGCAGACCTATGTTGCCGGTCATCCTCAGAAAGGGATTGTCCGATGATGACCGTCACGGGATTGGAATGGCGAAGGCATGACCGACAGGACTTGCCTTCGCGCAGGGCTCGCCGCGTTTGATTGCGTCAGAAAAACATCCCGGGGTCGCGTTCAAAGCTGCGCCATTACACGTCCGGCATGGCTTTGCTTTCCAGCGATAAATCGCCCGAGTTCGGCTTCATAGTCGCGGGGCACGGCTGCGGATACAGACGGGCGGGCGCGCACTGTTTCCCACCAGGTTGCCAGGGTGCCGGGCAGCCTGTCGCCCAGGGTCACTTCCGACAGCATGTCGAGCACGGGAAAGTAGCGAAACAGCGTTGCAAAGACCGCGTCGACCAGACCGAAATCAGAGCCTGCAAAGTAATCCTTCGGTGCAAAGCGTGCATTGACGATGTCCAGACGCTCTGTCAGGTCAGCCATTGAACGTCTGACCGCCGTGGCGTCGGCATCGCGGTAGATGATGCGGGCGACAATATTCAGCATGCCATCCGCATAAGACATCCACGCCTCATGCCGCGCCCGTGCAAGCGGGTCACCGGGCAGCAGACCGCCGCGCGAACTGCCGTCCAGGAACGCGGCAATCACGCCGGACTCGAACAACCAGTCGTCGGGACCGGCCCGGAAGACCGGCACCTGACCAAAAGGCGAAATCTCCTGCAGCCAGTCCGGCTTGTTGTCCAGGTCGATGTCCAGACGGTCAAAGGCGATATCTTTTTCAAGCATCGTGATGACGACCCGCTGAACGTAGGGGCACAATCTGTGCCCCACGATCTTGTAGCGTTGTTCGGGCATCGCTCAGCCCGCCATATGGTGGATGTTGAGCTTGTTGCCGTCAGGATCGCGGAAATAGGCCGCATAGAACCCCTCCGCACGATACCCCGGCTTGCCTTCATCGCTTCCCCCCAGTTCCAGCGCCTTGGCATGGATCGCATCGACCTGAGCGCTGTCCTTTGCCACAAGGGCGACCATCACGCCATTGCCGACAGAATAGGGCTTTCCGTTTTCGGGGACATGGATCGAGAACGCGGGGCCGCCGTCTGCGTTGGCCCAGACGATGAAATCGTCGAATGCCATGATTTGTTTTGCCGCCAGTTCGGCCAGCAACGGATCATAAAACGCGGTCGCGCGTGCCAGATCAGCAGTACCAAGGGACGTATATCCAATCATTTTGAACCTCCATATGTCTCGTCTATTGGAAGCCTCACAGATAGAATGTTGCAAATTTTCATTCGATAGCCATGATTGCCATCAAGCATTGCAAATTTGAAATGAACCTATGGACTGGAACGCGATCAAGGTTTTCCGCGCTGTTTGCGAGACCGGCTCCCTTGTCAGGGCGGCAGAGCATATCGGTGTCAGCCATGCGACGGTGTTCCGGCATATGTCTGCCCTGGAAGACCAGATCGGCACCCGTCTGTTCGACCGCGTCAAGGGCCGCTATGTGCTGACCGATGCAGGTGCCGAAATGCTGGAGATCAGCGGTGGCATCTCCCGGTCTTTCGAAGAGATCGACAGGCGGATCGCGGGTCGGGATGAAAGCGCCGAAGGCACTGTCCGTCTGACGGCGCCGCGCAGCTTTTCCGACACGGTGCTTGTGCGGTATCTGGCCGAATTTGCGCAAGCGCATCCCAAGATTCTGATCGAACTGCTGGTCTCCAATCAGGAAATGAACATGTCCAACCGCAGCGCGGACGTTGCCCTGCGTGTGGCCCATGCGCCGCCGGATCATCTCTGGGGGCGGCGGATCTTGAATATTGATTGGGCCGTTTACGCGGCACCTTCCTATCTGGAGGCGCATGGCCCTCTTGAGGACGAGACAGATCTGACGCGGCACAGGTTGGTGGCGCCCGCGGGCATGCTGGCCCATCATCAGGCCTATGCGGGCATCCTGTCCGGTGGACAGCCCTTGACGACAATTCGCTGCGACGATCTCACCACCATTGCCAGCCTTGCGGCAGGCGGCCACGGCGTGGCGCTTTTGCCCGACGACATGCGGCGGCCTGATCTGACGCGGTGCTTTACCTATACATCAGCGCCGCCAAACTGCCTTTGGATACTGACACATCCTGACCTGCGGGCGGTGCGACGGATCTCCCTGCTGATGGGGTTTCTCTCCAATTCCTTCCGGCACGACCCGGTCTGGAAGCGGTCATAGAAAACCGGGATCACCGGATGTGTCGCGGCGGGAGAACCGGCCCATGACGTGCCGGTGATTATTTCTGCGGATGCGCCTCTTTCAGGCTTTGCATGAACCGCTTCTTGCCGTTCTGAATATGATCCCGCAGGATTTCGCAGGCATCGTCGATGCGGTCCTGCGCAACCATCTCGATGATCTGCCGGTGGCCATTGCACGAGCGTTCCAGAATCTGCTCATCTTGCTTGAGCAGATGGCGCAGCGCCGCAAACCGCCAGCGGAAGAGGTTGAATGCCCGCCCGATATAACGGTTGCCCGCATGGGCCACAAAGACATCGTGAAATTCGGTATCGAGTGCCGCAAAAAGATCCCGCTGCCCGGCAGATACAACCTTTTCGATCCTCCCCGTCACCTCGCGCAGATCGGCAAGCAGTGGTTCTTTGGCCAGCCGTGCAGCCTCGCGCAGGGCGACGGTCTCAATATGGATACGAAAGGCGGTGATTTCTTCGGTCTCTTCGTCATCCATGGTGAACACACGCACCCCGCGATAGGGTTCGGCACTCAGAAGGCGTTCGGTCTCAAGAATACGGAAGACTTCGCGCAGCGGCGTGCGGCTGACGTTGAACTCTTGCGCCAGCTGCGCTTCGTTCAACGGCTCGCCAATTGCGAAATGACCTTCGATGATGGCTTCGCGAAGGCGGTCCGCAACCAGATGCACGGTTGGCTTGCGCTTGATATCCAAAACCCGTCGTCCGCTGTCGTCCACGCTGGCCTTTTCCTTCCGCCTGTTCGCTTTTTCGTATGCAATGCCCAAGCTCATGGCAAGCATCCTGTGGTCAGGCCGCCCGCCGTCACAATGGATATAACGCCACCGGACCGCATCAGAAGCGGCTTACCAATTGTTCGGAGAAGGAGAACATCTGCCGCAGCATATCCGGGTTTTGGGCCGCGCGGCGCATGTAACCGAGCCATTCGTCGCGCTGATGTCCGGGGCCCATGTGAAAGACAATCTGCTTGTTCAGCGATGCCCGCGGCGATGCGATTTCAAGGAACTTGCGCCGACGGTCATCCGAATATTCGGTCAGGATGGCGCTGTCGCGACCCTCGGTAATCACCTGCCCCAGAGCCTCGACCAGCGCCATGCTGTCCAGAACACCGCTGGTCAGCCCCAGCCCGCCGGTCGGATTGGTGATATGCGCCGCGTCCCCGGCAAGTAGGATCCGCCCCTCCCGCATCGTATCGGCGCAGCGCTGGTGCATCCGGTAGGGCGAATGCTGTTTCAGCGTCCAGGCCCCGTCACCCGGCAGCAGCGTCTTGAACTTGTCGGCAATCCGCTCGCCCACTGTCTCGACCGGAAGCGCTTCGCTTTCCATATAGGTGCAGCGCCACAGCCCTTCCGGGTCGATCTTGACGATCACCGCACCGTTGTCGTGATCCACCTGGAATGTCGTCGCCGTGTAGCCCTCGGCTTCGAAATCAAAGTAGATGTTTGTTGCGACAAACCGCTCGGGCCAGGTGATGCCGAAAAAGTTGGTCTTCAGCACGCGCTCACGCACCAGGCTCGACGCACCGTCGCAGCCGACCAGCCAATTGCCCTCGACAACTTCTTCGTCGGCGCCGTCATCCAGCGTCACCCGCACCCCGGCCTGATCCTGAACGATGTCTTTCACTTTGGCCGAGAAACGGACGCTGACATTCGGCAACTCCGCCAGTTTTTCCAGAACGACCAGGGCGATCTTGTCCTGTCCCAGGTGAAGGCTCATCGGATAATCCGAAACCTCCTTCAAGCAGTCCATGCTCATGTGCAGCATCTCGCCGGTGTCATGGACCAGCCAGTCCACCGCGGTTTTGACAATGCCGAGAGTCTTGCAGGTCTCAAGGATGCCCAGATTGTCGAAATGCTCAAGGATCGGGGCCGGATATGCCAGGGCGCGGGGGCTGTCGCTGGGTCGGCTTTCCCCTTCGAGCACGGTCACGTCGATGCCCTTCTGACCCAGGCCTAGCGTTGTCAAAAGACCGACGGGCCCGCCGCCAACGATGATTACAGACTCTTTCATTCCAGACCTTTCGATTTTCCTGGTCGTGATGCGGGCGGCACCGCATCCTCACATCAGAGAGGGAAGCCAGAGCGCCAGCGCCGGGAAGGCGATCAGCAGCACGAGCTTGAGAATATCAGCCGCCACGAAGGGCAGGACCCCGCCATAGATCTGCCGGATCGTGATCTCGGGTGCGACGCTCTTGAGAGCAAAGAGGTTCAGGCCGAAGGGCGGCGTGATGACCCCCAGTTCCACGATCACCACCATGACCACACCCCACCAGATGACATCGTATCCAAGCGACGACACGATGGAGGCGGTGACCGATGCCGTCACCATCATCACGGCAATCGAATCCATGATCGTTCCGATCACCAGAAAGGCGAGGCAGATCAAAGATACGACGACCCAGCCCGGCACCGGCAGGCCGCCAATGGAGCGCGCGGCAAGTTCCGGCAGGCCGGTGGCCGAAAAGAAGAAGGTCGAGGCAAAACCACCGATCATC
Source organism: Sulfitobacter sp. PR48 (assembly GCF_028807335.1). Lineage (NCBI taxonomy): Bacteria > Pseudomonadati > Pseudomonadota > Alphaproteobacteria > Rhodobacterales > Roseobacteraceae > Sulfitobacter > Sulfitobacter sp. PR48. Next base: position 118,952 of record NZ_JARAMM010000006.1, on the reverse strand, counting down.
AGCATGTAGATCATCGAGGTGGTTGATGTCACCTCGGCCACGATCTCGGGCGTGTCGCGCAACCGGTAGGATTTGCGCAGCACCAGCACGAGGGCCGCAAAGACAGCGCCGACGGCGGCGGCTTCGCTTGCCGTGAAGATACCGGCGAACATGCCGCCAAAAATGACCACGAACATGATGACAGCCGGCTGCGCCCGCCATCCGCAGCGCAGGATCTCGCGGGCGTCCCAGCTGGCCTCGCTAGGCGCGCTGTTGGGCGAAATGGCAAGGAACAGAAAAACGGCGATGATATAGAGCATGATCGTGATCAGGGCGGGCACGAAGATTGCCGCATACATCAGCCCGATCGACTGCTCGGTCATCATCGCATAGATGACCACGACGGTGGAGGGCGGCACAAGCTGGCCAAGCGTGCCACCGGCGGCGATAACACCGCTCGACAAAAGGGGCGAATAGCCACGGCTCTTCATTTCCGGGAAAGCGGCCTTGCCAATGGTGGCGACGGTGGCGACCGAGGATCCGGTCAGCGCGCCAAAGCCCGCGCATCCCCCGATGGTGCCCAGGGCGAGCCCGCCGCGGAACGGCGCTGAAAGCGCGGAGGCGAAGTTGTAGATGTCGGCCGCCATGCCGGACCGGACAGCAAGACCGCCCATGATCAGAAAGAACGGCACCACGGCGATGTCATAGCTCGACAGCAGGGTCATGGTTTCACTGCCAAGCGTGGCAACGGCACCTTTGACGCCAAAGATCAGTGCGACCCCCAGGATCGAACAAAGCGTCAGCGTGGCGGCAACCGGGACAAAGGTAAAGATCAGCACCCAGATCAGGGCAACGATGGCCAGCATCGAGGCAACCATGTTGCCCATGAAATAGGCCCCAAAGCTCAACGCGATCCAGGTGAAGAAGGCCAGGATCAGCACGCCGGGCACAAAGACCAGTGCAATCGCAACCGGCCAGCGCGCATGTGTTTCAAGCGCGAGGCGCAGGGCGACAACCAGCTGGGTCGGGATGGTCAGCAGAAACAACAGGGCAACAGCAGCATAGAAGGGACCGACCGGAACTTCATTCAGGATCGTGTAGGTTCCCCTGTTCAAGGTCGATTGCGCCTGCAGCGTCACGCCCCAGAAGATCAGGACGAGCGCACCCAGATACAGCACCGCACCGATCCCGCGCAGGTAGCGCACTGCCCGGGGCGACAGGATCCCCGCCATCATGTCCACTTCCAGCGTCGCGCGCTGTGACAGGCCAGCCGCCAGCACAGCGGCGATGGAAACGGGAAAGACCGTGGAAAAGATCTCGTTGATGCCGGTGAGCGGAGAGCTGAAGATTGCCCGCATCACGATCACATCAAGTGTCTGGATCAGCGCTGTGACCAGGATGGCGACAACCCCGACCAGTGCGATCAGCCGGTTGAACCCGGCCAATCTGGTATCAATGCGGGCCAGCAGCCCGTCGATCTGGCGACCATGATGTTCCGATCCGTACAGTTCGACATGACGGTCGCGCACATTGGTCGGAATTGTCATGGTCGCCTCGCTCACTTCGCGGCTGCCTTGTAGCTTGCCATGAAGGCGTCATAGGTTTCCTGCACGCCGTCACCCTTCTTGAGCCATTCCTCGACAACCGGGGCAATTGCATCCTTCCAGATCTTGTATTGCTCGGGCGACAGCTTGTGCCAGGTCAGCCGACCGTCAGCCACCATTTCGTCCGAGAACTTTTTCTGGATACCGGTCTGTCCAATCGCCAGCATCTCGGTCAGCGCCATGCCGGAATGCTTGTCGACGATGGCTCTCATCTCCGGAGACAGGCCCTCGTATTTTTCCTTGTTCATGATGATCGCAAAGGGTGTCATGCCAAAGGTGATGTCTTCGATCCCATGCTTGAGATAGTCGGACCACTTGTAGGTATACTGGGTGATCTCATTGCCGGAAGAGGCCTCAACCACACCGCGTGAAATCGCCTGGTAGCCTTCGGAGAAGGGGATCGAGACCGCCGCTGCACCGAGCTTGTCCATCGCCATCACCATGTTGGCGTCCTGGGCGCGAACCTTCATGCCTTTGAGCTGTTCGACATCCGAGATTGGTTCACGGCTGAAGAAACGTGTCGGCAGAACCGTGTAAAGTGCCAGGATCTTGACCTCATCCAGAGAGGGGTCGAGCAGGCCTTTCTCATAGGTTTCCGCCAGCGCGATCGAGGCGGCCTTCATGTCGGTCACATCCGTCGAGGGCAGCGTGGTCACCAGCGTCCGTTTCAGCGGAATACCCGAGATCGGAAGCCCTGCGACCCCCATGTCTGCAACGCCCTGAACAACGCGTTCCCAAGTGTTTGTCGCATCCGCAAACGGCGGCGGAAAATTGGTGATGGTCAGTTCGCCAGCCGCCTCTTCATTGATGGCGTCCACCCATTTTTTGTAGGTGAGCTGATAAAGCGGGCTGTCGTTCGGCTGTCCCGATGCAAAGCGCAGGGCTTCCTCGGACTGCGCTCCGCCGGCCATCGCCAGGGAAATAGTCGCAACCAGAACCGACGATATGATACGTCCAGAATATTTCATGTTTTCTCCTCCAGCGGTCACAGGACCGTCCCGTAACCCGATGCCCGCGCGTGCGGTGCATGCGGCCGACGTCCAGCCAAACCTGAGGCCGGACCGCGACCTGCGACCCTCGTCATTGAGCGTGATTGCCGGTGACGCAGACCGCGACAAACCTGAGCGCCTCCTATTCACTCAAGTCTTGTATGCAAAATGCAATACTCCAAACCACTCTGTCAAACGAATTATATGGTTTAAAAACAACATACTATGTCATAATCGCGCAGGTCGTATCAAATTAGAATACTCTGTTCCATATTGCAGAACACTTTCAACTGCCTCGGCGAACAATCGGGGCCACCCTGGGCGAGGGTCATTGCGTTTTCCTGTCAGCCGATGGATGTTTCAGAAATGGACAAGGCATTCACAAAAGGCATTCGGTTGATCGAGGCGCTGGCAAACAGTGACCGCCCGCGTGGCGTCACGGATCTTGCCGTTGAACTGGAACTGACCAAGAGCAACGTTCACCGCCTGCTGGCGACGCTCCAGGCGAATGGCTTTGTTCAGCAGGTGCCGCATCAAAGCACATATGAGCTGACCATCAAGATCTGGGAGCTGGGATTGCGCGTGCTGCGCCGCGTGGATCTGGTCAGCGCCGCCCGCCCCGCCATGCAACGACTGGCCGAGCTGACGCATGAAACCGTGCATCTCTCCATTCTGCAGGGTCAGGACGTGGTCTATATCGACAAGATCGAAACCAACCATCATGTCCGCGCCCATACCCGCATCGGCGCACGCGCGCCGGCCTATACGATGGCCACGGGAAAGGCGATGCTTGCGCAGATGCCAGACGCCTATCTGGATGTGCTCGGCCCCGAACTGACCGCTTTCACAGCAACGACGCGGACCCGATTGAAAGATCTGCGCGCCGACCTGGACAAGATCAGGCGCCAGGGATACGCAATTGTGCCGCAGGGGGAATGGCGCGACGGCATCGCCGCCTGCGCCTGCGCGATTCTGGGACCCAACGGCAGGCTGGCCGGTGCCATCGGCATCTCTGGCCCCGATGTCAGACTGAAAACGCGACATCTGCGCGAGTATTCGCAACATGTCGTTTCCGCAGCAAAAGACGCTTCCGCCAGCCTGGGATACTTCGGCGACAGCTGACCGCCTCCGGTCTGCATGTGCGACCAGATTGACACATCTGCGCCTTCTTGTAACTTTGGAACAGTGGTTCATAATATGGAACACACAGGTTTCTCATCACGAAGAGGTACACCCATGTCGACCGACGTGCACAGACTGGCCGCGCAAATCGCATCGGGAAGCACCGTTGCGGTTCCTGTAGATTATGCCGGCGTCTCCATGGCGATGACCCGCGCGCTGATCGAAATCGGCACAGCGGACCTGACGCTGATCTGCGTGCCCACCGGCGGGATGCAGGCGGATATGCTGATCGGGGCCGGGCAGGTCCGCGCGGTCGAGACAAGCGCCGTGAGCCTCGGTGAAGCCGGGGGCGCGCCACGTTTCAATGCCGCCGTCAGGGAAGGCAGCATCGCCCTGCGCGATGCCACCTGCCCCGCGATACATGCGGGCCTTATGGCCGCACAGAAGGGCGTTCCTTTCATGCCGATGCGCGGGCTGATCGGCAGCGACCTGCTGCGCAACCGGCCCGACTGGACCGTGATCGACAACCCGACATCCGAAACACCCGATCCCATCGTGCTGATCCCCGCGATCCACCCCGATACCGCGATCTTCCACGCCCCGATGGCCGACCGCGAGGGCAATGTCTGGATCGGCCGGCGTCGTGAACTCGCGTCAATGGCCTATGCCGCGCGCCAGACCCTGGTCACCGTCGAACGGATCGTGGACAAGCGCCTGCTTGATGACGAAACGCTGGCCGCCGGGACCTTGCCGGGGCTTTACGTCACCGATATCGCCATAGCTGAAAAAGGTGCCTGGCCCTATGGGTTGTGGGGCGAATACCCCACCGATCAGGAGGAGATCGCGCGCTACGCCAAAGCCGCTCGCAGCGATGACGGCTTTGCCGACTATATCGGCGCCAACAAGGCGAAGGTGATGGCATGAGCCACGACATGTCCCCCGCCACCCCGCGCGAGATCCTGATCTGCACAGTCGCCGGTCTGCTTGACGGGTGCCGCTGCGTCGCCGTCGGCGCGGCCTCACCCGTACCCGCTGCCGGTGCCATGCTGGCGCGCGCCCTGCGCGACACCGCAGGCGAACCGCCGCTCAGGATCTCTGTCCTCGGATCCGAGGCCCATAACTTCTTTACCAATGGCTCTGCCGAACTCTTTGATGCCGCAGGACAGGGCCGGATCGACGCGTTCTTTCTGGGCGGTGGCCAGATCGACCGGCACGGCAATATCAATCTGGTCGGAGTTGGCGATTATCCACGCAGCGCGCCGCGCTGGCCCGGCAGTTTCGGATCGGGCTATCTCTATTATGTGGTGCCCCGTGTGATCCTTTATCGCGAGGAACACAGCCCGCGCGTCTTCGTCGACAAGGTCGACTTCATCTCGACCCCCGGCACCAGCGACCCCGGTGTCTATCGCCCCGGCGGACCTTATGCGCTGCTGACCGGCAAGGCGCTGTTCGACTTCGACAAGGACAAGCGCGGCTTCCGTCTGGCGTCGCTTCACCCCGACCATACGCTGGAAGAGGTGACAGCGGCGACGGGCTTTGCCTTCGACCACGACCCCGATCCGGCCACGACCCCCGGCCCCGACGCGGCAACGCTGCAGCTGCTGCGCAGCCGCGTGATGGACGAACTTTCCGAAACCTATCCTGCATTCGCCGCCGAACTGCGCGCGCGCATCCAGACCACCGACAGAAAGGCCACCGCGTGACCAAAGCTCAGACGTCCCCGTCCGGCGCCCTTGCCGGTCTTCGCGTGATTGATGCCAGCCGTGTGCTGGGCGGCCCCTATGCCGGACAGATCCTGGCCGACCATGGCGCGGATGTCATCAAGGTCGAACCGCCCTCGGGCGATGAAACGCGGGGCTGGGGCCCCCCCTTCAAGGATGATGCGGCAAGCTATTTCATCGGCGTCAACCGCAACAAGCGCGGCATGGCCATCGACCTGCGCCAGGAAGCCGGTCAGGCCTTGCTGGGCAAGCTGCTTGAGACCGCAGACGTCTTCATCGAAAATTTCAAGACCGGCACTCTGGATCGTTGGGGCCTGTCGGAAGAGGAAATCGAGCGCCGGTTTCCGCGCCTTGTCCATTGCCGCGTGTCCGGCTTCGGCGCGGACGGCCCGCTGGGCGGCATGCCAGGCTACGACGCCGCAATTCAGGCCTCTGCCGGGATCATGAGCGTCAACGGAGAGCTGGGTGGTCAGCCGCTGCGTGTGGGCCTGCCCGTCGTCGACATGACCACCGGCCTCAATGCCGTGATCGGCATCCTGATGGCCATCAACGAACGCCACAGCAGCGGCAAGGGTCAGTTCGTTGAAACAACGCTTTACGACTGCGGGTTCTCGCTGCTGCATCCACATCTGCCCAACCATTACCTGTCGGGCAAGGTGCCCGGACGTTCGGGCAACGCCCATCCCAACATCACGCCCTACGACACTTTCGCCACCGGAACGGATCCGATCTTCCTGGCTGTCGGGAACAACCGCCAGTTCGCCACGCTTTGCCAGATGATCGGGCGCGAAGCCCTGACCGGAGACGCCCGTTTTGCCGACAACAGCGCGCGCAACCAGAACCGCGATGCGCTGAAGGCTGAACTTGAGGCCGCCATGGCCAAACATGATTGCGCCCAACTGGCGGATGATCTGCTCAAGGCCGGGGTGCCCTGCGGCATGGTGCGTTCGATTGATCAGGTAATCGCCGATCCACATACACGGCATCGCGAGATGGTGGTGGACATCGAGGATTATCGCGGCACCGGCAGTCCGATCAAACTGTCCCGCAGCCCCGCGCGCTACGACCGCAAGCCGCCTGCCTTTGCCCAACATGGTGCAGAGGTGATGGATGAGCTGGGTCTGGACGCCGAGAGCTTTGGTGACGCGCTGATCAAACCCGACAAGACAGACTGAAGATCTCAGTCACGAAAGGCCGTTGTCGGTCAGCCAGCCCGCAATCAGGGCCGCGATCCCGCTGCTGTTGCGTTCAAGCATCATGGCATGGCCGTTGCCGTGAACCCCATGCTGCTCCAACCGCATATGCGCCACATCGGCCCCGGCCTGCGCCAGGAAATCGACCATGCCGTGATTGTCCATCGACATCCAGGAGGCCTCCGCCGTGACAACCACGATCGGAAAACCGCAAAGGTTGGGCAGGCGGCGGATGGGTTCTGCCTGTAGGTGGCAGGGAACGGCGCCTTCGAAGGGGGCGGACCGCACCTCGGTCACGATATCTTCGGGCCGCGTGGCAGGCGGATCAAACGTCATGGGGGCAGCAGTAATCCCCCAGAAAAGCCGCCCGCCGCCCCGTTCGGCAAAGGGCGGGCCCAGCGGCTCGACCGCGACAATCCCCGCCACAAGGTCCGGGCGCGCGTCCGCCATCAGCCAGCCGGTCGGCCCGCCTGCGCTATGTGTCAGCAGGATCGCAGGCCCGATCAGGTCCAGCAGTTCCGCCCCGGCGGCCTGACAATCCCGGTGGCTCTGTTCCATATCGGCGGCCATGGGGCCCGCACCGGCGAAAAAGACATCGAATGCCGGATCCCCCAACTGCCCGCTGCCGGGCCATTTGTCATGCAGTGCGGCGGTTGCATATTGATCGGGATAGGCTTCGGGCCGCGTGAACAGTTTCTCGATCATGCCCGCGACCGGAGGCGGACCCATCTCGCCCTGCACCGCGGGATGATGCGGCGACCGTCCATGCCCTGGGCGGTCCACCACGTAAACGGCATAACCGCGCCGGACGAACCAGTGCATCCAGCCCTCGCTGCCGTCAGCCGTTCCGAGAAAATCGGTCCCCTGCCCGCCACCGCCGTGGATCATCACCAACGGCAGCGGATGGCGCAGGTCCGCCGGTATCCAGTATTCCACATACATCTGACCGCGCAGGGCCTTGCCCGCCGGCAGATCGACGGTCTGCGCCCCGGTCCAGAAGAACCCATGCGCCGCAAGCTGCAGGTCCTCGGTTGAGCGCGCATGAAGCTCAGCGGGCCGAAACGATCGGGTCATCACAGGTCCTTACGCCGGGGTCAGGTGCGGGACAGGACGAAATCATGCACGACTTCGAAATACGGCGTGTCGAATCCGGCTTTCGTGATCCGGTCAGGCGCCTCGATCAGCGCGAACTTGGCCATCAGGCTGTCCTTCACTCCAAAGACCGCATCGGTTTCGATATAGGGATCGTCCGGGTCAAAGATATGAGTGGTCAAGGTCTCGAACCCCTCGGCCTCGATGATGTAGTGCAGATGCGCCGGGCGATAGGGGTGGCGGCCAAGCGCTCCCAGCATCTTGCCGACGGGGCCGTCGTCCGGGATCGGATAGTACTTCGGCTTCACGCCCCGGAACCAGTAAGCGCCCTTGTCATTTGTCCGGAACACGCCGCGCAGGTTGAAATCAGGCTGGATGCCCTTTTGCTGCACGTCATAGAAGCCTTCGTCGTTCGCCTGCCAGACGTCGATCCTGGCATTTGCAATCGGCGCGCCCTCAAGGTCCAGGATCCGGCCCCGCACCAGCATCGGCTCGCCCTTCTGATCCAGGCAGATGTTCGCACCCAGCTCCCGCTCGGGCGCGCCATCCACGTGGAACGGCCCGAGCACCGTGGATTCCGATGCGCCCGATGGTTTGCGGTTGTTGATCGCATCGACCAGCATCGACACGCCAAGCACATCCGACAGCAGGATGAATTCCTGCCGCCACTCGTCGCACATATGACCGGTTTCGGTGAGGAACATGATCGCCTTCAGCCATTCATCCTGCGTCGGCTCGATCTCTTTCGCCGCCTCATGCAGCTTGCGGATGATGACGTTCATGACCTGCGCCAGCCGTTCGTTCCCGGCCTCGGCATTGCGGCTTGTCACAACCTCGACCGAGCTCTCTTCGGTGAAATAGGCGTTGCTGTCCTTCGGCATCTGCTGCCTCCCTATCATCGGTTCAGAATAGAAGTGAGCACCCGCCGCAGATCCTGCGCGGCATCGCCGCTCAGGGTCTCGCTGCGCCAGGCCACATGATGATCCGGACGGACCAGAACACAGCCGTTGTCGCGGATTTCGCGGGCGCGGGCCCAGTCGCCCGTGTGGTCCTCGTAATCGCGGCGCGGCCCGATGACATGAACATCAAGCGGGAGCCCCAGTTTATCGGCGATTTGCCCTGCGGCCTCCGCCCAGTCATCCCCGCCGATCCCGGTCAGAAGGGTGAACCGTCCGTGTCCGCAAATGTCGAGTGTCGAGAGCTTGCGGCCATCGCGGGCGAACAGCCAGACATGGGGCAACCGCGCGCCGGGCCATGTGGTGGGCTGGTAGTGCAGCTCAGGATCGCGCTCGAATGCAGGCTCGGGCTGGCCATCCGTGACCACGGCGCTGGAGGCATACCGCTGGTTCATCTCAACGCCGTGACAATCGAACTCGTAGGATTTCAGTTCAATGGCCTTGCGCAGGGCGGCCCGCTGCGCTTCGGCGGCGTCGGAGGCATCGGCGCGCGCGGAGATGTTCCGCTGAATCTTCTCCGGATCTACCCCGCCATCCATGCCGAGCGCTTCGAAAATCGGCCCGAATTCGCCAATCGACTTGTTGGCGCGGGTGACGATCTGGCGTGCAACCGGCGCGCGTTCTTCCGAATAGCTCTCAAGCAACCCCGGCCCCGCCTGCCCCTTGAGGACCGCAGCCAGCTTCCAGGCAAGGTTGAAACCATCCTGAATGGAGGTATTCGATCCCAGACCGTTCGAGGGCGGATGCCGGTGTGCGGCATCGCCCATGATAAAGACCCGGTCCTTCTGCATATGCGTGGCGAACATGTCGTTCACCGTCCAGACATTCGCGCTCAGCAGTTCGATCTCAAGCTCGGGATCGCCGACAAGCTGCCGCGCAACACCCTGCGCGAATTCGGGCGTCACATCGGGTGCGGGTTCGTTGATATCATAGCCCCAGACAATCAGCCATTCGTTCCAGGGACGGACCATGCGGACCAGTCCCATGCCGATGCCGCCCACATCCGCACCCGGCTGCATCACCCAGTAAAGAACCGAGGGGCGGTGCGCGACAAGGTGCGAAAGGTCGGCGCGGAACAGGATGTTCATCGACCCGCCGACACCCATCTTGCCTTCGAACGGCAGGCCCAGATGCTCGGCCACGGCGGAATTGCCGCCATCGGCACCGACCAGGTATTTCGATCTGATCCTGATCTCCCGCCCCGTCAGCCGGTCGCGGCAGGTCGTGGTGACCCCGTCGGCATCCTGTTCATGCGATAGATACTCGGTGCTCATCCGCGTCTCGGAGCCACGGGAACAGGCGGTCTTGAACAGGATCGGCTCCATGAAGGTCTGGGGCAGGTCGTTCATCCGGCAGGGCGAGGACAGCAGATGCTCGGCCATGCTTTCGGGATGGGTGCCCCAGCTGCGCATCCGGCCCAGTTCCTCCCCGGCGAGGCTTTCGCAAAAGACATTGTTGCCCATCAGCTCTTGCGAAGTTGCGTGGAGATAGGCCTCTTCCTCGACGCTTTGGCCCAGATCGCGCAGCACCTCCATCGTGCGCTGGTTGGTGATATGTGCCCGCGGCGTATTGGCCAGCCAGCGGTAGCGGTTGATCATCATGTTCGAAATCCCGTAGCTCGACAGCAGCGCACCTGTAGCGCCGCCCGCAGGCCCGGTTCCGACAATCAGGACATCCGTCTTGTATTCGGTTTCCATCAGTCTTCCCTTTCTTTCAATTTCAAACGGCGTTGGATCGGGAACAGCGCAAAACCCGTCCGTCCGGAGATCAGCCCCCACAATCCGCGCGGGGCAAACAACATGACAAGGATGCCCAGAAAGCCCAGCACCATCAGGTACCAGGTGCCGAGATCCGCAAGCAGTGACTGAAGCAGGAAAAAGATGATCACGCCGATGATCGGCCCCTCTATCGTTCCGATGCCACCGATCACCACAATGAAGATAACATAGGCCGTCCAGTCGATCACCGAAAAGGCGCTGTCCGGTGACACCCTTCCGTTCTGCATGAAGATCATCCCGCCCGCGATCCCAGCACCCACCGCCGAAATCACGTAGACCGCCAGCTTGATCCGCCTTGCGTCCAACCCCACCGAGGCCGCCGCCTGGGGGTTATCGCGCATCGCCGCCAGCGCCAGCCCCGTCCTGCGCCGCATCAGCCAGTAGATGCCGCCGATGGTCGCCACGACGAGGCCAAGCGCCAGCCAATATGACACGACGTCCATCGCCGCCGCCGCGCGCAGGCCGGTCACCTCTTCGACCCACTCCGTGCCCCACATGTTCCGGCGTGCCTCGCGGGGGAGCGATGTGCCCGTGCCGCCGCCAACCGCTTTCCATTGCGCAAAGCTCAGCCGGGCGACCTCGGCCACCACCCATGTCCCGATGGCGAAATAGGCGTCGTTCAGGCGAAAGACAAAAACGGCAGAGACAAGCGCGAGCACCAGCGCCGCCAGGGCCGAAACCGCCAGCCCCGCGACGGGATTGATCCCCCAAAGGATTGCGGCCGCGAAGACGCCATAGGCACCGGCCCCGACGAACATCTGCTGCCCGACGCTGACCAGGCCGCCGTATCCGGCAAGCAGGTTCCAGAACTGCGCCAGCGTCAGCATGGTAAAGACGAAAAACAGGTCCTGCATCAGGCTGCGCGATCCGAAGAAAGGCAGCGCGGCAAAGACGATGACAATCACCAGCACAACAAGTGCTACGACCCAGCTTGATCCGTGACCGGTTTGTACACGATACCGCATTCAGCGCTCCCCTGCCGGAAACAGGCCACGCGGACGCACCAGAAGGATGAACAGAAAGGCCAGATGGCCCGACAGGATCTGCCATTCGGGGTTGATCGCAGCGCCCATGGTCTGGGCAACACCGATGACGATGCCGCCGATCAGCGTCCCCCACAAACTTCCCATCCCGCCGATGATCACGGCCTCGAAGGCATAGATCAGCCGCGCCGGGCCGATGGTCGGATCGAAATTGGCCCGCATGCCCAGATAGAGCGCGGCAATGGCCGCCACGACCATGCCCAGACCTGTGGCAACGGCAAAGATATTGCCGGGCCGGATGCCCATCAGACTTGCCGTGTCGGGATCGTCGCTGGTGGCGCGGAAGGCCCGGCCAAGTGCGGTGCGGTAGAAGATCAGTTGCAGCGCCAGGGTCACGAGTATGGCGGTCGCAAAGGTCAGCGCCGGCATGACCCCGATGGTGATTGGCCCGACCGAGAAAGACGCGATCTCAAGCGATCCTGCCGGTATCCGGCGGCTGTCGGCGTTGAACCCCTCAAGCAGCGCATTCTGGATCACCACCGACAGGCCGAATGTGACCAGAAGCGGCGGCAGCACGTTCGCGCCGACGGTGCGGTTCAGGACCATCTGCTGCAACAACCACCCCACCCCGAACATCAGAGGGGCCGCCAGCAAAAGTGCGACGAACGGGCTGAGGTTAAGCGCCGTGACCAGCACGAGGATCAGGTAGGCCGCCATCACGATCAGATCGCCATGCGCCAGGTTCACCACCCGCATGATCCCGAAGACAAGACTCAGCCCCGCTGCGAAAAGTGCATAAAGGCCGCCCAGCAGGATGCCCTGAACCAATGTATCCACCCAGATCATGCCTGCACCCCGAAATAGGCGTCATGCATGGCGGCGCGGTCGATCTCGCCCGAGCGGCCCTCCAGCGTGACGCGCCCCTCCATCAGGCAATAGACCCGGTCCGCGATGCCAAGCGCCTGTTCGATATTCTGTTCCACAATGATCAGGCTCGCGCCGCGTTCGAGGATCGAGGGCACCGCCGCATAGATGTCGCGGATTACCACAGGCGCGAGGCCAAGGCTGATCTCGTCGCACAACAGCACCTTGGGGTTCGACATCAGCGCCCGCCCGATGGCGACCATCTGCTGCTGCCCGCCCGACAGGGCGAGCGCGGGGTTGGCGCGTCTTTCTTTCAGGACCGGGAACAGGCCAAAGACCTCCTCCAGCGTCCAGGGACCGGCGCGATCGCTGCGCCAGCCCCCGATCCGCAGGTTCTCCTCGACAGTGAGCGAGGGAAACAGCCTGCGCCCCTCCGGGACCAGCGTGATGCCTGCGCCGTTCACGCGGTCTGCCGAAAGATGGCCGATGGGCGCGCCATTCAGGCGGATCATCCCGGGCGCCTGCCGCACCGACCCGGCGATTGACCGCATCAGCGTCGATTTTCCGGCACCATTCGCCCCGATGACGGCCAGGGTCTCGCCCTCGGCCAGGGCCATATCCACACCGTAAAGTGCCTGAAAATCGCCGTAGAAGGCGGTCAGGCCGGATGTTTCGAGAAGCGTGCTCATGCTTCGATCCCCAGATAGATTTCCTGAACCTCGCGGCTGGCCATGACCGTGTCGGGGGGGCCATCCTGAATGACGCGCCCGAAATCCAGAACGATCAGCCGCTCGACCACCGAATTGAGCGCATGCAGCACATGTTCGATCCACACGATGGTGGTGCCGCCCGCATGCAGCTCCTTGATCGTTGCGACAAGCGAGGTGCATTCCGCCTCGGTCAACCCGCCCGCGATCTCGTCCAGCAGCAGAAGGTCCGGGCCCGTGGCCAGGGCCCGGGCCAGTTCAAGCCGCTTGCGTTGAAGCAGGTTCAAAGAGCCTGAAACCTGATTGGCGCGATCCAGCAGACCGGTCCGTTCCAAAATCGAAACGCAGTCTTCCGCCGCCTCGCTTTCGCTGATGCCGCGGCCCTGAGAGGCCGCGACAAGCAGGGTTTCGAACACCGTCAATTGCGAGAACGTCTGCGGAATCTGGAACGCCCGTCCCATGCCCATGCGACAGCGCTGGGTCAGGCTGGTCCCGGTGACGTCCCGGCCGTTCAGCCTGATCTGTCCCTGATCCGGCGCAAGATTGCCCGCAATCAGGTTGAGCAGGGTCGATTTGCCGGCCCCGTTCGGCCCGATGATGCCCAGGGCCTGCCCTCGCGGCAAATCAAGCGTGACCGCATCGGCCACCAGGAGGGAGCCGAAACGTTTGGTCACGCCCTCAAGCGACAAAAGGGGGCCGTTGTCCGCCATGTCAGCTCAGCGCTTCCATGCTGCCCTGCGTGGGAATGTCCGGCGCCGTCTGGTTGTCGACGACCAGAAGCTCGAAGCTGCCATCTTCCTGCCGCCGCCATTGCCCGCCAACCAGCGGGGTCTTGCAGACATTGGTCGCCGCAAAGGGCGGAAGGCCTTCGCCGTTGAAGGCGATCCGGCCCACGATGGTCTCAAGGTCCGTCGCGGCAATGGTCTCGGCGACACCGTCCGGATCAGTCGGATCATCCGCGCGTTCGATGACGTTCGCCGCCATTTCGAAAAGCGAATGGATATAGCCGATGGGCTGAGTCCAGGGCCGCCCCGTCGTCTCGGTAAAATCCGCCGCAAGTGCCGCGCAGCTCTGACCGGTCAGGGACGAGGTGAAGGGATGGTTCCTGGACCACCAGACCTCGGAGCTGAGGTTATGCCCCGACTCTCCCAATGTCTCGACCGATTGCGGGAACAGGATCGCCTTCGCCACCGTGATCGCCTTGGGGGAAAAGCCCTGCTGCGCTGCCTGGTTGCGGAAGGTCGTGAAATCCGGCGGGATCACCACGCCGGTGACAATGTCGCAATTCGCCTGTTTGAATGCGTTGATCTGAGCCGAGAAATCGTCCGTCAGGTTCTGGTAGCGACCGGGATCGACCGTCTCGTAGCCATCCTGGGCAAAGCCGGGTGCGACGCCGTTCTGGGGGTCGCCCCAAGCGTTGCCATCCGCATCGTTGGGGAACAGGCCCGCGACCTTCTTGTTGGTGTCCAGCTGATCCCACATGTTGGTGAAGACCGCGATGACATCTTCAAGCCCCCAGAAATAATGGAAGGCATAGTCGAAAGGCCGCCAGCTTGCCGGGTCTCCGGGATTGCCCTGCTGCCCGATGAACCAGGGCTGCCAGGGTGCCATGGTCGAAATGCAGGGGATGAATTCATTCTCGCATACCGTCGTCACCGGGTTCGTCGTTTCGGGCGTCGAGGCCACCAGCATGAGGTGCACGCCATCCTCGATGACAAGCTCCTGCGCCGCGTCTGCAGCGCGGTTCGGATTGGACTGGCTGTCCTTCACCACGACCTCGACGTCCATGCCCTTCTCCGCCGCCACGCGCTTGAACATCTCCAGCGCAAAGGTGTCGGATTCCGCAAAGCCGGCCAGCGGCCCCGATTGCGGCGAGACATAGCCGATCTTGATGCGGGTCCCCTGTGCCAGTGCGGGCATGGCAAGCCCGCCCGCGCTGACGGCAAAACCCGCCGCCGCGCCTGTCTTGAGCAGTTTTCTGCGATTGATCATCTTTCTTCCTCCCTAAGTGCCTGACATTTTCGCGTCAGGCGGTTCCGTTTATTCTCCCTCGGGCCGCGCACCCTCCCAGGCAGCCTGAAGCAGGTTTCTGATGTCGCGGCGGTCGAAGGGCCGCGGATTGGGGTAAGGCGCGCGGGTCGCAATCTCGGCGGCGCGGTCCAGATCGGCCTCGCTCAGCCCAAGGTCGCGCAACCGCAGCGGTGCCCCCGCCCGCTTCGCGAAATCCCACAGGCCACCGCCGACCGATCCGCCGAAAATTTCGGCGACCGGGGCCAGAAGCTCAGCAGTGGCGGCGGCATTGAACCCTGTCGTATGCGGCAAGAGGATCGCATGGGTTTCCGCATGTGGCATGCCGAAGGACCCGCCGATGACATGCGCCAGCTTGTGATGCAGCGCCATCGACACATAGCCAAGCGCGGTGGAGCAAAGCCAGGCACCGTAGAGCACATCCGTCCGCGCCGCCCGGTTCTGCGGGTCCTCGGTGACCCTGTGCAGGCTGCGCTTGAAGACCCGCATCGCCTCCACCGCCATCTGGCTGAGGATCGGGTTACGGTCTTCGGCATAGAGCGCCTCGATCCCGTGCGAGATCGCGTTGAGCGAGGAGGTCACAGTCATCCCGACCGGCAATGTCAGCGTGGTATCGACATCGTAGATCACGGTTTCGGGCCTGATCGAAGCGTCGCGGCGGGTGGTCTTTTCGCCATCCACCGTCTCACCCAGAATGTCCGTCATCTCGGACCCCGCATAGGTGGTCGGGATCGCGACATGGTCCGCGCCGGTCCTTGTGGCAATCGCCTTGCCCAGCCCGACGGTCGATCCGCCGCCATAAGAGACGACGCAATCCGCGCCTGCCGTCTTGAAGGCCTCCATCGCCGCCTCGGTCACTTCGATCGGCGTATGCATGGTGGCCTCGGTGAACGTCCCGGCGGAGAGGCCGCCAAGTTCCCCGGCCAGCGTCCCCGCGGCCTCGGCCTGTGGCGGGGTGGACAGCACCAGCGCGCGGGACCGGCCAAGCGCCTCGATCTCCTCACCAACGCGCGACAATGTGCCCGAGCCGAAGACGACCCGCGTGCGGATGCCGGGGAAGGTGAAACCTTGCATCAGATCGCTCATGACGCCGCCTCCAGTGCCCTCTGTCCCGCAATCGCCGCTTCGAGCATCTCCGAAAGCGTCTCTATCTCGACATCGCTCACCTCGTGGCCACGGCCGGGAAAGATATCCATCCGCAGCCGTGCGCCGCATTCCGACAGCTCGCCGACAAGTTTGCGATGCGCCCAGAGCGGGATCCAGGGATCGTCGTCGCCATTTGTGGTATAGACCGGCAGCCCGGCCAGATCCGCGCGGACAAGGTCATCCTGCACCGCGCCCACCCGGCAGGCCGTCAGCAGCGCGGCCGAGGTGACCTTGCCGCCCCGCATCAGCCATTCCGCCGCCATGCAGGCGCCCTGCGAAAAACCGATAAGGACAAGCGGCAGGCCGTCCTGCCGTGCCGCGTCGATGCAATTGCCGATGGCATCCAGCGCCGCGTCGAGCTGGCGTGTGGTGCCCTCTTCCAGTGGGTCAACGGCCTTGGCGTCGTACCAGGCCTCCCCCTCGGACTTGGGCAGGACATAGTGAACATCCGCCACCTCCAGCCGGGACAGGATCATGTCGATCATGTCCTGCTGGGTTTGCCCGCGTCCGTGCACGACGACACAAACGGCCTTGGCTGTCTGTGCCGTCGCACCCTGATGGAGCGTTTCTGCCATCACGCGAATTCCGCCTCTTCGAGACCTTCCATCAGCTCTTCCTTCTTGCCCTCGAACCAGGGCGGGAAGACAAGCGTTTGACCGATGGCATCGGCAGGCTCATCACGCGCCCAGCCTTCGGGCACCGTCCAGGCAAGCTCGAACAATGCGCCGCCGGGGCTGCGCACATAGCAGGATTTGAAGTACATCCGGTCCTTCTGCTCCGAGATGTCGGTAAAGCCGAGGCCCTCGATATGGGCACGCAGCTTCATCTGGCTTTCCTCATCGCCGGTGTTCAGCGCCATGTGGTGGATGGTGCCGCCGGCAAGCGTCCAGGTGCCCTGTTTTTCGTTGGGCTCGTGCAGGACTTCGACCCGCTGGATGATGCCATTGTCGTCCGGCACCCGGAAAACGAGGCCCTCGTCGCTGTCCGCCTCCTTTTCGAGCGGCAGGGCAATGGTCATGAAATCGTCCATCGCGGTGCGGTCCGTCACGGCCACGGCCCCGCCGTAGATCCCCTTGATCCCGTGTTCCCTTCCGATGCCCTGATCGTCATTGGTGATCGGGCCGCGCGGATCGTCGGGGCTTTCGACCAGCTCATGCGGGATGCCGCAGGGATGGGCAAACACCACCCGGTCCGCGCCGAAACGCGAAATCCTGGTGGCCTCGATGCCGCGCTCGTTCAGGCGGTTCACCCAGAAATCGGCCGCACCCATCGGGATGGACTGCATCACGATCTTGGCCTGGTTTGTCCCGCGTTTGCCGTAGACGCCCGGTTTCTTGAATGGAAAGGTGGTGATGATGGTCGAGGCATCGCCATTCTTCGACCCATAGTAGAGGTGATAGACCGGCAGCACCCCGTCAAAGAGCACCGTGCGCTTGACCGAATGCAGACCCAGGGTCTTGGTGTAGAAATCGAAATCCTCCTGAGCGCCATGTGTCGATAGCGTAAGGTGGTGATATCCGCTGATTTTCATTGTTTCCTCCTGATTGCTTCAGCTCTGAGTGTCTTGGGACCGGTTCGAGGCCAGGACGAAGCGGAACTCCGTTCGCAGGCCGCCATCGCCGGTTTCGGTAAATTCGGCCAGCAGCTCGGGTCGCACGGCAAGGAGCGGGTCGTCCGCGATGCAGGGATCGGTGCGGTCGAAAATATGGGTGGTCAGGGTGCGGTGCCCGGGGGCGCTGATCCGGAAATGGATATGGGCGGGCCGGTCAAGACCAAGATTCAGCAGTTTCATCAGCGCGCCAACGGGCCCGTCATCGGGCACGCGGTAGCCTGCGGGCCGCACCGTGCGGATCGAGACCCGACCCGAGCCTGGCACCCGATAGCGACCGCGCAGGTTGAATTCGGGCTGCGCGTCAGGGTCCTGGTTCTCGTAGATCCCATCGCCATTCGCCTGCCAGACTTCGACCACCGCCCCTTCGATCGGACAGCCGTCGAGGTTCTGCACATGCGCCACAACCTCCAGCGGCACGCCGCGTCCGTCGAGCGAGATCGACTCGCCATCCTTGCGAAATGCCACATCCGGGCGATAGAACGGGCCGGTCAGTGTCGGCGGAGTAAGGCCTTCGGCCTTCGGGGCCAGTTGCGCCTCCACCTGGCTCGTGACACCCAGCACGTCGAACAGCAGAACCCATTCATGGCGCGTATCGTGACAGGCTTCACCCACGTCCGTCAGAAACGCAATGATTTGCTGCAGTTCCATACGTGTGGGCTGAAGTTTGGCAATGATGTCGCAGATGGCGTCGACCACAAGGCGCACGGCCTGCGCGGCCCGTGGGTCTTCGGCATTCTTCAGGCGTTGCGCAAAATCCTGCGCGACATACGAGCGCCCTGAAATCGACTCTGCGACCATCATTCAAACTCCTCCCGACTCAACGGTATTGCGAGAAATTTGCCTTGTGGATTATTATTTTCACTTCCATCATAACAAACTGGTATGAAGATCGAAGAACGCCATCTCGCTCAGCTGGCCGCCGTGGTCGACCTTGGCAGTGTCACCCGCGCGGCCGAGATGCTGGGCGTCAGCCAGCCCGCCATCTCCCGCGTGTTGACCTCGCTTGAGAAGCGGCTTGGGGAACCTCTGTTCGAGCCGGGTCGCCGCCCGCTTCGACCCACGCTGCTCGGCGAAACCCTTGCGCTCCACGGCCGTCAGATCCTTGAAGCCTCGCGTCAGGCGACCGAGGCCCTGCGCAGCCTGCGCAGCGGCAGTTCAGGGACCGTCAAGGTCGGCGGGGTGCCCTTTTTCATGGATGCCTACATCAGCCGCATGATCGGCACGTTCCATGTTCAGGAACCCGGCATCCGGGTGGACCAATCCTATGGAAACCTGCCGGAGCTGCAGAAGCGCCTGTTGTCGCATCAGCTGGATTTCGCGATCTGCCCGCTCGGTGTGGTCGAGGCGGCGCCCGAGATGGAGTTTACCGAGATCCTGCCTGCCCGGAACGTCCTGGCCTGTCGCCGCGGACATCCGCTGCACCGGCGCGGCCGGATTTCGACACGGGACCTGGTAGACTTCCCCTGGGTCGCGCCGCTGCCCGGCTCCCCGCTTTTGGCGGATCTGCATGCGATCCTGCTGGCGGTCGGCATGAATGACATATCTGTGCGCTATTCCGGCGGATCGCTGATGTCCGTCTACAACTATCTCGAAGAGACCGACGCGCTGACGGTCCTGCCGCATTCGGTCGTCTTCGCGCATCGCAAGGCCCACGACATTTCAGTGCTGCCTGTCAAAATTCCGCAACCTGCCCGCAGTCTGGGCATTCTTCGCGCGAAGAATGCCCAGTGGACGCCCGCCGCACAAAAGCTTTTCGAACATGTGACCCACGATTTCCGGCACCTCAGCACCATGATCGCGCGGCACGAAAACGCAATTGTCTGGGGCAACTGAGGGCCCTGCCCCGAGACCTGAATGGACCGGCGATTGTGTTTCGCCGATCCCGGGTGAAAATCACCGTGTCAGTTCTGTCCAGATCCGGGTGTAGAGGTCTTGTGCCTCGGGCGGGCAGAGGGTCTGCTCGATCGCGGCACCTTGCAGGGCCTCGGGCACATTGAGTTCGGGCGCATTGACCAGTTCGGGGTCCATGAATTCTTCGGACCCCACAATGCCGTTGCTGTACATCGTGTAGTTCGAGATCATCGCGGCATTCTCTGGCGCCATGATGAAGTTCATGAACAGCTTGGCGTTCTCGACATTGGCGGCATCGGACGGGATGGCAACGTTGTCCATCCATTTCATATAGCCGCTTTCAGGCCAGCCATAAGCGAAGCCTTCGTTCAGACCCCGCACACGGGCGGCGGCACCGTTCCAGAAGATTGTGGCGTTGAGGTCCTCATTGATGAACTTCTCGAAGGACGGATAATCGACCGAGGCCCAGTTTTCCTTGGCCTTGAGCAGCAGGTCGCGCGCCTTGCTCAGGCTGTCGCGGTCGGTGGTGCAGGTTTCCGCGCCGATGTAGCGCAATGTCATGTCGATCGTGTCGTTCATCGACGGCACCAGGTTGATGCTGCCCTTCAGCTCTTCCGGCGGGTCAAGGAAGATCGCGGCGGTGTTGATGTCGCCGTCATAGACCTTCTTGTTGACCATGACGCCGGTGGTGCCCCAGACCCAGGGCACCGTATACTTGCGGTCGGGGTCGGTGGGGATGGATTTCCACTGCTCCGCGATGTGTTTGAAGTTTTCCATTTCGGTCGGGTTGCTTTCCATCAGCAGCCCCTGATCGACGTAAGCCGGGATGAAGTAGCCGCTGACGATGATCACGTCCATGCCGTGACCGCCGGCCTGGATACGGGCGATGGCCTCTTCATTGGCGACAAAATCGGTCAGCGTGACCTCGACGTCGTATTCTTGCGAGAATTTTTCCAGCAGGTCGGGCGGGGTGTAGAGCCCGAAGTTGTAGAGGTTCAGCTTGCCTTCGGCCGTGGCGGATTGCGCGCACAGTGCCAGTCCTGCGGCAAGTGCAGCGCGGGTGGGGGTGAGTTTCATGGAAAAGTCTCCGATGTTGGATTGGGGTTGGCGGTTTCTTGTTGATTATTCCTTGGTGCGGGTGACGACCCACGATGCGGCGACGATGGAGATGCTGGCAAAAAGCAGCAGCGCCGAGATCGCGTAGATTTCCGATGTCAGATTGCGGCGCAGTTCGCCCATCAGGTAGGTGGGCAGGGTTTCCTGACCCGGCGCCTTGACGAAGCTGCTGACCACGACGTTGTCGAGCGAGATCACGAAAGCCAGCATGAAACCGGCGAGAATGCCCGGCAGCAGCAGCGGCAGCGTGACCCGCCGGAAGGTGTAGAACCGGCTGGCGTAGAGATCCATCGACGCGGTTTCCAGCGTCAGGTCCATGCCCGACAACCGCGCGCGGATCGGCAGAAAGGCAAAGGGGATGCAGAATGTCGTATGTGCCGCGATCATATAGCCGAGGCCCTGGTAACCTGTCGCCTGCTTGAGTTGCGCCAGCACGATCATGAGGGCGATGGCAAAGACGATTTCGGGCACCAGCAGGGGCTGATTGAGAATGACAAAGATGCTGCCCTGCCCCTTGACGGGCCGGCCACGGGTCACCGCCAGCGCGGCCATGGTGGCAAGGGCGGTCGCAATGCTGGAAGCGGTGGCTGCCACGATCAGGGAATTGAGCGCAGCATTGCGAAAGGCCGCGTTTTCCGTCGCCGCCGCGAACCAGCGCAGCGATGCGCCCTCCCACTGGCCCGCCGTATCGCCGCCGTTGAAGGCGTTCACCACCAGGATCAGCACGGGCACATAGAGCGCCAGAAAGGTGACGCCTGCAATGAGCGCGGCTCCGGGAACATGGGTGACGTCGAAGCGTTTCTCAGCCATTGGCCTGATCCCCTTTTGCAGCGCGGCGGGCGTACCAGATCAATGCGCCCAGTACGACAAGTGTGAGCGTGATCGACAGCGCGGCGCCCAGCGGCCAGTTGCGGCCCTGTCCGAATTGCAGATCAATCAGGTTGCCCCACATCATCGCGCGTCCTCCGCCCATCAGACGCGGCGTGACATAGGCGCCGAGCGCGGGAATGAAGACCAGGATCGACCCCGCAATGATGCCCGGCCACATCAACGGCAGCACCACCCGGCGCAGGCAATATAGCCGCGAGGCGTAAAGATCGTAAGCTGCCTCGGACAGGCGGAAGTCGAACTTCTCGATCGCGGCATAGACAGGCAGTACCATCAGCGGCAGGTAGACATAGGTCATCCCGACCAGCACGGCCCCGTTGGTGAACATCATCTGCAACGGTTCGTCGATGATGCCGGTCGCCAGCAAAATCCGGTTGAGCGTGCCATCGGCGCGGATCACCTCCTGGATCGCGATGGTGCGGACAAGCAGGTTCGTCCAGAACGGCACCGTGATGAGGAACATCCAGAAGCCGCGCGAGGATTGCGGGCGTGTCGCGATGAACCATGCGGTGGGGATGCCAAAGACGAAGGTAAGCGCGGTGGTGGCCAAGGCCAGCGCGATGGACCGGCCCAGGATCGACAGATGCGCAGTCGCCGGGATCAGGCTGTCGTCAAAGAAGTCGCGTTCGAAAAACACCGCGCGCCATCCGTCGAGCGAGAATCCCGGTTCGACACCGGCGTACTGGCCCGCTTGCATGAAGGAATAGGCGACCATGACGGCCAGCGGCGCGATGGACAGCAGCGTGATCACCGTCAGCGCGGGCAGCGCAAGTGACCAGCGCCGCCGGGTCTCATCCCGGATCAGGGCGCTTTCGCTGGCGGAAGCGTCATGCGGCATCTGCGGTTTCCTCCGGCAGGACACGCAGCGCGTCGATGGGCAGGGAAACCGTCAGGCTCTGGCCTTCGGTCAGGGGCGTTGCGGCGTGGGATGTGTTTGGCGCGCGCAGGCTGAGGGTGCCGCCGTTTTGCAGGCGCAGGCTGACATGGGTATCGGTTCCGGAGAACACCAGCGCCTCGATGCGGCCATCGAGGGTGATGGCCTTTTCGGCCGTGGCTCCAACCACAACCTGTTCGGGGCGGATCATGATCGTGACCGGCCCCCCGCCCTTCGTGTCGCGCGGCAGCGGCGCGGGCGGGCAACCTGCCAGGATCAGCTTGTCATCCACAATGGTGCCGGGCAGGAAATTTGCCTCGCCGATGAATTCGGCGACAAACCGGTTTGCCGGATGGTCATAGAGCGCGCGGGGGCTGGCCACCTGTTGCAGCGTCCCGCCTTCCATCACGGCGATGCGGTCCGACATGGTCAGCGCCTCGTCCTGGTCGTGGGTGACAAAGATGAAGGTCAGTCCCAGCTCGCGCTGCAGGCGCTTGAGCTCGACCTGCATCTGCTTGCGCAGCTTGAGATCAAGTGCGGAAAGCGGTTCATCCAGCAGCAGGATGCGGGGCCGCGGGGCCAGTGCCCGCGCAAGCGCCACGCGCTGTTGCTGACCGCCCGACATCTGGCTGCTCTTGCGGTCGCGCAGATGCGCCATCTGCACGATTTCGAGTATCTCATCCACCCGCGGGGCGATCTCTGCCGGATTGGTGCCCCGCGCTTCCAGCCCGAAGGCGACGTTCTGCGCCACGGTCATATGCGGAAACAGCGCATAGCTTTGAAACACGGTGTTCACGGGGCGGTGGTTCGGCGGAATCATCGCTATGTCCTTGCCGTCCAGCACCAGCTGCCCGCCACTGGGTTGCTCAAAGCCGGCAATCAGCCGCAACAGGGTAGTCTTGCCGCAACCGGACGGGCCGAGAAGCGTGAAAAACTCCCCCTCCTCGATGGTGATGTCGATGGATTTCAGCGCGTGAAAGGCACGCGCGCCTGAGCCGAATTTCTTTGAAAGCGAACGTATGTCGAGCATGTGCAGCATCCTTGCGAATTGCCCGAAAGTTATTGACATAAATTTTTTAGTCAATAAAAATTTTTATGAAGACAAATGTTAATGCCGTGAAGAGAGCCAGATGCCCACAGATTCAGAACCCGGATTGCGTGATCGCAAGAAAGCCCGGCGCCGCGATGATATCATCGCGGCGGCAATCGAGCTGTTCGGGAAGAAGGGCGTCGACGCGACCACAATCGCGGACATCGCCGAAGCCTGCGACGTGTCGGCACCCACGATATTCAACTACTTCGGATCAAAAGACGGCATCCTTGTCGCCCTCGTCGAGGAAGGCACCCAGCGCAAACGCGAGCGCGGATCACGCCGGCCGCGTCTGGAGGGGGTTCCGCTGGCCACCATCGTGCTGGACCTGTTCTCTGAGGTCTCGCAGGAAACCCTGGATATCGCTTCGCGGCGGGTCTGGCGCTATGCCGAAGCCGCGGTGATCCGGCGACCCGAGACGAATCTGTCGGAGCGGTTTCGCGATACCTCCCACCTGTTGATCGAATCCATTGTGGAGCGGTTGAAGATCTACGAATTGCACACACGGACGGGTACGCCGATGGACATCAACTACCTTTCGAGCGTGCTCTATGACCTGTGGATGCCCTGCTATCTGAACCTGATCACCGACCCGCAGATGACACTGGCGGATCACGACGCAATGCTGTTGCAGCGGATCACACCCTTTCTGACCTATGTCTTCGACGACAACACCCTGACCGCCACGCGCCTCAGCCGGACGGAACAACGCACATGACCCCCACCCTCGTATTTACCAATGCCAGCGTTCTGACGATGGACCCTGACGCGCCGCGCGCAACCGCGGTGGCGATAAGCGGTGACCGGATCACCGCCGTTGGCACCGACGCTGAGATCGCGGCCATGGCAGGGCCGGAGACACGCAGGATCGACGCACAGGGCCGGACGCTGCTGCCCGGTTTCGTGGAATCGCATGTGCATCTTTTCATGGGCGGCTACAATGAAACTGTGATCCGCGCAGACCGGGTCAGCGGATTCGAGGCATTGCGCGCAAAGGTTGAGGCTTATTCGGCGGCCCATCCCGACCTGGCCCTGCTGCTGGGACAAGGGGCCGATTATGCCATCCTCGGTGCAGGCCGACAGCTGGACCGGCAGGTATTGGATGAGATTTGTCCCGACCGCCCGCTGGCCATCATGGCCTATGACTTCCACACCGCCTGGGCCAATACCGCAGCGCTTGAGGCGGCGGGCCTGCTCGACGGGCGCGACCTGCCGCGCGGCAATGCGGTGGTGATGGGCGCGGACGGCAAGGCCACGGGCGAGCTGCACGAGAAGCTGGCGATCCTGCCGGTGCTGGAGCTGCGCAATCTGGGCGGACGTGAATCGCTGGGCATGTCAGGGATCGAACCGCCGGTGCCGCCGACACAAAAAGAGCGGGCAGAAGACCGCGAGACCCTGAAGGTCGGCCTGCGCCATGCGGCGCGCCACGGCATCACGTCGATGCACAACATGGACGGCAACCGCTACATGCTGGAGGTCCTGCGCGAGATCGAGGACGAGGGTGCGCTGATCGCGCGGCTGCGGGTGCCGTTCCACCTGACGGCGGAAATGGATCTGTCGGAACTGGACCGCGCCAGCGCCATGACGCGGGATTTCACGGGTGACACCCTGTGTTCAGGCTTCGTTAAGATCTTCCTCGACGGGGTGATTGCGAGCGGTACGGCAGCGATGCTTGACCCCTATGCCAATCGCCCGGACCATCGGGGCGACATGCTGTTCACCCGCGAGGATTTTATCGCGGCGGCGGTAGAGATTGATAAACGTGGCATGCAGATCGCCATCCATGCCATCGGGGACGCAGCCGTGCGGCTGGCGCTGGACGGCTATGAAGCGGCGGCCAAGGCCAACGGTCCGCGTGACCGGCGTCACCGGATCGAACATGTGGAGATGCTGCACCCTGACGATCTGGGGCGCTTTGCCGAGCTGGGTGTCATCGCCTCGATGCAGCCGCCGCACGCCCCGCTGCGCGAGGATGAGACAACCGTGGGGATCGGTCCGGACCGGGCGGGCATGGCCTATGCCTGGCGGACCATCGCCGACACGGGTGCGGTCGTCGCTTTTTCCTCGGACTGGCCGATTGTGCCGATTTCTCCGCTGGCAGGCATTCAGGCGGCGATGACGCGGCAGAACTGGGTCGCAGGATTGCCGGACCAGCGGCTGACCCTGCACGAGGTCTTGGCGGCATACACCTGCAATGGCGCGTATGTGGGTTTCGCGGAAGGGCTGACCGGAACAATCCGGACCGGCATGAAGGCGGACCTTGCCCTGCTGTCAGCCGATATCGAGAACACCGCCATCGACCGCATCGGCGCACTGGAAGTCGACCTGACACTGTTTGACGGGAGGGTTACCCATGAACGCTGATTGCCCCGACATCACGACGCTGGGTGCCCCCTTGTCGCCCGGAAAACCCCGCCTGACACGGATCTGTTCGATCCGGGCCGGGATTGGACCGGCAACCGAATTCGAGACCACCCGCGGCACCGGCCGTGCATTATTCCCGATTATCGGGGGAGAAGCTGTTGGCGCAGGCTGGCGCGGCGCGATCCTGCCTGGCGGTGCCGATTTCGCCCGCCGCCTTCCCGACGGGACCTATGAGATTGAAGCACGCTATTTCCTTGAGCTTGAGGATGGAACAATCCTGATGGTGCATAATGCGGGGCGCATGGTGCCGCAGGCGGACGGCAGCTTTCAAGGACGTACCCGGGCGGAGCTGGAGGTGCCTGAAGGCCCCTACGCGGCATTGGGTGACATGGTGCTGTTTGGAACTGCCTATGCCCCTGCCGGCGATGATGGAAACGTCTTCATCGAACTCTGGCATGCCGAGAGCTGAGGCGGGGATCACATCCGCCCTACCCACGATAACGAACGGTGCCCCGCGATGTCCCGTCAGTTTATTCCGGGTCGTGGATCTTTTCATCCGGCCTGTCATCCAGCGTCTGCTTCAGCAGATGAACGCCATCGGCGATGTCCGCCCGGATGGCCAGACCCAGCGCTTCGGCGTCGTTGCGCCGGATCGCCTCAAGGGTCATCTGGTGCTTGTCCACGATGTCGGATTTCTCTTCCATCTTGAAGACGCTGCGCATGAAAGGGCCGAACTGCATCCACACGCTTTCCAGCAGCGGCACCAGCACTTCTGACGCGCCTGCTCTGTAGAGGGTAAAGTGGAACTGGTAGTTTTCCTGCATATACACCCCGGCGTCGCCAGTGGTGTAGCTGTGGTTCATACGCTGGTCGCAGGCTTCCATTTCCGCGATTTTTTCCGCTGTCATGAACGGCAGGGCGCGCATCGCGCACAGCGGTTCCAGCTGCTGTCGGGCCTGCATCAATTCGTCAAACCGACGGCGGGTCAGCGCCGGAACGCAAAAGCGGCCATTGCGCTGAACCTCAAGGGCGCGTTCCCCGACCAGCCGTGTGATGGCACCGCGCACAGGCATAAGCCCCACGTCCATCGTCTGGCTGATGTCGCGTGCATTCACATTCGTACCCGGCGCAAACTGCCCCGAAATCAGCTGCTCTCGCAGGGTCTGATAGATCTGTTGGTGCAGGGTCGAAATATCGCGCATTCAGGTCTACCATTGCTTTCGTGATCCGGACGGCTGCGGCGGCATGACGGGTCCCGCGCAACCAAGATGTCCGACATAGGTCGGTTGGTGCCTCAAGCCTAGCCAGTCAAGATGTCTTTGCCAATTCGGTCAGGCCCGGAGCCCCCTTGGCATTCATCCGATCTGAACCTTGCTCTCTTGCAGGATGTTGCCGCCGTCCACGACCAGCATTGATCCGTTCACATAGCTTGCTTCTTCAGCGGCCAGAAAGGCAGCAGCCGCCGCGATTTCGTCAGGGCGTCCGGCGCGGCCCAACGGCGTATGGCGTGCGGCGACCCGCTCTTCTTCGGTCGAGGCGCCGGTGTCGACCCAGCCGGGGGCCACCGCATTGACCGTGACGCCAAAGCGCCCAACCTCCAGTGCCAGCGCATGGGTCATGCCGACCATGCCGGCCTTGGCTGCGGAATAGGCCGCCTCGCCTTCGTTCGAGACAAGCGGCCCGGTCACGGAAGCGATGTTCACGATCCGCCCGATGCCCCGTTCGGTCATGTCGCCAAGAAAGGCCTTGGTCACAAGGAATGCGGTCTTGAGGGTCACATCAATGCCGACATCCCAATCGGCTTCCGTGAGGGACAGAAAGCTGCGCTGAAGCGCAGGGGCGGCAAGTGACCCCATGCCCGCATTGTTGACCAGCACATCGACGCTGCCGACCTCGGCCCGCAGGCGCGCGACCTCGTCCGCTTTGGTCAGGTCGGCAACATGCGATGTGATCTGGAACCCCTCGGCGCGCAACTCTTCTGCGCGGTCGTGAATCCGCGCGCTGGCACCGGCAATTGCGACCGAGAGCCCGCGTTTTGCAAGCGTTCTGGCAATTGCCACACCGATGCCGTCACGCGCGCCGGCGCCGGTGACCAATGCTGTCTTGAGTAGGGTCATGTTGTTTCGCCTGTCCAGGTCCATCTCCCATCGCGGACAGTAATCTGCGATGGGAAACCGGTGTTTGCGCGTCAGATCGTGTTGCTGAAATAGTCGAATTCTTCTGCCGTGACCTCGGCGATGAACCGGTCGTATTCCGATTGCCGCAGCGCCAGAAACACATGTGCCATCTTCTCTCCCAGGGCTTGTCTGAGGAAAGCGGAGCCTGACGCGCATGCAATCGCGGAGGCCCAATCCGCAGGCAGCCCATAGGCGCTGTCTGCGTCATAAGATGTCGCTTCGGCCTCTGGCTGCAATGTGTCGCGGATCCCCTCGTACATTCCGGCCAGCACGCCCGCCGCCACGAGATAGGGGTTGGCATCGACACCGGGTGTGCGGTGTTCGATGTGGCGGTTGGCAGCGTTCCCTGCGGGGACCCTGATGGCGACGCTGCGGTTGTTGCGGCCCCATGTGGCAGCCGTAGGCGCATAGCTGTTGCGCCCGAACCGGCGCCATGAGTTGATGTTGGGCGCATAAAGCAGCATGGACTCGGCCAGCGTCTTTTGCAGCCCCGCCACAGCATTCAGCAACAGCGGCGCAAGGTCCCCGCCAGTGTCCGCCATCAGGTTCTTGCCCGCCTCATCCGTCAGGCTGGTGTGCAGATGCATCCCCGAGCCGGAACGCCCGCCAAAGGGCTTTGCCATGAAGTTTGCACGCATCCCGTGACGGATCGCGAGGCCGCGCACCAGTCGTTTCAGCATCACCAGATCATCCGCCGCGCGCAGCCCGCTGTCGCGGTGGCGCAGGGTCAGCTCATACTGTCCGGGTGCGTATTCGGAGATCATGGTTTCGACCGGCAGGCCCTGCGTTTCGGCATGGGCATAAAGCTGGGCGATAAAGGTCTGCATGTTGTCGAGCGGGTCCAGACTGTAGACCTGATTGGTCTGGTTCAGGTCGCCCGTGATCGGCATCCGCGCGGCCTGCGGGCGGCCATTGGCATCGCGGGTGGCGTCCAGCAGGTAGAACTCCAGTTCAAAGGCCATGACGGGGTTCATGCCGATCTGGTTGAACGCCTCGATCTGATGCGACAGCGCATGACGTGGATCGGCGCCCATGCGCGTGCCGTCCAACTCGTAGAGGCTGACGCGGACTTCGCCGCGTTTTGGCGAGGTCCAGGGCAGTTCAACCAGCGATCCGGCAATTGGCCAAGCAATGCGGTCCGCATCGCCGTCGTCCCAGACCAGACCGGTTTCGTCCACATCCTCGCCCGTCACGTCGAGGCCGAGGATCGAGCCCGGAAGGTGACGGCCGGATTTGTACAGGCCCAGCAGTTCGTGACGGCGGATGATCTTGCCCCGCGCGATCCCGTTGGGGTCGATCAGCACAAGGTCAAAGGCGGAGATGTCCGGGTGTGTGGCAAGAAAGGCTTCGGCCTCTTCGATAGAGGCGGCTTCACTCGGTCTGGTGTCGGTCATCATATGCCCTCCTGCGCAACGAGACGGGTCAGCACGTTCTCATAGGCGCTCAGCAGCCCCTCGACCTGTTCGTCGGTCGTGGTTGGCGCGACCAGCACCATGTTATGGAACGGTGTCACCAGATAGCCCTGGTTCAGCACGCCGATGTGCAGGGCATGTTGAATGTCATCAATCGCCGCCGCGCGCGCCTCTGCCGCGTTGCGTACCGGGTTAGCCGAGAACACAATTTCAAGCCGCGCACCAACGCGGCTGACATGCCACGGCAGCCCTGCGGCGCGGATCGCGTCCGTGAAACCTTGTTCAAGCCGGTCGGCGTGGCGGTTCATGGTGGCGTAAGCCTCTGCTGTCATCACTTCCGACAGGCAGGCGCGCAGACAGGCGATTTGCAGTGTGCTGCCCGACAGGGTCGTGCCGATGCCGGAATGGCCGATGCCGGTCATCCTGGCGCGGATGTCAGACATGGCTTTGGCGACGTCCTGCGACATGCCCCAGATCGCGACCGGCACGCCGCCGCCCACGGGTTTGCCGACGACAAAGATGTCCGGGTCGAGCCCATGCACCGCAGTATAGCCGCCAAGGCCGGTGGAAATCGTGTGCGTTTCGTCGATATGCAGCAATGTGCCAGCCGCGCGGGTCAGATCGCGCAGCGCTGTCAGATAGCCCTCGTCGGGCAGGATCATGCCACAGTTCGTCATCACCGGTTCGGCCAGAACAACGGCGATATCACCCGCCTCAAGCGCGGTCTTCAGCGCGTCAATGTCGTTGAACGGGATGCTGACGGTCGTCGTGGTGACATCGACAACCTGACCCAACAGGTTCTTACGGGCGACCGTTAGGCCGTCCTCAAGGTCGACCAGCGTTTCGTCGACGGCACCGTGATAGCAGCCATCGAAGACCAGGATTTTGTTGCGCCCCGTCACCGCCCGCGCGACCCGGATGGCAAAGCGGTTGGCATCGCTTGCGGTGGTGGCAATCTGGAAGACGAAGGGGCCGAAACGGTCAGTGAGCAGCTTGCCGACCTCTGCCACCTCACCCGAGGGCAGCATGGTGGTCAGGCCGCGTTCACCCGACTTTGACAGGGCCTCGACAATGGACCGGGGCGCATGGCCGAACATTGCGCCGGTGTCGCCAAGGCAGAAATCGACAAGCGTGTTGCCGTCAATGTCGGTCAGGGTGCTGCCGGAGGCACCGGCGACTGCAAAGGGAAAGGGCATTGGCCAATCGCGCATCCAATGCTGCGGCACCTGATCGTAAAAACCCGGCGCCGGGTTGGCGAACATGGCTTGGCTGCGCGGCCGAAGCTGTTCGTAAATCGAGGCTTCACGCGCGACCAGATCGCGGGCCGTGGCACACACCTTGGCAAGATCAACGGGATGGGCGGTTTCTTGGTAACTCATGATGGTCCTCAGGGCGTTAAAGTTATCACTTTAGTGCTTGGGAAGATCCGTGCTGTCAACATATTTGATCAAATTACGCCAAAATTTGGCGTCTTTTGATGGTTTTTGAGAGGCGCAAGAGCATAAAGTTATAACAATATACGAAATTGAGGTTCGTTCGCCCGGCCCGGCGGAGGTTCAGCTTACGCGCCGCGCCTGAGTTTACGCACCTGCCACGGCGGTGCCGCTTGGCTTGCCGCTGGCCGGACTACATCCCTCTTTTGTCGGGAGCTTTGCGGCCAATGTATTTCGCGGCGGAATCGCCGGGGGCCTGACGCGCATCCGCAATGCCGATGAGCACGCCCAGGGATCGCGGCGCGTTGCGCATATTGATGAAAGTGCCGTTTGACAACGTCGTGCGTGCCGACGGACGGCGCGCCCATGTGTTCAGCTTGATATACATCTCTGCGATGGTTGCCGCGTGTTCTGCGCGGCCACCCAGATCGCACAACTCGTCCGGATCGGCCTGCAGGTCGAACAGCATCGGGCGGTGGCCGCTTTCAAAGTGGATCATCTTCCAGCGGTGATCCGCGACCATGAACATGCGCGACTGATCGGGGTGCAGGTCCAGCCGTGCGGCCAGCGGCGTGGCCGAATAGTCGTATTCGCAGATGCAACAGTCGCGGTCCGGTGCCGCGCCGCCGCGCAGCAGGGGCAGCAGAGAATGCCCTTCCAGAATGTGATCCAGCGCCGACGCATCGCCCCCCGCCACGTCGACAAAGGTGGGGGCCAGGTCGATACATTCCACCAGCGCGTCGCTGGTGGTGCCACGGGTCGCGTCGGCCGCGTCAGACGGATCATAGATGATCATCGGCACCTTGACCGAGGCATCGTGAAAGAACGTCTTTTCCCCCAGCCAGTGATCGCCCAGAAAATCCCCGTGGTCCGAGGTGATGACGATCATCGTGTCGTCCATCCGCCCCGTCTTTTCCAGCCAGTCGAACAGCACGCCCATCTGATCGTCGCATTGCTTGATCAGCCCCATATAGGCGGTCAACACTTTGTCGCGGATGTCGTCGCGGGCGAAGGCGCGGCCCACGGGGGCATTCTGGAAGCCCTTGAACACGGGATGGTCCGTCTCGCGCTCGGCATCGCTGCGCACCGGCGGCAGGAAGTGTTCGGGGCCATACATGCTGGCATAGGGTTCGGGGACGATATAGGGCCAATGCGGTTTGATATAGCTCAGGTGGCAGCACCAGGGCTGATCACCCTGGGCCTTGATGAACTCAATCCCGCGACGGGTGAGATAGGGGGTTTCGCTGTCTTCTTCGCGAATGTTGGCGGGGCGGTCGGAGTTTTCCAGAAACCAGCCGGACAGCACGTTGCCCTCGTCGTCGATCCCCGAGTTGGCATAGTCGTGCCAGGGGTTGTCGCTCTCGTACCCCTTGTCGCGCAGATACTCGTTGTACTTCAGCGCCCCGCCCGGATCATAAAAACCGTCCGGCCCCTCGGGGCGCATACCGTCGTCGCGCTCCCAGATGTCAAAGCCACATTCGGCCACACGCGCGCCGATCACGCTGTCCGGCGCCAGCCCCAGCCGCTGCATGCCCTCGGCGTCGGCGGCCATATGGGTCTTGCCCACCAGCCAGCAGCCCATGCCAAGATCGCGCAGGTGGTCGCCCATGGTGCGCTCGCCCACCTTCAGCGGCACGTTGTTCCAGGACGCGCCGTGGCTGTGCACATAGCGCCCCGTATAGGTCGACATGCGCGACGGGCCACACAGCGGCGACTGGATGCGGGCGTTGTCGAACCGCACGCCGCGCGCGGCAATCCTGTCGATGTTGGGCGTTTCCAGATGCGGATGGCCATAGCAGCCGAGGTAATCCCAGCGCAGCTGGTCGAACATGATGAACAGGATGTTCTTTGGCTTGGCCATCTGGCGCCCCCCTAAAATGCGCGCCGCGTGCGGTGACGTGCAGGTTTGTAACACATCGATACTAGCGCCCCATGAGCGAAGGCACCAAGGTGGCGATGGACGGGAAGGCCAGCACCAGCCCGAGCAGCACCAGCATCGCCCCGACAAAGGGCATCACGCCGCGGAAGATGGTCCAGACACTGATCCCCGTAGTCGCCGCCTTGACGACAAAGACGTTGATCCCGACCGGCGGCGTGATCAGCCCCAGCTCGATTGCGATGACAGCGACGATGCCGAACCAGACCATGTCCACGCCCATCGGCTTGAGGATCGCGGCGACCACCGGAACCGTCAGCGTCAGCATGGCGATACTGTCGAACACGCAGCCCATCGCCAGATAGGCCAGGACAATGCACAGGACGACCTGAAAGGGGCTGAGGTCATAGAAGGCCAGCACATCCGTCATTGCGCGCGTGAATCCGGCGATGTTCACGAAATTCGAAAAGATCAATGCGCCGATCGCCACGATAAAGATCATGCCGGTGGTAATCCCGGTCTCGACCAGGCTTTCCCACAGGCTGCGCCATGTCAGCCGTTTGCGAAACATCGCAAAGAGCGCGGCAAAGATGACTCCAACCCCGGCGGCTTCGGTGGCGGTGAAGATGCCCATGTATATGCCGCCGATGATCACGACAAAGATTACCACGATGCCCCAGACCTTGAGCACCAGCCGAAACCGTTCGGCCATCGGGACGCGCTCCGCGCTTGGGCCGGCGGTCGGGTCGATCATCGTGGTCATGCCGATGGTGAAGAAAAACATCACTGTCAGCAGCAGGCCCGGCAGGATACCCGCCATGAAAAGATCGGCAATGTCCGTTTCCGCAAGGATGCCATAAAGCACCATCGGCACCGAAGGCGGAATCAGAATGCCCAATGTGCCACCCGCCGCAATCGACCCGGTGGACAGGGAATCCCGATAGCCGAAGCGGCGCATGGAAGGCATCGCGACCTTCGAGATCGTCGCAGCGGTGGCGATGGAGGAGCCACAGACAGCGGCGAAGCCAGCGCAGGCAGCCACGGTGCCCATCGCCATCCCGCCCCGGCGGTGGCCGAGAAAGGCATTTGCAGCCTCGTAGAGATCCTGGCTCAACTGGCTGCGGTGGATAAAGGCGCCCATCAGAACAAAAAGCGGAATCACCGTCATCCCGTAGTTGGTCGAGACATCGAACATCTGCTGTCCTGCCATGGAAAAGGCCGCATTGAAGGCGCGGGCGTTGACCTCCAGCCCGCCATCCCCCCACCAGATCAGCGCCTGGCCGACCATGTCAGCGCGGGCAATGGCAAAGCCGACCACGCCCACCAAGATCAGCGAAAAGCCCAGCGGTACGCCGACAAAAGCCAGCGCCAGCAATACCAC
The DNA here is from genome assembly GCF_028807335.1 of Sulfitobacter sp. PR48. NCBI lineage: Bacteria > Pseudomonadati > Pseudomonadota > Alphaproteobacteria > Rhodobacterales > Roseobacteraceae > Sulfitobacter > Sulfitobacter sp. PR48. Next base: position 84,716 of record NZ_JARAMM010000006.1, on the reverse strand, counting down.
AAAACCAATCAATGACAGGATCATTCTACCGCCTCCTCGGGTTTGGCTTTCGCCGGTGGTTTCCCGCCAATGGCCTGTACCACCAGCACGGCCGACACTGCGGCCGCGAGCCAGGCAAGAACCGTCATGGCATAGGCGACCTGTGCCAAGGGTATGCCCAACGAGCCCGAAAGCTCCGCGCCGCCCGCGAGATGATCGGCCTGCACACCCATGCGCCAGGCAAGAAAGGCCAGCATCAGCGTGATGACAAACAACATGATCACCCGGTGCAGGCGCCGCGCGCGACCACCCATGCGGTCGGTCAGCAGTGAGATGGTCAGGTGCCCCTCCGCGCGCGTGGTCAGGGGCAATGCCGCGAAAACCGACAGCGCCATAAGGTATTGAACGATCTCATAGCCGCCCGGCAGCGGGGCGCTGAAAAAGTAGCGCCCCACCACATCGGCGGCCGTGATCAGCGCCATGGCCAGAAGGAAGGTCGCCATGATCACTTCCAGAATGCGTTCTACCCAGGTCCAGGCCCTTGCGAACATCGCCCTGTTTCCCTCAGTTGCCGGCAGCGATCAGGGCAACCTGCTCGCGGTAATAGGCAAGTGCCGCTGCGCCATCGATCCCGGCCGCATCCGCCGCATCGGTCCAGTCCTGATAGATCGGAGCCCAGGCGTCGGCCAGGGCCGCGACCAACTCGTCAGAGGCCTGATGGACCTTGCCGCCCGAGGCGATGAAGGCTGCGCGGTCCGCTTCGCCCTCGGCCTCCGAGATGATCATGCGGCGGGCAAGCGCCTCGCCCGACAGGCCGCGAATGATCGCCTGGTCTTCGGGCGCGATCGTATCCCAGATGTCGCTGCCGATGTAGAATGCAAAGGACCCGGAATACAGGCCATTGGGCAGTTCGGTGGCGGATTTGGTGAATTGCGTGACGTTGAAGGCGGCAAGGCCGGAAAAATCGAGACAGCAGTATGCGTCGACCACACCGCCGGAAATCACCTCGTACATGCGCACCGCGGGGCCCGGCGACACCACGGCACCCAATGCCGACAACGACCGCGACGCCAGGCCGGGAAGCGCCCAGAATTTCACCCCCTGGAAGTCCGAGATATCGTCGAACTCCGTGTCATTCATCGAATAGAAGCTCCCCGGCGAGAGGGTCAGAAGGCCCAGCAATTCGACGCCTTCCAGGGTTTCCACCTGCGACAGGTGGTTTTCATAGGTGCGCCAGGAGGCAATCGAACCGGCCATAGCGCTGGCGTTCACCGAAGGCAGCAGGGAAATCTGCAAGAGCGGGTTCGAACCTTCCAGAAAGCCCGTCATGATGAACCCCCCGTCCGCGATGCCCTGCTGCACCATGGTCAGCAGTTCCGGCGGCGGCGCGAGCGAGGCCTCCGGCACGTGGAACGTCACCCGGCCTTCGGTCTCGGCCTCGATATCGCTGAGCCAGGGCTGAATGATATCGGTATAGAGCCCGTCGGTCGGCCCGAGAAAGTTGTTGAACACAATGGTTGTGTCGGCCTGTGCCGCGAGCGGTGTCATCATCATCGCTGCTGCCAGGAGTCCTGGGAACTTAGTCATCTCGTCTTCCTTTCGTTGTGTCTTGCGCCGCGGCGCTTTCCGGGTGAAGCGAACAGAGGAAACCGCCCAGATCAGGCGAAACCTGGTGGCGGGACAAAGCCGCCGAAAATCTCGTCGCACAGCGCAGTGAAGCGCATCGTCGTGCGGTCTGCGTATTCCGCGCCGATGGCCTGTACGCCGGCGGGCATGCCGCGCACCGGATCGGGCAAGGGGCGCACAGTTGCGGGCAGATGCCCCAGTGTCGCGATGCCGGGCCAATAGAGGTTTTCCATATAGGGCCGCGTCTCGCCGCCCACGTCGAGCACACGTGACATTTGCGGCACCGGGCCGTGCCCGTCCTCGGTCTGATGCGGAAAGGCGACGGTCATGCTGACCGGGCAGAGAAGGATGTCGAAATCCGCAAACCAGGCGCGCCAGGCCTCTCGCACCCTTTCTTGCCGTTCGACCAGACCAGCGAAGTCGGCCAGACTGGACCGGGTTGCCCGGGCCACCCGTTCGGGCAGGCTGCCGTCCGGGTGGCCTGCGGCTGCGGCGGCATAGGCATCAAGCTCGGCCCGGGGCACGCCGGAGCCGATCGTGGCAAAGAGCAGTGCAATATAGAGATCGTCATTGCCGATCAGCGGCGCGGGCATTGCATCGAGGTGCGTGACCTGAACGCCCTGCTCCGCCAAAGCATCGGCATAAGCGGTGATCGCGGCGGCATAGGCGGGATCGACCGGATTGTCGCCGGTCCAGACGGCAACGCGATAGTCGGACAGCGTCTCGTGTCGCGGTTTGGGAAGGTTCAGGACCCAGCCACTGTCCGGCATTCCCCCGGCAAGCAGGTCAAGCCCCAGTTCAAGATCCGCGCCGGAGCGCCCCATTGGACCGCAGACCGACAGCGGAGAATCCGCCAAAGCGCCCGGCGGTGGCACATGGCCGCGTGCGGGGACGATGCCATAGGTGGGCTTGTGCCCCCAGACCCGGCAGAAATGCGCGGGAATGCGGATCGAACCGCCGATGTCGCTGCCCAGCTCCAGCGCCGTGTACCCCGCCGCCAGCGCCGCAGCCGCGCCGCCCGAGGACCCGCCGACCGTGCGCGACGTGTCCCAGGGGTTGCGGCAGACCCCGTGCAGGGGATTGTAGCTTTGATGATCGGAGGCGGCGACCGGCACATTTGTCTTTCCCCAGATTACCGCACCGGCTCCGCGCAGGCTTTGCACCGTCACGGCATCCCCGGTCGAGACGTAATCCTTCAGTTCCGGCATCCCGGCGGTGGCGTGAAAACCTTCGACTTCGTAGGTTTCCTTGATGGTCATCGGCAACCCGGCAAGCGGGCTGGAGGCGTCGGAGGCATCCGCCGCCCTAGCTGCCTCGCGTGCGGCCTCTGCCCGGATCTCGACCACCGCATTCACTTCGCCATCAAGACGGGCGCGGCGGTCCAGACAATGTTCAAGCAGTTCAAGCGCGCCGATCTTGCGGGCCTTCAACGCCGCGACGGTCTCGACGGCGGTCCACTGATGTGGGGCTTTTTGTAGGAATGCAGTCATGGATGGGCCTTGCCTGTGAACGATTGAATAGGTTTCGGGAGGGCATGTCGGCGTGATGTTCCGGCACTTTCGACTTTCAACATCATGCTCAAATCCGCCTCCTCTTGCGGGAATGTCACCAGTGGTGATATTAAGATCAAGCGATCTGTTTTTGTCAAGCGTCATCGCTGAACCCGTCGCATTGCGGGCCAGCAAAGCTTGTGAAACGGGGCCGTCGCATGTTAAAAAAGGAGCGCCTTTGATGTCGGGGAAGAAGCAGCCGTGAACAAACCAGCGACACCCGCAGCGCCCAAAGAATTGCGCAAAAAGGGTTATCATCACAAAGACTTACGCAATGCGTTGCTGGAGACGGCCCTGACACTTATTGATCAGCGGGACGGGCCCCATTTTTCGCTGCGCGAGCTGGAGCGCGCGCTTGGCGTCTCGCATGCCTCGGCCTATCGCCACTTCGCGGACAAGGCCGCATTGCTCGATGCGCTGACTGCAGAAGGATTCGCCAGGCTGGCCGCCTGCCAGAACGAAGAGCTGGAAAAAGCGCAGGGCGACCCGATGGAAAAGCTCAAGGCGCTTGGCGTCGCATACATTCGCTTTGCCCTGAACAACAAGGGGTTCTTCTCGTTGATGTTTTCCGAACGCGGCGACGAGGATCTGGAACGCAGCAGCCGAATTCAGCACAATCAGCAGGCCCTGACGACCCTGCTGGACTGCATCGTCGATTGCCAGTCCGCCGGGTTGATCGCCGATGGCGATCCAAAGCGCATCGCAGGTTATGTCATTCTGGCCACGCATGGCCTTGCGGTATACCGGACGCAGGGCCACGACCCCCTGGGCAGCGGCAACGACGATGCCTTCTTTCCGGGCATCGACGCGGTAAACGAAATGACGATCACGCCCCTGCTGATCAACCGCCCGAGCGCGGAGGAGATTGCCGCACGCTGGTTCGCGCCCCTTGATCCTGCATCATCAGAAAGCTGATCGCGGCGGCGGCGTGTAGCGAAAGCTTACGCCGTCGCCTGAAAGGTGACCTTCCCGCCGCATATCGTCGTGATGGGGGTGATTTGCGGAATGTCATCGGTCGGAACAGCCTCAATATCAGCCGACAGCACAACGATATCCGCAAGCATGCCAACCTGAAGCCTGCCTTTGATATCCTCGGCGTGTTCGGCATAGGCGCCTTCAACCGTGTAACTGTGAAGCGCTTCGTGAAGCGTAAACCGCTGATCCGGCAGATGCGGTAAATATGGTTCACGCGTCATGGCGGCGTGCACCCCGCGCATCACGTTCAGATCGGCAACCGGCCAATCGGACGCAAAGACAACATGCGCCCCTGATTCCTTGAAGGTGCGGAAGGCGTAGAAATACGGCAGACGTTCCCGCCCAACCACTGTGAGCGTAGGCTCCAACGGCGTGCCCATCATACCCGGCGGATGGGGCGGCTGAACCGAGGCGATGGCACCCAGACCTGCAATGCGCGGCAGGTCAGCGGGATCGATGACCTCGATATGTTCCAGACGATGCCGGCTGTCCCTGGTCCCGTTGGCGTCGGCCGCCGCTTCATAGCCGTTCAGGACGGACCGGACTGCACCGCTTCCGATGGCATGGACGGCAATTTGCAACCCGCGCCTGTCGGCCTCGATGGCGACCTCGTTGAACTGTTCCTGAGTGAACAATGGTTCGCCCTGAAAGTCCGGCTGATCGCCATATCCGTCCAGCATATAGGCTGTGTGACCGTCCAGAACCCCGTCATAGAACATTTTCACCAGCCCGCTGGACAGCCATTCGGTGTCATGGCGCGCGGTCATGGTCGATGCCTTTTCAAGGTCGTCCAGTTTCATGAAATTCTTGTAATGGAACGGCACCTTCACCCGGCACAACAGATCGCCATCGCGCTGGATTTCCTCAAGGATCTCGAAGGTATAAAAGTTGCCATCCATATTGTGGATAGATGTGATCCCATGCTGAGCGCACCATTTCAGCGCGTCCTTCACCATTCTGACATCGGATGCGAATTCATCCTTGGTCGGCTTCGGGTCAGGTTCACCGCCGGTGGTCATGCCTAGCATGCCGCGATCCAGACCACCGAACCTGAGAAGCGGATTGTAGGCCTCGGCCTCATTAAGCTCGCCATTTGCAAGGCCGTCATCGCCCATCACAACAGCATTGCCCGGGCTGACCTCAAGACCATGCAGCAACCCGGCCTTTTCAAGGGCAAGCGTATTGCCCCACATCGTGTGATTGTCGAAGGAGACGAACGCAAGCGGCCGATCCGGCAGAATACGGTCCAGATGATGCCGGTCCAGCCGGGTCCCCTCCCCCAGCATCGTATAGCTCGCCATCTTGCCGGTCAGCAGCCTGGCATCCGGATTTGCCGCAGCATAAGCTCTGACCGCTTCAGCCACGTTTTCGAAGCCGAACAGACCTGTCAGATCAAGATATGACAGCTGCGATGCCCCGCCGAAAAGATGTATATGGGATTCGATAAACCCGGGAAGAACCGTACCCCCGCGCGCAGAGATGACTTTGGTCTCCGGCCCGATCAGGATTTCAATTTCGGTGTTGGACCCGACCGCAATGATCTTGCCGTCCGAAACGGCAACAGCCTCTGCTCTGGGGTGATCCCGATCCATGGTCAGGACACGCCCCTCCAGAACAACTAAATCAGCTTTCATCCCTGGACCTTCCGCCAAATATGTTTCTCTGTGATCGCGGGTTTGCGATATTCTTGATCTGGGAAATATCACCGCTGGTGACATATGGGCAATATACATCGGTCCCGTCAATCGGTCGATTTCCTGGAAGCGTATGCTTCAGGCGGCATCGCACGGGTAAAGCGAGGTTGGCGCGACAAGACAGATACATCAACGCCTGAACGACGCCCTGCCTGACCGGGGTCAAAAATGCACTTCCTCTGCGAGATAGCGATAACCGCACCAGAAATAACCTTGCAAATCTTCCACCATATGGAGTAATTGCAAGGTATGTATACACGTCAGACCCATCAAATTGTGCAATCCGCGCTGGAGAACCAAGCCGCTGTTGTCCTCCTTGGCCCCCGGCAGGTCGGGAAAACCACGCTTGCTCTCGACATCGCATCGGAGCAACCATCAGTCTACCTCGATCTTGAACGTGAGGCAGACAGGCAAATCCTGACCGAACCGGATCTCTATCTGGATGAGCAGGCAGGAAAACTCGTCATCCTCGACGAGGTGCAGCAGATGCCCGGCCTCTTCAAGAGCCTGCGTGGCCAGATCGACCAGCGCAGGCGGGCCGGTTTCCGGACGGGACAGTTCCTGCTTCTGGGATCAGCCTCCAATGTCCTGTTGCAACAATCGGCAGAATCCCTCGCCGGACGTGTCCGGTATATCGAGATGCCGCCTTTGCAGCTTCCCGAGGTCGGGGCCGATCAGTTGAATACGCTCTGGCTGCGTGGCGGCTTTCCTGACAGTTTCCTGGCCCCTAGCGATCAGGCCAGCATGGACTGGCGTCTGGATTTCCTGCGCACATACCTGGAACGTGACATCCCGGCCCTCGGGCCGCGTATTCCGGCGGCAACCTTGCGGCGCTTCTGGACCATGCTGGCGCATGTGCAAGGCGGCCTGCTGAATGCTGCCGCCCTTGCTGAGGGGCTTGGTGTTTCCGGCCAGACCGTTGGCCGTTACCTCGACCTGCTCGTTGATCTCATGCTGGTGCGGCGTCTGCAGCCCTGGCATGAAAATGTCGGAAAGCGCCTGGTGAAATCGCCGAAGGTCTATGTGCGGGACAGCGGGATCGTGCATGCCCTGCTGGGTATTGGTACGACCGAAGGCTTGCTCGGGCATCCTGTCGTCGGCGGCAGCTGGGAGGGGTTCTGCATCGAAGCGCTTCTGGCCGCAGCACCTGCCGGCACTGAACCCTTCTTCTATCGCACCTCTGCCGGCGCCGAGCTTGATCTGGTGCTGCGACTGCCGGATGGCGACATCTGGGCCATAGAGATCAAACGCACCACGGCACCGAAGGTCTCGCGCGGTTTCCACACGGGCGCGGAAGATATCAGGGCCAGCCGAAAGCTGCTGATCTACGCAGGCGAACGCGACGTCCCCCTGGCAGGCGACAGCCGGGCAATCTCTCTCGCACAGGGAATCGGACTGCTCAAAGCACTCTAACGCCGCATATGAAATGCGCGGAATTTCAGCCTGCCACCGCTGTTCCCGACACCAAGGTTGGTGATGTCACCTCTGGCACATGCAGCGCCAGGGCGAGATCTGCGGAACGACACCATCAGGTTGCGCTAACGCGTGCTCTGCGGGTCCGCGTCCGGTCAAACTTTTGTTTTCCGTTGCCATGCATCGGGTTGGAAGACCTTGCGGGCCGGGGCCATCAAATCTCTGCGCCTCTCGGTAGTTCTGCCGATAGGCCCTCCACCGGGTGGCGGTTAATCTGGGGCGAACCATCCGGACGGTGCCTCGGGCTCATGATACCTCAGCATTTCGAAAAGTGTGAAATTGACCGCCGCGGGCAACGCCTGATCGAGGAAATGGCGCGACGCAGACTCGACTTCATCCTGCTCATGGATCCCTGCAACTACTATTACGTCACCGGTTTCCCGATCGGCGTTTTGAAAGGGACCTTCGGGGCGCTCATCTCTGCTGATGGCAATGTCTTCTGGATCGGGCGGAAAACCGACATGAGCAACGTCAAGGCGTTGATCGAAGCAGATTGGTCCGGCGACCGGCATGAGATCGGCGCAGAGATTGCCGATGATCAGGACCCCTATGCCGCCGTGGGAGAGGCGATTGCAACCATTGCGCCGCACGGCACGCGGATCGGCTTCGAACTGGCCAAAGCGGTCATCCCGCCACGGGGCATGACGCAGATCGCCGCCGCGCTGCCCGGGCGCGAGGTCGTCAATGCCGCCGGCCTGATCGAGCCGATGCGCGCCGTGAAGTCGGAGGCCGAACTGACCTATATGCGCCGGTCCGGACAGATCGCGGCAGAGGCCACGCGCGCAGCCCTTGACGGCCTTCTGCCGGGCGCGAGCGAAGCGGACCTGGCCGCCAATCTGATCGGCCACGCCATCCGCGCCGGAGCAGAGCCCTTTTCGCTGGAGCCTTTCGTCTGTTCGGGCCCGCGCTCTGCCCTGGCACATAGCACCTGGACGATGGCCCCCTTGCAGTCCGGCACGATTATCAACACGGAACTGGCCCCACCGGTTGCCCGCTATAGCGCGCCGCTGTTCAGGGTGTCTGTCATCGGGCCGCCCGGCGATGACATCTGCCGGCTGCATGACGCCTCCCGCGCGGGGCTTCTCGCCGGGCTCGAAAGCATCGGGCCCGGCATGACCTGCCATGACGCCGACGCCGTTGTGCGCGCGACCATCGACCGGCTCGGTTACGCCGGGATGTTTCCGGTGCGCGCGGCCTATGGGGTCGGCATCAACTTTGCACCGGATTGGAGTGAGGAAAACGTGGCCAGCATCCGCCCGGGCAACCAGACACCGCTGGAGCCGGGCATGTGTTTTCACCTCGTGCCCGCGCTCTACCAGCCGGGGGTGGGTTGCGCCTGCTGCAGCATGACGATCTGCATCACCTCCGACGGGGTGGAAACCTTGACCCCGTTCGAGCCGGAGCTTGTTGTGCTGCACCCCTGACAAGGCGGCGCTTAACGGTAGCCCGGCTCAGGCGACTTCCAGCACCCGATCCAGAAGCGATCTTGTATAGGTATGCTGCGGCGCGCCAATGACATCTGCCGCTGCGCCCTCTTCCACAATGCGGCCTTCGTTCAGCACGATCACCCGGTCCGCGATTGTACGGACGACTCCCAGGTCGTGGGTGACAAACAGGAGCGAAAGGTCACCGCGCATCAGATCATGCAACAGTTCCAGGATCGAGGCCTGAACCGACACATCCAGCGCCGAAGTGACCTCGTCGCAGATCAGCAGGCTGGGTTTGCAGACCAGGGCGCGGGCGATGGCCACCCGCTGACGTTCCCCTCCCGAAAGCTCTGAGGGGAAGCGGTCAGCCAGCTGCGGTGGCATCGCCACCTGCTCCAGCGCGTCCCGCACTGCATCCCGAACCGATCCGTTTCGCCGCCCACCCGCAATCCGCAGCGCTGCTGCGATACTGTCGCCAACCGTGCGCCGGGGGTGAAGCGACCCGTAAGGGTTCTGGAACACATATTGCATGTCGCGGTGCATCCAGCCCGGCCGCTGGCGGATGGTCGGTGGCACCGGCGTTCCGTTGAACCGGACCTCGCCATCGAAGCTGCCGTGAAGCCCGATCAGGCAACGCGACAGGGTTGATTTGCCACTACCGGATTCGCCCACCAGTGCCGTGCATGTACCGGGCTCGACCCGGAAAGAAATGTCGTGGAGCACCTGATTGCCGGAATACCCGGCGGAAAGCCCGGACACTTCCAGTACAGGTTTGGCAGCCGCCGGGGGGCGGTCGTGCAGCACCTCTGTCTCCACAGGACCCGGGGTGGCATCGCCGCGGATGCAGCGCAGCCGGCCTTCGCCATGCGGCACGAGAGACGGAAGCGCTTTGCGGCAAGCGGGCTGCACCAGGTCGCAGCGATCTGCAAAGAGGCAACCGGGGATTGCCGGCCGCTCGGCCAGCACCGGCACACGCCCCGGTATCCCGTGCAGGGCCTTGCGTCGCCGCGTGGTTGGCATGGCTTGCAGCAATGCGCGGGAATAGGGATGCGCCGGAGCCTCAAAGAAACGGTCACGCGGGGCGGTTTCGACCACCTGTCCCGCATAGAGCACCATCACATCGTCGGCCACCGCCGAGATCACGCCAAGGTCATGGGAGATATAAAGGCTGCTCATGTTCAGATCGCGATTGAGCTGCGCGACGAGGTCCAGAACACTGGCCCGTGTCGAGACGTCAAGAGCGGTTGTAGGTTCATCGAGGACAAGCAGGCGTGGATGCGACACGATGGAAACCGTGAGACCAACCCGCTGCAACTGACCACCCGAGAGTTCGCCGGGGTAGCGTGCAAGAAAGCCCGCGTCGGTCGGCAGGCCCACACGTTCCAGTGTTTCACAGACGCGCTGACGCGCATCAGAGGCCGATAGCCGGTCCTGCCCGGTGCGCAGCCTTTCGGTCATCTGCCGCAGGATCGGGATCGCCGGGTTCAGGGCGCTGGATGCGTCCTGTGGGACATAAGCGACGACCGGCCCGCGCGCCCGGCGGCGTGCTTCGCCCCCCAGCGCCAGCAGATCGGTCCCTTCGACGTTGAAACTGCCACTGGCGATGCGCAGGCCCGGCGCGGCGTAACCCAAAAGCGCCTTGCCGATGGTGCTTTTGCCGGAGCCGCTTTCGCCCACCAGCCCCAGCACCTTGCCGGGTACGATGGAAAAACCGATTTCTTCGACGATGGGAAGGCCTTTGCGGGTCTCTACCCGGAGGTCTCGCAGATTTACGGTTTCACTCATTCGGTCCCTCCGGTCCGGCCGATCGCGCGGGTCACCCCTTCGGCAAAGAGATTGCAGCCAATGGAAAACAGCGCAATCAGCACGATGGGGGCCAGAACGGCGAAGGGCTGCACCGACAGGGCGTTGCGGTTCTCGTTCACCATCAGGCCCCAATCGGCGGCCGGCGGCTGAATGCCGTAGCCGAGAAAACTCAGACCAGCCAGAAGCGAGATCGACCACATCATCCGCAGACCGAACTCCACCAGCAGCGGCGAGGTCGTGTTGGGCAGCACCTCGGCCCAGAGCACACGCCAGGCACGCATGCCGACGGACCGCGCCCATTGCACGTATTCCTGCCGCACCACATCCATTGCGACTCCGCGCATCACCCGCGCCACGCTGGGTGCCTGCGAGACGCCGACCACAATAGTCAGCAGCCCCTTGCTGGGGCCCAGCATGGTGACAAAGAGCAGGGCGAAAACGATGCTCGGAAATGCGAGTTTCAGCTCGACCACCCGCATCAGGACGGTTTCCGTCCAGCCCTTGAAGAAGGCGGCGGAGAGCCCCATCGCCGTGCCAAGCGCAAGGCCCAGCAAGGTGGCGCAAAAAGCCATCCAGACCAGATCCTGGCCACCATGCATGACGCGCGACAGCACGTCGCGTCCCAGATTGTCGGTGCCGAGCGGTGCGCCATCGGTCGGTAGGCCGTAGGGGGTGCCAACAAATTCCGAATGTGTATGCGGCGATACCAATGGCCCGATGAAGGCGATTGCAGCAACAAGCAAGATCAGCGCAAAGCCCACCTGTGCCAGCCGGTTGCTTGCGATCTGAACCATGTAACCGTGACGAGACATGTTCATCGCACGCCACCCCGGCCCGGCGGTGTCAGGGCCATGGTGATCAGGTCTGTCACGATATTGGTGGCGAAGAAGATCAGCGCAATGGTCAGCGTGATCGCCTGCACCACCTTGATGTCCCGCGCGCCGACCGCATCGGCCAGTGCCGTGCCAAGACCGGGAAAGGCAAAGACATATTCGATCACCACCACGCCCCCGAACGAGATGGCAAAGATCGTCCCGGCCGCCTGCACCGCCGGGACCAGCGCGTTGGGCACCGCCTGGCGCCACAGCACATTGCGCCGGGGCATACCCTTGAGCCGTGCGAATTCAACATAATCGCTGGCCAGAACGTCGATCATCGTCGCGCGGACCAGACGGTAAAAATAGGAGGCTTGCAGCAGCGCCAGCGTCAGGACCGGCAGAGCGATCTTGGGCAGCTGCATCCAGATCGAAACTCCCGGGCTCAGCAGGGCGACACCGGGAAAAACATGAAACACCTGCACGCTGAGCAGCAGGACCAGCAGCAGGGCCAGCACGAATTCGGGCATGGCGTTCAGTGCGATGCCGAAGAACAGGATCACCCGGTCCGATACCCGGTCTGCATTCACGGCGGTATAGACGCCCAGCACCAGCGACAGGGGGATCGAGATCAGGAAGGACAGCAGGACAACCACAACCGTATTGGACAGCCGCGTCTGCAGAATATCGAAGACCGGCTGGCGCGACACGAAGGACACACCGAAATCGCCCTGCAAAAGATTGCCGGCCCAGATCAGATATTGCCGCCAGACCGGGGCGTCGAGGTTGAGCGCGCTGCGCAGCCGGTCCACCTGTTCCGGCGTGGAATCCCGACCCAGCACCATCTGTGCAATGTCGCCCGGAAGGGCCTGTGTCGCTGCAAAGACAAGCACCGACATGATGCACAGCAATAGCACACTGCTGGCAAGGCGCCTGGCAATCATGCGCAGGGTGGCACCTGCGCGGTTCGAACCGCGCAGGAGGTTTCTTTTCTGGTGACTCATGCCTTCGACACAAGCCTCAGGTGATAGAACGGTGAGCCGCTGACGTAGGTTTCGACACCCTGCACATGGGCCCCGGTCGCGTTCAGCGTGTTCGAGAACCCCCAGATGATGTTGCCGCCGCGTTCATATTCGATCCGGCGCATTTCCTGGATCAAGTTGCAGCGTTCGGCCTCGTCCGATGTCGCGGTTGCCTGTTCGAACAGGTCGATGAACTCTTCGTCATGCCAATGGGTGTTGTTGGAGGATCCGCCCGGCATGAGGCTGCGCGCGGCGACGGGAAGGTAGGTATCTGACAGGAAATCCACACCGAAGGTCCAGTTGCCGTAGTTCGCGATATAGGAGGCTTCGTCCATCACATTGGCGCGGATGTTGATACCGGCCGCACGGGCCTGTTCGGACAGGATTTGCGCACATTCAACCATGCCGCTGGTGCCCGAGGTCGTCGCGATCTCGACATCCAGGTCGGATTGGCCTGCCTCTGCAAGAAGCTCTATCGCTCGCTCGATGTTTGGCGTCCGCTGCGGCACATCCGTATCGCCGCAGGGTGCAATTGTGCGGCCCTGCATGTCGTTGCCGACTTCACCGTATCCTGACAAGGCAATTGCCACCATCTGCTCTCGGTTTGCGATCAGACGGATCGCCTCGCGCACGCGGGGATCGTCGAAGGGCGCGACATCGGTACGCATATAGATCGGGATCGACAGGCTGCTGGGATTGTTGACCAGCGTCAGGGCCGGATCGGCCTCGATGATGCGCGCCTCGCTGATCGGCACGTTGTAGACCATATCAACCTGGCCACCACGCAGCGCGTTCATTGATGCGGTAGCGTCCGCCACATTGACGACCACCAACTGTTCGACCTTGGCAGGGCCACGGAAATAATCATCGAACCGGGCAAATTCGGATTCGCGCCCCGGCGTGAATGACGTGAGCTTGAAGGGCCCGGTTCCGACTGCCGTTTCAGGGTCGAAACCGCGCGGCACCATGCGCAGATAGCGGTTGGCCCAGATGTCCCGGAACGGCCCGTAGGGTTTTTTCAGCCGGAAGACCACGGTCAGATCGTCCAGGGCTTCGACATTTTCAGCATCGATGAAGCTGATCAGCGATGCGCCCCGGGTCGGGTTGTCCGGGTCCAGCATCCGTTTGACGGAATAGACGACATCTTCGGCGGTAAAGGGTTCGCCCGCATGGGTGGTCACACCGGACACGATCTTGACCGTCCATTCGGTGGCATCCGCATTGGGCGTGAAGCTCTCGGCCAGGACGTTCACGACCGTCGCATCAGGCGCATAGTCGCACAATCCGTCAAAAAGGTTGGTGAAGCGGATGATGTCGGTGATCTGGGCACGCGTGCGGTGCGGGTCGAGGGAATCGCTGGTGCTGCCATTTGCTGCGACGCGCAGCGTGTTGGCATCCTGCGCAAAGGCAGGCAGGGACAGGCCGGCACCCAGCGCCGTACCCATCGCGAATGTCCCGATCCCGCCAAGTACCCTGCGGCGGCTGGGGCCGGTTCCGTTTTTTGCGTAAGTCATGGTTTTTCCCTTGTTGGCATTATCGTTCATGCAATCTTGCTGATGCTTCTGGCGGCCGCCTCTGCCGCCTTCACCATCAGCGGCGCGATCACCGAAGGGCCGCGCGGATCGACATCGGGGTCAAAGGCGGTGAAGCAGCAGGCAAGGATCCGGAACCTCTTTGCGATCATGTCCAGACCCGTCGCCACCTGCCCATCCGTCAGACCGCCATCGGCGCAATGCCTGCTTGACCGCAGGACGCTCGGGTCCATGCAATCGTTGTCGATGTGGACATAGACCTGACTGCACCGGGTGCTGAGCACGTCCAGCGCGTGACCCAGCGCTGCCTCAAAGCCCAGTTTCTGAATGACGGGAGGGTCGATGATGGTGCCCATCGCACGCGCGCCACCTGTACGACCGCCTTCGGCATATTTCTCGTGAATGCCGACCGAGATGATGCGCTCTTCGGGGATCTCACGAAAACCGGGCACCCGCTGCCGGTAACGCGGCCAGCAATGGCCCGCAATGGTCGAGGTCAGCATGCCTTCGATAAACCCGTTGGAGGAGGTATCGGGCGTTTCCGCATCGGCATGGGCATCGAACCAGATCATGCCGATCGGCCCTTCGGCGACGCCGACGCCACCGACCATGCCGAAACAGGCCGAACAGGTGCCTGCTGTCACGATGGGTATTCTGCCCTGGCTTATGGCGTCGCTCACCACAGCGGCAAGGCGGATGTTCTGCACCAGAATCCGGCCCATCTGATCGCCCACGGGGATCGTGCGAAAGTCACCGCCATTCTCCGCGTCATTGGCGCGCTCCGCGTTTTCGATCATGTGGCAATCGACGTCGGAAAATACGGCGCGCAGGGCGGCAGGCGCATGTTCGTCCTGCATCAAAACTTCGGGCCCCACCGCCATCGCGTTCCCCGGAACACGGCCACGGTCGCCGCAGTGATACGGAAGTCCGATCAACGAAACAGGTGTTTGATTGGCCGTCACCTCAAATCCTCCGTCGGTATCTGATAAAACGCTAGCAGCAGGGAATTTGGGCCCCTATCGACAGAAATGCCGATATACCCAGTCGGCATGACTCCAAAACGGGACACGCCCAATTTACCGTGTTTTCACGGGGCATTACCTTGCATTGCCGCGGCAAGGGCGGTGGGCACAAGAACCGGGAAATCAGCCAGCTGGTGCGCCAGCCCCCGGCCCATCGCGTCAAAGCGAAGCGAGGCCACCGCGCCGCCGTCCAGCGCCTCGTCGATCAGGAAGTTGAAGGCATGAAGGCCTGGCAGCTCGTATTTCCGGACTTTCGGGTTGGATGGGTCCGCGAGGATATGAGCGAACCATGTGGCGACGGCCTCTTCTGTCAGGCCGGCGTTGATATGGGGCACAAAATCAGGATCGCGGGCGATCACACCGATATTGACCTTGTCCCCCTTGTCGCCAGAGCGCATCCACGCCAGCGCGCTCAACGGCACCTCAACCGTATCGGCAGTATCACCGGCCTTTGGCAGCGGCGCATTCGGTGCAAGCATCTCCCGCCGGAACGGTGCCGACGGCAGAACCGGGGGCAGGCTCACGGTCTCACCCGCTGCCGTGATCCGGGCTGGAACCCTTGCCGCGTCCATCAGAAAGGCGCTCATACGCATCTTGCGGCTGACAACCGGTGCGCCAAGCCGGTTGGATGTGCCCGGTGCCATGGAGGACAGCGATGCCCCGGCGACGCGGGTCAAAAGCTCCGCGCCGGCCCGGTCGGCATGGTCCATAACCACCCGGAACACCGCCTCGCGGGTGTCCATATCCTTAGGCCGCTGCGCCCCGTAGCTTGCCCCGGCGCCGATCACCTCGGAGGCCGCAGCGGTCCAGTTCCCCAGATTGCGATCCCGCAACAGCGTTTGACAGCGCGACAGAATGGCCTCGCCCGTTTTCTGCGCCATTTCAGCCGCGCTGCGCCCTGTTGTGACACCCGAAAAGACGCCCTGCCAACCGTCATCGCTCAGGGCGAATACCTTGTATTTACCCGATGGCGGATGGCCCCTCGCGCCCCAGACCCGGACCTGATCCTCGGCCAGCACCTCCAGCTGAACATTGCTGAAATCGCAGGTCACTTCCGGCATGGCATAGGCCTGAGGATCGCTGATCTCGTAGAGGATCTGCTCGGCCAGGCTGCCGGTCGATATCTGCCCCCCTGTCCCCGCAACCTTGCTGAACACCGCCGTGCCATCGGCGAGACAATCTGCGATGGGAAAGCTCATGTCCGCCCAGTCGACCTCGCGCCAATCGCTGAAAATACCGCCGGAGGGCTGCGCCCCGCATTCCAGCAGGTGCCCGATCAGGACACCCCCTGCGAGGCGGTCGTACTCCTCCATCTTCCAGCCGAATTCGTGGATCAATGGCCCCACGATCAGGGCCGAGTCGACGACGCGCCCGGTCACCACGATATCGGCACCCGTCGCCAGCGCCTGCGCAACCGGCCAGGCACCGAGGTAGGCATTGGCGCTGATCAGATCATGCGGGACCGGTTTGCCGGTGAACATGTCATCGAAGGAGTCCTTGCCATCCGCAATCAGCGGCAGGACGTTGTCACCATCGACAACCGCGATCTTCGGCGACAAACCTAGGCTCTCAGCCATCGCTTTGAGCGCCTCGGCACAGGCGTGAGGTTGCAGGCCGCCCGCATTGGTGACAAGGCGAATTCCCTTGTCCAGCATCTGCTTGAATTCACGCTCAAGCTCCGGCCCGATCAGGTCGATACCGAACCCGCGCCCCGGCTCCGCCATATCGCGGGCCTTCATCTTCGAGACTGCAACTTCGGTCATGAAATCGATCACGATGTAATCGACCTCTCCCTTGCGCACCATCTGTGGCAAGGACAGCGTCATGTCGATCGAACACCCCGCACCGATCCTGATTGAACGATTTGTGGTCATGTGCGCTCCTCCACCGGAACCTTCTGCCCCGGACAATTCTGTCAGAGGGCCAGCGCTGCGCGGCTTCTTCGCTGCACGCAGCCGTCATTCCGGTTTCCTTCTAGTGCGGCACAGGAACGCTCCACCTATATCAACACGGTATAACCGCGGCAGGGAGTTCGGAGGCGCGGCGACGGTGACCGACAGCCAATGTCACAAATCCGAATCGCTGTTTTCCATGAAAGGGGGCCAAGAAGCCCCGGCCTGTCAGCTCAGGTTCCGCCAGTTTCTGGCGCTGGTGCCGTAGCGCTGCCGGAAAGTCCGGCTGAAATGGGAAAGATCTCCGAAACCACATGACAGGGCAACGTCTGTGATCGACCTTTTCGCCTGTGCCGGGTCCCGCAGGATCTGCGCCACCTGTTTCAGCCGTTGCTCCGCCACCCATTGAGACGGCGAAACCCCGTCGAGCTGGAACAGGCGTTGCAGGGTGCGCAGGCTCATCCCCTCGGCCGCCGCCACATGCGCAAAATCGAGATCGGGATCGCGCAGCTGATCCCTGAGGCACCGCTTCACCCGTTCCAGGCGGCTTGTCTGGGCGTCGCCCTGCGTTTCGGTGCGTTGCCGGATTGCGGTTGCCAGCATCTGTGCCGTGACCGTTTCCATGCCCGCAAGATCCGCATCTGTCAGGCTGCCGCCCTGTTCCGTCATCTGTCGTATGAAGCCCGCCGCGATCAACCCTGCCTTGGCCTTGCCGTCGAACCGTCTGGCTGTCTCCTGGCTGAGACATGGCAAATGATCCGCCAGCCTGTGCCGGGGCAGGCGCAGGATGACCTGCCGGAACGGGCTGTCGAACGCGAGGCGATATGGCCGGTCCGTCATGTAGCAACCGAAGTCACCCGGATCGAGCCGCGCCTGCCTTCCATCCTGTTCGATAAAACCGTGCCCCTCGATCTGGAACGCGAAAAGCATGTCGTCATGAGGATCGCGACGCAGATTGGCTTGCGTCCGTTCCGTGATCTGAGTGGTGGAATGAACGGTGGAAAGCCGGTTGGACCCGGGCACCGCCGCGCTGACATGGCCAAAGAAATCCTCGTCGCTGGAAGAGCTTTCAAGCCGGACAAACCGCGACCAGAGTTGCGAGCGCCACGTCTCCCAGACGCGCCGGGATTCTGTCGAATTGCCGCGCAAGATCTCCCTCCCCGTCAGAATTCATGCAGCATGATCTGCCTGTGGCGTCCAAAGTCAAACGATTTGTCGCCGCACGCAAAGTCGCGATCCACAAGTTGTGCAGAGATGTCCGGCAAGGCCTCAACCAGCAAAAGAGCGCCAGAAGTGACGGCCCGCCGCACGTCGGCGGACGATGCCAACAAGGAAGGATACATTGATGAAACCGTTCAAGGCCGCCTGTGTGCAGGCCGCTCCTGTCTTTCTGAATCTCGACGCTTCGATCGAGAAGGCCGGGGACCTTACCGCAGAAGCGGCCCGCGCCGGGGCCAAACTGATTGCCTTCCCCGAGACATGGCTGCCGGGCTACCCCTGGTGGATCTGGACCGGTGCACCCGCCGAGGGTGTCGGATTCCTGCCCGAGTACCATGAAAACAGCATGGCGGCAGGTTCGCCCCAGATGAAACGTCTGCAGCAGATCTGCCATGACAATGCGATCACCATGGTCATGGGCTATTCCGAACGCGCGGGCGGCAGCCGCTACATGAGCCAGGTCATCATCGGCGAGGATGGGACCATTCTGCTCAATCGCCGCAAGCTCAAACCGACCCATGTGGAACGCACGATCTTTGGCGAAGGCGATGGATCGGACCTGATGGTGGTCGACAGCGAGATTGGCCGCCTCGGCGCGCTGAACTGCTGGGAACACGTGCAGCCGCTGGTCAAGATGTCGATGTATGCCCAGCACGAGGAAGTCCATGTTGCCGGATGGCCCAGCTTCTGCGTTTACCGTGACCTTGCCTATGCGCTCGGACCGGAAGTGAACAACGCCGCCTCGCAGGTCTATGCGGTGGAAGGGTCCTGCTATGTTCTGGCCGCCTGCGCCATCGTCAGCCAGGAGATGATCGACCGGGTCGCCGGGGACAGCGCCGAAAAGGCGCATCTGCTGAACCCGCGCACCTCGAAGCCCGGCGGCGGCTTTGCCCAGATCTTCGGCCCGGACGGTCGCCCGCTCTGCGAGCCGCTGGCGGAAGACGAGGAGGGCATTCTCTACGCCGATCTCGATCCGGCCATGCTGGCTATTGCAAAGGGGGCCGCTGATCCGGCGGGCCATTACGCGCGGCCCGATGTGCTGAAGCTGGTGGTCAACCGCGAGAAACGCAACGTGATGGAAGAACGGAACGGAACCGGTGCTTTCACGCCGGTCCCTTACGAGGATGCGGCAGAGGTCTAGGCCCCCGCGTTGGCCAGGCCCTGTCAGTCTCCTGTTTCGCGCCGTTCTCCCCGGGCGATGCGACGGCTGACAGGGCCCAACTGACGCCCGCCGATCCAGTGGTGGCGCGGGCGTCAGCCATACCCGGACACCGGGAAAATCTATGCCCATCAAAGGGTAAACCAACAGGGAAACGATCATGACACATATCAAATTGAACCGACGTCAGTTCTCCGGCCTTCTGGCCTCGACCACGCTTGTCCTGTCCGCCCGTGGGGCGCTGGCGCAGGATGCCGATACCATTCGCATCGGCTTTGTCAGCCCCCGCACAGGGCCGCTGGCGGGCTTCGGCAAGACCGACGGTTACGTGCTGGAACAGGTCCGCGCGGCCCTGACCGATGGCATCGAGGTCGCGGGCAAGAGCTATGCCGTCGAGATCCTCGACCGTGACACCCAGTCCGACCCGGCCCGCGCCGCGCAGTTGGCCAAGGAGCTGATCAACGAGGGCGTCGACCTGATGCTGGCCGTCTCCACCCCCGAGGTGATCAACCCGGTCTCGGACGCCTGCGAGGCGGCGGGCGTGCCGTGCCTGTCCACCGTCATGCCCTGGGAGGCCTGGTATTTCGGCCGTGGCGCCAAGCCGGGAGAGCCCTCCCCTTTCAAATGGACCTATCACTTCGGCTTTGGCGTGGGCGAGATTTTCAAGACCTATACCTCGACCTGGCCGCAGATCGAGACCAACAAGAAAGTCGGGGTGATGTATCCCAACGACGCCGACGGCAATGCCGTGCGCGCGGTCCTGGCACCGCAACTGGCCGAGGCAGGTTATACCATCGTCGACCCCGGCGCATATGAGACCGGCACCACCGATTATTCGACCCAGATCGCGCTGTTCAAATCCGAGGGCGTCGAGATCATCAACTCCTTCCCGATCCCGCCCGATTTCGCCGCCTTCTGGCGCCAGGCGGCCCAACAGGGGTTGGCGCGCCAGATCAAGATCATGCAGACCGCCAAGACCGGCCTTTTCCCCTCCGAGATGGAGGCGATGGGCTCGCTGGGTGAAGGCATGGCCTCGGCTGCCTATTGGCACCGCGACTTCCCCTATGCCTCGCCCGTCACCGGCCAGACAGGTCACGAACTGGCCGACGGTTGGGAAGCCCAGAGCGGTGAACAATGGACCCAGCAGCTTGGCGCAACGCTGTCGCTTCTGGATGCGGGCATTCTCGCGCTGAAGGCCGCGAGCGATCCGAAGTCCAAGGAAGCCCTGCGCGATGCCATCGCCACGCTGAACGTGGAAACCATCGGCGGTCAGGTCGATTTCACCTCCGGCCCGGTGCCCAACGTGGCCCATGGCCCGATCCTCGGCTCGCAATGGGTGAAGGCAAAGGAAGGTCCGTTCGATCTGGATTATGTTCTGGTCAACAACGCGACCGATCCGAATGTCCCGATCACTTCCCAGCTCGCGCCCTATAACGAATGAGCGGGGCGGTGGCACAGGCCGGACAGGAAGCCCGGCTCACAGGCACAGGCATCCACAAGTCCTTTGGGGCGCTGCCCGTGCTGAACGGAATCGATTTCTCGCTGACCTCGAATGAGGCGGTGGGCATCATCGGGCCGAACGGTGCGGGCAAGTCCACCCTGCTGGGCGTCCTGGCCGGTGCCACCCGTCTCACGAAGGGCACGATCCAGCTCAACGGCGATGACGTGAGCGCCCTGCCCGCGCGCGACCGGGCGGCCATGGGGCTGGTGCGCACGCATCAGATCCCCAAGCCGTTCTCGGGGATCACCATTTTTGAGAACGTCCTGGTCGCCGCGACCCATGCCGGATCGCGGCGCAAGGGTGAGGCCTATGACCTGGCGCTGGACGCGCTGGATGTCTGCGGCATGTTGCCAGTGGCCAACCGACCGGCGGAAAGCGTCGGTCTGCTCGATCGCAAGCGGCTGGAGCTGGCCCGCGCCCTGGCCACCTCACCGCGCCTGCTGCTGCTGGACGAAATCGGCGGCGGGCTGACAGATGCCGAAGCCTCCGAGCTGGTGGACACGATCCGCTCCCTGCGCGCGCGCGGCATCGGCATTGTCTGGATCGAACATATCGTGCGCATCCTTTTGCAGGTGGCCGAACGGCTGGTCTGCATGGACGCGGGCCGCATCATCGCCGAGGGAGCCCCGGACAAGGTCATGTCCGACGCGCAGGTCGTCTCGGCCTATCTCGGGGGGGCCCCGGCATGAGCATTCTGCGCGTCACCGACTTGGATGTGCGCTATGGCCAGTTCCGCGCCGTGCGCGATGTGAGCTTCAACGTCGAACAGGGAGAGATCCTTGCCATCGTTGGCGCCAATGGCGCAGGCAAAACGACGCTCCTGCGGGCCCTGGCCGGGGCGAACCCGGTCAAGGCCGGAACCGTCCACCTGAGCGGCACAGACATCACCCATATGCCCAGCCATCTGCGCGTGGCCTCCGGGTTGGCGCTGGTGCCCGAGGGGCGCAAGTTGTTCCTCGACATGACGGTGGAAGAAAACCTCAAGCTGGGCCGCACCGTGGGCCGGATGGGCGACTGGACGGTCGAACGCATCTTTGAAACCTTCCCCAACCTCGTCAAACGCCGTCATGCCGCAACCGGCACCATGTCGGGGGGCGAGCAGCAGGCGACGGCCATCGGGCGGGCACTGATGTCGAACCCCGATGTGCTGATCCTCGACGAGGTCAGCCTTGGGCTGTCGCCGCTGGTGGTCGATCAGGTCTATGCTTCGCTCGAAGGGCTGATGACGACGGGCACGACAATCATTCTCGTTGAGCAGGACCTCTCGCGCGCCATGGCCGTGGCGGACCGGGTGGTCTGCATGCTCGAAGGGCATGTGGTGCTCGACAGTCCGATGGGTGCGACCACCCGCGAGGCGATCACGGCGGCCTATTTCGGCACCGAAGCCCAGGCCGGGCCGCAGGGGGAACACGCATGACCAATATCCTGATCCAGGCCGTCCTGCTTGGCGGCTATTACGCCCTCATCGCCTGCGGGCTGGCCTTCATGTTCCAGGTCATGCGGGTCATCAACCTTGCCCATGGTTCGCTGGCCGTTGTCAGCGCCTATGCGGTCTGGAGCCTGTCGGACAGCTTCGACATGTCGCCCTTCATCACTTTGCTGGCGGTTGTACCGGTTATGGGCGTGGCAGGCTGGTTGCTGCAACGGCTGGTGCTGGAACGTGCAGTGCGTGGGGGTGAACTGTTGCCGGTGCTGTCCACCTTTGGCCTCGCCATCGTGCTGGACAACCTGCTGTTCCAGCAGTTCGGCGCTGACACGCGGTCGCTCTCGCCCTTCGTCGGCGACCTCAGCTGGGAGGCTTTCGAACTGCCCGGGGGCATCTATGTGGGCAAGCTGCCGGTCGATATCCTGATCGCGGTGATCGTGATCATCGGCGGGCTGGACCTGCTGCTGAAGCGCACCGCCCTTGGCCGGCAGATCCGTGCCACCGCGACCGACCCTGACACCGCGGGGCTGGTCGGGGTGGACGCGCGGCGCGCCGCCGGGATCGCTGCGGCACTCGCCACCATGACCGTCGCCGTCTCCGGCGCAGCACTTGGCCTGCGCGGCACATTCGACGCCTATGCCGGCGCGCCGCAGCTGTTGTTCGCCTTCGAGGCGACAATCATTGGTGGCGCAAGGTCGCTTTGGGGCGTGCTTGCCGGAGCCATCGTTCTGGCCGTGGCGCAATCTGTCGGCGCACAGATCCACCCGCAGGGCTTTTTGCTGGGCGGCCATGTGGCGTTTCTTATCGTCCTGTTCATCCGCCTTGCGCTGAAGGGCAAGGCGCCGCTGCGACTGGCAGAGATTGCGCGGCTTACCCGGAAAGGAGCAGCACAATGACCATCCACCGCTGGACCTGGCAGTCCAAGCTGGCCTTTGCCCTGGCCACCGGGGTGATCCTGATCCTCGCGCTGGTCCCGACCTTTGCCACAGACAGCGTGATCGAGCGGCTGACGGTGCTGTTCATCTATGTGATCCTCGCCGCGATGTGGAATGCGCTGGCGGGTTATGGCGGGCTGGTCTCCATCGGTAACCAGCTGTTCTTCGGCCTTGGTGCCTACATGACGATCCGGCTGGCCGATGCGGGGATCAACCCCTTTGCCGCCATGCTGCTGGGTGCCGGGATCATTGCCGGATTGTCCTGGGTGCTGTCGCTTTTCATGCTGCACCTTCGCGCCGGCGAGTTCGCCATCGGCATGTGGGTGCTGGCCTCCATCGCGCATCTTTGCGTCAACCTCGACCCGCTGATCCAGGGTGAAACCGGCACCTCGCTGATTTCACTGAACGCCTATGCCATCGCGGACCGGCGGATGATGATCTTCTGGGCGGCGCTGATCGGCATGGTGGGGCTGCTGGCGCTGCTGTTCGCGGTGCTGCGCACGCCCTCGGGGCTGGCAATGCAAGCGATCCGCGACAATGAGGAGGCGGCGGATTCCATCGGCGTCAACCCGATGCGCACCAAGCGGCTGTTCTTCGTGCTGGCGGGCTTCGGCACCGCCGTCGCCGGGGCGCTCTGGCTGGCGCAGGTCTCGGCCTTCCAGCCCAAGACCTACTTCAGCGTGCAATGGACGGCCTATATGATCTTCATGGTGCTGGTCGGCGGGCTGGGCCGGTTCGAGGGCGCGATCCTCGGCGCGCTGATCTTCTTTGCGGCGGAAACCTGGTTCGCCGATACCGGCGTCTGGTATCTGATCGGCCTTGGCGCGGCGGCGCTGCTGTTCTCGTTGCTGCTGCCCAAGGGGCTCTGGGGCTGGATCGCCACTAGGACAGGCGTCAGCCTGATGCCGCTGGGCTACCGGGTTCAGATGGAAACCCCTTCAAAATAGGGAAAGCGTTCATGCTGTTTGGAAAGACCATCGTGGTCACCGGCGTGGCCAGCGGCATCGGGTGCCGCACCGCCGAGCTGGCGGGCCAGATGGGTGCAAATGTGATCGGTATCGACCGCAGCAAGCCAAAGCAAGGCTTCGGTCAGTTCCTGAAGGGCGACATCTCGACCGCTGAGGGCGTGGCTTCCATCGCGGGCGCCCTGCCCGACCGGCTGGATGCGCTGTGCAATGTCGCGGGCGTCTCGGGCAAGAGCGGCGCGGCAGACACGCTGGCGATCAACTTCTTCGGTTTGCGCGCCCTGAGCGAGGCATTGGCAACAAAGCTGCGCGAAGGCGGGTCGGTGGTGAATGTCGCTTCCATCGCGGGCTACGGCTGGCGGGAGAATGGCGCGCGGGCAGCGGCCATTGCCCGCACGACCGGTTTTCCCGACGCGGCGGAGATCGTGGCGCAGCATGACATCCCGAACGACGCGGGCTATCCGGTGTCCAAGGAAATCCTGCTGGTCTGGACCATGCTGGCCGCGCATCAGGAGCAGTTCCGGGGCCGGGGCATCCGGGTGAACGCGGTCTCGCCCGGCCCGGTCGAAACGCCGATCCTGCAACAGTTCCGCGATGTGCTGGGCGACGCACGGGTGAAATCCGACGTCGAGGCCGTGGGCCGCGCAGGCACCCCCGACGACATTGCACCGGCCATCCTGTTCCTGTGCTCCGACGCCGCTCGTTGGATCAACGGCACAAACATCGCAACCGACGGCGGGCTTGAGGCTGCCGTGACGGTGCAGGCGCATTTTTCCTGACGCTGATGGTCGGCTCCCGAGGCACCAGCTGGCCGTTATCTCCCATTGGCATATGCGGGCTGCCGGGTTGCCTGTTTATCCTGTCCTTCCGACAGCCCCTCGAATGCGGAAGGAAACAGCTTTGACCCTCGCAGCAGACCTCCCCCGGTTGCTCAGCGCCATGCTGGGAGACCGATTCTCGCAAAGCATGGCTGAGCGGGAAGCACATGCCGGGACAGAAGCGCATCACCAGCCGATGCCTCCCGAGGCCGTCGCGCGACCCGTCTCGACCGAGGAAGTATCACAGATCGTCAATCTTTGTGCCTTCTACGGCACGCCCATCGTGGCCTATGGCAACGGGTCATCGCTTGAGGGGAACGCATCGGCAGCCGAAGGCGGGTTGTGCATTGACATGTCGCTGATGAACCGCGTTCTCGACGTGCGGCCTGCCGATCTCGATTGCACCGTAGAGGCGGGGGTGACGCGTGAGGCGCTGAATGAACACCTGCGCGAGACCGGCCTGTTCTTTCCCGTGGACCCGGGCGCCAATGCCACCCTGGGCGGAATGACGGCCACACGGGCGTCGGGCACCACCGCTGTCAGGTATGGCACCATGGCGGACAACGTGATCAGCCTCACCGTCGTCATGCCGGATGGTGAAATCCTGCGGACGGCTCGCCGGGCGCGCAAGTCTTCTGCCGGCTACGACCTGACGCATCTTTTCACCGGCTCCGAAGGGACGCTCGGCATCATCACCGAGGTCACACTGCGCCTGCATGGACGGCCCGAAGCGGTGCGTTCTGCCGTCTGCACCTTTCCCGACCCGCTGTCGGCAAGCGAGGCGGCCTCCGTGGCGATCCAGATCGGCCTGCCGCTCGCGCGGATCGAATATCTGGATGCGGGCTGCATCCGTGCGGTGAACGCCTTTTCCAATCTCGAAGAAGCGGAGGCCGACACGCTGTTCCTCGAATTCCACGGGTCGGAAGCCGGCGTGGGTGAACAGGTCGAGATGTTCCAGCAGATCGCAGAAGATCACGGCGGGTCGGACTTCCGCTGGGCCGCAAAGGAAGAAGACCGTTCGCGCCTCTGGGCCGCGCGGCATTCGGCTTATACCGCCACGGTGCGGCAGCGCCCGGGTGCGCGGGGCTGGGCCAGCGATGTCTGCGTGCCGATCTCGGCCCTGCCCGGCTGCATCGAACATGCCAAGGCGCTTCTGGCCGATTGTCCGGTCCCGGCCTCGATCATGGGGCATGTGGGCGACGGAAATTTCCACGTGGTCTTTTCACTCGACCCCGAGTCCGCCGAGGAGCAGGAGGCCGTGGCACGCATCAATGACGCCATGGTGGAACGTGCCCTGGAATGCGACGGCACCTGCACCGGCGAACATGGCGTGGGCCTTGGCAAACGCAAGTACATGGAACGTGAACACGGCCCCGCGTTGAAACTGATGCGCCGGATCAAAGCCGCGCTCGACCCTGATGACCTCATGAACCCGCAGAAGATTTTCCCACCCGAAAGGAATGGTAACGCATGACCTACGACCCTCTTGTCAGCCCGAACTGGCTTGCCGAAAATCTGGCGCAGGCGGTGGTGCTGGACGCGACCTATTTCCTGCCGCCCGACCCTGAACGCAGCCGCGCCGAATACATTGAGGCGCATATCCCCGGCGCGCAATTGTT
Source organism: Sulfitobacter sp. PR48 (assembly GCF_028807335.1). Classification (NCBI taxonomy): domain Bacteria; kingdom Pseudomonadati; phylum Pseudomonadota; class Alphaproteobacteria; order Rhodobacterales; family Roseobacteraceae; genus Sulfitobacter; species Sulfitobacter sp. PR48. The sequence goes on along the minus strand of NZ_JARAMM010000006.1, from coordinate 58,262 downwards.
CGAAATTGACGAAATCGCCAGCACGACAAACGGGCTGCCGCATATGCTGCCCGATCCCGATACTTTCGCCGGTGGCATGGCCCGGCTGGGGATCGACGGCAGCACCCCGGTGGTGGTCTATGACCGGAGCGCCAACCATTTCAGCGCACCGCGTGTCTGGATGACGCTCAGGCTCTACGGCATTTCGCAGGTCTATGTCCTGAACGGCGGGCTGCAAGCCTGGACCGAGGCGGGTCATGCAGTGGCCAATGGGGAGGAAGAACCGCGCCCTGTCGCGCCGCGCAATTGGACCCTGGACGCCGCAAGCGTGATCGACGGTCAAAGCCTGCGCGACGAAATCGAGCAGCAGGGTCCGGTCATCCTCGATGCCCGGTCGCAGGACCGGTTCGACGGGCGCGCGCCGGAACCGCGGGCGGGTTTGCAAAGCGGTCATATGCGCGGCGCGACCTGCGTGCCTTTCACCAGCCTTACCCAGCCAGACGGCAGTTTCGCGACGCCGGCGCAGCTGCACGACATATTCGGCGACACGCCGGAAACGACACCAATAGTCAGTTGCGGGTCCGGCATGACGGCCTGTGTTCTCGCCCTTGGCCTGGTCCGGATCGGCCGGCCGGCACAGCTTTACGACGGATCCTGGTCAGAGTGGGGACAAGGCCACCTGGGCGAGATCCTGCAAGCGTGAACATCCCGGGTCCTATGCAGACAAAGTATAACGTCCCGGCGATGGAAAGCATCATTATCCTTCCCACAACAGACCGGGAAACACCCCGGCAAGACATCCAACAGTAGGAACAACACCATGACCAGCATTTTCAAGAAAGTCCTCGGCAGCACCGCCATCGCAATCGCCGTGCTTGCGCCGGTATCGGCCCTGGCCGAGGCCGTTCAGCTCAAGTTCGCGACCATTGAACCCCCGACCACGCCGGTTTCGCAGATGTTCCAGCAATGGATCGACGAAGTGAACGCCGCCTCAAACGGCGCGCTGGAAATCGAGCTTTTCCCCGGCGGCGCGCTTGGCCGCGATCCGCGCGCCCAGCTTGAACTGGTTCAGAACGGCGTGACCGACATCGCCTTCGGCTTTCCGTTCCTGACGCCGAACAAATTTCCCAACGACCTGGTAACAACCTTGCCGCTGGTGATCCGCAACGCGAGCGAGGGCACCTATGCCCACTGGAAACTGTACGAACGCGAGATGCTGAGCGGCTGGGACGATGTTGTGCCGCTGCTGCTGTGCACGCCAGCGCCCACCAACGTGATGTCGGTGGAAGACGTGCCGACCATCGCGTCGCTCGAAGGGCTGCGCGGGTCCGCCACCAATCCGCTGGCACAGGACATCCTGAAGGCACTGGGCGCGGTCCCGGTCTCGGGCTTCAACTTCGCCACCGCCGCCGAGGCGATGTCGCGCGGCCAGCTTGACTTCGACCTGGTTGGCTTCACCCCCGCCAGCATTTTCAAGCAAAGCGAGGTCGCAATCTCGGCGCTTGAGATCCCGCTGGGGGCAAGCCCCTGCGCCGTGTTCATGAACCGCGAAGCCTATGACGGCCTGCCCGAGGAGGCCCGCGCGGTTCTGGATGCGCATCGCGGCCTGCATTTCGGACAGATGTGGGCCGAGACAGTGGAGCGGGTCGAGGCCGCGAAGCGCGACGAATTCGCTGCAACCGAAGGCAAATCCGTCTACACCCCGTCGGAGGCGGATCTCGCGAAAGCGGAAGAGGTCACCGGCCCGCTGGTTCAGGCCTGGATCGAGGCAAACGCCGATGGCTCGGCCCTTGTCGAGGCGCTGAAAGCTGAAGTCCAGACCTTCCGCAAGACAGGTTGGAAATGATCAGGCTCCTCGAACGGGGCCTGCATCACGCGGCGAGGCTGGTCGCCTATGTCTCCGGGGGCCTGGTCCTCGTCGCGGCTGTTGTCACCCTGTATGAAGTCTTCATGCGGTCGGTGATCAACCGGCCGTTCTTCGGCGCGAACGACCTGGTCCTCTATGTGCTGACGATCGGCGTGATCGGCTTTTTCCCACTGATGGTGGACAGCGGCCATCACATCAAGATTGACAGTTTCGGCAAATTTCTGGGGCCGCGCTGGTTCAGGCGGTTCGAGTGGTTCGGGAATATCGTGACCCTCTTCGTGCTGGCAGCATTCGTCTGGCAATTCTGGCGGCAGGGCATGCGCATGGCCGGCTACAACGATGTCACCCAGATCCTGCAACTGCCGCTGGCACCGATGTGGTTTGCCGCATCCGCGATCCTGGGCCTGGCGACGGCGATACAGCTGCTGATCGTTCTGACCGGAAACATTGACCGCGTGGCGGTCCACGAAACGCTGAAGCAGGAAACCTGATGGAACCGGTCATCCTTGTCATGCTTTCCCTCGTCGCGATCTTCGCGCTGATAATACTTCATGTTCCCGTCGGTATTGCGATGACGGTCGTCGGCGTGGTCAGCTTTGGCCTGCTTGCGAACTTCAAGGCAGCCTTTTCACTGCTGGCCTCGGAACCTGCGTCGATCTTCGGCACGGTGGACATCGCGGTTATCCCGCTGTTTCTGCTGATGGGCAGTTTCGCCAACGCCGGGGGGCTGGCCGACGATATCTACCGCCTGGCCTCGGCCCTTGTGGGGCGCTGGCGTGGCGGCGTGGCCATGGCAACGGTGATCGGCTGCGGGCTTTTCGGGTCCATCGCGGGGAGTTCGGTGGCCACCACGGCAACTTTCGGCAAGCTTGCCCTGCCACAGATGCGTGACCGGGGCTACGAACCCGGCCTTGCCGCCGGCACTGTGGCTGCGGGCGGGACACTGGGTGCCATGGTGCCGCCTTCGATCATCCTTGTGGTCTATGGCGTGATTGCCGAACAATTTATCCTCGACCTCTTCGTTGCGGTAATCATCCCCGCCATCCTCGCCGTGCTGGGATACCTGGCTGCGATCTGGATCTATGGGCGGCGCAATCCCGATGCGATGCCGACGCCGATGCCAGCACCGCGCAGCGAACTGCGGGAAGCTGCGCGCAACTGCATACCTGCGCTGATCCTTTTCGGCACGGTTTCGGGCGGCATCTATGGCGGTGTCTTCACCGTGACCGAAGCCGCCTCTGTCGGGGCGCTGCTGACCTTTGTCATTTCGCTGCTGCGGTCGAAGGTCACGATGGAGGTCTTTCTGGGCGCGCTCCGCGAATCCGCGGCCAACACGGCGATGATCTATATCTCGATCATCGGTGCCTCCATCATGACCTATTTCGTCGGCCTCACCCAGGTCTCTGACGACCTGGCGCGACAGCTGGCGCAGATGGATTTTCCGCCGCTGGCCGTGATCGGATTGCTGGTGCTGCTGTACCTCATCCTTGGCGCGATCTTTGACGAGATGGCAGCGATGCTGATCACCCTGCCTTTCGTCCTGCCCGTGGTCACGGGGCTGGGTTACGATCCGGTCTGGTGGGGCGTGATCATGCTGGTGCTGATCAACCTTGGAATGATGACACCGCCCATCGGCATGAACGTCTTCCTGCTCAACCGGCTGGCACCCGACATCGGTCTGGTCAATATCTACCGGGGCGTGATGCCCTTCATTCTGGCCGACCTTTTCCGGCTGGCATTGCTGATCCTTGTGCCCCCGCTCTCGCTGTTTCTCGTGGGAAGGCTGTGATCGCAGGACAGTCTTTCTGACAGCCCGGCCCGTCCCTTCCGAAAGGGGCGGGCTTAACGGCTGCTATCGACGATGAGCATATGCAAGCTGCCATCGGTGGACGGTATGAAGCGGATGCCGAGATGCCATCGGCGGATAACAAGGAAAGAGCAGCACGCGTGGGCCCTTATCGCTATATCGTTCTCGCCGCGCTGCCCATTGCCATCGCGGGGCTGGAACAATCCATCATGGCCACGTCCGCCACGACCATCGCCCAGATGGCGGGTGCAGAAACGGGGTTGGTCTGGATTCTGGCGGCCTTCTTCATTCCGGCATCGGTTGCGACCATCGTCCTGGGTCAGCTCGGCGATTCCTTTGGCCCGATGCGGATGCTGGTCTATTCCCTGCTGATCTTCGCCGCGGGCAGCCTGCTTGCCGCACAGGCACCGAGTTATCCCGTCTTGCTGGTCGCGCGGTTTGTCCAGGGCGTGGGCGGCGGCGGGTTGCTGGCTTTGCCGCAGGCTTTCCTCGCGCAACGCATTCCACCGCGCGACCGGGCGGCCTTTCAGGGCTATCTTGTGGCCGTCGCCTTCTTTGCCAACACCTTCGGACCGGTGGTCGGCAGCCTCTTGATCGCTGCCTTCGGCTGGCAATCGGTTTTCTACGCGCTCATTCCCATGGCTTTGACGGCTGCCGCCATCCTGTGGCAAGCGCGGCGGAGAAGTCGTCCTGCCCGACCCCCCGTTGAGCTGAACTTTGACTGGAGGGGCACGCTCTTTCTCATCATCGCGGTCTGTTGCGTCATCCTCGCCTCGCAAACGCTGGCCGAACCTGATCGCATTGGCCTTGCACTGGTCTGGATCGGGGGCTTCGTCCTTTCGCTTGCCGTCATGATCCTGTGGATGCGCGCCAGGGAGGATGCACTGGTGCCGCTGGAGCTGGTGCGCATTCCTATGGTCTGGAAATGCGGGTTGGTCGCGTTTCTCTATGGGGCGCTGTTCACGGGGGTGGTCAGCCTTTTCCCGATCCTGTTTCGCGACTACTACGGTCTGGACCTGCGGCAGATCGGGCTGGTGATGATGCCCTTTCTCGGCGCGGTCGGGGTGGGTTCGATCCTGACCGGCCTGCTGGTGCGCAAAACGGGGCGAGTGATGATCTTCCCTGCCATCGGCCTCGCGGTCTTTGCATGTTCCATGATCGGGCTGGCCCTGTTCATGGACCGGCTTGGCGCATGGCAGACGGCCATCGCACTTGGGACCGCCGGCATGTGGATGGGAACGACGCTGAACGTGGTCAACATCAGCGTACAGGCCAATACGCCGCCTGACATGATGGGCCGGGCAACCGCCTTTGTGCAGCTCAGCCGTACCGTCGGGGCCAGCCTGGGTGTCGGACTGGGCACATTGGTCTACTTTCGCAGCCTCAACACCTTCGCGGCAGAATGCACAGGGCATTGCGACGGCTCTGTCCGCTATGCCTTTGCCCTGCTTCTGTGCTTTTTCGCATTGCTGTCGATGAGCGCCGCGCTGGTTGCCCACCGCGCGCGACGGTTCCGCCTGACCTGATCCTCGCGACCACCAGCCCCTTCATGCGTGGCAACAAAAGCAGAGCCAGTACCGTCGCGAGAGCACAGAGCAGCGTTCCGTGAGCCCCCGCAGCACGGCTGGTTTAACTGCGCGTTCGGGTTCTGATTGCGTGGTCATCCTCGTTCACCCCTTGATAGGCCTCCGGCACAAGCGGTCGGCGGCCGTTGCAACGCTGGACACCTGAGGCGTCACTGGTTACGCGGCAGCGCCAAATGCGCGCAGAACGGCATCGCCGCCTGCATAAAGCGTTTGGCTGTCCACGGTGCGGGTCCCGCCGCCGTCGGTGACGACAAGCTGCGGGATACCCCGAAGGCCCAGCATTTCCATCATCTTCCGACCTTCAAGAATGCGGCTGTCTGTTTCGGCGGCAAGGTGCTGGTCCTCCGTGAGCCTGTCCAGTAGATCACCCTCATTGATCTGCAAGCCTGCAGCCTGCGCAACGCTGTGGGCAACACCCGCGACGATTTCTGGACGCGAAGTATCGCGCCCCTCTACATAGCGCGCGGTCTGCGCCTCGTGCAGGAACCGCGGTTCCAGCGCGGGGTCGATCAGACCCAGCGCGACAAGCGCACGCGTCAGGGGCAGCGAACTGAACAGGCCGCCGGGCGCGCGCATCACGCCCTGATGATAGGCACTGGTAAAGGGCTGACCCGTCAGTTCCTGGATGCGATCGTCATTTGCCCGCGCATGATCTGCGATGGTCGCCACCGGGCGAAGTTCGGTGAACAACCCCGTCGGCATTAACCGCAGACTGTCGCCATGGCGCTCTGCGATCCGTTCCAATGCCGGTGCGGCGGCATAGCACCAACCGCAGAGCGGATCGAAGAGGTAGGTGAACCGATATGTCCTGTTCACAAGTCGTCCTTTCGTGTTGTGACAACCATCTGGTGTTTCCTGCGGCGAAATTACAGGTCAGCATGGTGTCTTCCTGCTGCACGATCTGAACATCTGGATGCTGCAACGCGCCATCGCCGCGTGGTTCTTTGGTGAAACAATCGACCCCCGGCCTAATCTGCCGCCACCGGGGCCAGCGGATCGGGATCGAAATAATCGAGCCGCAGGCGGGACAGGTCGATTTCGGCAATCAGCAAACCGTCCGTGTCATGCGGCAGCGGCGGCACGGCATCCTGACCCTCGGGGTCGAATATATGCGTCGCACCACCGCCCAGCGAAATCTTCTCCGCCCGTTCGGGTGTGTCGGTGAATTCGGCAAAGATATCCGCGCCGATCACCAGCGTGGGAGCCAGCACGTACATTCCGCCTTCGGCGGCATAGGCGCTTGTAGTGCCCATGATGGTCTTGGCATTCATGATCACTACCTTTGGGACCAGCCCCAATGCCGGCCATGCGGCCACATGAATTTCCTCGCTTTGCGAATACATCAGGTGGCGCAGCATGGGGCGCTTGTGCTCGGCACAGTTGAGCGCGCCGATGGTACCCACCGCGGTCTTTACCACCTTGAGGTTCGTATCCGGATCGCCCGAAGCAAAGAACCCGCCTTCGAGGCTTGGCGGTTTCAGCTTGCGGCGTGTCATCACCGTCTTGCCCTCGGCGTCGATGATCCATTGCGAGATGTAGATCCTGCCCGCCGCGTCGCGTTCGGACAGGCCCAGCGCAACCTCGATCCCGTGCGCGCGCGCGGCGGCTGCAATCGCCTGATGCTCCGCTCCGTTCAGCATGGCCGAATTCTCGATATAGCGCGCGCGGCAGCTGGCCTGCCAGGCTTCGTCCCCCAGCCACAGGAAAATGGGATATCCCGGCAGCCACAATTCAGGGAAAGCAATCAGCCGGGCGCCCTGCTCCGCTGCCTCGGCGATCAGCCGGATGGTTTTCTGCGTCGTCCCGGCCAGGTCGAACCAGACCGGTTCGCTTTGCACGGCGGCAACCTTGATGATCCGCTCGCTCATATTTGAAACCCTTTCAATTCAAGACCCCGATCGGCCCATGGTTCCTGGCGAAGCCAAACCGCCCGTTTCCATGGCCATTTTTTTCAGTCACCAAACTGCGGCCAATCCGGCAAGTCGCCCCTGTCCGCCAGATGTCGCTCCATCGCCCGGCCAACGGCAAGCAGCAGCGCGTCCCGCCCATGGCCGCCCCAAAGCTGCGCGCCCACAGGCAGATCACCGTCCATGCCCGTCCGCAGGACCAGCCCCGGAACGCCGATCACATTGATCTGCATGTTGAACCCCGCGTGGGCCCATGTGGCAAAGCTGACTTTCGGACGATCCGGCGCGCGCGGCGCGGCGCCAAGCACGGGATGGGTCAGGATCACGTCCACTTTCGCGAACAGGGCCGAAAATTCCGCAATGAACCGCTGCCGCAGGCGGGAAGCCAGCAGGTAGTCGTCTCCGGAAATCAATGCGCCGATCATCAGTTTCAACCGCGCATCGCGCCCGTATTTCTCCGGTTGTTGTGCCAGCCTTTCGCGGTGGTAATGCCAGCTTTCGCAGGTGGCCATCAGCGTGCCAACCGCATCTATCGCATCCAGGTCGGGCAGATCCACCTCTACCGCCTCTGCGCCACTTGCGACCAGCGCAGCCTCTGCAGTGTCGAGCGCCGCAATCTGACCCTCCGGCAAAAGATGATCGTAGCGCCGCAGCCTGAGATAGCGCAGCCCCTTCGGGCAATCGCGGCTGGCCACATCGAAGGAACCTGTCGGCGTCGCCATCAGCGCGGTTTCCGCAGGATCCGCGCCGACGATGCAGTCCAGCAGCAAGGCAAGATCCTGCACTGTGCGCGCCATCGGCCCGAGCGAATCCATCGTTTCCGACAGGGGCATTGTGCCCGTGCGGCTGACCAGCCCGCGCGAGGGTTTCAGCCCCGCAATGCCATTGAAGGCCGCAGGCACCCGGATCGAGCCACCGGTATCGGTGCCCAGGGCCCCCAGCACTTCGCCCGCCGCGACGGATGTTCCCGCACCCGAGGACGACCCGCCCGTGCTATGTGCGAGGTTCCAGGGATTGCGCGGTTGCGGGGCCAGCGCCGTATCGGGGTCATGCAGCCCGATGGCGAATTCGTTGGTGGCCAGCTTGCCCATGAACACGGCCCCAGCCGCGCGCAGCCGCGCCACGGCAAAGGCATCCTTTTGCGCGGTCCGGTCCGCGTAAAGGCGCGAGTGCCCGGTTGCGGGCAGGCCTGCCACGTCAATCACATCCTTCACCCCGACGGGTATTCCGGTCAGCGGTGTCGCACGCCCGTCCGCCCGCGCGGCATCAGCCTCGGCGGCGGCTTTCAATGCGCCTTGCCTGTCCAGGGTGATGAAGCTGTGCAGCTTGGGTTCAACACGCTGACATAAATCGAGCCGGTCCTGTACCAGTTCAACGGCGCTGATCCTGCCTGCTTCCAGCGCAGCGGTGGCTGCAGCAATCGTGTCGAACTCAGCCATCGGACCGCACCGCCTCATCAAGCGGATCAGGGAATGTACCCTCATCCCTCGCCGCCAGTTTCCGAAGCGCTTCGATCTTGCCGTCGATCGCCCGCAGGCCCGGGGTAAGATCCGCCAGGTCCTGCTCGGTCAGCAGGGTGACACCTGAACGGATGAGAAGGGTTCGGTAATCGGGCGTCTGACTTTCGGACATGGATCCTCACGTTTTTGGTCTGATCACTGGCAAGCCCCGCAGGCAGGCATGACGCCTGAAACGAGCCAGCCGTTCTGCCACCCTCCTTAACGCGAGCTGCCGGGAACCCACCTATATCAAGACAGTATAACGCGGGTCCTCTGATCGGAATCTACACAGAACGCAACGAAGCAAACTGATTTCAATAGATGCACCCGGGCATTGATCCCGCTGCCTGCGGTTTGCTGCTGATGGAAGGGAGAGCCGTCATGACCATACAAAAACTGCTTGCCACAAGGGACGATGCCATCGTCCACGAAGACGCTCCGGCCTATCTCGCGGCGCTCGACGCGATCCGCCTTGCGCGCATTCCCGCCCAGATCGACCATTGCATCGGCAACGAATTCTACGGCCCCAAGCTGCGCGATGCCGGGATCAACCGTGGCGCAGACATCAAGACGATGGACGATTTCCGGCGTCTGCCCGCCTTCATGACCAAGGCCGATCACCGCGCCTCGCAGCAGGCCAGCCTGGAAAAATACGGCCATTCCTTTGGCCTTCACACCTGCGTACCGAAAGAATCCATCATCCATGTGGCCGGCACCTCGGGCACGACCGGGATGCCGACCTTCTACCTCTTTACCCGCCGCGACCTCGATATGACCTATGAGATGGTCGGTCGGATGCTAAAGAAGGCAGGCGTGCGTCCCGGCGATACCGTGCTGCACCTCTTTGGCCTCAGCATGTGGCTGGGCGGCACGACCTTCATGCAATCGCTCGAAGCTTACGGCGCGCATCCGATCCCGCTGGGGGCCGAGGCGGGCGTCAGCCGCGCACTGCAATATCTTGCCGCCTGCCCCCCGCGCGTCATCGCCGGCACGCCATCTTTCCTCAGCTATCTGATTGACCGCGCCCCCGAAGAACTGGGTAAGCCGGCCAGCGCATTCGGCGTCGACATCGTCTTTTGCGGCGGGGAACCCGGCCCCGCGATTCCGCCGGTGCGCAAGAAGCTGCAAGAGGGCTATGGAGCGAAGGTCTTTGACACCATGCTTGGCGGATGGGGCAACGCGGCGCTGGAATGTGGCGGAGAGCATCACAACGGGCTTCACTTTCTGGCCGATGAATACTGCTTCCGGTACGATCTGGTCGATCCGGCCACGCGCGAACCCATCGAGCTGAAGGACGGCGCGACCGGCGAGGGCATCCATTCCGGCCTTTACTACGAGGCCGGGCCGGGCCTGCGCTATGCCACCGGCGACATGCTGACGCTGCATGTGGGCACCTGCCCGCATTGCGGCGAGTTCGGCACGCGCTATTCGGTGCAGGGCCGCGCCGATGACCTATTGAACGTGCGTGGGGTCAAGATTTTTCCCTCTGCGATCAAGGAGGTGGTCGAAAGCCTGCGGCCCCGCACCAATGGCCAGCTTGAGATCGTGCTCGATGCGCCGCCGCCGCGCGTGGTGCCGCCGGTGGCCGTCACGGTCGAGGCCGGAGAGGCCGTCGCGGCAGAGGACTTCGACAGCCTCGCCTCCGAGATCGAGGACCAGATCAAGGCCAGGCTGCGCATCCCGGCCAAGGTCTCCATGGTGCCCGAAGGGACGATCCCGCGCTCGTCGCACAAGACGAAACTGGTGCGCGTGCGAGACGCGGGTGAAGGGTGAGCGGAATGGACAGCGCATCCCCGGCTTCAAAGGGCGTGACTGCGGCGCTTGCCGCCTCGGTTGTCGCCCTGCGGCTGGAAGACGTGCCGGAACCCGCCCGGCGCGCCGCCAGCCTCGCGCTGCTCGACTGGTACGCGGTGACCATGGCAGGGGCGGGCATCGAACCCGTGCCAATGCTGACCGGTGACGCCCAGGCCGAGGCAACCGCCCCCCGTGCCCGATTGGTCGGGCAATGCGGTGCCGTGTCGCCCTCGCTGGCTGCACTTGTCAACGGCACGGCGGGGCATGTGCTGGATTACGATGATGTGCACAACGCGGTGCCGGGCCATGTGACCATCAATATCGCCCCCGCCCTTCTGGCGCTTGGCGAGGACATCGGGGCCACCGGCGCCGAGGTGCTGACCGCCTTCATTGCCGGGTTCGAAATGATGTGCAAACTCGGACTGGGTTTCGCCGGGTCTCTGTTCCAGCAGGGCTGGCAGGGCACGACGCTTGGCGCGATTGCGGCGGCGGCCGCCTGTTCCCGCCTGCTGCGGCTGGATGAAACGCAGACCCAGATGGCCATGGCGCTCGCCGTGGCGCAGGCGGGCGGCGTACATGGCAATTACGGTTCCATGACCAAGAGCCTGAACGTCGGGCTGGCCGCGCAGGCCGGGCTGCGGGCGGCGGTCTGGGCCTCAAAAGGCATCACCGGCCGGACAGAGATCATCGAGCGCGGCAAAGGCTTCATCGAGACCTTTGGCGGGCGTTTCGATACCGCGGCGGCGCATGTCCCGGCAGCGGGCGGCTGGCATCTCTATCGCAATCTGTTCAAGGTCCATGCATCCTGTTTCCTGACCCATGCTGCCCTGATGGCCTGGGACGAACTGAACTCAAGGCAGGCTCTGCCCCTCCCCGCCATCGCCGAGGTCCGTGTCCGGATCGAGGCGGAGCGCCACCGCATCGTGTTGACCGATCCGCCCAAGGACGGGCTGGAGGCCAAGTTCAACCTGCCCTTCTGCCTTGCGATGGCGATGCATGGGGTCGACACCTCTGATCCGTTCAACTTCGATGTGAAGACCACCGCGCGCGCGGACCTGCAGGCCACCGCTGCCCGCGTCGTCGTGGACATCGACCCGGACCTCTGGTTCGAGGCCGCCGAGGTGACCGTCACCCTGACCGACGGACAGGTGTTCAAGGCCTATGGCGATGCGGGCAAGCCGGTGGCGGATATGGATGCCCTGTCCCGCTCTGTCGAAAACAAGGCACTGCGCCTCTTCGGGCTGCCAAAGGCCGAAGGTAACGCATTGATCCGCCGGTTCCGCGATCTGATCGACTTGCCCGAGATCACCGATCTGCACCCGGACGAATGCCTTCTACCCAAGCGGAGCGTCAGCCAATGACCCGATCAGACACAAATGTCACCATGCTGGCAGAACAGATCAGAGACGGCGCGCGGCTGGCGCTCCCCAGCGAAAACTCCGGCGTTCCGGTGGCCGTCGTGCGTGCCCTGATCGCGCGCGGCGCGCGCGATCTGCGCCTTGTCGGGGGGCCGACCGGCGGCTTTGCCATCGACCTGCTTGTCGGTGCCGACTGCGTTGCATCGGTCGAGGCCGCCGGGGTCAGCCTAGGCCCGCGCGGACTGGCGCCACGGTTCTGCGCCGCCGTCGAGGCGGGCGAGATCGAGATGATCGACAGCACCTGCCCCGCCACACATGCAGGATTTATTGCCGGGGAAAAACGTCTTCCTTTCATGGCAGTACGCGGTGTCTTCGGATCCGACATGCTGAAGAACCGCAGCGATTGGACCGTCATCGACAATCCCTTTCCCCCGCATGACCCGGTCGTGGTTGTCCCGGCCATCCTGCCGGATGTGACCGCCTTGCACGCGCCGATGGCAGATGAGGCGGGCAATGTCTGGGTCGGCAACCGGCGTGAGCTCAAGACCATGGCCCGCGCCGCAAAACAGGTTCTTGTGACGGTGGAAAGGATCCACCCCGGCAATCTGGTCAAGGACGGCGCCATGGCCCCCGGGCTGCTGACCGCGCCCTATATTGACCTGATCGCGCTGGCCCCGCGCGGCGCGGCACCAACCGCCCTGCCGCCGGACTACGGGCCCGATGATGCCATGCTCGACAGCTACGCCAGCGCCGCGAAGACCCGCGAAGGTTTCGATGGCTGGCTGGCCGACTTCCTCGGACACGATGGGGCAGCATGATGCGTGAATACACCAGAGAAGAATTTCTGATCGCCACAATGTCGGGGCTTTTCGGCGACGGGCGCTTCATGGTCTCCGGCGTCAATTCACCGATCCCCGCCGCTGCGGGGCTTTTGCACGAACATCAGAAACCGGGATTTTTCGTGTCGATCCATGGCGACCCGGACCGCACGCCCTTTGTCGACGGCGGCGTGGAACCTTTCGACATGGCCGCGCAGGGGCGGCTCGACACTTTTGTCTTTGGCGGTGTCCAGGTCGACGGACAGGCGAACATCAATCTTGTCTCGATCGGTGACGCGAAACGCCCCAAGAAACGCTTTACCGGGTCGTTCGGCGCGGCGGGCCTTTATTACCTGATCCCGAACATCGTCCTGTTCTTCCCGTCGCATTCCAGACGCAGCCTGGTGCAAAAGGTCGATTTCCGCTCCGCCTCGCCCGAGGCACCCGAAGGTGCCTTTCGCCAGGGCGGGCCAAGATGGCTGCTGACCGACCTCTGCCTGTTCCGGTTCGATCCAGTAACTGGTGGGTTCGAACTCGCCTCCGTCCACCCCGGCCAGACGGTTGCGGCCATCAGGGACGCGACGGGGTTCGATTTTGTCCTGCCCAAGGACGTGCCGACCACAGCAGAACCGGATGCGGCAACACTGGCGCGCATTCGCGGCGACGTCCGCGACGGGCTGTCGGTGGCTTACGCACAATTCGCGAAGGACTGCATCAAGGAACCAGGCTCCTGACACTCTGGAAACAGGTGCGGCAGTCATAGTATGTATCAAGGCAGGCTTTCTTCGCCGAAAGGACCATCACCTTGGGCATTGACCGGAACCAGCTTCAGTACTTCATGGATGTCGCCGCCTTTCGGAGCATCAACAAGGCTTCGGAACACCGCAACATCGCCCAGCCGGCGCTGAGCCGCCGGATGAGCCAATTGGAATACGACCTTGGCTGCGATCTGTTCATCCGGTCGACAAAGGGCGTGGACCTGACTCCAGCCGGCAAAACACTGCTGAAGCGGGCCGCGTCGATCATCCGGCAGCTGGACGACCTGCGCGATCTCCCGCAGGAGGAGGAAGCCGACGGCCGCAACCTGCGCATCGGCATGCCCCCCGGCGTGAGCCTGATGCTGCTGGACGATGTCGTGCGCAGTGTCTACCGCGAGATCGACGATATCATCCTGACCATCGAGGAAGAAAATTCCTGGTTGCTGCTTGAGCAATTGAGCAAGGGCGAGTTGGACATTGCCGTGGTGTCCCGGCGCAGGCCGCAAAAGGGCCTGACCTTCGAGCCCTATTTTGTGGAGCCGCTCTATTTCGCCATTCACAGCTCGAAACTGGATGCCGTGGGCGAGCAAGCGCCGCCTTTCGCCTTGCCCGATGCGGATGAGGCGTTTTTTTCGACTGCCAAGATGGCGATGACCTCACTGGGCCGTCCCGCCCACATCGACATGAAGCTGGCCTCCATCGGCAGCATCAAAAGGCTGGTGGACAAGGGGCGGGCCTGCACCCTGGGGCCCTATTCGGCCTTCACATCCGAATTGGCCGCCGGGACATGGGCATTCGAGAAGGTGGGGCAGCCACTGCTGTATCGCGATCTTGTCTGGCGCAGCGGAGAGCACGACAGCGACCTGGTGTCACGCGCCCGCGTGATTTTGCAGGCTGTCATCAAGCGCTGCGCAGAGGATGGGCCGCCCGGCGCGGTCACGATCCTGTCCGAAAGCAAGACGGCGCGACGCTGACCTGTATCGTGACATGTTGGGCAGAGGCGGTTTTCTCGCGCGGGATCAAGGCCGCAGGTCGCCGTGCATCACCCGCCGACACGGCCTGTCAACGCACGGCATGGGACCTCAGGACTTCCCGACCGCAACCTCGATCAAGGCAAGCCCTTTTTTGGCGTCAATATGGGCAAGCGCGTCTGAAAGGGCCTCTCGGAAACCAGCGACATCGCGCGCATGACGTGCGAAGGCGCGGGAGGCTTCGGCCACCTTCACGAAATTCGGGCTGGGCGAGAGATCGGTCAACGGCATGGCATTGGCGCGGGATGCGTGGCCGTCGGGGTAGATGTCCAGCACCGATTGACGCACGGCACCCCATTCGCTGTTGTTCAGCACGATGACCAGCATCGAGATCCCCAGCGCTTCGGCGATCTGGTGGCAGGCGACAGGGTTGGCAAACATGTAGGACCCGTCACCCATGGAGGCCACCACCGTCTTGTCAGGTCGGGCAAGGGCAAAGCCCATGGCCGCCGGGAACCCCCAGCCAAGCCCGCCTGCATGGGGGCCGTCGAACCAGCTTTGATGGCGTTCCAGCTTCATCGAAGGCAGCTGACAACCAAGTTCGGAGAAGACGGCGGCGTCACGTTCGCGCAAGTGAAGAGACAATTCATGACTGACCCAGCGCTTGGTAAGGGAAGCCGCATTTTCACCCGCCAGGGCCGCATCGAAACGTGCCGCACGGTCGGCGGCATTCCTTTGTGCGATGTCCTTGCCGCGCTTTTCCGCGGCATCTGAGCCCTCTAGCCTGCTCAATGCGGCTTCCAGCGCCAGGATGGCCGGTGCCACCTCGCTGCTGATGCCGATGTCGCAGCGGAAATTGCGCACGCCGGAACGGTCCTGCAGCGGCCGCGGACCGATCTGGATCACGGTCGCATCCTCCTGCGGCTCGACCTCGGCCGGGGACCAGGGTGCCAGCGCATCCAGGCACAGGACGACATCTGCATTCTCCAGCCAGGGGCGCGGATCGGGGCCGGTGGCCATTGGATGCGTCATCGACATCGCCAGTTCAACCGCCCAGTACTGGCAGACCGGAATGCTCCATTGCTCCGCCAGCCGCGCCAGCGCGTCAAATGCCTCGGCGCTCCCTGCGCCGTGTTGCGCGAAGATCACCGGGTTCTTTGCCGCGGCAATCAACCGGGCGATTTCTTCCACAGTGGCGGCATCGACACCGACGGCCGGCGCGCGCATCTGTGGACGGCGCAGCGCGCCTTCGGCGGGCACGGTCTCACACAGCACTTCGCGGGGCAGACTGACATAAACCGGCCCTTTGGGTGTGGATGTCGCGATGCCATGGGCACGGTCGGTCACGTCAAAGACCTGTTCCGGGAAGCGCAGCTCGTAATCCCATTTGGTCGCCTCGCGCACCAGACTGGCCTGGTCGAGCATTTCCTGCCCCCAGCCGATCGGCACCGACCGGGCGCCCAGACGCCCCTTTTCCAGGGTTGGCGTACGACCGGAAAACACGAGCATCGGAATGTTGTCACAGGCAGCGTTGATCGCGCCCATCGCCACATTGGCAAGACCGACATTGGTGTGGACCATGACCGCCTGCGGCTTGCCCGTGGCCAGGGTATAGCCATGCGCCATCCCGATGGCGGCGCTTTCGAAAGGTACGGTAACCGTGCGCGGCAGAGACATGCCCTCTGCCTCCGCTTCGGACAACCCCTCGATTACAGGAGGAAAATCGGTTCCTGAATTGGCAAATACACAGTCGACACCAAGCGCGCTGAACCGCGACAGCAGCGCTGCTCCGGCAGTCATTCGTTTCGATTCCGTCATCTGCTCCTCGCCATTCCATCTCATATAGTGAGATTAAAATCTCATAAATATTCGGCAGTTCAGGAAGCTTTGTCAACCGCGACTTTTCAGCGGCCCGGAATCGCCTCTGCAACGTCCCGCGCCGCATCCGTCAGACTTGCCGCGATCCAGGATTCGTGATGGCCTGAAAAACGGCTCGCCATGCCGAAGGCAGACAGGGTAAGCCGCAGGGCACCATCCGCGTCAAAGACCGGCACCGCGACCGCACCGATGTCGGGCTCGCTTTCGCCTCGATTGCAGGCAAAGCCGTTTTCCAAAGCCCCTGCGATGTCACCGCGCAGGACCTGCAAATTCTGCTCCGTCAGCTTTTCGGTCGCTGCCAGTTCACTCAGTCGCGCCTCGCGCTCAACGACATCCATATGCGCCAGCCACACCTTGCCCTGCGCCGATTGGTGCAGCTCAAGCAGGCGACCCACCTGAATGTTGACAGAAATCGGACGCGGGGCAATGGCCGTGGCAATGCACACGACCCCGTCGCGCGACAATGCACCGACCATGACGGATTCGTTCAGCATGCCGCAGATCCGGGCGATCACCGGCTGCACCAGCCGGGCCAGCGGATTGGTGCGTTCTGCGACACGCCCCAATTGCGCGATGTGGTGACCCAAACCGTAAACGCCGCGCCTAATCTGTACCAGCGCACCCACCTCTTCCAGCGTATTGAGAAACCGGTGCGCCGTGCTGTGGCTCATCTCAAGCGCGCTTGCCACCTCGGCGGAGGTGACCTGTGGCTGCTGCTCGGACAACAGATCCAGAATTTCGAACGCCTTGATCAAGGATCCGTTCAGCGGTGTGGCCATTATGTCTGCTCCGGTCTGGTGCGCAGGGATTCTGCGCTGCGGCGGGGTTCGGTTTTCAGGGCACCTTCGCCGATATCCGGATTTTGGAACAGGTCCGTAATTTGCTTGCGCAGCCAGATGCAGCCGGGGTCCTGCATCGTGTTCATGTGCCAGACCAGCTGCACCTTCTGCCTGCCCCGTGGCAGTATCATATCCAGAAGGGTCGCCTGCCCCGCTGCGCTCATTCTACGGCCAAGGTAAGCGGGGACGATTGCGAAGGCACCCAGCGTGACCAGCAATTCCGGCAGCGCACCAAAATTGCGGATACGCATGCAGACATTCTCCGCCATGCCCAGTTCGCTCAGCACCTTTTCGACGTCGTCGGCATAGGTAAGGCTTGGCACGGCCATCACAAGCCGCTCGCGGCTCAGGTCCACGGCCGCAGTGCGCTGTGGTGACAGGCCGGGCGGGCCGATCACGCGGTAATCCTCATCGAACAGGTGGCACTGGCGCAATTGGGGTTCCTGCAACTCAAGCAGGCCGATGGCCAGTTCCGATTCACGGGCCGCAAGCGTTCGGTACAGGTTCTGAAACGGAGAGGAGACATTCTCCAGCCGCACCTGCGGTGCCAGTTCGAAAACCCGTTGTGCCAGGGGACCAAGAAAGACCTGTTCACCAAGACCGGAAAGGGACAGCCGGAACGTGCGTCTGCTGTTGGCCGGATCGAATGTCGTCGCGTCATTCAGGACAGAGGCGATGCCCGAGAGATGCTCGCGAATTTCCGGCACGATACGTTCGGTGAAGGGGGTCGGCTCCATCCCCCGCCCGCCACGAACGAACAACGGGTCCTCCAGCATCTGCCGCAACCGCGCCAGCGCGTTCGACGTCGCAGGCTGGCTGAGGCCCATGTTCGACCCTGCCGCCGAGACCGATTGTGTGTCGTGCAGCTGAAGCAGCAGCTCCAGCAGGTTCAGATTAATATGCCGTGAGTTTATCATATTTCTGAATACCGAATATCCAAACTATCATTTGGAAATTATGCGATATCCCGGTCATCGTCCAGTCGGCTTTGCCGAGGAGTTGCCCCCTGCCGGGCAAGGAGAGCCACTTAATTTGGGGAGAAAACCATGAACCGTCGTATTTTCATTGGCGCGCTGACAGCCGCCGTATCAACATTCGCCTTGTCCATCGCCGCCATGGCGCAGGACTTCACCTTCCGTCTGCACCATTTCCTTGGCCAGCAGGCCCCGGCACAAACCAAGATGCTGGAGCCATGGGCCAAGGCGGTCGAAGAGAATTCAGGCGGACGCGTCAAGATCGAGATTTTCCCGTCCATGACCCTTGGCGGTCGCCCACCGGAGCTGATCCAGCAGGTGCGCGATGGCATCGTCGATCTGGTCTGGACCGTGAACGGCTATACGCCGGGCCTGTTCCCCCGCACCGAAGTGATGGAACTGCCGACCGTCTACAAGAACGATCCCCGGGCCGCGAACCTCGCGCTTTATGACATGTTCCAAGACGACCTTGCCGAAGATTACAAGGGCGTCGAAGTGATGTTCCTGCATGTGCACGCCGGTCAGGCGCTGCATACCGGTGATCTGGACGTGACCAGCCTTGAGGACCTCAAGGGGGCCAAGCTGCGCATCCCGACACGGACAGGCGGCTGGGTGATCGAGGCGCTTGGCGCGACACCGGTGGCGATGCCGGTGCCTGAACTGCCGCCCGCGTTGCAAAAGGGCGTTGTTGACGGTGCGCTGATCCCCTGGGAGATCATTCCGCCCCTCAAGATCCAGGACCAGACCAAATACCAGATCGAACTCAACGAACGGGAGCGGTTTGGCAATACGACCTTCCAGGTCTCGATGAACCAAGCCCGTTGGGACGATCTGCCGGAAGACATCCAGCAGGCCTTCCGCGACGCATCGGATCGCGACTGGTGGGGTCAGGTGGGTGACATCTGGCGCGCCTCCGACGACTTCGGCATCAAGGTCGCCACGGATGCGGGCAACACACACCGTATCCTGTCCGAAGAAGCCACGCAGCCCTTCCTTGACGCCATGCAGCCTGTCGTGGCCCGCTGGGTCGAAGAGGTCTCTGGCAAGGGCATCGACGGCGCCGCGCTGGTCGAAAAGGCGCGCGCGCTGGTCGCCAAGAACACGGCGAACTGACCTTGGCCGAGGTGATGCAAAATCCGGACCGCCCCGAAGGCAACGGGGCGGTTGCAACTGCGGTGACCGCCTGGGCGCTGCTGGGCGGCGCGCTGTTGCTGGCGGTGGTCTTGATGAACGTCGCTTCGGTGCTGGGCACGCTGGTCGGCTGGCCGGTGCCCGGTGATTTCGAGATGACCGAGATGGGCGTTGCCATCGCGGCCTTCTCCTTTTTGCCCTATTGCCAGCTGACACGCTCGAACGTGACCGCCGACATCTTTACCCAACGGGCCGGGCCGCGCTTGCTGGCCATTCTGAGCCTGCTCGGGTCACTGATTGCGCTGCTGTTTGCGCTGCTGATGCTGTGGCGGATGTACGACGGCATGCTCGACCAGAAGACCTATGACTACGAGACATCGATCCTGCAGATCCCGGTCTGGCTGGCCTATGTCCCCATCCTCGCGTCCCTCGCCCTGCTCGCGGTCGCCGCGCTGACAACGCTGGCGCAGGACGTCCGGCATCTGTCGAACGGAGGCCTGCATGACTGATCCCCTGACACTGGGCATCGCGGCGCTTGTCGTCCTTGTTGCGCTGATCGCCATCCGCATTCCCATCGCTTACGCGATGATCCTCGTGGGTGGCGTGGGCATCGCGCTGGTGAACGGCATCGCGCCGGTGTTCAACCAGCTCAAGACGCTGGCCTATGGTCAGTTCTCTGTCTACGACCTGTCGGTTGTGCCCATGTTCGTCCTGATGGGTGCTCTGGCCTCCAAGGCGGGGCTCAGCCAGGCGCTGTTCCGGGGGGCCAACGCATGGCTCGGCTGGATGCGCGGCGGCACGGCCATGGCGGCCATCGCTGGCTGTGCGGGCTTTGGCGCGGTCTGCGGATCCTCGCTGGCGACCGCCTCGACCATGGGCCGCGTTGCGCTGCCCGAACTTGAGAAATACCGCTACTCCGGCGCGCTTGCCACCGGGACATTGGCGGCAGGCGGGGTGCTGGGCATCCTGATCCCGCCCTCCGTGGTGCTGATCATCTACGCGATCATCGTGGAGGCGAACATCGTCACCATGTTCGCCGCCGCCCTGCTGCCCGGCCTGCTGGCGGTGGTTCTGTTCATCCTGACCATCGCGATCTACGTCTGGATCAAGCCCGAGGCCGGCCCAGCCCATGGTGGCGTCGGCGGGGCAGAGTTCCGCGCCGCGACCGTGGGCATGATCCCGGTGCTGGGCATTTTCGGCGTCGTGCTGGGGGGTATCTATGCCGGGCTGTACAACCCGACACCCGCCGCCGCCATCGGGGTGGCGCTGGTCTGGCTCTATGGCGCGATCACCCGCGAAATCCGCCTGCCCGACATGATCGGCGCGCTTCGGGAAACCGCCTCGACCACCGGCATGATCTACCTGATCCTGCTGGGCGCGGAGCTGATGAAGATATTCATGTCCCGCATCGGTCTTCCGCAGGCCACTGCCGAATGGATCATCCAGTCCGGCATGGAACCGATGATGGTCATGGTCCTGCTGCTGGTCGCGCTGATCCTGCTGGGCTGCCTGATGGACAGCCTGTCGATGATCCTGCTCGTCATCCCCTTCTTCTGGCCGGTTCTGGTCGAGTTGAACGGTGGCATTTACATGGGGGTCGAAGGATCAGGTTTTGGCATGAGCACCGAGGACCTGAAAATCTGGTTCGGTATCCTCGCCCTGATCGTCGTGGAACTGGGTCTGATCACGCCGCCTGTGGGGATGAACGTCTTTGTCATCTCGGCCCTGGCCAAGAACACACCCATGTCCGAGACCTTCAAAGGTGTGCTGCCCTTCTTTGGCGCCGAGATCCTGCGCGTGATCGTGCTGCTGGCCTTTCCGGGGCTGGTGCTTTGGCTGCCGCAGTTACTCGGCAGCTAGTTTAGTTGAATGGAGAACAGGATGAAAATCGCAATACTCGGCGCGGGTGCCCTTGGATCGGTGATCGGAGCAGAGCTTCATACGGCCGGACACGAAGTCGCTCTGCTGGATCTGAACGAGGCACATCTGAACGCGATCAACGCGGACGGGCTGCGCGTCGATTGGGACGACCGGACCGAGCACCTGCCAATCCCCGCGATGCGGCCCGATCAGGCCCCGCAGGTCGACCTGGTGATCCTGTTGACCAAGACGATGCATACGGATGGGGCATTGCAGGGCATCGCGTCCTTGATTGACGGCGGGGCCTGCGTGCTGACGCTGCAAAACGGGCTTGGCAACGTGGAACGTGTGCAGGTGCGGGTGCCGGACGATCAGATCCTGTTCGGCTGCACCATGACGCCGGGCGACCTGCGCGGCCCGGGTCACGTGGCCAGCCACGGCATGGCCTACACGCCGTTTGACGCACTGACCCCGGACGGACCTGCGGCACAGCTCGCGGAAAAGCTGAACGGAGACCAGCTCAGCTGGACCAGCGCTGCCGCCGCACAGGTCTGGCAAAAGGCCGCCTTCAACTGTGCAATGAACGCCACCGCCGTTCTGGGCGCGGGCACCGTTGGCGCGATTGCCGAACATGTCGGCGCCGGGCTGGCGCGGGACATTGCCGCCGAGGTGCTGGCCGTGGGCAGGGCCGAGGGCGTTGCCGGCGACATCGACGCGGTAGGAAAGCAGATCGACTTCGCCCTGCGCGAACACAAGGGTCACAAACCGTCGATGCTGCAGGACGTCGAGGCGGGCCGTCGGACAGAGATTGAATCGCTCAACGGCTATGTCGAACAGGCCGCCGCCCGGCACGGGATCGATGCGCCGATGAACCGGTTGCTCGCCGCGCTCGTGCGCATGCGTGAGAGCCAGAAATGACACTCGGGCCATGTGCCCAACCATGAACCATCCCAGGAGGAGAAAACGATGACAGTAGCATTTGTAGTCAACAACAAGGACGCGGATGCGTCCGACAAGGGTACTTTCGACAGGATTGACCCGGTCACCGGCGATGTCGCATCCACCGCTGCCGCCGCAAAGGCCGCCGACGCCGCCGCTGTCGCCAGTGCGGCAGGTGCTGCCTTTCCTGCCTGGTCCGCCACCGGCCCCGGCGAGCGCCGCGCGCTGTTGAACAAGGCGGCGGATATCATGGATGCCAAGTCCGACGCGTTCATCGCGACCATGATCGCCGAAACCGGCGCGACCGGCCCCTGGGCGGGCTTCAACGTGATGCTGGCGGCGGGCGTCGTCCGCGAAGCCGCCGCAATGACCACCCAGATCGGCGGCGAGGTCATCCCCTCGAACAAGCCCGGCACGCTGGCCATGGGTGTCGCAACGCCCAAGGGCGTCTGCCTTGGGATCGCGCCATGGAATGCGCCGGTGATCCTTGGCACCCGCGCGGTGGCGATGCCGCTGGCCTGTGGCAACACGGTGATCCTGAAAGGCTCCGAAGCCTGCCCCAAGACGCACCGCATGATCGTGGACTGCTTTGTCGAGGCTGGTTTCCCTGAAGGTGTCGTCAACTATATCTCCAACGCGCCCGCCGACGCCGCCGAAGTGGTCAAGGCGCTGATCGAAGCGCCGCAGGTCAAGCATGTGAACTTCACCGGCTCCTCTGCCGTGGGCCGCATCATTGGCCGCCTGGCCGGCGAAAACCTCAAGCCCTCGCTGCTGGAACTGGGCGGCAAGGCACCGCTGGTGGTGCTGTCCGACGCCGATATCGACGGCGCGGTAAATGCCGCGATCTTTGGCGCCTTCATGAATCAGGGCCAGATCTGCATGTCGACCGAACGCATCATCGTTGATGAAGAAATCGCCGACACCTTCGCGCAAAAGCTGGCCGACCGTGCGTCCAAACTGCCCTATGGCGATCCACGCGGGCAGGTCGTGCTGGGGTCTCTGGTGAACCCTGAGGCGGGCGAAAAGATGGATGCGTTGATCGCCGATGCCACGTCAAAGGGCGCAAAGCTGGTGGCAGGCGGTCAGCGCGACGGCGCGATCCACTCCGCTACCCTGCTGGACGGTGTGACGTCCGACATGCGCATCTATGGCGAGGAAAGCTTTGGCCCGGTGAAATCGATCATCCGCGTCAAGGGCGACGCAGAGGCGATCCGCGTGGCCAATGACACCGAATACGGCCTGTCCGCAGCGGTCTTCAGCCAGGATATCCAGCGCGCGCTGTCTGCGGCCAAGCAGATCAAAAGCGGCATCTGCCACATCAACGGACCCACAGTTGGGGATGAGCCGCAGATGCCCTTCGGCGGCGTCAACGACTCCGGCTATGGCCGGTTCGGCGGCAAGGCAGCGATTGCGGAATTCACCGACCTGCGCTGGATCACCATCGAAGACCCGAACCAGCACTATCCGTTCTGAACGCGGTAAATACTTTGGCCAGCGCTGCCCCGGCAGCGCTGGCCGCTTTACTTCATATTGACCTTATTGCTGAGCCCACCTGTCCGCCGACTTGTCGACGACCACGCGTGGATGGGATAATCATCGGATCGTGGTGCGGTACATGCGCCGCCGCATGCTGGACGGAAAATCGGCAATCGCGCAATGCAGGCAGGAATAATTGTCCCACATGACCAGGTCCCCGACCTTCCAATTGTGCCGATACACCGCCTCCTCGCGCGTCACATGCGCGAGCAGTTCATCGACAAGCGCCATCGCTTCGGCGTGTTCCATCCCGTCGACACCCACAATGGCCCCCTCGCTCACGTAAAGACAATCGCGGCCCGTGACCGGGTGGGTCTTCACCAAAGGGTGCTTGATGTCGGGAATTGAGGTGGCGCTACGTGTTTTCCGGGCCGCAGACTTGTCGTCCGCCTGCTCAGCGGCTTTGGCAGCACGCCATTCGGCATGAAAGTCGTGGCTGAAGGTCGCCGACCGCCCGTTGACCAGCTTTTTCAGGTCCGCAGGCAGGGTGTCATAGGCATGTGCGGTACTGGCGAAAATCGTGTCCCCCAGGGCGCGACCGTCCTTGACCGGAACCTCGCGGGCATGCAGCAATGAGCCGCGCGGCGGATTATCCGTGTACCACATATCAGTGTGCCAGCACCGGCCCGCATCGCCGACACCGATCGGCTTGCCATCCTCGATCACGTTCGAAACCACCAGAATGTCAGGCTCCTCCGGCAGGTTGAACTGCACCATCGGAAAGCGCACCAGCTCGCTGAACCGCTTGCTGAAGCGGATCAGATCCTGTGGCGAGATGTCCTGTCCGGGAATGACGATCACGCCGTATTCTTCATACAGCCGTTGCACCTCGGCGAAATCAGCCTCAGGCACCTCTTGTCCCAGGTCCAGACCAAGAACTTTCGGACCGAGCGGCTTGCCGTTGGGCTCCAGGGTAATGTTTGTCATGGGGTTTCCTCCTTCATTGGGCTGAGCCTATCGTGGGAGGGAAGCGGGCCGATAATACCATCGCGGCATAGTGGCGCGAAAGCTGTCAGGGCCCCGGGCCTAGTCTGAAGGCAAGGTCAGAAACCCATGGGTGTCCTGTTGTGCCGCATCCGCGACGGCATCCTGAATGACACGGATACTGCGCGCGATGACGGGTGAATCGCTCTCGTTACGACGCCAGACAACATATCGCTTGAGTGGCATTTCAGGTACGGCGGTAAAATTCCATTCTGCCCTGTCAAGCTCGCCGATAAGGGCCGAATAGGGCCCGATGGTACATGCCAGCCCCCGGGCGACCAAAAGCTTGATGCTGGAGATCGTAGCCATGAACATATCGACTTCCGTCGGACGTCCGAGCCTTGTCAAAGCATCATAAGCCGTCTCAAGGAAATCCTGATCCAGATCCGGCAGCGCGAAGGGCAAGGCAACCTTGGCAGGTGCCTCTGGCGCGCCGGGGCCGGCAACAAAAAACAGCGTTTCGGCATAGCAAAACGCAGAGTCCAGCGGTGCTGCGAAATCGCGTTCCGTGACGATGGCGATGTCGATCTCCCGCTCAAGAAGCCGGTCCAGCAGGTCCTGCGTCCCGCCCTCCCTGACCTGCAGGAGCACGCCTTGCGACCCGCCGTAGATCCCGCGGGTGATCCGGTCGAGCAGCATCAGGCTGACACCGGGTGGCATGCCCAGCGACAGGGTGCCGGATGTGGGCTCTCCGCTGTTTCTGAGGACCGCGCCGATGCGGTCGAAATCCCCGATCAGCTTGGCCGCATGTTCGAGCAGGCGCCCGCCCGCTTCGGTCAGGGATATGCCCGCGTTGGATCTGTTGAACAATTTGACCCCAAGGTCGTGTTCCAGCTGCCGCATGCGGCGGCTCAGCGCCGGCTGCGCGATGTTGCGGTGTTCGGCCGCCTTGTTGATGCTGCGAAAGGTTGCGACATCGACGAAGTAACGCAGCTGCCTGTCGTCTATGGGCATATGTGAACCTTCTTGTTGCTGTGACGCGACGGATCGCAGCCTCGCAGAATGATGATGGGGCCACCCGATCACGCCGACCGGATGACCCCAATTTTCAGGACGGATGATCCGGCTTTACTGGCTGAACACTTCCTGGAACATCGTCAGGTAGCCGCCATAGTTTTCCTGAAGCGTCTTCCAGTCGATGGCATGCAGTGTCAATCCTTCCGGCGTACCGTCGACGCCCGGGGCACCCGGCATTGTTCCCTGCAGGCCGGACTGCGCGATTGCTGCCTGTGCCTCGGGGGTGAACATCCAGGCCACGAACAGCTTGGCTGCATTGATGTTCTTGGCCCCTTCAAAGATGCCCACGTTCCGGGGGATGGAAATGCCGCCCTCCGCCGGGAACACCATTTCAATCGGCGCACCCTTGGCCTTGGCTTCCACATAGTAGTGGAAGGGAATGTCCAGTCCGATGTCGGACTGGCCGTTGACCACGGCAAGGGTTGCCGCCGACGCACGCTCGGTGACGAAAGGCTCCTGGGCCGCCAGCCCTTCGAACCACGCGCGGTCCACAACCCCGTCACGAATGGCCGCTGCAAAGGCCTGGCCGGTGCCGCTGATGATGCGGAAAGAGGTCATCGAGATGCGGCCTTTCCACTTCGGGTCCAGAATGTCCGCGTAGCTCTTGGGCGCATCCTCTGCAGTGACATTCGACGTATTGTAGAACATGCCGCCGATGGTCATGCCCCAGTCCAGCCATTGGTCCTCATTCCCGACATAGATTTCTGGCAGCGCGGCGGCGGTCTCGGGACGGAACGAGATCAGCCGACCGGCCTTGCCGACTTCGGGGGTATCGGCTGGCGTCGAGGCGACGACGTCACCCAAGGGGCCGCCGGCGGCATATTCACTATCGACTCGCGCCAGCAGCTTAGAACCGAAGAGGTCCACACCCTTGATGCGGATCTCAGGGAACCGTGTTTCAAATGCCTCGATGACCGGCTCAAGGCCGCGTGTCGTCGGATTGTAGATGATGACCTCGGATTCACCCGCATCGACGGCCTGCTGGTAGAATCCGTCAAGATAGGCGTCGGTGTCCTGCGCGGAGGCGGGCAATGCCGACAGTCCAAAGGCAAAGGTAAGCGCGATTGCGCGGCTCAAGATTTTCATTGTTTGTTTCCTCTCCTGTTTGTTTTTGATGTGGTTCAATTGTCCCGAAGCAACGGGCAGTTTTCCGGGATCCTGATCCAGACGTCCTGGCTGGTCCGAAAGTTCGTATCGGCGTTGTCGCGTATCCAAAGCGTCTTTCCGGATACCTCGGCCTGGTATTCCATGACCGAACCGAGCTTGGCGCGGTCCGTGATCCGGCCCGACACCGCATTGGCGGGGGCGGCACCACCCGCCTTATCGAAAATCTCAAGCTGATCGCCCCGTGCGGCGATCAGCACCGGTTCCGATTGTGTCACGGCCAGATTGGTGGCGACCGCCACCGTCTCGCCATTGGGCAGGGTGACGCTCACACTGCCCGCGCTCTGCCCGGTAACGGTGCCTTTCAGAAAACACTCGTAGCCGACAAATTCAGCAACATAACGATTGTCGGGCCGGTCGAGCACATCTTCGGGGATGCCCGATTGCATGATCATGCCGTTCTGCATGACGGCGATCACATCAGCCAGGGCCGCGGCCTCTTCCTGATCATGGGTGACCAGGATTGATGTCATGCCCAGGCGGTCGTGAAGGGCGCGCAATTCGCGGCGCAACTGATGCCGCAGCACCGCATCAAGGTTCGACAGCGGCTCATCGAGCAGCAGCAGTTGCGGATCCCCGGCAAGCGCGCGGGCCAGTGCGACCCGCTGCTGTTGACCACCGGAAAGCTGGTTTGGCCGACGCTCCAGGTAGGACTCCAGGCCGACCAGCCGCGCCAGCCGCTCGACGTCGCCGCCCCGGTCCCCGGCACGGATGCCGCGCTGGCGCAACGGATAGGCGATGTTTTCCCGCACCGACATATGCGGCCAGAGCGCGTAGTGCTGGAACACCATGCCAAGCCCCCGGCGGTTGGCCGGCACCATCTTGCGCGCGCCTGCATCGAATACCGTGACATCCCCGATCGTGATCGTGCCGCGGTCCGGTTCCTCCAGCCCTGCGATGCTGCGCAGCAAGGTGGTCTTGCCGCAGCCGCTGGGACCCAGCAGACACAGGAAGGTGCCCGGTTCGATCCGAAAGCTGATGTCGTGCAGAACGGTCTGTGTCCCATAGGACTTTTCGATACCGGAGAACGACAGCCCGGTTGCGGTTCTTGTGTCCATGTCAAACATCCGTCTTTTCCATTGCAAGGGGTCGGGCCGCTTTGCCGGACCAGTGAAATCCTGACGCCGCGGTGCGCAGCAAAATCATCAGCCCGATCAGGGCCGCCATGAAGGCAATGAGCAGGCCGATGAACAGCACGTAGAGCGCTGCGGCTTCAGCCACGTCGCCGTTGTTGAACATGCTGTAGGACAGCGTTGCGACCATCTGGGTGTTGGTGGTCTGAAGCATCATCACCACGTCCAGCGCACCCGAAATCGCAAGGCTGATCAGCAACCACGCCCCCAGCAGGCTGGGCGTGCACAGGCGTGCGGTGATCTCAGCAGCCGCGCGCCAGGGGCCCGCACCCGAGACCCGCGCCGCCTCGTCCAGGCTGGTGCTGACCTGCACGATGATCCCCTCGCAGGCGCGGGCCGCAATCGGCACATGCGCGATGACAAGCGCGATCAGCATCAGGAATGGCGTGCCGTAGAGGCTGCGGACCAGTGGCGTGGAAAGATAGGCCCAGACGAAGGCAATACTCAGGACGATACCGGGGGCGGTGGCGGGCAGCCACGACAGTATCTTCAACAGAGCGACGGTCGGTCGGGACTTGGACCGCTGCATCACGTAGATCATCACGAAGGAAAGCGTCACGACAAGGAAACCGCCGCCGACCGATATCAGAAGCGAGCTGACCAGCGCATCAAGCGTGTCACGGTCCTTGATCACCGCAACGTAGTTTGCCGTCGTCAGCTTGGTGTAGAGGCCGAAGTACGGTTGCAACGAACCGATCAGGATCTGCAGGAAGGGCAACACGAAGGCCACCGCGAAGAACGCAACGATGATCGCATCGAAGAGCACCGCAAGTTTGCCGATCTCGGCTGTGTCGGCCCCCCTCGCCTTGCCGCCCACGGACGCGAAATCGCGCCCGCCCAGCAGCCGGGACTGCAACAGGATCAACAGCGCGATAACGACAACCACGACGAGCGACAGCGCATTGGCCGCCCCCCACTTCGGCGTGACGTCGGTGTTGATGAAGTCGTTGATCAGGGTCGAGAGGGTAGTAATGCCTGCCGGGCTGCCCAGAACCGCAGGAAAATCGAATACCTGTATGCCTTCGACGAAAAGCAACATGCCGATGGCCAGCAGCGAAGGGGCAAGCAGCGGCAGCGAAATGCTGAAAAACGCGCGCAGGCGGGTTTGGCCACACATGACCGCCGCGTCTTCAAGACTGCGGTCAAGCAGCCGCACCGGCCCGGACAGCAGAAGGTAAGCCACCGCAGTAACCTTCATACTGCTCACCAGCACCAGCCCCGGCCAGCTGTAGACGGTCAGCCAGGCGGGATTGGCAATATCGAAGTACCTGAGGATATTGGCGGCAAAGCCGCTGCCGGGATTGCCCATCATGCCCCAGGCGAAGGCATAAAAGAGCCGCGGCGTGCAGGCAATCAGCACCATTGCGGGCAGCACCAGCCAGCCGAACCGCAGTTTGAACCGCGAGGTGATGATGGCAAAGAAGAGCCCTCCGGCGATGGAGATCACCATCACGAGGCCGGAGAACAGGAAGGAAGACAATGTGCTGCGCAACGCGCGCGGATCGTTCAGAACGGTACGAAACCCATCCAGCGTCCATTCCCCGCCACCATAGGGCGTGGTCAGGAAAGCGCCGATCACCAGCATCACGAAGGGCCAGACAAAAAGGTAAGCAAGCACAAGCACAGCGAGACCGGTGATGACTTTGCGCGGCGTCAAAAGATGCGCCATACGCCAGGACTGCCCCCCTTGATGGATATTCTCACTCATCGTCGACCCTCCCGTCGGTGTGGTATGGGTCACGCGTCATTCCGGACACTTGAGGCCAAGGTTTTCGCGCAGGGTCGTGCCCTCGTACTCTTCCCGGAAAAGCCCGCGCCGCTGGAGTTCCGGCACCACGAGGCGCGCAAAGTTGGCGATCCCGCCCGTCATTGCCGACGGCATGACGTTGAAGCCATCGGCAGCCTTGTCGGCAAACCATTCTTCCATCAGGTCGGCGACCTGCGTGGGGCTGCCCACGACGTTCAGGTGGCCCTTGGACACCGACGCCCGGATGTATGTCTCCCGAAGGGTCAGATTCTCGTCGCGGGCCATGTCGATGAACAGTTTCTGGCGGCTCTGGATGATCTTGGCGCTGGCTTCCGGGATTTCCGGCAGGGGGCCATCCACCGGATAGCCGGTCACATCGTAGCCCAGGAAGCTGGACAGATGCGTCAGCCCCACCACCGGGTCGATCAGCGCCTCCAGTTCCGCCACCTTGGCCTTGGCCTCTTCCTCCGTTTCGGCCACCGTCACGCCCATGCCGGGCATGATCTTCAGATCGTCCGGGCTGCGCCCGTGGGTTTCGGCCAGCGTCTTGATCTCGCTATAGAAATCCTGCGCCTTTTTCTTGTCGGGCTGGGCGGTAAAGACAATCTCGGCGGTGCGGGCGGCCAATGCCTTGCCCGGCCCCGACGATCCCGCCTGCACGATCACCGGATGCCCCTGCGGCGAACGCGGCACGTTGAGCGGCCCCTTGACCGTGAAATGTTTGCCGTGATGGTCAAGCCTGTGCAGCTTGGAAGGGTCAAAGAACTCTCCCGTGGCCTTGTTGCGCAGGAACGCACCCTCGTCCCAGGACCGCCACAGGCCCGTGACCACCTCGACGAATTCCTCGGCGCGGTCATAGCGTTCTTCCGCGCTCGGCGTTTCGGTGTAGCCGAAGTTCTCGCTTGAATCGGTATTGGCCGTGGTCACGACGTTCCAGCCCGACCGCCCGCCGTTGAGCACGTCGAGCGATCCGAAAAGCCGGGCAACGCGGTAGGGATCGTAATAGGTCGTCGAGGCCGTCGCGACCAGCCCCACATGGCTGGTATGCTGGCTGAGCGCCGACAGCAACGTCAGCGGCTCGAACTGTGCGACAACCCTGTTGGCAGTGTGCGACAGCGCTTCAAGTGGCCAGCCGCCGTGAATGCCATCCCCGTCCGCAAGGAAAAGAAGATCGAATTTCGCCGCCTCCAGTTCCCGCGCAAGCTCGGCGTAATAGGCTGCATTCATGTGCATATCCGCCACCGTTTCAGGCAGGCGCCATGCGGCGACATGCTGACCCGTTGGCAAAAGGAAAAGACCGAGTTTGATCTGGCGTTTGGACATGGGTGTTTCCGCTCGTGATTGGAGTGCTTCAGATGGCTTGGGTAAGTTCGCGGTACCCGCCCCGGAAATAGACCAATGGATCACCGCCTTCGGACTCGGCAGACAGGACATTGCCAATGATGATGATGTGGTCGCCGCCGGCGTGGATGGTATCGACCTCGCATTCGATGATCGCCAGCGCATCTTCGACACAAGGCACGCCGCGTGCCGTCTGGCCGGTCAATTGTTCCAGCTTTTCGGGGTTTTTCGTCGCAAAGACCTGAGAGACAGCCTGCTGCGTGTGCTTCAGGTAATTGATGCAGAACATCCCGCTTTCGCGAATGGCGGCAAGCGTTGCGGACTTCTGGTCAAGGCAGATCAGATATTGCGGCGGATCCAGCGACAGCGAGGTCACGCTTGTGATGGTCAGGCCAGAGGCCCCTTCCGCTCCGCCCGCAGCCGACACGATCGCGACCCCGGAGGCCCAATGGCTTGCAATCTTTTTGAACTGTTGTTGGTCCAGCACGTCGTTCCCCTCTTCAGAGCGTCATAGTTGCGTAGTGTCCTGTTCGGGATAGCACCGGCCGTGATGCTTGGGCGGAATACCAGAGATGACTTTTTGGACTGGGCTTCGTTGCCAGAACCGGCGTCATTTTCCATGATGCAGCGCCGGTCGCGCTATGCGGATTCGGCATGAGTGCGGATTCCGGCTTTGCGCTATGCTCGATAAGCGGTTGCGCAAATTTTTTTGGCTCCGGCTCGCTGAATTCGGCAGACCCTGCAGGGACGCGCGAAAGACCGGACTGTCCCAAAGCCAAATCCGGAGAAGACATGTCAGACCAGAACCACACCGATCCCCCATCCGATTTCGCGCTGCGTGTCCGCGCATTGGAGACCCTGCTTTCTGAAAGGGGGCTTGTTGATCCCGCCGCGCTGGACGAGCTGATCGACATTGCCGAGGCCCGGATCGGCCCGCGGACCGGTGCAAAGATCGTTGCCCGTGCCTGGGCGGACCCCGATTACAAACGCCGCCTGCTGGAGAACGCCCAGGAGGTGACCGAAGAGCTGGTCGACATCACCGGTGCCAATGTCATCGTGCTGGAGAACACGCCGGATGTGCACAACGTCATCGTCTGCACGCTCTGCTCGTGCTACCCCTTCCGGCTGCTCGGCATGTCGCCGGGCTGGTACAAATCCTACGCCTATCGGTCACGCGTGGTCCGCGAGCCGCGCAAGGTGTTGGCCGAATTCGGTTTGACCCTGCCCACAAGCACCGAGGTCCGGGTCTGGGATTCCAATGCCGAACTGCGCTATCTCGTGCTTCCCATGCGGCCCGAAGGCACCGAAGGGATGGCGGTGGCGGACCTTGAAAAGCTGGTGACGCGCAATTCCATGATCGGGACCGGGCGCCCGCTGACCCCCGTTGAAGCGGAGGCAACCTGATGGACGGCATACATGATATGGGCGGCTTTCACGGCTTCGGGCGCGTCGACACGACCAATGAAACCACCTTCGCCAATGATGCGCAGAGACGTATTTTCGCCATCAACATGCTGTCGGTCATGCAGGGCGTCTACAACATCGACAAGACCCGCTATTACATGGAAAACGTGGACCCATCCGATTACCTGAATACTCCCTATTGGGAGCGCTGGCTGGGCATGGTCGAACGGCTGTACCGCGAAGCGGGCATCACCGCTGATTCGGATCAGTCAGAGATACCCGGGGCGCGCCGGATTCCCGGCGACAAGTTATGGGATGGTTTCCGCAGCTTGCGGATCCCGGAACCGCCCCCGCTTCCTGCCCCGATCTACAGCGTTGGCGAAAGTGTCCGAATGCGCCGCGACAGTGTCCCGACACATACCCGCCTGCCACGTTTCCTGCGCGGTCGCGTGGGCCGGATCGAAGACTACAAAGGCATCTTTCGCTTTGCCGACGCCTATGCCTCGGACCGTCCGGAAAACCAGCATGTCTATTCCGTCCGTTTCACCGGTGACGAAATCTGGGGCAGCGGCTGCGAGGAAAACACATCCGTTCAGATCGAAATCTACGAACCCTACATATCGGAGCGCGTGGCCCATGAAAACTGAAGCCGGTGATGAAAGCGTGTATTCCAAAGCACTCGATACCCAGACGTTCAACGATCCTGCGCAGGCGTCTCTCTTCGCGCTGACGGTCGACGCCAGCCGTCACAACCTCTTCAGCTGGAGCGAATGGGGTGAACGCTTCTCCACCAATCTGGCGGCGGGACCGCAGAACCAGACGCTGGACGATTATTTCAACATCTGGATGGATACCTTGCAGTCACTGCTTGCCGAAAAATCGGACATCGGGGATGCGCAGGTCGCGGAAATGGCAGAGCACTGGCGCCGGTCGTACCTCGCCACACCTCATGGCGATCCCATCGAGCTTTGCCTGACGCTGCCCCCACAGGATCATGTGCATCACGATCATCACCACCATCACCATCACCATCACCATGCGCAGGGAACCCCGGCGGCTGAACCTGTTTTCGTTGATCGCGCGTGCCAGGTCTGATGCAACCCCCAGGCACTTCCATGCCGGTTCCGCGGAACTGACAGGATGAACATCAAGCAGCTGAAGTACTTTCTGCTGGTCGCCGACATGGGGGGCTTCACCAATGCTGCGCGGGCCATGGGCCTCGGGCAATCCGCCATCAGCAAACAGATCAAGCTCCTTGAAACGGAAGTGGGCGCGCAGCTTTTTCTCAGGCACGGGCGCGGCATCGTGCTGACGCCGGCCGGGCGGCAACTTCTGGACCATGCACGCGACATCACCGAACGGATCGAGGTCGCCCGCGCCGACATGTCCGAACTCAGCAAGTCGGTCGCGGGCGAGATCACCTGTGGCCTTCCCGCCAGCCTGGGGTCGACGCTGACCACCCCGCTGCTCAAGCGCTTCCTGGATTCCTATCCGCTGGTCCGGCTCAGCCTCGTCGAAGGCCTCAGCGGTCATCTTTACGAATGGTTGCTTCGGGGTGACCTCGATCTTGCCGCGCTCTACATGCCCAGCGTAAACAACAGCCTGTTCTCCGAATTCATCCTGTCCGACCAGATTTACCTCGTGTGGGCAAACGATGGCATCCCTGCCCCGGAAACGATCCCCTTCGATGAGGCCCTGGGCAAGCCTTTGATCCTGTCCTCTGCCGCCCATGCATTGCGCAAGCGGGTCGAACACATCGCCAGTCAGCGCAACCTGAAGGTCAATATCCGGTGCCAGGTGGACTCGATTGCGGCAATCCGCAACCTCGTTCTGCAAGGTTACGGCTATGCCCTGATGCCGGTCAGCCTGATTCAATCCGAACTCGAACAAGGCATGGTCAGCTGTTCACGTCTGGTCGACCCCACGCTCAATCGCGACCTGTTGCTGGCGATGTCGCCATACACCCGCAACACACCACTTACCCGCACCCTGCGC
This sequence comes from Sulfitobacter sp. PR48, assembly GCF_028807335.1. NCBI lineage: Bacteria > Pseudomonadati > Pseudomonadota > Alphaproteobacteria > Rhodobacterales > Roseobacteraceae > Sulfitobacter > Sulfitobacter sp. PR48. Next base: position 23,976 of record NZ_JARAMM010000006.1, on the reverse strand, counting down.
CGCGAGATCAGGCAATTGGTCTCCGACACAACATCAGGCGTTCTGCCGACCGGGCATTGATTTCCTGCGGAACGTGCCCGTCAGTGCCGGTGGCGATGCGAGATGAACGCAGCCAGCTCACTGCGGTTGGCGCAACCCAGCTTTTCAAAACAGCGCGCCATATGCGTCCGCACCGTTGAAAAGCTGATGCCGAGAATGCGTTGGATATCCGCGTCCGTACATCCGCGCGCAACCAGTTTCGCAAGCTCGCGTTCGCGCGCGGTCAGGATATCGAGGGCACCCTCGTTCGACTGTTCCAGTTCCATGGTCTTGACGAGATAGCGGCTCATCGAGTCGATCATCAGCAAGTCGCGACGGCTGAAGGCAGGGCTTTTCGGGCCGCGAAACAAGCGAAAATCGCAAAGCACATCGCTTCCCGTCCGCAGAAACACGTTGACCCCGTGGTACATCTCATCGGGGCGCAGAAATTCGTTGTAAAAGGCCAACCGTTCGAAATCCTGCAAAGGCACCACGTCCTGGATTCGCGTTGCAGTCCTCTGGTTCCGCATCATTGGCGTGATCGGGTCGTCGTGCTGCAGCACGTCGATGTAATGCTGGCTGTGCTGCGGGTTGAGGTTAATCAGCAGGGGTTTGTGATACTTTCCGGTTTTTGCATCCCAACGGTAGGATGCCAAGCGTTCCGCATGAGTCAGATCGAACAAAGCACGGGCAACGATCTCGCGCGGAGACCGGTCCGTATTGCTCTGGCCGAGATCAAAAATCGCTCCGGCGAAAGTGTCCAGTTCGGCGGAGGTCAGAACACATGAAGAGTCGTTCATCTGCAGTCCTCTGGATTGCCATCGGCAGAGTCTAGCGCGCTCTCCGGCTGCAATGCAAGAGAATCAAGAAATGCCCGCCTGATTCGCAAACCTGCAGGACCTATGCCGGCACGGCGCGTGTTTCACGCAGCTTCTCCTCAATCGCGGTGCCCCATGCCAGAACGGAAAGATCCGCACCGGCAGACCCTTCAATCATCAGTCCGACCGGCAGGCCGTCCCGGTCGACGCCCGCAGGAAGTGACAGGGACGGCACCCCGATAAGCGTTGCAAGTGTGGTGTTATGGACCACCGTAAAAAACGTGGGCCGCTCGATGCCTTTCACCTGCATCATCTCGGCCTCTTCCCAGCGTGGCGGCTGGACCACCGCTGTCGGCATCACCATGGCATCAATGTCGAACCGGTCGTAACACGCCTGCACGCGACGTTGCAGGTCGGATCGCCCCTTGTGGCGGAAGGCTTCGTAACGCCGGACCAGTTCATCGTCGTCTTGCAGCATCGAATGGAAGGCTTCGCGCACAGCCGGGTCACCCAGGCGCGGAACAAACTCGGCCAGTTCGCACCCCAGTTTATCCGGGCAAAGCCTGCGCCAGGTTTCTGCCGCCTCGGTCAGGGCAACGGGAAAGCCAAGTTCGGCCTCCATCGCACCCAGCCCCAGTTCGGGCAAGTCGATCAAATCGATGATCGCCCCCGCCGCGAGATCAAACAGCGCCGCGCGGAAGGCTTCCTCGACCGGTGCGCAGAAACCGGGCAGCGCATCAGCAGGCAGCCCGAGCCGCAGCGGACGGTCGGGCAAATCCGGAAGCGGCACCTGCGATCTGGACAACACGGCGTCAACTTCGCATATGTCCGCAACGGTTGCGGCAAGAACGCCGACCGTGTCCCGCGTCTGCGACAAGGGCAGAACGCCGCCACCGGGATAGCGACCCGTCGAGGGGCGGAACCCGGCAACGCCGCAGAAACTGGCGGGTATCCGAACCGATCCGCCCGTATCCGTCCCAAGTGCTGCGGGCACGATACCCCGGGCCACTGCCGCACCGGACCCGCCGGACGAACCTCCGGCTGTCCTGTTGCTGTCAAAGGGGTTGAAGACGCGGCCAAAGCACCCGTTGTCACTGGTGATGCCGAAAGCCAGTTCGTGCATGTTCAGCTTGCAGGCAACAATCGCCCCTGCCTCTCGCAAGGCGGTCACGGCGGGGGCATCCGAACCGGGGCGGTACTCCTTCAGTGCAGGCGAGCCGCCGGTCGTGGCAAACCCCGCCACATCTATATTGTCCTTCACGCCAATCGGAATGCCCGCCAACGGTCCGGTCGAACCGGCATCGGAGAAATCACAGGCAATGACCGCATTATGGCCCGGGGCGAGCGCGCGGGCCTCAAGCCGTTGCATCAGACCGGACAGCCCTTCGGTTACAATCACCTGACGCGTTTGGGTCAGGGTCATCGGACCATCCGTGCTCTGTTCACCGTTGTTCATGCTCATACCTTCAGCTTCTCTAGAATTTCCGCGCGCATTTCCGGGCCGTTGCGCGTCTGGTGAACGATTTCGCCGTGGTCGATCACAATGACCCGGTCCGCGGCCTGCTCGATCAGGGAAAGGTTCTGCTCCACGACAACAAGGCCGCGCCCCGCCTCTGCGGCTGCCCGAATTTCTTCGGCCATATGGGCGATGTTCTCCGGCTGCACCCCTTCGGTCGGCTCGTCGAGGCACAGCAGGCTTCCGCCCTCGGCCATCACCCGGCAGAAAGCGAGGATCTTGCGCTCACCGCCCGACAGAGTCCCGGCAACCTGCCCAAGGCGTTCTTCGATCCGGGGAAAGCGGCGGAACAGACCCTGGTATCGGTCAAGACTGTGGTCCTTGTGGTGCAGGGTCAGGTTTTCGCGCAGGGTCAGCGGCGCAAAGGTCACCGAATCCTGCGGCGCATAGCTCAGCCCGATGTGCTGGCGGGCGTGCGGTTCCAGCGGCGCGATGTCCTGACCGTTCATCGCGATGGTCCCCGACTGCGGTGGCAGGGCGCCCGAGATCAGACGCATGAGGGTCGTCTTGCCGACCCCGTTTCGGCCCGAGATACACAGCACCTCGCCCGCCGCGACGGTCAGGGAAATGTCCCGCAGAACGGTCAGGTCGCCATAACCTGCGCTGATCCTGTCCAGCTTCAGAAGCGGTTCGCTCATTTCGATCCTCCGGCATAGACGGCCTGCACTTCGGTGTTGGCGCGGATCTGATCCAGCGTGCCCTCGGCCAGCAGCTCACCCTGATGCAGGACATAGATGTGATCCGACAATGTCTCGACGACGCTGAAATCATGCTCCACGATCAGTGCCGAGATGCCGAACTTTTCCCGCATCCGGGCAATCGCACCGGTCATGTCCGTGGTCTCCAGCTTGGAGAGGCCTGCACAGGGTTCATCCAGCAGGACAAGCGTCGGCTTGTTCATGATCGACATTGCGAATTCCAGCATCTGGCGATGACCCAGCGAAAGCTCTCCGGCGGTCTTTTGTTCGTCGCGCAGGAACGGAAACAGGGTGAACAGCTCGTCCATGACGGGGTTCCTGCGGCGAAAGCTTGAGGGACGCAGGGCATCGCGGGCCGAAAGGTTCTGCGCCCAGATCGCGATATTCAGATGATCGGCCACGCTGAGATCGTGGAAGATCATCGGAACCTGCAATTTCCGCGCGATCCCGAGCCGGGCGACCTGATGCGGCAGCATCCCGGTCACATCCCGCCCGTTCCAGTGGATCGCCCCCCTGGACACTGGCAACAGGCCGGACAGGGCGTTGAACGATGATGTCTTGCCCGCCCCGTTCGGGCCGATCACACAATGCAGGCCCGGGTCTTTCATATCGAACGACAGTCCCCGCAGGATGTGAACCGACCCCATGGTCACCTCAACATCAGAGAAACCGAGGTCCGGTTGCGACGGCGCATCGGACAGCGGGATTATCACGTCACGCGCGGGGGTCTCGCGCTTGCGCGACAGTTTATCGAGAAGCGGCCTGGCCAATCCGCCCAGGCCCTGGGGCATCAAGAGCACAACACCGATAAAGATCGCGGCCAGCAGCACCTCCCAAAGGGCGAAACCATCGCGCAGCTCGGAGGACAGGAACCCGATCAGCACCGCACCGACCACTGGCCCAAGGACGGTCTGACGGCCACCGACGGCGGTCCAGATCAACAGCTCGCCTGACAGCACATAGCCCAGCGTCTGTGGCGACACGATGCCCTGCTGGCTGGCATAAAGCGCTCCGGCCAGTGCCGCGAGTGCCGCGGAACCGGCAAAGGCCAGCGCCTTCAACCCCGCCACATTGTACCCAAGGAACGAAAGCCGCGCCTCGTTCTGCGCCACGGCGCTCCACAGCGTGCCGATGGGCGCGCGCAGCACCCATGTGGTGCCAAGCGTCGTGACCAGAAGCGTGCCAAGGATGACCCAATAAAGGTTGCCCCAGGGGTCGGTGCCCGGCAGCGGCGGGATACCTGTCAGCCCGTTGAAGCCGCCCGTCAGGTCGCTGGCGGTCAGGGCGATCTGATAGGTCAGCATCGACAGGGCCAGCGTGATCAGCGAAAAGAACGGCCCGCTGCCGGTTTGGCGACGGAAGACGACCAGCGCCACCAGCCCGGCAAGCAGCGCAGGCAGCAGGATGGCCAGCACAAGGCAGGGCAGCAACAGCGCCCAGTTGCCCTCGGCCCAGATCAGCGCACCGCCGCCCAGATAGGCGCCAAGACCAAAGAACATCGCCTGACCCAGCGGCAGGATGCCGACCCGGCCCCAGCACAGCGCGATCCCCTGCCCTACGATGCCGTAGAGAATGAACAGACCCAGTTGATAGGCCGTGAAGTCGCCGAAGCTGAACGGCACCAGCGCCAGAAGGGCAAAGACAGGAAGGAAGAAAGCATCAGCGGCGCGCATAGAGCCCTCCCGGTTTCAGCCAGAGAAACAGAATGGAGATCACCAGCACGGTGACATAACCGCCGGTCCCGCCAAGGATCGTCGATGCGGCGGTTTCCGCACCACCGATGACGCCGGAGCCGATGAAGACACCCTGCAGGCTGCCAAGCCCCCCGACCACGAGCACGAAGAAGGACGACAGCAGATAGTCCACGCCCATATAGGGGTCGATCCGGATCAGCGGTGCCATCAGACAGCCCGCCAACCCGGCGGACGCTGCCCCCAGCACAAAAGCCCGTCGCGCCAGTTTCGCCGTTTCGATGCCAACAGCCGAGGCCAGCATCGGATTGGCAACCATCGCTCTGACGCGGGTGCCCGCATGCGAGCGCCGATACCACAGGAACAGCCCGACAAACCCCAGCACCACCGCCACCATGAGCCATATCCGGTAGGTCGGATAATCCGCGCCCAAGATCGTTATGCTGCCCCCGACAGGCTCGATCACCGACTTGTACTCAAGCCCGAAACAGATCTTGATCGCCTCCCGCAGAAGGATCGAAATGCCCCATGTCGCCAGAAGCGTGTCAAAGGGACGCCGGTAGAGATGACGGATGATCGAAATCTCCATCAGCCAGCCGATGGCCCCCGCCGCAATTGCCGCGACGGGCAGGGCAAGCAGCAGGGGCAGGCCGACGGACTGGACCGCCCAGGCGGTATAGGCACCGATGGCGACAAGCTCGCCATGCGCCATGTTCAGCACGCCAAGCAGCCCGAAAATGATCGCCAGCCCCAGCACCAGCAGCGCAAGGCTGATGATGCCGTAGCTGACGTTCAACGAGAAGACGATCGCTTCCTGCATCGTATTCAGCCGTTGGTGCAGGCGTTGCCGGGTGCGACTTTTTCAAATCGCTGGACGATCTCGAAAACCGCGCCTTTCGCCGTGGCCAGATAGATGTCGGATGCCGCAAACCCCTCGGACAAGGTGGTCGTGCCGCGCGGGCCGGTGTAGCTGACGCCATTGGCCGCTGCCGCGACAGCATCGGTCTCCGTCGATCCCGCCGCCTCGAACATCGCACGCAGGGCCATGGCGCCTTCGTAGCACCCCTCACCCAACGTATTGAGCACGGGCGCATCCGCGCCAAAGCGGTCGTAATACGTCTTGCGGAACGCCAGCGCCGCCGGGGTGTCGAGCGCGTCGAAGTAGCCCGCGGTCGAATACATGCGGTTGCTGTTCGCCTCGCCGATCCCGGCCAGCGTGTTCTCTTCGATCAGCGTGCCCAGACGGATCGCCTGCTTGTCCAGCCCGAAGCTTGCAAAGGCACGGTTAAAGGTCACCGAGGCACCGCCTACCAGCGTGATCAGCACCGCATCCGCGCCGCTTTCCCGAATACGCGTCAGCGAAGTGTCAAAGTTGTCGACGGTAAAGGGATGGTATTCCTCGCCGACGATCTCGCCGCCGGTTTCCGCGATATAGGTCTTGGCCGCCGCATTGGTGCCGCGCGGCCAGACATAATCGTTGCCGATCAGGTACCACTTTTTCAGCCCATGTTCCTTGGCGAGATAGGGGATGACCGGCGCCAGTTGCTGATCTGGCGTTTCGCCAAGCGAATAGGTGTTCGTGTGGCAATAGCCGCCTTCGTTCACCGGCGTGTAGACATAGGTCAGCTGGCCACGCAGCATCGCCGCGACAGCCTCGCGCGAGGCGCTGTCGTGCTGGCCGATCAGGGCTTCGACCCCATCGCGCCGCCACAGCCGCTGGGCCGCCTGAACCGTGTCCGACGGCGCACCGCCCGCGTCCCCAAAAAGCGCCTCGACCTGGCGGCCCAGAATGCCGCCCGATGCGTTGATTTCCTCGATTGCCATCGTGGTGGTGGTTTCGCTGGACGGGCCAAAGATACCGGCCGGCCCCGACTTGGGGATGAGGAAACCCAGTTTCAGGGGCTTGCCCTGTGCCCAGGTCGGCGATGCAATCTGGCTTGCGGCCAATGCGCCAATGGTTGTTTTCAGAAAGTTGCGGCGATCCATGTTGGTGACTCCTTGATATTTATCCGGGATGGTTATTTTTCGGACAATCAAGGCGTATTCAAACGCGTTCGGCAATCGGCAGTATTGTCGATGGCGAGGTCATCAGGCTTTGCCCCGATGACGTCACATCATGCATCCCGGCCTCAACCCGGCCTCGGCAATGGTGCCCGCACCATCATTGCCCGGCATCACATGCGCGGTATCAGCGATAGCCGGGCCGCGAGAATGGGATGAGACTTTTGCCTGGACGCGACCAGACAAAACCGCTGGTTATTCGGAACTTGATTTTCCTTCCTGATCAATCCGTTCCCGGATCCAGTTCAGGAATTTCATCAATGTCTGCGACGGTGTCGTGTTGCGCGGCCAGGTCAGGAAATATCCCTCTCCGCTGTAGCATGTGTCAGCGAATGGCGCGACAAGACTGCCGTTCTGCAACTGGCGCTGTACGAACAGTTTCACCGCAATCGCAACACCACCATCCAGCGACGCGGCCTCGTAGGCCAGGGCCGAACTTTCAAACCGTATGCCCGGTTCCGGATCCACATTGGCCCCCACACGTTTGATCCAGGCGCCCCAATCCGTCGGGCGCGCCATCGAATGCAGCAGGCGCGCGCGCGCCAGATCGTCAGGTGTTTCGAGCCGGTTCTCGCGCTGGTAGTCAGGGGAACAGATCGGAATCAGTTCCACATCAAGCAGCTTTTCGGAATGTAACCCGTCCCAGACCCCCTTGCCTGCGCGAATGGCGGCGTCCAGATTCTGGGTTTCGAAATCAACCGGCGCAATTGACGAACTCAGCCGTACTTCGATCTTGGGAAAGAGATCGTGAAAATGCGTCAGCCTCGGAATCAGCCACCGTTGCGAAAACGTGGTATAGGACTGGATCGCCAGGATATCGCGACGTCCCCGGCGCGACACCCGGCGCGAGGCGTTGGCGATGTCCTGAAAGGCACCGGTCACCCCCTCGTACAATTGACGCCCCTCATCGGTCAGTTCCACGCCCCGGTGCATCCGGCGGAAAAGCGTCACGCCCAGATAATCCTCAAGTGTCTTGACCTGTCGGCTGACCGCGACCTGACTGACGTTCAACTCGTCGGCAGCAAGCGTCAGGCTGCACAGCCGTGCGGCGACCTCGAAGGTGCGCAAGGGGTTCAGTGGCGGGATAGAACTGGACATCTATAGATCAAATTCCTGATAGCACCGACCCACGGATGCTGCCTGTGAACAGCTTGCACCAACGAAACCGGCAAGACGTGCAGCCACCCAAGATCAACACCTTAACAGCAGCATTCACCAAATCCAATAAACAAGGCATCCTTGCGCTGCCTTCAGGATCAGACCGCCTCCAGCGCGATTGCGATACCCTGACCGACACCGATGCACATGGTCGCCAAGGCCAGTTTGCCCCCGTTGTTTTTCAACTCCAGCGCAGCGCTTCCTGCGATACGTGCTCCGGACATCCCCAGCGGATGCCCCAGCGCAATCGCCCCGCCGTTGGGGTTTACCCGCGGATCGTCATCCGCAACTCCCAGCGCCCTCAAGGTCGCAAGTCCTTGCGAGGCAAAGGCTTCATTCAGCTCGATCACGTCGAACCGGGAAACGTTCAGGCCCAGCCGCGCCATCAGCTTTTGCGACGCAGGCGCAGGTCCGAACCCCATGATACGGGGTGGCACGCCAGCGGTGGCGCCGCCAAGGATACGTGCGACAGGCGTCAGCCCGTGCGCCTTGACGGCTGCGGCGTTTGCAAGGATCAGCGCCGCAGCGCCGTCATTCACGCCAGATGCATTGCCCGCCGTCACCGACCCGCCCGAGCGGAACGGCGCGCGCAGCTTGGCAAGCCCCTCGATTGTCGTGTCCGGGCGCAGGTGCTCGTCCTGGTCGACCACTTTCGGGTCGCCCTTGCGCTGAGGTATCAATACCGGCGTGATCTCTTGTGCCAGACGAAGGTTCTGTTGCGCCACGCCTGCCTTTTGCTGCGACCGCAGGGCAAACTGATCCTGATCCTCGCGCGAGATGTCGAAATCCTCGGCCACGTTCTCGGCTGTTTCCGGCATTGAATCGACGCCATACTGCGCCTTCATCACCGGGTTGACAAAGCGCCAGCCGATGGTGGTGTCGTGAATTTCAGCCGAACGGGAAAAGGCGCTTTCGGCCTTGGGCAAGACGAAGGGTGCGCGCGACATGCTTTCCACCCCGCCCGCAATCATCAGTTCAGCTTCACCCGCCCTGATCGCCCGGGCCGCCGTGATGACCGCATCCATGCCGGAACCGCACAGACGGTTCATGGTGGTGCCGGGCACCGTATCGGGCAGGCCGGCCAGCAACGCCGACATCCGGGCGACGTTGCGGTTGTCCTCGCCCGCCTGGTTGGCGCAGCCAAAGATCACTTCGTCGACCGCCGCCCAATCCAGATCATGACGCGCCATCAGGGCACGCAGGGGCACCGCCCCCAGATCGTCAGCGCGGACAGAAGCCAGCGCGCCGCCAAAACGGCCAATCGGTGTACGAACATAGTCACAGATAAATACGTCGGTCATGATGCCCCCCTAATGTCTGCCATATGCACCGCACCCAGGGCACATTGGCAGACCATTTCAATAGATGAATAACGCGTCAGCGCAGCACGACCAGGCTGTCACCCGCACGCGCGCCCTTCCCTTCAGGCAGAACGAAGACAGGATTGATCTCGGCCTCATCCAGACGTCCGTCAAGCGTCTCTGCCATCGCCGAGAACGACATCATCGTCTCGACCAGAGCATCGACATCCGCAACCGGATTGCCCCGGAAACCTTTCAGAAGCGCGCCTGCCTTGATCTCGTCAATCATGCTGCGGGCGCTGGCGCGGTCCAGAGGAAGCAGGCGGATCGCCACATCCTTGTAAAGCTCTGTTGTCACACCGCCTGCGCCCAGCAGCGCATAGGCCCCAAGCTGCGGATCGCGGTTGAACCCCAGGATCATTTCGACGCCGCCCTGGATCATCTCCTGCACCAGAAAGCCGTCGATCTTGGCGTCTGTCGCTGCGCGCACCCGCGCAAGCATCGTTTCACAGGCGGCACCAACGTCAGCAGGTGCTATGTTCAGCGCAACGCCACCCATCTCTGACTTGTGCAGAATTTCGCTGGACAGGATCTTGATGACCACGGGGCCGTCAAACTGCGCGGCGGCCACTGCTGCTTCCTCGGGTGTCTCTGCTGTCACTTCGCGCGTGACCGGCACGCCGAAGCGGGCGAACAGCTTCTTGGCCTCGGCCTCGTTCAGCGACCCGGCAGCGATGTCGGAACAATCCACATCGCGCAGGTTGGAGGTGGCCACGCTCACCGTGCCACTGTTGGGCAACAACCCCTTCAACGCCGACGCACAACTTTCCGGGGCTGCAAAAGCAGGAATGCCGCTGCTGTTGAGGTGGCGCACGATGTTGGGCGCATCCGGGCTGACATAGGCCAGGATCGGCTTTTCGGTCAGGGCCATGGATTCAAGCACCGGCTGCGCAACCAGATCCGGCTGGGCAATCGACGACGAGCCGGCGACCACGACAATTGCATCAAACGACGGACTTTCCGCCAGGATTTTCAGGATCGAGCGGAACAGATCCGGCCGCAGACCAGCCAGCGTTACGTCAATCGGATTGCGATCCAGTTCGGCTTCTTTCAGCTCAAGCGCCAAGAGCTTTTCGCTGGTTTCCTTGTCCGGCTTGGGCATTTCCAATCCCATCAGGCCCACGTTGTCGGCAACCACAGTCGCAGCACCGCCGGTCGATGTGACAATTGCAACGCGCGGGCCTTTCATGCGGCGGCCCTGGGCCAATGCGGCAGGAATATCCAGCAGATCCGCGAAGGTCTGCGCCCGGATCACGCCAAGCTGCGCAAACAGGGCATCGTAGACCTCGTCAGCGCCCGCCAGTGCACCGGTGTGCGACACGGCAGATTGCGCACCGGATTCCGAACGCCCCACCTTGTAGGCGACAATGCTTTTGCCAGCAGCGATGACCCTGGCCGCTGCTTCGCGGAATTTCGACACATTGCGGATTGTCTCAAGATACAACGCCACGACCTGCGTCGCGTCATCCTCGGCCAATGCCCCCAGAAAGTCCGAGACCTCCAGATCAGCCTCGTTGCCGGTAGCGACCAGTTTTGAAAACCCGATACCGCGCGCCACGGCACGGCTTAGAAGCGAGCCCAGAATGCCACCCGATTGAGACAACAACGCCACCGATCCTTCGGGGAAGTTGTCGGATTCCATCGCCCCGCTTGCCGTCAGTGGAATCTTGTCGGTGATGTTCACAAGTCCGATGGTATTCGGCCCGAGCAAACGCATCGCGCCCGCGGCTTCGCGCAGCTGTTCCTGGCGCGCGCGCCCCTCTTCCCCCGCCTCGCCGAAGCCCGACGCCAGCACCACCGCAGCCTTGGTGCCCTTGGCCGACAGATCACGCACCGCGTCAATCACGCGGTTTGCCCCCACCAGCACCAGCCCCAGATCGGGTGCCTGCGGCAGGTCACCTGCGCTGCCATAGCATGTCAGGCCCGCAATTTCGTCATAACGTGGATTGATCGGGTAGATATCGCCGTCAAATCCCTGCTCTTGCAAATAGGCAATAGGACGCCCTGTCAGCTTGGCCGGATCATTTGACGCGCCGACGACGGCGACGCTTTTGGGATTCAGGATGGCTTGGATGGTTGTCATCTGTCTGATCTCACTTCGAAACTTTGTTAAGGAAATCTTCGACGGATTTCCGATGTTCGGCGGTGGTGTAGCAAACCGCCTGAGCCTCGCGGCCGAGCGCAAAAATCTCTTCGTCGCTGCGTTCGAACGTTTTGTCGATGATCTCCTTGGTCAGGGCGATGGCGGTGGCGGAACCGATGGTCAGTTCCTTGGCCCAGGTGTGTGCCTGTTCCAGCAAATCCTCGGGCGCGGCGATCCTGTCGATCATCCCAATCGACAGCGCCTCGTCCGGTTCGACAATCTTGGCCGAAAAGATCAGTTCCTTGGCCTTGGCCAGACCGACACGGCGGGGCAGGAAATACATGCCGCCGCCATCCGACACGAGCCCGCGTTTGACAAAGCTCATCGACATCTTGGCACCTTGCGCCGCGATGATGAAATCGCAGGACAAGGCCATGTCCAGCCCCAGGCCAAAGGCCGCCCCGTTCACCGCGGCAATCACCGGCTTTGAGACACCGTGAATGGCCGCGACGCCCTTGTGCGTGCTTTTTTGACGCTTCCAGCCGTTAAAAGCGACCTCGCCGCTCGGTGCATCCAGACGTGCGCGCATCCCCGCGATGTCGCCACCCGAGCAGAAACCCTTGCCGGCACCTGTCAGGATGATGGCCCGCACCGTGGCATCGGCATCTGCTTCGGCAAAGGCAGCTATCAGTTCGGCACGCATCACGTCGTTGATGGCATTGCGCACATCGGGGCGGTTCAGGGTAATCGTTGCGACCCCATCGCGATGCGAGACTGCGATAAACTCGGGCGCTTTCACTGCAGTATTCATGTCGGCTTCCTATTCTGTCTGATGTTCTTTCCGTCAGGCGACGGCGGTTTTTGCGGGCAGGTCCATTGGCAGGGTTTCACCCTGCAAAATGACATCTCGAAGATGATCCAGATCACCGGGCGGCAGGACCGGCCCGGCAAGTTCAACGTATTTGGCAACAAGTTCGTCCAACCGGATGGGCTGTTCCGGGTCGCCCCGCCGGGTTGGCTGAAACTGGCTGAAACTGCGCCCGTCCGTCAGGGTCAGGTGCAGACGGGCCATGCGGCGACGCGGATATTCCGCCGCCAGATCCTCGGCGCGTTCAACCGTGATACGTGGCATGATCGCGCGGATTTCGGGGTTGGCCAGCGCGTCCGGCTCAAAGGCCGCCAGCCGGACCTGCCCCAGCACCAACTGCGCCGCCAGGCAATATTGCAGCGAGAACCGCGCCTCCTGCGCGATCTGAGGATCGGGGCGGTCGCAGATATCCTTGGTGGGGCCATAGCCCTCAACATGAATGCTGGCGATGTCACCCGCCCCGAACCCGTGTTGTTTTTGCAGGCTGCCCAATGCGTCAAGCGCGGCAAAGATATGGCCGCAGCACCCGTGGATCTTGACCGTCATCCGGGTGATCGGAGTCCAGTCGCCCGCCCCCTCAAAGGCCGCTTCCCAGTTGCCGGTGCCGATGCTGGTGGCCGCGGCATAGCCCTTGGCGCCATCCAGGCTGTCAGGCGCCCCGGTGGCACCTGCCGCGGCGGCATAGGCGGCCAGCAGTCCGGCATCGGCGGCATGTCCGGGGTGCATGGCCTTGACCATGCTTTGCCCTTGCAGGTTCTGCTGGTGACCCCCGGCGAAACTTGACGCGATGGCAATCGCATTGGCAATGCCCGCGCTGTCACAGTTCAACAGCATTGCGCCCGCAACCGCCGCGCCCATTGTTCCAACCGTGCCGGTGATGTGCCACTTCTCGTAGTGGCTGGGTTGCAGCGCCATCGCCAGACGGCAGCCCACTTCGTATCCCGCAATCACTGCCCGGTCGAATTCTTCGCGTGTCGCCCCGATCTCCTGCGCCACGGCCAGCGCGGCCGCAATGGTCGGCGAACCGGGGTGATAGCCGCCATCGCGAAAGATGTCGTCAAATTCGACGGTATGGCTGGCCGTCGCGTTGATGAAGGCCGCCGCGCGCGCGCTGACCCGGGCACCGGTCACATAGCACACCGCATTGCCTGCACCCGCCCCAAGCAACCCTGCCGCCAGCAACGTGGCAGGTGGGCGAACCGTGCCCGGCAATGTCGTCGCAAACCAGTCCAGCGTCGCATGTCGCACTGCGCCAAGCACTTCATCGTTCAGCGGAGAGGTTTGCCACCCTGCCGCCAGTCGGGCCAGTTTCTCAAGCGGGGTCATTGCTCATGCTCTTTCATATGCCGCTCCGCCACCGCTGCCTGGCTGGCGATCCCGGCGGCACAAAGGGCTTCGATCTCGGCCTCCTTCAGACCGAGTTCGCGCAAGATGGCTGTGGTTTGAGCACCAACCGGCTGCGGTGGCTGCGTCACACCTGAAGGGCTGTCGGACATGCGGAAGGCAGAGGTTGCGACGCGCAGCCCGTCAACAGGCCCCTGCGGATCTGCCAGCCGCTGAAACTGTCCGCGTGCCGCGACCTGGGGGTCGCAAAGTGCCTCTTCCATACGACGTATGCGGGCCGCCGGAATGCGCCGCTCGTTCAGGAAGGTCTCCCAATAGGCGGCGGGCATGCTTTTGATGATGGTGGACAAAGCGTCGTATTCGCGCTCGAAATCTTCCAGCCGCTCGATGTTGTTCTTTTTCACCAGATCCTCGCGGCCAAGCGCGATCCAAAGCCGCCTTTGCTGCGTCAGGTTCGAGGCCGCGATCATAATTTCGGTGTCGGATGTATGATACATCCCCAATGTCGCGAAAGAGAACTTGTTGCCCTTGGCGGTGGGATGCTTGTGCGACCACAGGAAATCCGTGGCATGCGATGTCAGCAAGGTCAGCGCCACATCCAGCATCGACACGTCGATAAACTGGCCGCGACCGGTGCTTGTGCGCTGAAACAGGGCTGCGGTGATGGCAAAGGCCGCTGTCAGCCCAGTCGCATAATCAACAGCCGGCGCGCCGCATTTCAGCGGGCGGTTGTCGCCGTGTCCGGTCAGGTCCATGATGCCGGAAAATGCCTGTATGACGTTGTCATAGCCGGTCTGTTCCCGGCGCGGGCCCATGGCCCCAAAAGCCGAGATCGAACAGTAAATCAGATTGGGATTGAGTTGCGAAAGCTCTTCATATCCCAACCCGAGACTGTCGAATGCGCCCGGCCGGTAGTTTTCAACAAAAACATCCGCAGTGGCGATCAGAGACCGCAGGGCATCACGCCCCGCTTCGGTCTTCAGATCCAGCGCAAGTGCGCTCTTGCCCGCGCCCTGCGCCAGAAAGGCGGTGCCCATCCCCGCCCTGACAAGGTCACGATCAGACCCCTGAAAACGCGCCTGATCCGGGTCGCTTGGCGATTCAACCTTGATCACCTCGGCCCCCAGCAGTGCCAGCTGGTAGCTGGCAAAGGGCCCTGCGAGCACATGGGTCGTGTCAACCACCCGCAATCCTGTAAATGCACCGTTCATCTGACCCATCGCACCTTTGGAAAATTCTGCATGTGCCGCCCGCCAGGCCACTGCCCGACGGGCGACGCCGTATCAGTTGTTGAGCAACCCGGCGGCAGTCAGCTGCGCTTCGGCCACTGCGGTCAGATTCTTGACAAAAGCTGCGTATTCCTCCGGACCGTAGTCGCTGTCTTCGACACCTGATGCACGGGCGTAGGTCTGGTAGCTGTCGGTGGCCATCGCCTTGTGAATTGCATCCGCAATCTGCTGCTGCAGTTCCAGCGGCATACCTTTCGGGCCAAAGACGCCGCGCACCTGGATCCAGCTTGTATCGACGTCAAAACCCTGCTCGCCAAAGGTTTGCATGTCGGGCAGCGTCTTCAGACGTTTCTCTCCCAGAACACCCAGTCCTTTCAGACGGTCGGCCTCGAAGAAGGTCAGGGCCGGGCCAAGGTTCGAAACGCCCACATCCACATGCCCGCCCAGAACGGCAGCAATGATGTCGGGGGTGGATTCAAACGCAACCCAGTTGAATTTCACGCCTGCGGATTCTTCCAGCATGGTCATCCCGATATTCTGCATCGAGCCCACCGGGCCGAAGCCGCCAATATTGACCTCGCCGCCGTTTTCCTTGGCCAGCGCCACCAGGTCCTTCAGGTCGTTCAATTGTGAATCCTTGGCAACGAAGAACATGATCGGATCTTCTTGAGCCAGGGCGATCCATTCGAAATCTTCCGAGGTGAACGTGCCACGCAGGTTGGTCAGCATGCCGGTGAAATGCGTTACCGTGTTCACACCCAATGTCAGCCCGTCGGGCTTGGCGGCCCTGACCTTGGCCATTTGCGAGGCCCCGCCCCCACCGGGGGTGTTAACCACGACGATTGTCTGGTTGATCAGCGGCTCCAGTTCCTTGGCGAGGGTACGGGCGAAAACATCCACACCGCCCCCGGGCTTTGTGTGAAGAACGACGTTCACCGGGCCTTCGGGTTGCCATCCGTCCTGGGCCTTTACTTCCCCTGACAGGCCAATGGCGAAGGCGGCAGCACCGACAAGGCCGATGGCTGCGGATTTGAAATTGAAGACTGACATGCTTGGTTCCTCCCTGAACTTTACTAGCGTGGCTTTTTCGAGCCGTGTCTTTAGTTTCGAATGTTTGATCCCCGGTGTGAACTGAGGGTTGGTCAGGCGATCCGTACCTTTTTCTTGGGCAAATCGCCTGGGTTCTACATCAAGCCTTCTCGGCTCTTGCGCGTCTGGCGCGCAGCGCTGCAATTCCGGGTACGGCAAAGGCCAGCAGAGCGATCAGCAGCAGGATGACGGTCATCGGTGACGTATAGAAAATGTCCCACTCGCCTTGGTTCGAAATCAGCGCACGGCGGAAGTTGGTCTCCATCATTTCGCCCAGCACCATCGCCAGAATGATCGGTGCCAGCGGCACGCCCAGCTTGCGCAGAACATATCCCATGATCCCGCAGGCGGTCATGACGTGAACCGGGAACATGGTGGTTTCGGACGAATAAGCGCCGACGTAACAGATGCCCGCCACGATGGCCGCAATCGCCGGACGCGGAATATTGGCCACTTTCGCCCAGATCCGCGCACCCGCCAGGCCGATAAAGATCATGACCGGCACACCAATCCACAGCGATGCAAACACCGTATAGGGAATCTCGGGGGTGCGGGTGAACAGCAACGGGCCGGGCTGAATGCCCTGGACCATCAGTGCACCGATCATCACGGCGGTGGTGGCCGAACCGGGAATGCCCAGGGCAAGCAGCGGTGCCATGGCCCCCGCAACGGCCGAGTTATTCGCAGCCTCGGAAGCGGCGACACCTTCGAGCGATCCCTTGCCGAACAGCTCCGGCTTTTTCGAAAAGCGTTTGGTTACCGCATAGGACACGAAAGATGCGATGGACGCCCCGGCCCCCGGAATGACCCCGATCACATACCCCAGAAGAGAGCTGCGCACGATCACAACCTTCAGCCCCTTTACGGCCTTGTAGGGGATGGACGCCAACCCGCCGACTGCCGCGCTCTTGATCTTGGCGGATGCACCTTCTTCGATCATGAACAGCACTTCGGACAGCGCGTAGAGCCCCAGCAGAACCGGCACCAAGGGCAGGCCCTCGAACAATTCGTAGTTCCCGCCGGTAAAGCGCGGCACGCCGATTTGCACATCCAGACCGATTGTCGCCATCGCAAGACCGATGCCCATGGCAACCATACCCTTGATCGGCGACCCGTCCGACAGACCGGCAACCAGACTGAGGCCCACCAGAGCAAGACCAAAGTATTCTCCCGGTCCGAAGTTCAGCGCGAATTCCGACAACGGCACCGCAGTTAGGATCAGCAGACCGGTCGAAACGAAGATGCCAACGCCGGACGAGATGATCGAGACGGTCAGCGCCTCGCCAGCGCGTCCCTGTTGGGTCAAGGGATAGCCGTCCCAGGCCGTTGCAACTGCGGCTGCGGTCCCGGGCGAGTTGATCAGCACGGCGGTAATCGCACCGCCATATTCTGCCGCCGCATAGAGCGCGACAAGGCCGACGATGGAAACCACCGGATCGACGCCATAGGTAAACGGGATCAGCAAGGCCACCCCAAGGCTTGGCCCGAGGCCGGGGATGGCCCCGATCAGGTAGCCCACAAGCGCTCCGAAAACGAGCGCGCCCCAAACCATCGGATCACCAAAAGCGGAAAAGCCAAGTGCGAGATTAGCCAGCATATTCATCACTCCTCAGGGCAGGTTGACGTGCAGCGCAAGCACGAAGACCACATAAATGAAAGCGGCCAGCGCAATCGGCACACCGATCAGATGGAGCACGCGCCGTTCGCCGCAAGCGAGCATGGTCAGCAGGCCGAACAGCAACACGCAGGGCAGCGCACCCAACTGTTCAAAGTAAACGGATTGAAGGATCAGAAGACCAATGGTCAGCGCCACAGACACCGGACGGCGCACCGAGACCCAGTTGACCGGCACACGGTCAAGCAGACGGTAAATTGCGCTGATCGCCATGGCGACAATGGCAACCAGCGTCGCCAGCGCCAACAACCGCGGGAAACCGCCCGCGCCGATATCGATATCGTTCAGCGGCGGTGGCAGCGCCAGCGACGACCGGAGATAAACCCAGAAGATGCCGAACAACACCACAGAACCTATCAAGTCGATAACCGGTGATGCACCACGCAGAAGGCCCAGCTGAAACCGCCAGCCTTTGTCGTTCTTCAAAATATCGTCCATGTATTCCTCCCTTCGCAGCCCCGAACTTTCGTTCAGATCTGCGTCTCCTCCGGCAGCATACAGACCGCAAAGCGGACGATAGTTGAACTGAGCATTGGTTAGCCGACAGCACCCATTCAGTTAGTCAAGATTTCATAGATATGAATCAATGACTTAAGCGGAAATTCAGGCCCCCCGCTTGAAGAACTCCGGCATTTCACCCGCTTCCTTCAGCAACCAATCAATGAATCGGCGGGTTTTTGTGCTGACCGACAATGTCGTGGGCCACACGACATGAAAGGCCTGTCCCGTCAGAACCGGCTGGTTCAGCGGCGCAACCAACCTCCCTGCGGCCAGTTCTCCGGCAAGAAGATCCACCTGACCAATCGCCAGTCCAAAGCCCTGTGCGGCGGCACTATACGTCAAAAGCGAGCTGTCAAATTCGATCCCCGATGCCTGATCAAGCGCCACATCGCAGGCCCGCGCCCAATCGTCCCATGCCCGCCGCCGATAATGCGAATGCAGCAGATCACCCCCCGCCACCGCCTGTGGTTCAACGAATGGCCCCATCCGCGTGGCATAGGCCGGTGCGCAAACCACATCCACCCGCTCGTCGAACAGCTTGCGTGAGCGGGCATCGCGCAAGGGGCTTGTTCCCAGCTGGATTGCCACGTCAAGCTGCGTGCCGCGAAAGTCCAACGGTGCCACCTGCGTATCCATGCGCACCCGCAGACCCGGATATTGATCCGTAAAACGGGACAAACGCGGCAACAGCCAGTAATGCGCGACGCTGGGATAGATCCGCAACTGGATCGTATTCGCGGTTTCTATGTTCAGCAAACGGGCCGTTGCCGTTTCCAGCCCCTCGAAATGCATGGCAATCTCTTGCCCGTAAGCGCGCCCAATATCTGTCAGTTTCGCCGACCGACCATCGCGGTCGAAAAGCGGGACGCCAAGGTAATCCTCCAACAATGCAATCTGGCGACTGATCGCTACCTGCGTCACCCCCAGTTCCTGGGCCGCTGCGGTAAATGTGCGGTGCCGTGATGCCACCGCAAAGGCACGCATCGGATTCAAAGGCAACCGCGACAATCCTCGTTCCATAACCTCAGATTTGCCTCATGTGATAAATAGCAAGTTCAACAGACTTTTTATCAGGGTACTTTGCAAGCCGAACAGGCACAAGGAAGGTTGCAACATGCATTTTGACCTCACGGAAGATCAACAGATGTTCCGGGACAATGTTGCCCGGTTTGCACGTAGCGAACTGGCGCCGGAGGCGGCCAGACGCGCCCGCGCGTCCGGTTATCCCTGGGAAATTGCAAAGCGCATGGCGGAGCTTGACCTGATGGGCATCCCCCTGCCCGAAACCGATGGCGGCATCGGCGGCACGCTTGTGGATGCGCTGATTGCCTTGCAGACCGTTGCCGAGGCCTGCCCGCGCAGCGGCGACGTGATACAAGCCGGCAACTTCGGTCCCATGCGTACCCTTGCCGAATACGGCACCGCAGATCAGAAGGCCCGCTATCTGGTGCCGATCCTCCAGGGCCGTGCCGTGATGTCCCTGGCGATGACCGAACCCCAGGCGGGTTCCGCCGCGACCGAGATGACAACCTCCGCCACACCAGATGGCAACGGATACCTGATCAACGGCACCAAGATCTTCGGCACGCACAGCAGTGAAGCCGAAGTCTTTCTCGTTTATGTCCGCTTTGGTCCGGGTCTGGATGGCATCGGGTCCGTGCTGATCGAAAAGGGAACACCGGGTTTCGTCGTGGGACAACCCTCGACCTTCATGAACGGTGAAGACTGGTCACAGCTTTATTTCGACAACGTCCGGATTTCGGCCGAAAACCTGGTGCTGGGCCCCGGCGGCTTTCGCAAGCAGATGGCGGGTTTCAACATCGAACGGCTGGGCAACGCCGCCCGCGCCGTGGCAGTCGGGCGGCATGCCTTCAAACTTGCCCGCGATCACGCCGCAGAGCGCAAACAATTCGGTCGTGCGCTCTGCGAGTTTCAGGGCCTGCAATGGAAGTTCGCAGAGATGTCGCTCAAACTGGAATCCGCGCAGCTTTTGCTGATGCGCGCCGCCGTCAATGCGCGAGACGGCCTGCCGGATGCCCGGGACACGGCCTTGGCCAAACTGGCATGTAACGAAGCGGGATATTTCGCTGCCAATGAGGCGCTTCAGATCATGGGCGGCGCTGGCTTTTCGGAGGAAAGTACGGCGCAATATTGCCTGCGCCGTACCCGGGGATGGATGATCGCCGGCGGCTCTGTCGAAATCCTCAAGAACCGCATTGCCGAGGGCATCTTTGAGCGCCGCTTTCCGCAGAACCCGCAGAAATCTGCCTAGCGTTCAACCACGGGCCATAAACATCGGCCCACCCTTGTGACGCGGAAAGCCGTAGCCCAGCACCATCACAACGTCGATATCCGCCGCGCTTTCTGCAATCCCCTCGTTCAGGATCGCCCGTCCCTCGGCCTGCATGACGCTCAGGATCCGCTGCATGATCTCTTCTGGCGTAAAGTCGCGGCGGGTCCGGCCCGCACGCGCGCTTTCTGCGAGGATGATTTTCTCCACTTCGGGGTCGGGCACCGCTGCGCCGCTGGCGTAATTATACCAGCCTTTACCGGCCTTGCGCCCCAACCGCCCCGCTTCGCAAAGGTTATCTGCGATCCGGGCATAGCGTTCATCGGCGGGCCTTGTCGCCGCACGGGCCTTGCGCTGCGCCCAGGCAATATCGAGCCCGCTCATGTCCTGGACCTTGTAGAGCCCCATCGCAAAGCCAAAGCCCTCCATCGCGGCGTCAATCTGCTGTGGCAGCGCGCCTTCTTCCAGCATGAATTCGCAATCACGCCGATAGGCCGCCATGATCCGGTTACCGATGAACCCGTCGCAAACCCTGGCCACCACCGGCACTTTGCGCAGGCGTTTGGCCAAGGCCGCGCCGGTCGCAAGGGCGCGTGCGCCGGTGGCGTCGCCCCGTACAACTTCCAGCAGTTTCATCACGTGAGCCGGTGAGAAGAAATGCAGCCCAAGAATGCGCGATGGGTCACGGGTTGTTTCGGCCAGCCGGTTCACATCCAGATAGGATGTGTTGGTCGCCAGCACCGCGTCGTCGGGCATCACGGCGTCCAGCTTGTTAAATACTTCACGCTTCACGTCCAGATCCTCGAACACCGCTTCGATCACCAGCGGGCAACCGGCCAGCGCGGCGTAATCCTGCCCGGTGCCAAGTGCCGCCAGCGCCGCATCCGCCTTGTCCTGCGAGATCACGCCGCGTTTGAGACTGCCCGCGATGGTATCCGCAACACGCGCACCCGCCGTTTCGGCCGCTGACGCATCCCGTTCGACCAGATGCACCTGTGATCCGGCCAGCAACAGCGCCGTGGCAATCCCAGCCCCCATCGTGCCGCCACCGATGACACCGACCCGCGACAGGTCCGCCGGTTCGGCCAGCGCGGTTTTCAGGCCTTGGCCCGCACCGCGTTCCGCAAAGAAGATGTGACGCAGCGCGGCTGCCTCCTCTGAGGCGGCAAGACGCAGGAAACGCCCGCGTTCTGCCGACAGGGCTTCGACCACGCCCAGGCTCTGAGCATCCCGCAGGGCACCCAATGCCTCAAGCGGCGCCACAGCACCGCGTGACCGTTTGCGCAACTCTGCTTCCCTGGCCGCCCAGTCGACCGCCGGTCCTGCAACGAGCGGGCGCGCGCGTGTCGCTTGCGGCACACCCTGCCCCGCCAATTCAAGCGCAAGGCTCTCTGCCTCTTTCACCACATCCTCGGCACACAGCCGATCGACCAGCCCCATGGTTTTTGCCGCCTGCGCCGCCACCGGCTTACCAGTTGTCACCAGTTGAACCGCATCACCCATCGACACCAAACGCGGCAGCCGTACCGTCCCGCCTGACCCGGGAATGATCCCCAGCGACACTTCGGGCAGCCCGAGCTTTGCAGATGTCGATGCAACCCGCCCGTGACAGGCCATCGCCAACTCCAGCCCGCCGCCAAGGGCCGTCCCATGCACCGCCGCGACCCAAGGCACCGCCGCGTTTTCAATCAGGGCCAGAACATCCGGCAGAAACGGCTCCTGCGGTGTCTGACCCAACTCGCGGATATCCGCGCCCGCAACAAAACTGCGCCCGGCGCATGACAGAACAACGGCCCGCACATCTTTTTGCCGGGCAATGTCGGAACAGGCGGCTGCCAGTCCGGCCCGCACCTGCTGCGACAGGGCATTTACCGGTGGGTTGTCTATAACCACATGCGCCACCGCGCCATGGATCTCACAGGTTACAACCGACATTGTTCAGACCTCCTCCCATTGGCGACGCCCCTTCGGACGTCTCTTGCGGGCAGGTATAGACAGATTGATGTTGGGCGTGATCAAACAATTCGTTGGGTTCAGGCCAGCCTTCCTAAGGTTAGGCTGGTCCTGCCAACAGCCTGATTGCACCGCCAGTGATTCCAGAAAGGGAGCCCCTGAATGACACAATCCATCTGCACAGAGATCGCCACAGGCACCAACCTCGGAAGCCTGACCTGATGGGCCGCGAAGATCCGCCGCCGCAGGGCAACCCGACCATTCGCACAGTCGCAATGCCGGCAGATACCAACCCTGCCGGAGATATCTTTGGCGGCTGGCTGATGAGCCAGATGGACCTTGCCGCCGGAAATGTCGCCGCCCTGACCTCGGGCGGGCGCAGCGCGACAATTGCAGTGGACGCGATGATATTTCATCGCCCGGTCAAGGTCGGGGACGAGGTGTCGCTTTATGCTTCCCTGATCAAGGTCGGGCGCACGTCGATGGTGATCCATGTGGACGCATGGCGGCGCCCGCGACAGTCGGACAAAAGCGAAATGGTGACCGAAGCCAACTTTACCTTCGTGGCCCTGGATGATGAAGGCCGCGCCGTGCCGGTAACTTCGGAAAGCCCCTGATCCATGCCGCTCGCCTGTTCCGCCGATCCCGACATGGGGCTTCCCCCGCTGCTGATGGTACATGGTCTGCTTGTCAGCCGCCGCCTGTGGGAACCGAACAAAAGCCTGGCGCTGAGCTTTCGCCGGATCCGTGTCGATCTGCCCGCGCATGGCGACAGCGGCAGCCCCAGGTCTGCCGCGGAGGCCCAACCAGAATATCTGGTGCGCCAGTTGGACGCCTTGCGGCAGGGGCTGGGTATAGAACGGTGGCACCTTTGCGGTCAGAGTTTTGGTGCCGGGCTTGTGTTACGCTATGCGCTTGACCTGCCGCAGCACAGTGGCGCGCTGGTGTTCACCAACGCCAATGCCGCGCTCAGGCATGACTGGCCGGATGAGCTGAAAGAAGCGAATGCCAAACGCATCAACGCGCTGAAAGCCAATGGCGCCGACGCGCTGCGCGGCCTGCCCTATCATCCGGTCCACGCGCGCCGCTTCCCCGCCGACCTGCGCGCCGCGCTGACCAGGGATGCAGATGGCACCGATCCTGACGGTTTGGCCCTTCTGCTGGGCGAAGGGTTGCCGCGACTGTCCGTCCAGCACCGCCTGCAAGAACTGCGGGTGCCTGCCATGCTGATCAACGGCGTGAAAGAGAGCAAGTTTCAACCCATTCGGAACTGGCTGTCGCGCATGCATCCCTCCATCGGCATCACCGATCTGGAAGGCGGGCATTCAGTCAACGTCGATTGTAGCGCCGCATTTGACAGCGCCGTGTGTGATTTCCTCGGCAAGGTGCCGCTGTGAAGCAGAACTTTTTGTCAGCCTACCCAAAGCAAAAGACAGGCTTCGGATCAAAAGTGGCAACCAGTTGAAATCATGATTCTTTCGCAGATATCTGATGCCATCAAACGCCTCCGCGCTCTTTGCAATGCCTTACCGCCGCTGTCACTGTACCCTAATTAATCAGATTCTGCGGATTGGAAGCGTTTTCGGCAGATTCTGTACCCTTAATTGCAATATATCCACAGGG